>ONPU01000007.1 GCA_900319795.1 uncultured Eubacteriales bacterium | reverse complement strand
TCCATACCCATCTGGCTCTGTTTTAAGAGGTATAGGAGTTTGTCAAACCCGTATAAAACATGGATTTAGGGCTTGACATGATAGGAAGGGACTGTCCCCGGTGTCTTATAAGACACCGGACCCCATTACACCCCATTACACAGCCATTACAACAAATTGATAAAATCTTCCATCTGCTTCATAATCGCGGACAGCATTTCCATATCCCGGAGGGGATCCTTCGTCTCCAGAGAATGATTCGCATCCGGAACCAGTTTACATGGAATTCCACGCCCTTCGCAAATAGAACAAATCCTGCTCCTGTCTCTTCCTACCCAGGGATCGTCATCGCCGGTAAAGACAATCGCATCCCCAAATTCGAATGCAAATGTTTCCTCCAACGGCGTATACAGGACCAGACGGATCCGCCTCTTAACCGGACTCTCCGACGCAATCTTAGCAGCCACGATGGTCCCGATGCTTTTCCCGATAAAGAGAATATCGTCATAAACATTAAAATCAATGTCGGACAGCATTTCCACCGACTGATCAAAGGCAATCCGAAAGGATTCCTCCATCCGTCCTCTGTCACCCTGTATTTTCGGCGGAAAGCCCGAATAGCCCAGAATCCGGATCTCATAGCCAAGATCTGCGGCAATTCTCCTGCTGAAATAAAGCAATGGCTTATCCGCTGTATAACCTATTCCCGGAAATAGAACTGCAAGTTTACTCATATTGATCGTTACCAACCCCCGTAAAATCTCCTGACAATCCTCATCACTGCCCCAAAATAACTGCCCCCGAACAGATTCAGATGATTCAGCAAATGATACAGATTATAAATCTCTCTTCTCACAGAATACCCCGGTGCGATCTCATTTACTTCCTTATACGCGTCATAAAATGCCGGAGAAAATCCCCCGAACAGCTCAGTCATCGCGAGATCCGCCTCCGCGTTGCCGACATAAACAGCAGGATCAATAAGACACGCATATCCCTCCGGCCCCGTCACGAAGTTTCCGCCCCACAGGTCCCCGTGAAGCAAAGAAGGAAATGCAGGCTCCGCAAGATACTGATCCAAATGATCCAGCAGACTCTGCATCGCCTTTCTTTCGCCTTTTTCAAAATAATCCGCTGCCCGGCGAAACTGCACCTCCAGCCGGCATTCCCGGAAGAACTCGATCCAACCCTGCCGGATATCGTTGATCTGCCTGCCGGCCCCGATGAAATTTGACTCACAAAAACCGTACTGCCCGCCCGGTGTCCATTCGGACGGATCCGCCCTGTGCATCGCGGCCAGCTGCCGTCCAAAGCGTTCCCCTGAGGGTGCACTGACCCCATTACATTGGTTTACAGTTTCTTCACGAGCGCACTCTTCTGATAAAATGCAATCCCATAGCAATACACTTGGTAAGCATCCAACCCCTTGGCATACTCCCGGTCCCTGATCTGCTGCAGAGCCTCCTCACAGTCATGCTCCATCTGTGCCGCACTGTCAGATTTCTTCGCTTCAATGATTAGTACCCGGCGGTGATCATCATCGATCAACTTGATGTCCGGTCTCCCGAGTCCTCTCTCTTTGTTGCTTTCAACGGCATAGCCCCTGCCTACAAAGATTCCGGCAAGAAATGCATGGTAATAATCCTCGTGATAGTCCATATAAGAGATCGTCTGCCAGAGAAAATCACTGACAGCCTCTGACGCAGCCTTTTCATCGCCATTCCAGAACGCGTCCATCATGGACTTCTGCTTTGAATCGTTCACATGATCAGAAAAATAGTTCACAACAGTGTCCTGGAAAATACCTGCGATTTCCCTATTCGGAATCTTCAGCGCAACCTCACTGCTGTCTTCCTCTGGATTGGCCTTTGTCAAATATCCAGTCATCAGAAGAACACTCCACAGATTCTCTTCTGACTCATGCAGACTATCATATGTCAGTTCATCAGAAATGGTCTGCACAATTGACCCGCCATTCATCAGAACTTCAAATTTCGGTTTTACACGGAACTCCTTCCGTTCTACAAAATCCCTGATAATGCCATTGCCGCTGGAATTCCTCCAGTAATTCTTCGGCCTTGCAGTCTTTTTATATAAAAGATCTGCCGTGTAATTCACGACATCCCACGGACAGTAGACCGCCTCACTTCCGAAGCTGTATCCGTCATACCATTCCTTAAAGATCTCCCGCTTGTCCTCCAGATCCGCGTCCTTAAGCAGTCTGTCGATCTCTCTTTGTGTAAATCCGAAATAGCTGCTGAATTTTTCATCCATCACGGAATAGGAGGCAAAATTATTGACGCCTGTGAAAATGCTCTCCTTCGCAATCCTGAGGCACCCGGTCACGACTGCGAATTTCAAGAAATCATTTGATTTCAAAGCCGTGCTCAACATGCCTCGGATTACTTCCAGCATCTGAGGATAATAGCGTTCGCCGGCCTCCTTCTCTTCATTTGCCTTTGCAAGCGGCACATCATATTCGTCAATCAGAAGGATGACCGGCTTGCCGTAGTGCGCTGACATCATGCGGGAAAGGATCAAAAGGGAATTTTGAACCTCATAGTCCGACGCTCTGTTCAGCATCAGATTTTCAAATATAGTCCGATCTCCATAATTGATCTTTCCGCTGTCTTCAAGATATTCATGTTTTTTGCACACGTCGGCAATTATATTTTTCAGCTTTGCATAAGCATTCTGAAACGTCAGCCCTTCCGCATCCTTCAGCGTAATGAACAACACCGGATACTGATTCATCCATTCCGTGCAAAACTCCTCATGTTTTGAGATCGCCAGACCCTCAAACAATTCTTTACTGTTCCGGCGAATATCGAAAAAATGCTCAATCATACTCATCATGAGCGTCTTCCCGAAACGGCGCGGGCGGGTAAACAAGGTGACCGTATTATCCGTTTCGTGCACCAGCTCATAAAGCAATTCCGTCTTATCTACATAGTAGCTGCCATTTTGTCGGATCCGATCGAAAAACTCGCCTCCGACTGCCATTTTCATGCTCACGGCGATCGACCTCCTTCCCGGCTTATTGATGCTATAAATCACAGCGTTGTCTTTATTATACTATCTCTATGTCTTCATTTCAAAAAGAACTGCGGCAAGGCGCTGTTTGTGCGCTGCCGCAGTTTGAGTTTAGTGAAATGTGGTTGGTGCTGTTACTTGATATCGGCCAGGTGACCCCATTACGCAAACAATAATCTTCCTTTCGGTTCCGGAATCGGCCGTCCCTCTTCAGCGGCAATTTCCAACCACTCTGTAATGACTCTCTCCGCATTTTGAATTGCTTCTTCTACGGTTGCACCGTCTGCCATACAGCCCGGAAGCTCTGGTACATCCACTATAAATGCCTGATCCTCCTCTGACCAGAAGACAATTCTCTCATATTTATGCATCAGTGAACCTCCATCTTCTTCTCAAGTCGTTGGTGCCCCATTACATTGTTCAAGAGATCTAAAATAGCAAATAGTCGGATAAATTCTTCTGAAGTCCTCCAGACAAAACTTTGTCTTTTCTGGATCATCAAAATAATTATTATGAATGATTACTCCATCATTCGAGATGAAAATAGATTTCGCAGATTCAAGGTCTTCAAAGGCAACATCATCATCTGAAAATGTAATCATTATTCCATTCTTTTCACAATACTCATGCCTCATCTTTTGCAGCTCTTCGTCTTCTTTTGTCTTTACTGCGGAATCTATTCAAGGCCAAATTCACCTCATTGGTGACCCCTCTTGGTGCCTGACCCCATTACGTCAATATAGACGCCACGGCCTTTGTGAACAATCTTTCCATCCTCACCATTAGTGTCGGTGACGTTCAATGTCCCTCTCGTTGGTGCCAGACCCCATTACAGTTTCCAACCCATCCTGCGCGGTTGATGCCGCGCTTTACCGGGATCGCGTGGTTGTTGACCGCTTCCATCTCCGCGAGATACTTTGTCATCTGCGCTGCATTGGAAGAGGACACCGGAAATCCGAAGTCCGCATATTTGATGACCGCGTTCTTGCTGAGAAGATCCGACCTCGGGGCGACCAGGGATTTATAACTGCCGTTGCGCCTGAACGTGACTTCAAGCTTCTCCGTCCTGTTATCCACGTTAACCACCTTTGCGCTGACATACACAGGTTCTAAAGAAATGGATACCGGCTTCAGTTCACCGAATACCATCTCAAAATGCCAGATCCCGTTGTCATTCACGATCCAGCGTTCCGGCACGATCATGCCCTTTGTCTTCTGCCCGGTAAGATCCAGCATTTCAGCTTTGGCTGAATCCTGTTTCTGATTGCGCTGGTGCTGCCGCTTCATTTCCTGCTCAAACCGGCGGATGCCCAGGTTCTTCGGCACCTTGTCTTTCACCTGCATATACCTTGGCAGATCCTCTTGATTCGCCCACATGGCCAGTTCCAGAAATTCGGCGGACATAATATCATTGAGGGTCAGTTCCCGTGTGAGGAAACTGTCCAGGCGCTGGGCTTCACTCCCTGTCTCCATAGCATCAAAAGCTTCCTCTGCGTCGTCAGCCCCATCTGTGTCTATGCTTTCTTCCGCAAATTCCGTCTCTGCCGGAGTTCTATAGTTCGGATCATAAAAGCTGGTGCAGCCCCGGATGGCGTTCTGCATTGTCACCCGCCCATAGGTGCTGCCGGACAGCGGACGGTCCCATTTATCCCGCATCAGCTCAGAGTCCCGGAAAATCCGGTCCATCTGCTCCATGTCCCCGTGGCAGAAAAAGGCAAGCCTGCGGCACACGGAAAGGTCAGCATGGGAATGGCTCCAGTTGACGTCCTCCGGTTTTTCCCAGTCCCCCTGGTAATACCGGATGAACGCCTGTCCGCCCTGGGAGCTTGCGCACAACCGCAGGACTTCTGCGTCCGTCAGGCCGGAGCCTTCTTCCGGAGGACTGATTTCCACAGGCTGCAGCTGAGGCCGCTTCATGAACTGATCCCGGAACTGCTCCAGCGCATATGCTGTCACGTCCATATTACCCTCGCGGTACGTGTTACCCGTGACCGTCAGGAAATGCTTTGTGACGCCGGGCAGATAGATTTCCAGTCCATATTTCCCGCAGTTGATGTAGTAGTCCTCAGCATCGTAGAAGAATTTCTCAGGCACGAGGAAATACAGATGGAGGCCAGTTCCAGACGGAGACAGTTCAATAAACGCCTCCGGGAACAGAGCCAGTACCTTTTCTGCGGTTTCCGAGAGTCCTCCATCATCCCCGACACACTTGTCCACGTCAATACATCCGATGTTCCCGGAAATATTGATGCCGACACCGCTGTAGCCTCCAGACTCCATGGCGTCTAATGCTGTGTCCAGATCTGAAAAGGTCCCCGGCTTATCGGCCGCAGCCTTAAACCCACTCTTCGGATTATAAGGCACCTTGGTCATGCGCCCGTTCACTCTCTCCATCTTCCACACGCAAAACGGCAGGGATCGGAACGCCTCCGGGTAACTCCTAAGGGATCCTGTGTCGCAGTACCTGCTGATACCACTTCTTTCGTTTGTCATAACGCCCTCACTTTCTCCCGGTGTTACCGGGCACAATTACTGCTTACAATGATAGGCATATGACTTCACATTATTTGCGTGGACAGCAAATCAGTGGTATTTGTGGTAAATCTCCGTCAAGTGAAGCGGCCGGATCTATTATCTCCGCCTATTTTTCCTCCCCCTGCTATGGTTTTCCTGCTCCCAGAGTTCCCGCCTTATCTCTTTCGCTTCTATCTCGATTGCTTCCGCTTCTTCCATCTGTGCGATGGCTTTCTCGTATTCTTCCTGATACTCCTGTGCTTTTTGTTCTTCCTGATCCAATTCCTCTTCGGTCGGAAGCTTCGGAACGTCGTAGCCTAACGCGACGAAGAGGTTCCTCAGCTTTTCCTGGAAACGCTTCTTTTCGTTCGACCACGCGCTATGCTCCAGGTCATATATTCTCTTGATCTCCATGTCCGATAGGAAACTGTCATATCCCATCTCGAATACACGCTGGTCTGCCGGGGTCATCTGCTGGATAGCGCATTTGATAACGCAATACTCTGATGGCAAAGGAAGCGGCTTTGTTTTCCGCGAGTCATCTTCGTACTGGAAAAGTTTATATAATTCCTCTTCAATCGGATCCATCGCATCATCATCACCATCGTCTTCCCGTTTCTTGTAATTCAAATGCTTATAGCTGAGAGCCTCACGTTCCTTCCTGTTCTTTTTTTCTTCCTGGTGGTCGAAGTAATCCAGACATTCCAGGCATTCCAGGAGTTTCGGATCAGTTATTTCTATCACATGGTAAAAGAACGGCTTGCCATGAGGCTTGTCTTCATCGTCACAATCCCGGTAGACATATCTACCGTCATTCAGAAGGAAGCTGTCCCGACTCGAATATTTGCCAGCTTTATCAGCACGGGGAGGGGAGCTTTTCATATCTGACAATCTCTTCCTTAACACCGTCGATCTCAACCGGACCGAGGCTCAAGTATCTGCTTTTCACCAATTTCACCTCTCCCCGTAATCTGCTATTCCTGCTCGGGGGATCATAACAATATCAAAGAAGCTGCCCGAAAAAACGGACTGCTTATGGGTTCATTCCAGCATTACGACCGTTTCTGTTCAATACAGGCCGCTTCCAACAATTTTATAACGACACGATTTCTCTATCAACCACAGTGTCCATTCCTTATGTAAATTTTTCGATATTTCACATTGTCCTCTATTTTTTGCCGCTCCATCCAGGCATTCCGTCTTGACGTGGACTTATCTATGTGATATATTATGTATATCCACATTGTCCACGGAGGTGCAATATGCCTAAGAACATTTTATCTATCGGATTAGAAGAGGATCCGCAATTCGGTGACGTCGATCCTGTGTATGTGAACATGGACCGGCTCATTCCTCCCAATCATAGCTGTCTCCTGCAGTTCGTCGAATACGATCTGTCCAAAGCAGAAAAGCCCCTCATCGAATATCTGTCCTGCATCGACAGTGGAAAAGAACCGAGAAAACAGCTCCTTCTCACCGCTATCAGCGAATTACAGCAGATGCACCCATACTTCCTTATCTGCAGGGAGAATGCCGCATTCCTGCTCAACTGCATTTTTGCCGGATATATCACACGCCATTGCAGCGATATGGATGAACTGGAACAGAAAAATCTATTCATGAAACTCTGTGTATCCGACTACAGCATCTTTACAGATCCGGACAACATTTTCGATAACAAAATCGACTCTGGAGAGGATCACATCCTGGATTACCTGTACAACCTGCAATATGATATCCGCCTGTGGGTAATGCTGACCCTTGATGACACGAATCCTGAACTGGCCCGGCTCGACAGGCAGCGCAGATCCGTCCTGTACAGCCATGTGGCAATGAAGAACGAGTATAATCCTGTTTTTTCTATCGAGGTAGAGTTCAGCACGTCTATGCCAAAGAAACTCAAAGCAAAGAGTGCAGAATGGGATTTCAACGAAGACCTCTATGACCAGCTTTATAAGGATCTGAATGTTCTTATGTGGGATCCGGAGGCAAACCTGCCAAAATCCCTGACAGATTTAATCAAGCTTACAAAGGGCAATGAGGACTGTGACGTCATAACCTACCAGATCCGCGACTTCACTTGTCTTTTGGAGTACGAGATCCATCGTATGGTCCTCGACGGGATTCACGTCAAGCGGTGCAGGAACTGCCATCGTTATTTCATTCCCGAGCGGTCCAATATTGAATATTGCAGCAGGGTAGCTCCCAATTCCAATGGAAAGCTCTGCTCGGAAATTGGTCGCTTCCGTGTGTATGGGAAAAAGGCCAGGGAATCCGATCCCGCATACGCCATGTTCAACCGTGCCTATCGTGCCCGTCTCGAAAAAATACGCCGGGGAACTATGACGCGGGAGTTTTACGACAAATGGCGTCCGATCGCGGAGCAGAAGCTGGAAGAGGTCCGGCAGGGAAAAATGGACCTTGACGCCTTTGATGAGTGGCTCAAAATGTAATCATATCCGCGGAGGTTTTCACGCCTCCGCTTTTATATTATCTTCCCGAACTTGTGATATACACCTACGGCCAGTCCCTGAATCCGCAGTTCTTCATCCTCGCCTACGATAATATCCGGGTAGTCCTCCGTTTTCTCCTCATTACAGGATCGTAGGATTACCTGGTTATCATCATATATAAAAACCTTCAGATTGTTCTTCCCCTCCAACAAGGCAACAACAACATTACCGTTCTCCGCCGTCTGCTGCCGTCTTACGATCACATAATCACCCGGATGAACTCCGGCATCAACCATAGACTCACCCTTGGCAATCAGAGCGAAGAAATCTCCTGTTCCTACCATGCATTCCGGCATATGGATGTACTCGATGAACTGTTCTTCCTCTTCTTCGCCGGGTCCGCATGCAACATACCCCAGCACGGGCATGACCTTCTTAGGGCTGACATGCTCCAGGTCTTCTGTCCGGGCGCTGCGATGCCCTCCGAAGGTCAGTTCACCGTCCTCATTCATCTGAACGAGGTAACGATGGACAGACGCCGACGGAATACCCGTGCCGATTACAATATCCTTTTCGCTGGGCAGCTTGTCATTCTCCAAGTAAAACTGCTGGATAAACTCCCGGATGAGTACTTTTCGCCCATCAAGTCTCGGTCTCATCGTGCAGATCCTTTCTGTAGTTTTACACTCCATAACCGACAATTGGAATATACCACATGAACATAGTAGCAGTCAATAGTTTATGGAGTTTTTTACTTCATATTTACGATGCGCAGTTACTGATGCTTATTCGGTTAGCTCTATCTAATCGGTGCTCAAAAGCAACACCTCCAACTCGTGTTAGATGAGCTGGAGGTGTTGTTTTGTTTAGTTTTGCTTAGTTTGGTTTTGTCGCCACCGGGCTAAGGGTGTTTCTGATTGCAGTACCCGTATCGGTCACCTGTTCATATCCCACGCCGTTTTCGTTGACGGTTAGGATAAACCAGTTGCCATCATTACCTGCGGTTACCTTCTGATACCCGGAAGGTATTGTTGTCTCATGCAGGTAATACGTTCCGAAGGGCAGCATGTCAATGAAGTACACACCACTTGCACCGCTGGTAAAGTATGTTGTCGTGGCACCGTTGATATCCGTGCTGGACACAAGCGTATGGTCATAGCGAAGGATCTCGAATACTGCGCCTTCAAGCGAAGCGTAGGTATTGCTTACCTTACGCAGGATGGCCTTTCGCTCCGCTGTACTGGTGTTCATGATGCCGTACTTGGCGATGTCGGGGGTAGTTACAGGAGCCCCTTTCTCCATCAAGAAGATAGCGTAACTCTTGTCCTTTACACCGTAGTTGCCAAAGCTTTCGCTCTCTGCATACTTTGCTGACTGTGCAGCAGCGCCAATTGTGGTATATGTCCCATCCCATGTGTTCAGATTAGCCTCGCCAACGATAAGAACATATACGTTGGGTACAAGCGTCCCCGTAGAATCAGGATGTGCATTCATATACCCTGTCGGTGGCGTAGTCTCCTTCATGTAGTATACGCCTGCTGGGATCTTTTCAAACAGGGTGGTTCCTTTAGGCAGTGTCTGACCACTTGCGTTTTGATCAGATGTTCCATCTGCTGAGATTGCAGTCACCATAGAGCCATTACGCTGATAGGCGGTATTACAATCGGAATCCGTATATAGCGTAAAGATCGCACCGTCCAGAGCCGCTCCAAATCCATCAATTTTCCTAAAGTAGACATCAAAACCACCAGTCCAGTACAGATACGATGCGTTATCACCCGTTTGACCGGTGAGGTAGGTGTCGCCTCCGCAAAGGGAGAGGTCATCAGTTTGTGCATTACGGAAGACCAAATAGGTGCTGTCATTGATCGTTACACCGTTATCAACAACTGCAAAGGGCTTGAGCATCTGGTAATGATTCGCATTCGATGCCCATACCCAAATGGAACCTTCGGCACCGGCCAAGTCTCCTGTCAAAATGATGGACGCCGGATTCTCGGATGTTTCAGCCAGGAATATGTCCTGATGCGCTACACGGTACTCCTGACCGCCGTTTTTCAGCCAATGGTCCGCTGCATCCTTCAGATCTCCAACCTTAAAATTACCAACTTGGTTGAAAAGATAGCCGTATGCATCGGTGTCTGTTCCGCCAAATGTCGGATTACCCGATAGATACAGATGACTACCGCTCTCGAGGAAAATACCGGCACCGTTACCCGTGGTACGAGAATTCTGCAAAGCAGCCCCGTTGGTCACAGTTAGTTCTGCCCCGGAGGGAACATACACTAGGCCACCAGTGGCCACCGTCTCCACCTTATTGCCATCGAGCTTGACATTTGTGAGGGTCATGTCGCTGTTATCGTTTAGCGTCAACATGGAGCCAACAGCAAACCCGTTTCCGCGTTTGATCGTCGATACGCCGCCTGTGCCAGAGTACGGGAAGTTATCTGTTGCACCTGTTGACGCTGTAGTCAGCGTCAACTCACGGCTGGCCGCCATACTCTGCCCAGATGTCAGCGTGTACTCCGATACCAGCATCTCGATCCTGCAGGCACCGGAAAAACTGACATTGCCAATGTCGCGATAAAGCTGCCCGTTATTTACAACCGTAAACGCCTCTTCCAGATCCTTATAAACAGCCGGTGTCCGCTTATCACTTGCAACCTGACTGTTACGGTATAGCAGATTTCCGGATGCATCCGTGACCTTACATACTGCCAGAATATTCGTGAATGTCACGGTAGAGACATATGGATTGATATCCGTTCTGCTCTTGTTCTCACCGGTCTTGCCTTGCTGGAAGTTGATCGGTTTCGTGGAGTCAAATTCGTAGCCACTTGCCGTCTCCTTCATCGGGATATTAGCATATCCCTCAACTGGCTGTTCCGTAACATCGTATCCGAGACCATCCGGCAGGTTCTCAGCTGTGAGAGTTTCGCCGTTTTTCAATGTAATCGTAGCTGTGATAATGTTGCCGGTTCCCTCAAAGGGAATATCGCCGTATTTACTGCTCTCTCCGGTAGCCTGCGCCCCAGCGATCTCTTCTGCAATATCAGCAACCTTTATCCCGCTGACGTTTTCATCAGTATCCCACAGCCGCACTACAAATGTAAACTCCTGATCAGCCGCAGCCTGCTTTACTTCATTCGACACATTCTCACTGGTTTCGACCTTCTTGCTTATCTCAACGGAGAAGATCTTAATCCAGTAGATTGTGTTTGCTCTAAAACCGGGATCAGTCTCTGGAATCAAGCCGCCCTTCAGTCCGTTTCGGTCGTTTACGAAGCAGTACAGGTTTGCGGAGCTGCCGGTATAACTGCCAAAGGGGTCTCCCTGGCCACCATGGATGCTGTACTGAGGTGTATCCCCCGCATTATGTGCGCGACCTGCCGCTTTATCTTCGTCAGTTAGCGGCACATAAGTACCTGCGACATATACACCAACGTAGGAACGGCTGTACAGCCCATCCGTGTTAATTACCGTTGTGCTGTCCTGATTGAGTTCCACATTACAGGTACTGCCATTGCAGGTGTTCTTGGAGATGTTCACCTGCTTTGAGAAACTCAAAATAGCGTTGTCGCCTACCGCAATGCCACCGCCATGCTCACCTGCGGTATTGGCTCCGTCAGTGCCGATCCTGCCGCCGGACATGTTGAAGGTTTTTCCTCCGGCAACGAACACTCCACCGCCGCTGTCGCTAGCCGAACAGCTGTAGATGGAGCCACCGGACATGCTAAACAAACCATCCGCGACATATACGCCGCCGCCACTTGTCGCCTCACATTGCTGGATATTGCCGGAAACGAAGCGGAAGCCTTTTTCCGTATTGTTGTTCGCGGCATAGACCGCGCCACCTTTAGCCGTCGCTTCACAGAAGCGGATCAGACCGCCATTGAGGCTGAATGTACCATTGGAAACACTCACGGCACCGCCGTTCGCGGCCTTGCCATACTGCAGCACCGCATCGGATAGCAGTTCAACACTTATGTCTGCTGTGCCTCCAACCTGAACAATCGCTCCGTCATTGGTTAGGATGACACTGCCTCCATCCAGAAGCACATTTCGGAGTTTCATATTGGTGGTGGCCAACATCATGCTTCCAGTCACGCCGGAGCCACGAATGATTGAGCAACGTGTACCGGAGGCGAAGTTATCAAACGGATAACCGTCCGAATCTCTCTTACCTGCGGTTGTCAGCGTGATGGTTTTCCCTGCGCTGTTCACCGTGGTAATCTGATTGGTCAGTTCATACATCTCTACCAGCATTTTTATGGAGAAGCTGGTTCCGGTATACGGCGCACCGTCATTTGCGCCTTCCGTACTGGGTGCATAGTAAAGAGTCGGAGTCCCTCTCAGCAGGGAGAAGGCACTTGTTCTGCCACTTGTACTCCCATCCTCCAAAATGTCAAAGATGGCTGGGTCTGACCCGTTGCGTTTGAAATACAGCAGTTCTCCTGCCTCGTCTGTAATCTTACAGATCGGCGGACCAGCCCATACGATCTTTTTCCGGGTATCGTCTGTTCTGGAGATGATACCGTAGAGGGTACTGGTGTCCGCATTGAACACCGAATTCTTCACCACTCCGTCTGGATCCTTCAGACCGGTGGGGTCGCCGGTGATGTTGGATACGCCGAACTGGGTCCCCACGTTCCATGCATTGGTGACGCCGATGTAGCCGCCCTTTCTGTCGATGACGCCGAGGCCGCAGTGGACGGTGACGCAGTTTTTGTTCTGGGGATCTGATGCGTTCTTGATTGGCAGTCTCAGGTTGGAAGCCGCGCCGTTTTGTGTTGTGTTATTCATAACGGCAGAATTATCAACTGACTCGCATGTCTCACCGACTACCAGCTTGCCGTCGTCCGTCATATACACGCCTGCGGCATTGTCGACGGTGTCGTTCGTAAGCTGGTTGTTCTCGATGATGGTTCGCACAAGCGTCAGATCTTTCTTCACGTAGATACCGCCGCCCTTGCTGCCGGCTTTGCTCCCGCTGACAGTGGTATCGGTCAGGGCGAGGGTTGCGCTGTTATCATGACAAATACCGCCGCCCATTCCGTTTGTAGCCGTACAGTTTTGGATCTCTGCCCTTTGCATCGTCACGGAGCCTGCATTTTTGATACATACGCCGCCGCCATCCCGCACTGCCGTACATCCATCGATCGTGCAGTCCGCAAAATTCACCAAAGATGATCCTCTGTCATGGAAAATGCCGCCGCCGCCATTTGTCTTGCTGGAGTCTGACGCGTTTGAAACACAACCCTCAATTCTCGATTTTGCTCCATTCTCGCTCTTCCCGATCGTCAGGTACGAAGCCTTACTATACAAACCGCCGCCGGACCAGGCTGCCGTACAGTCCTTGATCGTGCTGCTGATGACCGTTGCGAAAAACATGCTGCCGCTGTCCAGGTAGACGCCGCCGCCGTAGTTATTCGCCCTGCAGTTTTCAATCCTGCAGCCATCGAGCAGCTTGACAGCTTCCTCTGCATTGGCAGCGACCGCGTTAATGTCATAGGCAGCTTCTTCGGTGCTTGTGACAGTCCTGGCGTTAAAGGCGTTCGTGTATAACCCGCCGCCGCTGATCGACGCTGTGCAGCCGGTGATGGTGCAGTCGGTCAGAGAGGCAAAGGAGCCGACGTTGTTCACTTGACCATCATATGAGGTCGCGGTAACAGCATGATAAATACCTCCGCCATTGCTGTTCTTGCTCTGGCAGTTGGTGATCGTGGTCCCCGATACCCTCAGCTCCTTGGAGTAGGTGCAGATGGCTCCGCCGGGACCGCTATTTGACACAGCGCTATTGAATGCGCAGTCAGTTACGGTCGTCGTCACGCTCCGGTTGTTGGAAACGTAGATCGCGCCGCCGCCTTTGTTACCACTGTTGCTGCCGGTCTGAGTTGTATTTGTGAAGGTGCATTCCACAAACTGATTATCTACTGCCATGCTGCGGACTGCGCCGCCATTTCGAAATCCCGAACAGCTGGTAAACGTACAGCCTTCCAAATAAAGCTTAGAGGGAATACTGTTATAAGCCATCGTGCTATCCTGCTCGAAGATATAGACGTTTATCGCGCCGCCATCCTTTTTCGTAGTGCTGCAGCCTGTAAAGGTGCAGTTATAAAGCTGGATATCCGTCGCGTCTGACTCCAAAGCGCCGCCGGCCTCAGCTTTACAACCGTTGAAGCTGCAGCGGTAAACAAGAGTTTGGGATTTATCATAGTACGGAGTTTTTGAGCCGCCGCCTAATTTATCGGTAGATTCGATTCTATGGAATACCGCGCCGCCCTGCATATTGCTGCCATCAGATATGCATTTAGTAAATGTACAGGGTTCCGTCGCGCTGCCAATCGTAAGCACCTTGGCGTTTGTCCAAATCGCTCCGCCGCCGGATCTTTGATATTTAACAGTTGCCTTGCAGTTTTCAACAGTTACATTTTTGACCGTAAGGGTTGCGTTGGTATCATTGTACCCAGCCGGGAATTTGTATTTTTTCGTTCCTGACGTATCCGTAGTTGTTCCGAAACAAATAAACATTGCGCCGCCGTTATAAGCGACAAAATTCACAAAATCGGCGTTATAAACATCGACCTTACAATCTGTCGTGCAGATCGCGCCGCCCTCACAGTTGCCGGCCAGGTTCTTCCCGTCGAAATCGAGGTCATGCACATTGACGGTTGTCTCGGTTGACAGACCGGTGGTTCCCACAGTTCCCGCCACAGTGATCAGAGGATTCGTGTTGCCAATGCCGCGGCTGATCGTGGCACGACCCGTTCCGGGATACTGGAACTTGCCTGATACAGCCGTTGTGAACGTGACCGACTGGAACGCGTCGGCCTTCTCGATCTGCACCACGTCGCCTCCCGGCATCAGGTAATCCACCAGCATTTCGATGGTGACGCCCTTCACACCGTGATTCTTCGCAAAAGCCACCGCCTTCGTCATCGTGGAGAAGGTGTACTCTGTCGTTCCTGAATAGGTTCCCTCAGTATAATCGTGTTTCGCCACATATTCGGTACTTTGAGCATCCGCCTGTGTTGCGCACCAGATCTTGCAAATTGCCTTATCCTCGCCGAAAATGATCTCATAGGTGCTGCTGTTGGCCGCAGTAGTACCCGTCCTAACAAGCTGCTGATCCGCAGGAATACTTTCTGCGGTCACGCCTGTTCGTCTCAACTGCACATTACCGGACCCGTTAACAAAATCCCCTGTCAGACTGTAGCTGCGGCTTCCTCCGCCGGGGATCAGGATGTTGACGGACCCCCCGTTGGCAGACAGAACATACTTTCCTTCATCATTCACCGATACGGGCAGAAGCTGTTCCTGAATGGCCCCGTTTTCCGCAAATACAAGACCAAAGCCCGTGGTCGATGTGCTGTTGAGAAGGCTCCGATCTGCGCCCGCCAGATTCACTGTCAGCGCGGACAGCGCAAAATCGAAATTCGTATTGTTCTCGAGGGAGAGATAGGTCGGTTCGGAGTAGTAGATGATGATTTCTTTGTTTTCAAGATCAGCCTTGGAACCGTCTCGCCTTTCCACCTTCCACTTGCCGTCCTCCCATAGAATGCGCGTCAGATAATGGTCGTAGCTGCTGTCGCCCTGAAGCAGCGCGGTCGCGTATACCGACGTAGCAGACAGATTGCTGACGGAACCGCGCAGCTCATCGGCCAGCAGGGAGATCGCCGCATTGCCTACGGCCGGATAGTAATTGCTTTTGCTGTATTTGTTATCGCCGTTGGAACCGTTCGGCAGACTGCTGCCGTAGTTTGCCAAATATCTAACCCTGACATTGACGCCGCTGCTCCAGTAAATCCGCTTGGCGATCGAATTGACGACCGCTTTCAAATTTGGCTCACGGTCGTTATGGAATTGATCGATGGTCGTCGCACTTCCCGAGCAGATACCGAATTCCGCGCCGATATCTCCCCGGTTTTTAAACAGCTCCGCTGCCTTATCGCCGGGAACATAAATGCCGACATAGCCACCGTTGCTCATCCCGGAGGTATTGATCACCGCTTCGGTGTCCCGGTCCAGATAGACGTTGCTGGCGACCGCATTCGTGCCCTCGCCCAACGTGTTATCCTTCACGTTCGCCGTACCGGAAAAATTCAGGCGCGCCGAAGTTGAGCCAACGCCCACAGCGCCGCCCTCGGAAGCGATATTCTTATTGATAAATCCAGCAGTAAAGGTGCCGCTGCCAGTATGGATGAAGATACCGGCACCGTTTTTGGCTCTGTTGCCGCCGTTATCCCCGCCGATAATGCCGCTGTTCACCGTAACCGAACCGCTGTCCACATAAATCGCGCCGCCGTTGCCGTTGGCTGCCGTATTGGTGTACAGCTTCGCGTCGGCCAGAGTGACCGCGCCGCTGCCTGCATAGATCGCGCCGCCGTTTCCATTTGTTACTATATTATTGTACAGAGCTGTTGCGGCACCGGAAATGTTTACACCGCCGCTCAGGGCGTAGATCGCACCGCCGTCGGTCGTGGCCGTGTTTCCGTACACGCTACCGCCGGATACCGTCACATTGCTGCTGCCAGTATAGACCGCGCCACCGTTGGTCGCGCTGCTGCCGTTGATGGTACCACCAGACACAGTGACAGTACCAGAACCTACATAGATCGCGCCGCCGTTGCCATTAGCCCTGTTTCCGACCATGCTTCCGCCGGACACTGTAACACTGCCAGTGCCCGCATAGATCGCGCCGCCGTTTGCAGTGGCGGAGTTACTGGATACGCTGCCGCCGGACACCGTAATCGTGCCACTTGTGGAATAGATCACGCCACCGTTTGCAGCGCTGTTTCCGGAAACGGACGCAGTACCGCTAATCTCTGTGACGGCGTTCTCCGTATAGATCACGCCGCCGTTTGCAGCGCTGTTTCCGGAAAGCGTACCCCCAGACACCGTAATCGTACCGCCTGTGGCATAGACTACACCGCCGTTATCCGTGGATTTGTTGCTGGTGATGCTGCCGCCAGAGATTGTTACTGTGCCGGTGCCGACGTAATAGAGCAGACCGCCGTTCGTCGCCTGGTTGTTCTTCAGGTTCAGCGCATCCGTTCCGATGATAGATACGGTACCCGTCGCATATATCGCGCCACCGTTGCCGCTGCTGATTGCGTTCTGTAGCGTGACACCGCGATCCACCGTGAGCGTACCCGTGCTATGGATCATCGGCTCAGAGGCAGAAACAGATTTACCGTCCAGCGTAATATTGATCAGCTTGAGCTCTCCGCTGTTAGTGATCATCGAAGCAGAAGTCAGCTCCGCGCTGCGACTGATCACCGCTCTGCCGGAACCACTGTATTTTTGCGTTCCGGTCGTTGCCGTCATCAAGGTAATATGTGCGTTGGAAGGGATCGTCAATGTGTCTGCGGCAGGCATCACATAATCAGTCAGCATCTCAATATTGGCTGTTCCGTCAGAGATGTTGTCCACGATGTACTGAATGGCATCGGAAAGAGTGTAGAACAGCACACCGTCTGTTTCGTCGCCGGTAGTCACTTCGCAGATTGCTTTAGGTTTATTGGTCAACACAATTTGCTTTTCCCCATCCAAAGTGATGCTGAAGCTGCTGTTTGTGACTGTCTCCGTCGTCGTTGCGTTGTCAACGATCGGCCCAGATTTAGCCGACAGATCAAAGTTGTCATTGTTAGACTCCATGACGGTATAGCCACCGCGTCTCAGGCCGTGGATCTTGACCTTTGTCTCATCTACCACAGACAACGTGAGCTTTCCATCAACGACAGAGACGCTGTCCGTGGAGTAGCCTTCGATCTCATATTGGCTCTTATTAAAGGAGTTCCCGCCGGTTGGCTCGATGGTCACCGTGAACTGTCTGCCTGTAAAGAGCGGATTGGGCCCACTGACAGAAGTATCAACCACTTTGGAAAGCTGCAGATCGTAGCCGCTTTCGCTATAAATGGCATAGATCGCCTGCGAATCATCCATCGGCGTCCAGTCGCTGCCGTCGAAGCTCCAGGAAAGCGCGTTATTGCTGATCTTTAGATACATCTCAAGGCCATTGCTGATATTCGATCCAAGCTCAGAAACATCCTGCGTCTGCCCTGAAGAGAGGCCGGAGCCCACCCCTATACTGCTGTAGGCTAGATAACGCTGATAGGTTTCATCATCCAGGATGGGCGGCATTTTGAAGGTGGTACTGGAGGATGCCTGACTGATGTGAAGGCCGGAGAGCGGCATGGAAATGCGCTGATCCTGCACCACATCCAGCTCGTTCATCTTGAGGGTCGCACCGCCATAGGTAATGGTGGTGCTCGGATTGATCCCGTCTGTGGAGCCGCGAATCAGCGAGAGTGTTGTTCCATCCTGCTTTACATATTGGATTTTGGGCATCGGATAATACAGATAGTAAACCTTATAAGTGCCAAGCTCGTCAAGCTGAATGCCACCACTGTCCTTCAGTAAGAGCTCATAGGTATTGCCAGATGCCGATGCATAAGCAATGGATGCCACGCCCATATTGGCAATGGTCACAGAAGTCCCATTGTCTCCACCATAAACGACTGCGCCGAAGGCGTAATCGGTGTCAGAATACACATTCTCTGAAGGAAGGCTGGTCAGGATATTTGCTTCCCCATCAATTTCCAAGGAGAATTTGTATGTTGTGGGGTCCGTCGTGCTACGCAGATCGTCATGAAGCGCAATCGCCCCATCCTCAATGCGCGCGACATGCACCTCTACCTCAACCGCTTTATGCTTGTTGGTAAAGGTAACGTTTTTTGTGCCGCCATTTCCATCGGATGTGCAGGTATAACTGTAAGGCTCAGCGGTCTGAACCGTTCCATTAATAGATGTGGTAAATTTGGGATCGGCAGTTTGTGTTATGACAGCTGTTTGCGAAGTAACGCTGTCCGCAGTAGCCACATATCGATACGTATTGCTGCCTTCAGCGAATTCTTCTCCGACCTGCGTCCCCGCAGCCGGTGTTCCATAGAACAGGATGGCAGAATTAGCCTCTCCGGTTGTAAGTATATATGGTGTGTTTGGTGCTACAGCCGTGTTGAAGACTTCTGAAGTAACATCAACCAGAGCACCATCATCAACCCAGTTTTCGCCGTCCTTACGCTGTTTCTGAGCATTTGTAGTCGTCTGCGTTACCAGGAGATTAAAGGTAAATGACTTTCCAATAACTGTGCTCGTATTCAACCCGACGGTCTCTTCGCCGAACATGATTACTGTAGGTTTCTGTTCATAATAGACAACGTATAATTCTGGTGCATATCCACAGTTCGTCCATACTGCATCATCGCCAGTTGTCGTTGCATACTCGAAACCACGCCAGGTATTTCTAATTCGAAGGGTCGGTACCGCATCGCCTGCTGCCGCTGCTGTTGTGATCAGGCTCAGGTCGGAGGCGTTCATTTGTGTGCCATCTTTCGGGTCTACCCTGCCAACAGCAAATGCATAGTTAGTATAGGTGTGGCTGTGAGCATTAGCAACCGCCAAATAGTCAACACCTGTTGTCGGCATAACGTAGCTACCCAGAAGAGCTTCAGATGTACTTCCTGTTGAACCATCTGACATACCTGTCACATCAGTCAGGACGCCGCTCGGGCCCATCTCTTTGTTACCGATAGTCAGTTCTTTCCTCTGATAGTAAACAAAGTAAATATCGCTGTTGTCGCCAAGGACTCTGAAGTTGCTCTCGCCTCTATACTGAACAAGAACTTTCCTGCTGGAACTGTCATATTTAATTGCTGTTACTTCGTTTGTTATTGAAACAGCATCCAGATTTGAAGATACAGCCGCAAAAGCAAAGGCATAATCAGCCGGTGCAGCCACATGACTGGTTTCCGTAAGCGGTGTGACCGCAGTTCCTGCTTCGATATTTTCAACGCCCCAGCCGACTGTATTAGTAGCATCAACCAACGTTTCCGCCGATGCAACGACAGCGTGCACTGTGATCTCCTGGGTTACACCCCAGAAGGCATACAAATCCAGCGCACCCGTCACCGGCTGCGAAAAGTCGTATGCTGTATAATTATCTCCGTCTTTTGTCGCCCAATAAAGGAAGGTTTTGCTTTCTGTTCCTGTATATCCAGGTACATGTGCGGGCTCTGTTATACTATTTCCGGTATAAAGGGTCTGGTAATAGTTCCCTCCTTCTTCTGAATACTTCGTTGTGTCCCAGGTACCACCCCAATTATACAGACTGGAATCTTCCCCGTCAGGAACGTTTAGATGGTATGTTGCCTTTACTTCCCAGACCGCATAGAGGGTGATGGGCTCCTCCGTGTCAACGCCGTAGAGACCCTTCTTTGCAGTGGTCTCCTCTTCTGTTTTCGGCCCAAGCTCATAGAACGCAGCTTCGGAACCACTGGCGCTATAGACTTTTTTATTACTCCATCCTTTGAGTATAGCATTCGCCATGGTGAGGCCGATACCGTTGCTGAGATAGAAACCGCTGTTGTTGACGATGCCTGAAACAGTCGCGGTCTTTCCATCGGCCGCCACGTCCATCGATAGATTTGTATTTGCTTCTTCCGGATGTCCGTAATCAAAGCTGCTGTCAACGGTTCCACCATTAAAATCATAGATAATACTGGCCGTTCCGAGTTTTACATAAACAGCTTCCAGTGTGACGGTTTCCTTGCCACTGATAGATATGGCATAGTCAGACTGAAGCGTGAAGATATCAGTCTGTTTATATACGGTACCACTGGTATCACCCTTTACGCTCCAACCTGCAAAGGTATACCCGTCTGGAGCAACTGCGCCGCGCATGATCAAAATCTGTGCATTATCCGCATAGACATTGGTATCAATTGCCTCTTTTCCACCGGTATCCATTGTGCCTTCTCCGGCATCGTATTTGATGAAATACTCACCGGCTTTTTTCCAGTGGAGACGGATCAAGGTATGATGATCAACATGTTTGCTGAAATCATACGGCACCTCTGTCCCATCCTGCAGGACTTCAAACCATCCCGCATAACTATATACTCCAGGAGCTTCCTCAAATGTCTTGTACTCAGTTGCTTCACCGGGCTTATTGGTATAATGTGCATCACGCTCCAAAGGCTCATCGTTATAGTACTCGTTATCAAAATAACCATAATAAGCCCGGTCATGCTTCACATAGTAGTATGTACCAGAGCTGGACTCAACATAATCACGGGTGACTTGAGTGTACTCCTGAATAAGATCGCTCTCGATCGTCTTCCAGGTCCAGGTTGCTCCAGTTCCATGGAAGTCGCCGTAATTCGGGTCAATCCGAACCAAGTACCAGTTCACATTCCAGCCTGCGTAAAGCGTGAGGCTATGATCCGGCATGACCGTAGGCGCAGGTATCGTGCAGCTTTTATCCAGGAACCAGCCCTTGAAGCTATAGCCGTTCCGCACAGGACTCTCGGCAGGAACGTGCCCCATGAGATCGGCACCGGCAGCCACGTCATTTACCGTCTTAATCGGATCTTCCGTCTCAGCCTTAGCCGAATCACGGAATGTCAGGGTAGAAGTGGAAGCGGAGGTATAAGGAGTATATTGTATCTTCAGAACGGCATCGGCAGTGACAGTCAGGCTGCCCTCATAGCTATTATACAGATAACCGTCTATGTTTTCATACTTGTATTTTTCGAGATTGATCGTAGTTCCGGGCGAACCGGTTTCCGCATAGGTCTTTTCAACCGTCTCGGTACCCTCACCATCGACCTTTACGATCTGGACGGAATAGCTCACGGCGGCCGTCTCTTCCCATTTGGCATACAACGTGGTATCGGTGGTCAGGTGCAGATGTCCATCATATACCGACATGCCGCCATCAGACGCGCCATTAATCAAACTGCCGTCCGTGTTTGAAAGGGGATTCGATCCATATGTTACGTTCCCTACGCCATCCATCTCGCCAGCGTACCAACCCTGGAAAGTGTAGCCCTCACGGACAGGCACCGGAAGAGAAGAAGGCCCGACACCGTCAAAATACTTTTGCGCAGGATAGTAAGTTGAGCCCGAACCGGTCGGGCCAGACCAGAAGGACAGCCACTTTACCGCTCTGTAAATCGGGTAGAGGGGTGTATCAATAGATATTTGGATCTCCTCAGCATCGATTTTTGAAACCGGGTCACCGTAATCATCAGTAGATGCACCCGGAACTGTTATTGGCTTGTATGACCAGCCAAAGAAAGCCATCTCGCTTCCACCACTGTAGGTGGTGCTTAGATCGCTGATTCGAACCGTCACCTTTCCTTCCCCATCCGGCACGCCACGGCGAATGCCAGCTATCGGGAAGCCACCAAAGTCATCGCTGTACTGGTCATGGAAAACTACATAGAGATAATCCTTAAACTGAGCATAAAGCTCTACCACTTCATTTTCGGTTACAGGTTTTAAAAAGTCATATGGCTCATTTGCAAAAGCAATGGGATCACTGTTCTCAATGCTTTCATACCACCCGGCAAACGCTTTCCCATCGCTATCGGACGTTGGATTGGGTACCACGGGCATTTCACCGTTACGAACGGTCTGCTTGGAAGTCTCCGCACCGGCATCCGATGTAAACATATACGGAGCCCAAGTATCATTCTTCCAAATGTAAAACTCATATGTACGGCGCGGAACTGCGTCCGTACCCGTCAAAACATACACTGAGAATCCATCTGTCTCGAACTCAACGGATTCTCCGTACACGGTTGAATCCATGACCTGGGCATCTTCACCGACTCCATCAGGGATATGGACGACGTCCACCGACGCATAACTATTCAAATCGTCTCTCAGCAGTTCGATGGTAACAGCAACATTCTTATTCGGCTGGTATTCCTCGCCTGTCCGAGGATTCTTCAGAGTGATGTCGAAAGGTCTCGCAAACGCCAGATTTTCAGGCTTTTCGCCCAGTGCGGCAGCAGACCGAGCTACATATTCTTCGTAGCCAGCCTCACCCTCTTTGATCTCCGACACATAAAGCTCGGCGTCAGAGGGGATGCCGGACGTATTGTCATACGTCGCGGTGACTAAATATTCGTTTCCGTCGGATGCAGTCAGCGTCTGTCTGAGGGTGGTGCAGAGCACCACGTACACCGAGAACCCACTCGTCTCAAACTCAACCGCGCCTTCTTTCAGTGAATTCTCCAGCACCTCACCATCAGCCGGCTCTTCCGAATAAGCCCCTGGGAAATGCACCACATTCAGATTCTCCTGCCCACTGATATCTTCGTTAAGAAGCTCGATTGTCACCTTGACGCTTCCGTCCGGCTGATACTCTTCTCCCGTCTCCGGGTTCACAAGGGAAATGTCGAAAGCTCTGGCCAACGTGACATTTTCAGCCACATCACCGACTGCTTCGGCAGACTTTTCGACATAGTTTTCATAGGCAGCGTCATCTGCCTTGATTTCACTGGCCTTAAGTTCCGCATTTGCAGGAATTCCGGAGGATGTGTCGTAAGTGACGGTGATCCGGTATTCATTTCCGTCAGAAGCTTCCAGAGTCTTCGTGACTGTTCTTGTCACTATCGCGCAAACCCCCGGCTCCTCCGTCTCGAAGATCACCGTGGAGTCTGCAAAGACCTGCTGCAGCACAGCAGTATTTTCTTCAATTTCGTCATCTTTCCATTCGATGTGGATTTCTTCAGGGGTTTCGGGCAGAGTGCCGTTGCCGTCGGAGTCGAGGCTGACCGCGACATTGCCTTCCGGAGAAGCATCTGATCCCTCTGTCAGATCCTTCATTGTGACGCAGACGGAGCCAGCCGGTTTCACTTCATTGCCGTCGGCATCGTAGAAAAGGATATCAACTGCCTGGACGAATGCCACAGGTTCATCCCCGGCATCCTCTGCTGTCGTGCGAATCTGATCCAGAACGGATTCGTCCGTCACGGGACTGACGCTCATCGTTACGCCTTCCGGAAGGACGCCTACTCCGGCAGCGACAGTGACATGCACGTCATCTGTGTCGCCTTCGAGGAAAACGGACGGGGTATTTTCAGGCCAGGCAAGTCCTGAGTCTGAACCATCTGTGTCCTCAGAATCATCCGTATCTATTTCGGAGACTGTTTCTGTATTATCTTCCATATACACAATAGCATACACGGAGAACTGGTCTGCTTCAAAGATGACGGACGAATCAGCGAAGACTTCCTGAAGAGCTTTCGTGTTATCTTCTATTTCTTCTTCGTTCCATTTGATGTGGATGTCAGTCGGGGTCGGCAGAAGTTCGCCACGGCCCTTCTCATCGATATGGACGGCAAGAGCTGTGCCGTCTGCAGACGCGGAAGTGCCGTCTTCCGCGGCGATTTCGATGTCATTTTCATCAGCGTCAGGCTGTTCGGCGTCTTCTGAGGCTTCATTTGAAGCAGCTTCGGCGGATTCCGCGGGTTTTTCGGCTTCGATTCGGATTTCATTTCCATGCTGGTCGATCTCGCCGGCGATCTCCGTACGGGTCAGGTCTGTCATAGTGACGCAGATCGGGGCGGCGGGCTCGATTTCATAGCCTTCCGCATCCACAAATGTAATATCTACCGCAAGAACATCCGCTACCTTGGTTTCTCCGTCTTTTTCAACGGTTTTCTTAATTCTCGAAAGGGTCTTTTCGTCATCGGCGGGCTTCAGCTTCATCGCCACGCCTTCGGGAAATGCTCCGATTCCGGCGGAAACTGTCACGCGAACCGTGTCCGTGGCGCCTTCCAGGAAGACTGCGGGAGTGTCGCTGTTCCAGTAAATGATTCCCTTCTTGGATCCCGAGGACGCCGCTGTAAGCGAAGCATCACTTTCCGCATTCTCGTCGTCGACTGCTTCAGAAGAATCAGAGCTTTCCGCTTCGTCCGGCTGTTTCTCGTCAGGGTATTCCGGATCTCCCGCTTCGGAACCGGCATCCGGTACCTCGACCGCCGCCTCCTCGTAATCCGGAGCCTCCGGGATTTCCGTAACTTCTTCGTCCGGAATCTCCATGGCTTCTTCCGCCGCGTAGGCATTCGTGACAAGCATAGTCTCCGCTAGCGGCGCGACTGATGTAAACAGCAGCGTGCACGCGCTGAGAAGGCTGATTGTTTTCTTCAGTTTGACTCTGATGGAATTCTTCATAGTCGTTCGTCCTATCATTTTTGTATATCTGATGATTGCTTAAAAAATCTTGGTTAAGCAGTTTTAACTCTCGTCTCAAATAAAGATAAATATACAGATTAAGTATACCTCTTATGACCTGCAAGCGCAATAAAAGAGGTCTTCGAAACAGCGAAAAACATGGAAATTTCACAGTTTCGAAAGCCATATCAAAGGCTCATTTCCGAGGTCTGTCTGTATTTAATTTATAATCGAAAATCATTTCTTTTTGTACTACATATTTCATTCAGCATCGCAGGGATTTGTCCCTGCACCAAAGGGGTCTGGCACCTGTGGTGCACCTGCGGTGCGCTTAAATATAGCAACTAGAATTAGTTGCTTATCAAACTGAAGTATGTTATATTCAATTAAAGGAGACACTCATTATGGGACAGAAAGAGAAGCTTATCGCCAAATTAAAATCAAACCCCAAAACCTTCACTTTTGACGATGCCGAATCGCTTTTGGGATATTTTGATTTTCAAAGAAGCAATAAAGGAAAAACAAGCGGTTCCCGGGTCATGTTCACAAGTGCCACACACCAAACCAAGATCTTACTGCATAAGCCTCATCCCCGGAAAGAGCTTCTGGAATATCAGGTAAAGCAACTTATTCAGCAGTTGAAGCAGGAGGGACTCATATGAACAATATTATGCAATATAAAGGATATGTCGGCAGCGTGGAGTTTTCCGAAAGCGACGGAATTCTCTATGGAAAAGTACAGGGCATCAGATCCCTGATCTCCTACGAAGGTACATCGGTTCAGGAGCTTCTGGATGATTTCCATGGCGCTGTCGATGATTATCTCGCACTGTGCGAAGCGGATGGAACAAAACCTGAAATTGCTTATAAGGGCAGTCTTAACCTTCGTTTTAAAAAGCCTGATACCCATAGACGGGCCGCAATCTATGCGATGACACATAATCAAACTCTGAACAGCTTCATAGATGATTGTGTTGTAGAGAGGCTTGACTCTTTAAAGGCTTAAAAGCCACATACACATATTAATTCAAAAAGGTACACCAAAATGCGCATCTATAACCTGATTGTCCACATTATCACAGGCCTCATCCTGGTTCTTAACGGTGTAGTCCTCTTCTTCCCCGGCCTTATGACCACAATCCTCTCCGCCATGTTCCATGGCAATGGATCCGGACTCCTCATGATCCTCGGAGGAGCTTTTCTCAATGCGGTCGGAGTCTTTTCAATCGTGATGTCCGTGATCAATTTCAAAGCAAAACAGAACGCTCTGGCGCAGTACAGAGTATTCGAGCTGCTCATGAGCGGATTGGGAATTGTCATCGCTGCAGCCGGAACCCTTGTGCTTTTTGCCTTTCATCAGTTCCGTTTTGAGGAGATCGTCAAATACGGATTTGAAATGTTCCTGTTTTTCTTCGCGGCCGTCATCGTCGGGAATCTTGTCAGTTTTGTGCTGGCGATCATTTCCCAGTAATTTGATGCACTCGCCAAAGCATAGCTGAGAAAAATTATATAAACAATTAAAACAACTGCACAAGTGGCAAGCAATTTAGCGCCATAAATAAAACAGAAGCAGGAAATCTTCTAATCAGACATCCTGCTTCTGTTTTTTACTGTGTATTATCAAATTTTACAGCTATCTTTTCCCGTCTGTCTCTTACTCATACGCATGCGCCCGGTCTGCCAGCGCACCCGTTCCGTCCGAATCATCACTGGAAATGACGATCAGTCCCTCCGTCGAAGTAGCTCCGTCGACGGTTTCGAAGAATGTCGCCGTGAAGGACGCGGAGATTTCGTTCGCGTTTTCCAGGCCGACGTTCTCATCGGAGCCGTTGCGGGTCGTTCTCCTCGGGGAAATGTTGATGTCCCCGATCTGGCAGCGGTATTTGCATTCGTTAAATGCCTTCAGAATATCCTTAAAATGATTATAGCTGTCCGTCTGGAATGAGACATTTACCACGCGGCGTACGGTCGTGCCGGTAAGGGTCGCGTCGTTCCATGTGAGGTTAATGTTGTCGGCGCGGGTATTTAAAATGTTGCCGACGGTTGCGATTTCATTTGCCAGATTGTTGTAGGGAAAGAGTTCGCCGTGGTCTTTCTTTTCGGTGTTGGCAATGACATCCTCCATCTGCTTGATCTTGGACATGCGCGCCGTCTCGGTCGCGATCTGCTCCTCCAGGTTCTCCGTCGAGAACTGGCGGATGCCGTTTTTGACGCCCTTGAAGACAAACTGATAGTAAAAGATGCTGATTGCCAGCAGGATGAAGATCACCAGCAATACTTTCTCTTTAAATGTAAATTCACGCTGCAGCATATCTGTTCTCCTTTACCTTTGTCACGATTCGCCGTTTGCCAGGTCTTCCTCTGTAAGGCCTGCGGATTCCAGAAGCTTCGCGCGGGCTTCCGCGTCGAGCTCGGTATTTTCCTGGGCGATGCCGCCGGTATAGTAGATAATCACAGAAGCCGTGACGGTCTCTTTCTTCGTATTGCCCGTGTTCGTAGCCGAAGTCGTCGTGACCGTCGCGGAGGAATTGCGCTTGTCGGTCTGGAGCTTCTGCAGGAATTTCGCGACGGTTTCCAGATTGGCTTCGCCGGTCTGGACCGTAACGACATGGCCGCTCACCTGGACCTGGCGGATTTTGACGAAGGGCATCAGGTCTTCCTCGAGCATTTCAATGATGTCCATCTTGTCCGGAATCAGTTTTTCCTCGTCGGTCATATACCATTCGGTCACGTCATCGTATTTGGCCTTGACCTCGTCATACCTCGCGTTGTACTGCTGCAGCGAGATCAGCTGATCCTGCACGATCATGTACTCCTGCTGGGCTTTCTGCAGCTTCGCGATCTGGTCGTAGACCGCGAACTTCAGGAAGAGGACGACGGCCAGGATCAGAAGCGGATAGAGAATAAGGCGCAGACGGTTTGCCTTCGCATTTTCGTTCCGGATCAGGTTGATGGTGGTCTTGTCGGGATATTTGCCGGAAGACCTGCCCGATCCGCCGATATTTTTCGACAGGATCGAATTTCCCTTTTTGAATGTAAGCTTCGCCACTTTGATTCCCCCTTAGTTGAAGCAGATTCCACAGGCTGCCGCGCCATTCATTACGGCTTCGACGTTCGTAAGCTCCGTATTTGCCATATCCGCAAGCGGAATCAGCCGGAGCGGGACCGTGTCGGCGATCTCATTTACCAGAGGCTGAATGTAGGAGCCGCCTCCGAAGTAATAGATCGTCTCCAGCGTATTGTCGCGGTTTTCAAATGTATAGTAATTGATCGCGCGCATGACGTCGATCGCGATCTGCGAATAGAGCTCCTGGCAGCGCTCGTGCGAAAGGATCTGCTCGCGGTTTTCACGGATGTATAGCTCAGCGATATGCGGATCTGTCCCCATCACATCCGCGGCGGCTTCCGCGATCATGCGGCAGCCGGTCTCGATGCTTCGTGTGACCTGGTAGATTCCATTTGAAAAAATATCTACCACCGTCGCGTTGCTTCCGAGGTCGAGCAGGGCAAAATCGGACTCACCCATCTTCGGATCGAGGCGGCGGGTCAGATTTTCCAGAGCCCTGTTGGCCGGAGCAGCCGTGATGAGCTTGAGGCCCGCCCGTTTGAACATGCTGACATAATTGTCCATCAGTTCCTTCGAGACGGCGACGCCGACAAGGTCCATTTCCGTGACGATGTCCTCTTCGTTGCGGATGAGGCCGATCATCGAGTAATCGTAAAAGTATTTCTCTTTGTCATCGGATATGAAATCGTGGAACTCATACGGAAGGTTGACCTCCAGCTGGGCTGCCGACATCGCCGGCATGCGGATTCTCCTGGTGAATACCAGCTCATCCGGAACCGCAAGCGCGGCCTTCTTGCCCGAAAATCCGCCCTTTTTCAGCGAATCCTTCAGGAAATCTCCCATCGCTTCCCACTGGATGATCTCACCCTGGCGAACCGTATTCTCCGGAACGTAGTCCGCAAAAAAACGGACGAGGGAACCATCCCTTGTTTCAGCTATTTTGAGGCGGCTGTTGCCGATTTCCACACCTATGCACGTTTTCTTCGCCATACTTTTTCAGCTCCTTTATGTACCACGGACAAGACAGTGGGGACTGTCCCCGGTGTCTTATAAGACAGTGGGGACTGTCCCCAGTGTCTTATCACAGCAGCAGACTCACATACCAGCGGATCACCGTCGGCCCGAACAATATGCTTATAAACGAGGCCAGCGAGATCGCCGGGCCGAACGGAATCTTCCGTTTCTTCAGCACTGCCGACATGAAGAGTCCCACGAGGCAGGACAACAGCAGGTTGAAGAGGCCGATTCCGAGTCCCAGATAGAGGCCGGTCATAAAAAACAGTTTGATGTCTCCTCCGCCCAGCGATTCCTTCTTCATGACATAGTCAAAAAGAAGGGAAATGGCAAGCATCCCGCCGCCGATTCCCACGCCGCCGAGGAGGCCGTATTTGAGTTCCTGAAGCATACTTCCCGCATGCGTCAGTGAACCAATGCCCGCTTCGCAGACCGCCGACTCCGTCCCGGACGCCGCCGCGCTCAGGCCTTCCGTAAGGCCGCGGATCCCGAAGACCGGGAAACCGCTGGGGCCGGCCGTGACCGGAATCGTCACGAGCCACCAGATGATGCCGGCAACGATGAATCCGTCCGGGATCTTCCTGCTGTCGAGGTCCGTCAGAGAAAGCCCCAGAAGAATCACACACAGCCCGAAATAGCGCACCGCCACCGTGCTGAGCCCGAAGCGCAGAACAAGAATCGCTCCGACCGCTCCCATCAGAAGTTCCGTCAGCATGTAGCGGGGCGAAATCTTCTCTCCGCAGTAGCGGCATTTGCCCCGGAGGAACAGCCAGGATAATACCGGAATCAGGTCGAAAAAGCCGAGCGGATGTCCGCACACCGCGCAGTGGCTTTTCCCGGAAATGAAATTCTCACCCCTGACGACCCGCCACGCACAGCAATTGATGAAACTGCCGAAGACGGTCCCGATCACAGCGGCCACTATACAGATATAAATTGTAATCGTCGTATCTGCCATAGACGTCCTTATGATTTGCCCGGCTCCCAGCTGAGCGTCACATTCGCATCCTTTCCGTACACGCGGATCACCATCGTTCCCCGCTCACCGTAATACTTCTTTCCGTCGACTTCCATCACCGGGTATTCATTATACCCGCGCGGTTTCTTCCCTACAATACAGTTGCCGACGTTGTCAAAATAGCCCACATACCCGAATCCGTTCCAGTGGTCGCAATGCCCGCCGAGCCCGCCTCTGCAGCCGTCTACCACGCAGCCGAGGCCGTTATTTGAGTTGACCCGCCCAACGGATTCCGCGGTATTGACCATCATTTTGTCGTCGCCGCGGGCGAGGGAGTCGCGGTACCATTTGTAGCCCTCATATACAAAGAACAGCACCATCAGGGAAATCAGCGTCACCAGCAGCACTTCCCGGCGGGATACGCCGCCCCGATCGTTTTTCAATTTTCGGAAAATGTGTTCTCTCATCCTGAAAATAATATCTCTTTCCGATCACATCAAATCGTACATCGTAAACATCGGCAAATAGATCGAAATAACGATAAATCCCGCAAATATTGCCATAAAGACCATGATCGTCGGCTCGAGCTTGTTGATCGCGTCCGTTACGGCGTAATTCGACTCATTTGTATAATAGGCACCGATGACGTCCAGTGTTCCTTCCAATTCACCGGTTTCCTCGCCGATGGCCGTCATTTCCGTCAGAATCTGCGGGAAATATTCCACCTTCCGCATGCAGTCTCCCAGCCTGTGTCCGGCTTCCACCTTTTCGACGATTCTGCGCATTTCAAGTCCGAGGACGTAGTTGTCCATCACCTTCGACGTGACTTCCAGCGCGTTGCTGACCGAAAGACCGGCCTGCAGCAGCGCGGACATCGTGGTTGCGAACTGGGCGGCGCCGTTCAGGGTGTTGATCTTGCCGAGAACAGGCATTTTCAGGAACAGTTTTCCGAAGAAGATCTTGCCCTTTTCCGTTCTGGAGTAGACCATCGATCCGATCACAAGGAGAAGGATGATGCCTACAATCAGCGGCCACCATCTCCTGAAGAAATTCGACATGGCAATGAGCGCGAGCGTCATAGCCGGCAGCTCGCCGCCGAGGTCTCCGAAAACGGCCGTCAGGGTCGGGATGACCTTGATCATCACGACCAAAAGCACGACGATCGCGATAATGAGAACGAAGATCGGGTAGGTCATCGCCGAACGGATCTTCTGTGCCAACTGGTAGGATCTTGAATAATAGGCCTCCAGCGTTTCAAAGGAGCGGTCCAGCGTACCGGAAAGTTCGCCCGCACGCACCGTCTCGATAAATGTAATCGGCAGCCCCTCGCAGTTCTTCTCGAAACTTGCCGCTACGGACGCGCCCTGGGCGACGTCTTCGGCGGAGTCGTGGAGCATTTTGCGGATTTTTTTGTCCTCGGTCTGGTTGGCGATCATTTCCATGCAGACTGCCACGTTGAGGCCGGACCGGAGCATAATCGCGAACTGGGAGCACATCACCGAAAGAGCCTTCGGATCCACCTTTTTGTTGATGTCCTGGCTCAGGAAGCTGAGCGTCTCCGACGTCTTGACTTCTTCAATTTTCAGAACGACGGGATACTGGGCCTTGATCTTGGCTACGGCCGAGTACTCGTCCATCGCCTCCATGACGCCGTTGACACGCGCGCCGTCGGGCGAAAGTGCTGAATATTTGTAGGATGTCATCGATTGTCCTCCGATTAGTGCCGATTTTGATGCTTATTTTTGAAAATGAAATGCCTCAGCAAAGTGGCATATATCTGCTCCCGCTCTGGCTTCACCGAAGCAATGAAATGCCTTACCGAAGCGGCGTATACCTGCTGCCGCCCTGGCCGCCGCGCAAACCGCCCTGCTGACCCGCGCCGCCGCGCATGCCTCCGACTCCCTGCGAAGCGCCGAAGCCGCCGCCGGAGAAACCGCCCATGCCGCTGACGTTATTGCTGACAAATTCGGCGTCCGCTGCCGCTTCCACCGCTGTCTCGGGCGAGATCTTCCCGTCCTTGACCATACGGATCAGGCAGTTGTCCATCGTTATGCTGCCGAGGTTGGACGCCGCCAGAATCGAAGACTGCATCTGCGGGGTCTTGCCCTCGCGGATCAGGTTCTTGATCGCCGGCGTGACCAGCATCGCCTCGCAGGCCGCGCAGCGTCCTTTGCCGCCTTTGCGGACGAGCAGCTGCTGGGAAAGCACCGCCTTTAAGCAGGTCGAAAGCTGCATACGGATCTGCGGCTGCCGCTCCGCCGGAAATGTTCCCACGATACGGTCCACCGAATCCGCCGCCGAATTCGTATGCAATGTCGCAAATACGAGATGGCCGGTCTCCGCCGCTGTCAGCGCGGTTTCGATCGTCTCGCCGTCACGCATTTCGCCGATCAGAATGATATCCGGGTCCTCACGAAGGATCGCGCGAAGGCCGTCCGCGTAGCAGCGGGTGTCCTTGCCGACGTCCCTCTGGTTGATGAGGCACAGATCCGGTTTGTAAATGTATTCGATCGGGTCCTCGAGCGTAATGATATGCTCGCGTCTCGTATGATTGATCTGATCCAGAATGGCCGCCAGGGTCGTCGATTTACCGGAACCGGTTTCACCGGTCACGAGGATAATGCCCTTCTGCCATGTCGGGAACTGCGCGACCAGCCCCGGCAGTCCGAGATCCTCGATCTTCGGAATCCTGTCGCTCAGGATACGAAGCGACGCGGACACCGCTCCCTGTTGGCGGAAGAGGTTGATACGGACACGGGAACCTCCGATGGTCTCCGCGAGGTCGAGCTCGCCGATCTCGGCGATTTCGTCGTATCTGCCCCGCGCGAGCCTCTTCGCGTAGGCCTCGCAGTCCTCATATGTCAGAGCCTCCTCAACCAGGTTCTGCAGCTTGCCGTCGACACGGTATTTCGGCGGGACGCCCAGCGCCAGATGAATGTCGGAACCGCGGTTTTCCTTTGCCTTTGCAATGATTTCCTCTATCGAAAGTGCCATGCTGTTCTCCCTTATTCTTGTTTGGAAAATGGTCTCTTTCAGCGGCTTTACTCAAAAGCCCCGCGTCTTATTCCACAGTCACGATCGTTCTGACCAGCTCATCAACCGTGGTCACGCCTTCGCGGACCAGATCGCGACCGTTGACGATCATCGGCACGAAATTCGGATCCTTCGAAACTTCTCTTCGAAGCTCGCTGCCGGTCACGCCTTCACTGATCTTGTCACGGAGCTGGGCGGTGATAGGCAGGATCTCGAAAACACCGGTTCTGCCGCGGTAGCCGGAATCGAAGCACTGATGGCAGCCGGCTCCGTGATAGAAGCGGATCTTCTTGACCGGTGTTTCTTCCACCCCGTCATCCGAGGCATCTCCGGACGCTCCGTCCGTCGCCTCATATACATCTTCATCCACGGTATATTTCGATTTTCTTATGCTTGCCTCGTCCATGCCGACGATTTCGACAAGATCCGGATCCGGCTTATACTCTTCCTTGCAGTTCGGGCAGATCCGGCGCACAAGTCTCTGCGAAACAACGCCGCGGACAGCGCCGGCGATCAGATATGGTTCAATTCCCATATCCTTCAGACGGTCGATGGCGGCGACGGTATCTTCAGTATGAATCGTGGAAAGCACAAGGTGGCCGGTCATAGCGGCGCGCATCGCGATTTCGGCAGTCTCGCCGTCACGAATTTCCCCGATACAGATGATATCCGGATCCTGACGCAGGCAGGCGCGAAGCGCACTCGCAAATGTCAGCCCCACCTTCTCATTGATCGCGACCTGCGCGACCCCTTCAATCTGGAATTCCACCGGGTCTTCGAGGGAAATCATATTGACGGCTTCGTCTTTCAGCTCGTTGATCATCGTATACAGCGTCGACGTCTTACCGGAACCGGTGGGACCGACGATGAGGATCACGCCGCTGGTATTTTTCAAAATGCGGTCAAATTTCGCATTATCCCGCTCCGTAATACCGATCCCGCGTCTCGTCAGCGTCGAGCTTTCACGCATCAGGAGTCGGATAACAATCTTCTCTCCGTAAATGGTCGGCAGCGAGTTGAGACGCATGTCAATGTCCGTGCCGTCCGTACGGTGAACAAGGGCACGACCGTCCTGCGGGATCCTGCGCTCTGCGATATTCATTCCCGCCATAACTTTAAATCTGGAAATGACCGCCGCCTGCAGCTCCTTCGGAATCTCCAGGATCGTATTCAGACGGCCGTCCACGCGGAAGCGGACAACCATGCCATTTTCACGCGGTTCGACATGGATATCGGACGCCTTTTCGGTAATGCCGCGCTCAAGAATGGAGTTGACAAGCTTGACGGTCGGCGCGGCATTTGTCTCATCATTGTCAAGAATGCCGCTGCGGCCTTCTTCGGAGACGAATCCACCTTCTTCGCGCATTTCTTCCATGGCGCGGGCGGCGCCTTCATTTTCATAAAGAGTCGTCAGGGCGCGCTCAATCGACTGGGAATAGGCGATCATCGGCACCACGCGCTTCTTGGTCGTGTTGCGCACGGTCTCGACCGCCGGGAAGTTCATCGGATCCTCCATCGCGAGGTACAGCGTATCGCGGACCACCCTCACCGGCACCACGCGGTTCGCCCGCGCGATGTTCTTCGGCACGAGCGTGGCCATGGACGGATCGATCTTCACATTGTTGAGATCGATGAAATCAATACCGAGCTGCATGCGCAGAGTCTCGATCAGCTGAGTCTCGGTGATGTATTTTTCATCGACGAGAACGGTTCCGAGACGTTTGCCGGACCCTTTCTGCTTGCCGAGTGCTTCTGTCAGCTGGTCTTCGGTGAGGACACCGACGTCGACCAGCATTTCCCCCAGTCGTTTGTACTTCATTGGATGTTACTCCTTTTGAAAATGTTTACTCCCCGGCCTTCACTGTTCGTCCCCTTAAAGCCGGGATAACAATCATGTCAGAGGAATATGATTATATGGTTTCACATTGATCGTAATATACTCATTCTGGCTTGCACCTTTAGCTGCTACTCCGACTGTTACAGTGAAATATTTGACATATTTTCCTGAATTGTCAGCCACGTAAGTAATTGGACTTACAGCGGTCTTTAATCTGGCATTCGCAGAATTACCGGAATGGAAGACCTCTGCTGCCGCGCTCGATAAAAGCGGGGTTGATTTTGTCAGAAGTTTTGCCGTTCCATCGGTAGTGCCGACATAAATGCTCCCGCCGAGAGTATTTATGTCGGCGAAGGTTGCCGTCTCGGGATTTACCGTTACAATTTCATTATAAGCTTCGTTCTTTTTTCCCTGCACATAGCGGATGAACTGATTCCTCCTTGTTGCATAGAAACATACTACATTTGTCCCATCCGTTGTTATTTTAGACGCAGACTCCAGATCAGCAGTAATTACTGAAACCGTCGTAGCCAGAGATGTCTGCTGTTCGGCGCGAACCACAATCTTGTCATAATCTCTCTGCATCACGACAACACCACCGCTGACAGCAGTAAACACAATGGAGAGCAGCAAAACAGCCATCAGGGTTTCTGACAATGAAAAAGCAGCAGTGCTCTTCAGTTTTTTACGAATTTCTTTCAGCATAAGTTTCCTCTGCTAAAAATAATTTGATTTACCATTTAATGCAGACTATTTATGAACCGGCTTTCTCATAAATGTAGATCGGTTTGTCTGAATTTGTCTTTTTCACATCAACGTCTATGCGAAAAACAGCTGACCCGTTTTTCGCTTTTATTTCCACTTTCTTTTTATCACTGTCATCACTGTCATCACTGTCATCCACTAAATTCTCTTCGCGGGCAATTTCATTCTTTGTAGTATAATAAGCATCATATTTGGCCTTTGATTTTCTGATAATATTGCCTGCTGAGATGATCATGGACGCCGCAGCGATAAGCGCAAGCTCGATGATGAGAGCTGCTACCAGCACCTCAGCCATAGACTCGCCCTTGACATTCAGCTTTCGTCTAATTTTCTGAAATAACGATTTCATAATATTTTTAATATTCCCCATCATTGAATATTGCCGTATACGTTCGCCAGGCAATTTCCGCATGTTCAGTCGTTACTCCGTTGATCGTTTCACTATGAGGTGCTTTATAGTCTCCGGCAAATGTCAGATACATTTCTCCGGAATTTCCTGTGGATAGTTTCAGTATTACGGTAAAGTCGTCATCTTCAATCTTGGTGACCTCAACCGTTACTTTTGGTATTTGTTTTTCTGAATATCCGATAACTGACAGCTCGAATTCCTGAGGTGTGAATTTGGTGAGAGTATCGTTGATCTTACTTTTCAACCGCGTTTCAATAATATCTGCCAAAAGCAGGTTCCTATGTGCTTCTTTGTTTCCGTCCTCATCGGTGTAAATATTTGCATCATTGAACCATCTATTTTCAATTACTTCATCAATATGGGTTGCTGTTCCAGTATATGTAAGCTGATATGTCCAGCCATTTAACTGCTCTTCAAGAATCGACGCAGCACATTCCATCGCAAGCCTGTTCCTGTCAGTCTCCTCCAGCTTCGAAATCCTCCCCGCCGCAGCCGTCGCCGCCGCCAGGATCACCGAGGCCACCATTGCGCAGATCACGAAAAAGAGCAGCGCAAGCATAAGGGACGCGCCGTCTTCGGATTTCAGTTTTTTCCGGATCGTCTGAATCATAGATCTTTCTGATTACCTCGTAAAAAGATGCGCTGTTGCATAACGAACAATCGCTGTTCAAAAAACAGCCAAACATACAAGCTAATTATACACGAATTAGTATGCAATTGGCAAATTTTTACATCAATTCGTAGAGAATTCTACGCCAAAGGTGCACCAAAGGTGCCAGACCCCTGTGGTGCGAAGTGTACCACAGGGGTCTGGCACCTTTGGTGCAAAAAAAGAATCAGTTCAGCAGGCAGGTAAAACTGATCTCCCCATCCTTCCAGGAGACATCGATCGAGCCGCCGTACTGCTGGCAGATGGATTCCGCGATGGACAGGCCGATGCCGTATCCGCCCTTGTCGGTATTGTGCGAAGAATCTTCGCGGTAGAAACGGTCAAAGAAGCGGCTGTAGTCGACGCTCGCCCCTTCGGCGTAACTGTTGGAACAGATCATGCGCAGAGTGCGCCCTTTTTTCAGTGTATCAAGCGTAAATGTCACACGCCCGTTTTCATCACAATATTTAAATGCGTTGTCAATGAGGAGCGACGCGAGCTGACGGATTTTGCTCTCGTCAGCGACGAACTCGATGTCCGGCTGCAGATTCAGAATGAGTTCCTTGTGCTCCTGCTGCGCGATCGACTCGTACGGGCCGACGGTTTCCTCAACCGGCTGCGTGACGTTGACGCGCGTCATGACGGAGCGGTCCTCCTTTTCCTGCGCGCGGGTGATGAGGACAAGGTTCCGGATGAGGCCGTCCAGACGCTCGACCTGGCGCATCGTGGACTCGGTCCATTCGCTCGGGCCGTGGATCATTTCCTCAATTTCGTTGTTTGCGCGGATGACCGCTAAAGGAGTCTTCAGCTCGTGGCTTGCATTTGTGATAAATTGTTTCTGACGGCGGATATTTTCCATTTCCGGCTGGATCATGCGGTACGAGGAAATGTACACGAGCACGAGCGTAATCAGAAGGCCCGCCGCTGCGATCAGCATGGAAATGTACAGAATCCGCATATTCTGCGCAATCTGTGCCGAGCAGTTCAGAAAAATGATATGCGTATACTCATTCTCATCGACCGCTTTTTCATAATAATAATCTCCGTCGCGCCCGAATCTTCTCTTCTTTGAAAATGCTTTCACCGCCATCGCCGACGCCTCTTCCCTTGTGAGGGCCATGATATGGGCGGTTTTGATCTCGGTCGGGGAACCATTTTTATCCAAAATGGCGGAAAAATAGCGTGCTGAATAACGGAACTCGGCAGAAAACTGGTTCAGCATGTTCTCATGATGCTCGGCTTTGTCATGGTCGTCCTTCTGGCCGTCCTTGACCGCGTCCTCGTTCTCGTTCTCGGTCTCGTCAGATTGCGGGTTTTCTTCAGATCTCTCATCGTCGGATTTCATTTCCTCAGCCAGCATGTAGCTGAGGACGGTGTGGATCTGCTGGCGGGACAGGAGAATATTTGACGCATTAATGAACAGGCCCATGAAGATCATGACCAGGAAGTACGTCACCGTCGAAATCAATATGAACTTCAGTCTCAGCCTTTTGATCGTTCTGGCATCCATAGCTCTCCTTTATGCGTTCTGCTTTCGCCGGGTGCGGGTTTCATTTTCAAAATGAAATGACGGAAATCAGGCTTTAATGAGTCGGAAGCTGCCGCCCCGCTCGCCTTCAATGCTGAGGCGCGAATCCACCGAGCGGAGCTTGCCCTTCAGGTACGAAATATAGAGCCACACGGTATCGGGCCGGGCTTCGGGCTCGTTGGCCCAGACGTGCTCGAGAATGTAGCGCGTGTCGAGCGGCCGCTCCGCGTTCAGCATCAGCGTCTGCATCAGCTCGAATTCTTTAATCGAAAGGCGGACGGAGTTGATCCCCGCGAGTTCGAAGTTCGCGGCGTTGAGCACGATGTCGCCGTATTTCAGCTCCCGGCCGCTGTATTCCGTGTGCCGCCGCGTCATGGAGCGGACGCGCGCCAGAAGTTCCTTCATCGCGAACGGCTTCGTCAGATAGTCATCCGCGCCGGCGTCAAGGCCCGTCACGCGGTCGTCGATTTCAGCCTTCGCGGTGAGGAGCAGGACCGGCGTCAGAATGCCGCTGCTTCGGATCGCTTTCAGAACCTGAAGGCCGTCCATCTTCGGCATCATGATGTCGAGGATGATGCCGTCGAAGCTGTCCTTCTTCAGGCGCTCCAGCGCCTCCGCGCCGTCGAATACGGATTCCACGTCATATTTTTCAAGTGTCAAAATGGTGCTGATCGCGCGGTTCATGTCGCGCGTATCTTCAGCTAGTAAAATTTTCATATATATATTTCCTCTGGTTTGTATATAGGCCAAGACAGCGGGGACTGTCCCCGGTGTCTTATAAGACAGTGGGGACTGTCCCCACTGTCTTGCACTTCAACATCACAGGTCCATCATGATCATGTCGCGGATCGTCTGCATCGAAACGTCCGTGGACGCGAGTTCGTCCGCGCAGCGCTTCAGCTCCGCGCGAATGAGGGTGTCATTGTCCGTGCGCTTCTTTTTATAGCGCATCTGGTGCTCCAACGCCGCCCACGTGTCCATGGAAATCGTCCGCAGCTGCATTTCGACGAAATATTTTCCGCGGACCCGGACGATCAGGTGGTCGCTCCTGTATCCGTTGCTCTTCGAATGGCGGATGTAGTCCTTCTCCTCCGTCACGACAATGTCGGAGAGCGCCTCGATCCGGTCGCGGATGGTGTAAACATCGTTCAGAAAACTGCAGACAATCCGCACGCCGATGGCGTCCTTGATCTCAAAAAGCGCGTTGTCGGCCGTTTCGGCGAGGCCCTTCCGGCGCAGCTTTTCCCGCATGCTCTCGTCCGATTTGATGCGCGCGAGGCAGTGATCGACGGGATCCTGGCCGAATTCATCCTTCAAAGCCGCCCGGACGCTGGTGATCTCATCGACGACTTCCCGAAGGATCCGCCGCATTTCCGCGAGGTGCGGGCCGTAGATGGTGGAGGAATCATTTTCCGAATCGGAATTCCCCGTCATTGTAAAATCGTTGAATTCTACTGTATAATTCTGGGTGCCGGATAATTCGGGCATCTTGGTCTCCTTTAAAAATGTATTTGCAAATGCAGCCCAACCGCATTTCAAAATTATACCACCCGGGGTATTCAAAATGAAGCACACCGACAGTGAAATCTTTATGAACGAATCATCGAACGCACAGAAACAGACAGACGAAAAGTTCATGCGCGAGGCCTTAAGGCAGGCAAAAAAAGCCGCGGCGATTGATGAAACGCCGATCGGCTGCGTCATTGTATATGAGGGAAATGTCATCGCCCGCGGCTACAACCGCCGCAACACCGAAGGCAGCACGCTCGCGCACGCGGAGCTCATCGCCATCCGCCGCGCCGCGAAAAAAATGGGCGACTGGCGCCTCGAAGGCTGCACGATCTACGTCACCCTCGAGCCCTGCCCGATGTGCGCCGGCGCGATTGTCCAGGCGCGGATCCCGCGCTGCGTCATAGGGGCACGCAATCCGAAAGCCGGCAGCGCAGGGTCTGTCATCGACATCCTGCACGTCGCCGGCTTCAATCATCAGGTCGAACTCACGGACGGCATCCTTACGGAAGAATGCTCCGCCCTGATGACGAACTTCTTCCGCGAGCTCCGAAAAAAGAAGGGTTAATGCGTTCGCTTCATTTGCAGCATTTTACTTTGCTTCATTTCGTTTTTTATAATCGTCCAGAGCCGCATGGATCGCCTGCTCCGCCAGAAGCGAACAGTGCATTTTGTAGCCCGGCAGTCCGTCGAGGGCTTCCGCGACGGCTTCATTTGTCAGATTCATAGCGTCGGCAACAGGCTTTCCCTTAATCAGCTCCGTCGCCATCGAGCTGGAAGCGATTGCGCTCCCGCAGCCGAACGTCTCGAACTTCACGTCCTTGATCATATCATCTTCAATTTTCAGATACATCTTCATAATATCGCCGCATTTCGCGTTGCCGACTTCTCCGACTCCGTCGGCGTCTTCAATCACGCCCACATTGCGCGGGTTGCGGAAATGATCCATCACTTTTTCACTGTATAATGCCATCTCAATTTTCCTCCTGTTTTATATCTGCACCACCGGGGTCTGGCACCTTTGGTACGCTTTGCACCACCGGGGCCTGGCACCTTTGGTACGCTCACGGCAGTATGAACTCCGACTTTCCGGCGCAAAGGTCCCGCCACACCGGCGAAAAGCTCCGCAGGTGCTCCACGACCTCCCGGACCGACTTGATGATATATTCGACCTCCTCGTCGGTGATGTCTTCACCGAGGCTGAGCCGCAGCGAGCCGTGGGCGACGTCATGCACGCGCCCGATCGCAAGCAGCACGTGGCTCGGGTCGAGCGAGCCGGATGTGCAGGCGCTGCCCGACGAAGCCTGAATGCCCTTGTCGTCGAGAAGGAGCAGCAGCGACTCGCCTTCGATGCCCTCGAAGCAGAAATTCACATTCCCGGGAAGCCTGGAAATGCTGTCCCCGTTGAGCGCCGAATGCGGAATCTCGGACAGCCCGGCGATGATGCGGTCGCGGGCCGCTGTCAGGCGCGCGTTATTATCCGTCATCTTGCAAAAAGCTTCCTTCAGGGCCGTCGCCATGGCCGCGATGGCCGGGACATTTTCCGTGCCGGCACGCTTGCCGCGCTCCTGCGCGCCGCCTTCGATGAGGTTGGTGAGAGGGATGCCATTTTTCACATACAGAAAACCGACGCCCTTCGGCCCGTGGAATTTGTGGGCGGAAGCGGACAGCATGTCGATATTGTCTTCCTTGACATTGATCGGGACATGCGCGATCGCCTGCACCGCGTCCGTATGGAAAATGACTCCCTTCCCCCGGCAAATCTCACCGATTTTCCGAATCGGCTGAATCGTCCCGATCTCATTGTTCGCAAACATGATCGTCACCAGGCAGGTGTCGTCGCGAATGGCCGCCGCGACCTCCTCCGGCACGACCAGCCCGTTTTCATGCACATCGAGAAGGGTAATATCGAAGCCCTCCTTCCGCAGCCGCTCCAGCGTATGGAGCACCGCATGATGCTCAAATTTCGTGGAAATGATATGCGTCTTCCCCTTTTTCCGCCCGATCTCCGCCGCGGAACGGATCGCCTGGTTGTCAGCTTCGCTTCCTCCCGAGGTAAATATAATCTCCCGGGGCTCCGCCCCGATGATCTTGGCTACGTCCTCCCTTGCTTCTTCGAGAACTTCCTTCGCCCTCTGCCCGACACTGTAAAGGCTCGACGGGTTTCCCCAGGTCTCTTCCACAATTTTTGTCATGGTTTCGATTGCGGAAGCACTCATCTTGGTAGTAGCTGCGTTATCAGCGTAAATCACGTTTTTTCTCCTCTCCGGTTATAAAGTAAGACAGCAGGGACTGTCCCCGGTGTCTTATAAGACAGTGGTCCCAGACCCCGTTGGTGCACTCCCGTGCCTTTTGCATCATTATAAATCTATATGCCTAGTTGGTCAATAGGTGAAAAGTCGAATCACAGTAGATTTCCAAGCCCCCACCCTCTTCCAAAGTAAGTCGCCTAGTGATATAATAGGCAAAAAACAGGAAAGGCGGTACGGAAATGATTTCCACAAAAGGTCGGTATGCGATCCGCGTAATGATTGATTTGGCTCAAAATGATCACGGCAACTATATCCCTTTAAAGGACATCGCCGCCAGACAGGAGCTTTCCAAAAAGTATCTCGAAATTATCGTCAAAGATCTCGTCACCTCCGGACTCCTCAAGGGGGCCAGCGGCAAGGGCGGCGGCTACAAGCTGAGCAGAAAGCCCGAGGAATACAAAATCGGCGAAGTGCTCGAATTGATGGAAGGCTCTCTTTCACCGGTAGCCTGCCTCGCCGGCAAGAACAATGAATGCCCGCGGCAGTCCGCCTGCCACACCCTCCCGATGTGGGAGGAATACGACAAGGTCGTTCACGATTTCTTCTATGGCAAAACGCTGGCTGATCTGTTATAGTATTGAAAAATGAAGTGTGCTGTTTCTGTGATTCTTCATGTGATAAAGTGAACACATCAAAAACAAACACACTTCCGAACAGGAAAACAAAAAGGAGAAAAAACAATGAGTGAAATGAATAAAATCAATGATGAAGCTCTTGAAGAGGTAGCTGGCGGCAAATTAAGAAGAGTAGCAAATGACTCCGCGAATTATGTCAACGTTCGCTCCGGCCCGGGAACAGGCTTCTCCAAGGAATACACCCTGAGAAACGGCTGCTATGTTGATACAGTCCGCAAGGTCTTCAACGAAGATGACGGCTATTACTGGACACAGATCGATGACGGCTGCTGGATTGCTTCTCACCTTCTGAAATAATTGAATATTGAAAATGAAACACGAGGCGGTCCACAGAGCCCGCCTTTTTTTGTCTTATACTGAAAATGAAACGAGTTAGAACTTTCTTCAAAAAAGATGACCCGCCTTCTGAAGAAAAGGCGGGTCATCTTTCAATTCACGGAACGATATCGTACTTCACCACATCAATTACTACATCTCCGTCCGCCCGGAAAGAGATCTTGTCGGCGTACATGTCTGTGAAGAACGTTGCTGTCATGACTTTCTCGCCGCCGTTAATGAAGACTTCGCAGCTGAAGCGGTCGAGGATGATGCGAAGGCGGAGCTCGTCTTCCGCGCTCTCGACGAGGCAGCGTCTCTGGTGAACGATCGCCCGGCGGGAGCCGGAGAATTTGCGGTCGATCTTGAGGGTTGACTCATGAGGACGGAAGCGGATTGAAGTGTAGGTTTCACCATCTTCCGCAAAACGAATCACGAATTTGGAATAGGATTTTTCAGGATCCTTCGGACGAATCACAAGTTCCATGTCGACCATGCGGCCGGACATGCCGTCGAGATAGAGCTTGTCCTTGCCGACCGGGACATTTTTATATTCCACACGGTTTTTACGCAGTTCGTCAAATTCGCGGATCGGCCACTGATTCAGGCGGCCATTGACAATATGCAGCTCGCGCGGAAGGCTCATCTGGCCGGCCCACGGCGCCTCCGGTTCGCGAATCGCGACAGCATCCCAGTTTTGCATCCAGCCGATCATCACGCGGCGGCCGTCGCCGGTCAGGACGGTCTGCGGTGCATAGAAATCCATGCCGTAGTCGACTGACTGGTTGAACTCATCCCGGAAATCAATTTTCTGCTCATCGTAGTCACCGATGAGGGCGAGGGTGCCATTTCCGCTGTGGTATTCGAGCCCCTGCGGGAGCATGTCCTGGGGGCTGGTGAGGAGAACCCATTTTCCATCCAATGGGAAGAAGTCGGGGCATTCCCACATGCGACCGAAGCGGCCTTTATTTTCCACAAGAATCTTTTCGAATTTCCAATGCAGCGCATCAGGACTTGAAAAATAAAGCACCTGCCCGTCCCCTTCTTCCGTCTTGCTGCCGGTAATGCAGCTGTAGGTGCCGTCCGCCAGGCGGAAAATCTTCGGGTCGCGGAAGTCCTGCGGGCTTGCGAATGCCGGCAAATGATTGGCCGTAATGACGGGATTTCCCTCGTATTTTTCAAAATCGACGCCGTCACCGAAGGCCAGGCACTGCACCTGCCTTTCTTTCGGGGCGCGGCCCCTTTCCCTGTCAATGCGCCGGCCCGTGTAGATCAGCATCATCCGGCTGTCCGGCATCATGATCGCGCTGCCGGAATAGACGCCGTCCTGATCATAATAGCGGTCCGGCGCCAGCGCGCAGGGCAGATACTCCCAGTGCAGCAGGTCCTCGCTGACCGCATGGCCCCAGTGCATGGAATCCCAATGAGATGCGTAGGGGTAGTACTGGTAGAACATGTGGTATTTGCCACCGGCGAAGCAGAAGCCGTTGGGGTCGTTCATCCAGCCGCTTCGCGGCGTCAGGTGAAAGCCGGGGCGGTCGATCCCGGTGATACGGTCGCCCGCGTCCGCTTCATGTACTCTCGCATCCATCAGCATACGACTGATCATGGTTTTATCCTCATTTCATATAGTTTGGTATTCCTGCAGGCCGGCCCTTACGCCGGACGGTTCGTGCAGTTCTTTCATCTTATCGGAAAAATCCAAGTAATACAAGATGTTGAGGTCTTATATTCTTTATGATTGTTCTTTCGTTCTAGTGTGCTCCGTAGTAACCATGGTTAAAGGCTTTCAGTTCGGAGAAATTTGACGGGAAAGTCCGTAGCAACCTTGCTTAAGATCTTTCAGTTCGGAAAAATATGACGTGAGAGTCCGTAGCAACCTTGCTTAAAGGCTTTCAGTTCGGAAAAATATGACGTGGGAGTCCGTAGTAACCTTGCTTAAAGCCTTTCAATACGGAGAAATACGATTGGGAAGTCCGTAGTAACCTTGCTTAAAGCCTTTCAATACGGAGAAATACGTTTGGGAAGTCCGTAGTAATCTTGCTCTGTGCCCTTCAGTACGGAAAATTCGTTAGCCGCCCGCCCCCAAGCCAATCCCCAACGAAAAAACCGCCGCGCTCCCTCAAGCGCGGCGGCTTTACACCTCAATATACTTTTCTCAGACATTCGCCTCTATAAATTTCGGCGCATGTTCCTCACTCCACCGTCTCAATAAGCTCCAGCGAGTGTTCCTTATTCATCTTCCGGCACATCGCCACGAATGTGTCAAGCGGCACATCCTTCAGCTGCTTGTTGCCGCGGATGTTGATGGAGACCGTACGGTTCTCGGCTTCCTGGTTGCCGAGGACGATGATGTACGGATCTTTGTAGTTCTTGAAGGTCTTGATCTTTTCCTTCATGTTGTTGTCCGTATAGTCCGCTTCCGCGCGGATGCCGTTCTCCTTGAGGATGGCGGCGACTTCCTTGGCGTAGTCGTTGTGTTCGACGCGGATCGGGACGATGCCGACCTGGTACGGGCTCAGCCAGAACGGGAAGGAGCCCTTGAAGTTCTCGATCAGGATGCCGATGAAGCGTTCGATGGATCCGAAGATCGCGCGGTGTACCATCACCGGGCGATGGAATGTGCCGTCCTGGGCGACGTACTTCGCGTCGAAGTTGAGCGGCAGCTGGAAGTCAAGCTGGATCGTGCCCATCTGCCATTCACGGCCGAGGCAGTCCTTCATCTGAAGGTCGATCTTCGGTCCGTAAAATGCCCCGTCACCTTCGTTGATTTCATAATTGCCTTCGCCGTAGACCTTGTTGAGGATCGTCTTCAGGGAATCTTCCGCCTGATCCCAGAGCTCCGGCGAACCCATGAAATCGTCGGGTCTTGTGGAAAGTTCGGCGCGGTAGGTCAGTCCCAGCGTGGAGTAGATTTCGTCCGCGATGCTCATGATGTCGTGGATTTCCTCTTCGATCTGGTCCTCACGGATCAGGTTGTGGGAGTCGTCCTGACGGAATTCCTGAACGCGGAACAGGCCGTTCAGCTCGCCTGATTTTTCTTTTCTGTGGATGACATCCACTTCGTTAAGACGGACCGGAAGATCGCGGTAGCTCTTCTGGGAATGCATATAAACCTTGATCGCGTTCGGGCAGTTCATCGGCTTGACAGCCCAGTAATCCTCGCCGTCTTCCTGAATGCAGAACATGTTCTGGCGATAGTGGCCCCAGTGTCCGGAGGTCTCCCAGATTTCCTTGTTGTTGATTACCGGAGCGGAAATTTCCGTATAGCCGTGATCTTCATGCAGGTCTCTCCAGTAGTTGAGCAGCGCATTGTACATCTTCCAGCCGCGCGGCAGCCAGTACGGCATACCCGGAGCGGTCGGATCGAACATGAAGAGGTCGAGCTGCGGTCCGAGCTTCTTGTGATCGCGCTCCATCGCCTCACGGACGAGGTCGAGGTGGGCCTTCAGCTCCTGCTTTGTCGGAAATGCGTAGACGTAGATTCTCTGAAGCTGGTCATTTTTCTCGCTGCCCTTCCAATAGGAGCCGGACACCGACTTGATCTGAAATGCCACCGAAAGCAGATCCTGGGAATTCTCGACGTGCGGGCCGCGGCAGAGATCCGTGAAGTCATCTCCGGTCTTATAGATCGTAATCGTCTCGTCTTCGGGAAGATCGATGATCGTCTCGGTCTTGTATTTCTGATCCTTGAAGATTTCGAGCGCCTCGGCCTTCGAAACTTCGATGCGCTGCCAGTCTTCCTTGCGCTTCAGGATCTCGCGCATTTTATTTTCAATCGTTTTGAAGTCATCCTTGCCCACTGTACGCGGCAGCATGAAGTCATAGTAGAATCCGTCCGCGATCTGCGGTCCGATCGCGTACTGAACCTGGTCCTTGCCGAAAATCTCGATCACGGCCTTGGCCAGGATGTGCGACATGGAATGTCTGTATACTTCCAGAAACTGTTCCCGTTCCATTTTAAATTTTTCCTCCCGGTGTATCACTTTTGTCATTTCCAGAAAAATGAACCCCTGTCAGGGGCTCATTTCCCGTAAACATGTTCCTGATTATAGCACAACTTATGAAAGATGGTAAATGATTTCATTCTCATCCCGAAGTTCTTCCTCGGTAATATAATTTCCCTGCACCAAGGAACCGTTCAGGTACATCGCGTTGCAGCCGCTTTCCTTGTGATTTTCGTTAACCACGCGGATGTGGAGCTTCTTGCCGCGGAAGGTCTTTTCCATCTCGAAACCGGGCCATTCCTTCGGGATCGCGGGCGAAATGCGGATGCCGTCCGGATCCGGGCGAAGGCCGAGGATTCCCTCGACGCAGCCGACCATCACGGTCGAAGCGGTGCCGGTCAGCCAGTGCACATGCGAGCGGCCGTGGTGCGGGCTCCTGTGGCCTTCGGTAAACTGGCCGTAACAGTAAGGTTCGATTCCGCGGATTTCGGCTTTGTCGTTCTGCGCGGAGGGGGCGTTTTCCATAAAGCATGAAAATGCTCTCTCCCCGTGGCCCTTCAGCGCGTCCGCCAGGATCGCCCAGCCCTGCGTCTGGGAGAAAATGCCCGCGTTCTCCTTCATTCCCTGATTGAAAATGACCATGAGCGCGCCATCAAATGCCTCCTCCTTGTAAGGCGGATCCATCACCTCGCGCCCGTACGCGGTATTCAGCCGGCTGTAGGCCGTCTCCAGCGCCTTCTCCGCTTTCTCCTCATCGGCCGCGCCGCTGATGACGGCCCAGCTCTGCGGATTGAGCCAGATATTCGCCTCTTTGTCCGTGCGCGCGCCGATGACCGTGCCGTCCTCCTTGAAGCCGCGGATGTAGCGGTCCTCGTCCCAGCAGAGGCCGTTGACCAGCTCGCCGAACTCGCGGATCCGCTTCGTAAGTTCGTCCGCGTATGCGGTGTCGCCGGTAATGTAGGCAAACTCGCGCATGATCTTCAGCGCGTAGTAGAACTGGAACGCGACGAAACTGGATTCGCCGTTGGCGCCGAGTCTTAAGCAGTCATTCCAGTCCGCGTGCAGGCCGGCGGGCATTCCGTGCGGGCCGAGATGGTTTTCGGAAAATGCGATCGCTCTCTTTAAATGCTCGTAAACCGTCCCTTCGTCCTTGTCCGCGAACAGGATCATTTTCTTTAAAAATGCTTTATCGCCGGTCTCGGAAATGTATTTCCACACCGTCGGGAACAGCCACAGCGCGTCGTCCGCGCGGTAGGCCGGATGCCCGGTCTCGCGCACATAGGATTCGTCCTCGGGCGTGTCTTCATGGCCCGCGTTATGCGTGAACTTCACAAGCGGCAGACCGCCGCCGTGGTGGACCTGGGCGGAGAGCATGAACTCGATCTTCTCTCTCGCCATCTGCGGCGCGAGGTGAATAATTCCCTGGATGTCCTGTACGGTATCGCGGTAGCCGTAGCCGTTGCGAAGGCCGCAGTAGATGAAGGAAGCCGCGCGGGACCAGATGAAGGTCATGTAGCAGTTATAGGCATTCCAGATATTGATCATCGTATCGAATTCCGGAGACGGCGTCTTCACCTGGAGAGCTTCCAGTCTTCCGTTCCAGAGGGCTTTCAGCTGCTCGATTTCGGCGTCGCACCGGGCGTCGATCGCGGAGGCTCCGTTCGAAGTACCTTCTTTGTTTCCGAGATAGGACGCAATAATTTCCTCCTGCTCTTCATGGCTCTTCGCTCCGAGGATAAAGGCAATCGTCTTTGTCTCGCCGGGGGCCAGTTCCGCCTTCGCGGAGAGCGCGGCGACGGGGAAGCCGCCGTAGTTCATTTTGCCGTCGAGTTCGCCGTCTTCGACACCCTTGGGGTTGCCGTAGCCGCGATATTTTCCTAAAAATGATTCCCGCTCGCCCGTGCATGACGAAACCGGCGCGCCGATGAGGGCGAGGAAGCGTTCTTCGAAATCATTTCCGTCGCTGCCGCCCTTGCCCGCGATATTCGCGTGGACATACTGGATGATCCTGTTGTCGCGGAATTCCGTCGACGTGATGAAACGCGAATACTGCAGGTTCACAAGGTCCTGCTCGTAGTTTTTATTGTTCGTAAATTCGGCGAATCCGGTCAGCGTGAGCTTCCTTGCGCGGTCGGATTTGTTCGTGACGCGGAGGCGCCAGACCTCGTAGGTCTTGCCGTCCGGAACGTAGTAAAGCGCCTTTGTCTCAATCCCGCTGTAGGCGGCTTCAATCTCGGTATAGCCGAGGCCGTGGCGGCAGCGAGATTCATAGAGATCGAGAGGCTTGCCGACCGGCTGCCAGCTCGCGGACCAGTAGTCTTTGCTTTCGTCGTCACGGATATAGATATAGCGGCCCGGCTGGTCGAAATCATTGAAATAATAGCGAAGGATGCGGCCATTCGCGCCCGATTTCACGAAGCTGTAACCGCCTGCGTTATTTGAAATCAGCGCGCCGTATTCCGGCGAGCCGAGGTAATTCGCCCATGGTTCCGGGGTGTCCGGCCTTGTAATCACATATTCGCGCTTTTCATTGTCAAAATAACCGTACTGCATAGTGACCTCCGTCGGCAGATCCGATCCGGCTGCCTGAAATCTGGATTTTGTTATTGGTGTTCCATTTTCTATCTGAAAACTGATCGGTATTGCATTTCTACTATATCAGAGAATATACCCGAAGAACAGAAATATTCAGTCAAATCGGCTCTGAAGTGTTATTTTCATGTATAATAAATCTATCAAAATCTGTGCAGCCAAAACTGCGAAGGGAGCAAAAAACATGTATAAGACAGTGGTAATAGATGACATGTTCGGAATTTCGAACATTCTGCTGGAACAGCACTACCGCCCGGACCTGGACCGCTTCCGTTCACTGCACGTCTACCGCGGCATGTCGAACAGTGATTTCAGGATTGTCTCCTCCCTGAAGCGCGTCTGCAAATCCAAGAGCAGAAATCTTGAGAAAATGATTCTGTCGAATTTTACAAAATACGCCCTCTACGAAGAGCCCTCCATCGAAGGCAGCGTGTGGAGGCAGATGATTCTGGGACAGCATTACGGTCTTCCGACAAGGCTGCTGGACTGGTCCTTCTCGCCTTTGACGAGCCTGCATTTCGCGCTCAGCGAACACAATCTGGACAAGATGGACGATCATGACTGCGTTGTCTGGAGAATTGACGTCAACGAACTCCACGAGCTTCTTCCGGAGAAATATCAGCGCGTCATGGAAAAGGAAGGCACCACCGTCTTCTCCCTGAAAATGCTTCAGGAAGCCTGCTCCGGGCCTGAAGAATATGACGAGGATATGAAAGACCGGGCCATGCTGATTGTAGAGCCGCCGTCTCTGGAACAGCGCATTATCAATCAGTATTCATTTTTCGGCATCATACCTTCGGATATGGAGGATATTGAACGGTTTCTGGCAGAACATACCAACCGGACGGTCCGCTATCTGATTAAAAAAGAGCTGCGCTGGCAGACCCGCGATCTTCTGGATCAGCTGAATATCAGCGAGCGGACGATCTATCCGGGCCTTGACGGACTGTCGAAGTGGATTGAGCGGCATTACTATGTGAAAGAGTGACCTGATTTATTTGCTCAGCTGCTGCATTTTCAAACATGCTTCCGCGACATGGGTGAGAAGCACGGATGTCGTGACGGCTCCGACGCCGCCCGGGACGGGGGTGATGGCGCGGACGTATGGCTCTACATTTTCAAAATCAGCGTCACCGGCGATGCCGCCTTTTCCCTCTTTCTTGTCCGGATCCCAGTTGATGGAGACATCGATCACGATCTGATCCTGGTTGACATAATCCCTTGTCAGACTTTTCAGGACCCCGGCAGACGAAATCAGCAATTCCGCGCGCCTTGCACACGCCGCCACGTCCTTCGTGCGGGTGTGGCAGGTCGTCACGGTCGCGTTCCGGGCAAGAAGCATCATCGCAAGCGGCTTCCCGACTACGAGAGACCTTCCGATGATCGTGGTCTCCATGCCCTTCGGATCGATGCCGTAATGGTCGAGAATGCGGATGCAGGCCTCCGGCGTACAGGGCGGGAACCCGACCTTCTGACCCAGGTAGACCGCTGCCTGGCTGACATCCGTCATGGAATCCACGTCCTTTTCCGGCGCGAGCGTGTTGCAGATTTCATGCTCATACTGCCTCAGGTCCCCGGGCAGGGGCCGGAACATCAGAACGCCGTGGACATCGTCGCGCTGATTCAGTTCCTTCAGTGTCCCAATCAGCTTCTCCTTCAGCTCTTCCGCTTTCATCTCGGTGACATCCGGAAGTACGATCCTTACGACCTCCACACCGACCTCGGCCGCCCTCTTCAGAACGCCCCGCTCATAAGAAAGATCCGACGGGTTCTCTCCCACCCGCACAATCGCAAGGCGCGGCTCACTCCCTTCGGCTCTCAGCGCTTCGCACTTCTCTTTCAGTTCCTGGTTCAACGCCTCCGCGGTTTCCTTCCCGCTCAGTATCTTTGCCATAATCCATCCTTTCATAAGACACTGGGGACAGTCCCCGGTGTCTGGCCAAAAAAAAGCAAGGAAAAGTCCCGGTTTTTCAGCATAAGACAGTGGGGACTGTCCCCACTGTCTTACATCTGCTCTCTCACACCAAGAAATATCCGCTCCGCAAGCTCTCCGTACTGCGCCAGCATCTCCTCGACATGGGCGTTGATCTCCGCAGCCTTTTCCCTGTCCTTCAGGGACTTTGTGTTAATGAACACGTTGAGAGATGCTGCCTTCAGGGCTGCCTCCAGCATGACCGCGCCGCAGCCGGCGTCGGAGACAGCGAGCCGCGAGCCCTTCTCTGCGAAGACTGCGATCTTTCCGATCACCTCGCAGCACAGTTCCATGATCCGGACAGGTACTTCGCACGCAGTGAGCGTGGCGGCCTCCAGTTTTTCGGCGCGGGAGGGGTCGTCCTTCGGAATTCCGTAGGCCTTCGCCAAAGGAAGAAAGCCCTCCGCGTCAGCCGGAACCTGACGCAGCAGTTCTTCACGCAGCGCCTTGCACTCGTCCATAAGGGTCCGGATTTCGTCTTCCACATCGGCGTACCTCTTCTTGCCGACGGTCAGGCTGCCGACCATCTCGCCGAGCGCACACCCGAGGGCCGCGCAAACAGCCGATGCCCCGCCGCCGCCCGGTGCCGGTTCGGACGAAGCCAGCACGCTCGCGAACTCCTCTACGCTTGCTTTTGTATAGTCCCTGATCTCACTCATCGCAATGTTCCTTCCCTTAGAAGAGTCCTGAAATCACTCCGTTTTCGTCGATGTCGATCCGTTCAGCCGCCGGTCTCTTCGGCAGGCCGGGCATCGTCATGATCTCGCCGGTCAGCGCGACGACAAATCCGGCTCCGGCCGACACCTTCACCTCACGCACCGTCACGTCGAAGTCCGTCGGCGCGCCGAGCACGTTCGGATCGTCGGTCAGGGAATACTGCGTCTTGGCCATGCAGACCGGCATGCCCCCGCAGCCCATCTTCTCCAGCTGACTCAGCTGCTTTTCCGCATTGGCTGTAAATACAGTGCCGCGCCCGCCGTAGACCTTTGTCACGATCGCGTTGATCTTTTCCTTAAGCGGAAGATCTGTTTCATAGGCAAATGTAAAATGATTCTCTTCCGTATCACACAGGCGCACGACTTCCTCCGCCAGCTCGAGCGCGCCTTCGCCGCCCTTCGCCCATACTTCGGAAATGACTGCCTTCGCACCGTACTCGGCACATTTTTCACGGATGAGCGCAAGCTCCGCCTCCGTATCGGTCGGGAAACGGTTGATCGCGACGACCGAGGGCAGGTGCCAGACATTTTTCATATTGGAAATGTGTTTCAACAGGTTCGGAAGACCCGCTTCGAGCGCCTCAAGATTCTCCTTGCCCGTTTCCGCTTTCGGGACGCCGCCGTTGTATTTCAGTGCGCGCGCTGTCGCTACGATCACGACCGCGGAGGGGACAAGACCTGCCATGCGGCATTTGATGTCGAGGAACTTCTCCGCTCCGAGGTCCGCGCCGAAACCGGCCTCCGTTACCGTATAATCCGAAAGGGACAGAGCGAGCTTTGTCGCGCTGACGGAATTGCATCCGTGTGCGATGTTCGCGAACGGGCCGCCATGGACAAATACAGGCGTATGCTCAAGCGTCTGCACCAGATTCGGCTTGATGGCCTCCTTGAGAAGGGCCGCCATGGCTCCTTCCGCGTGAAGCTGCCCCGCCGTCACGGGCTGCTGCTCCGACGGTTTTCCGTAGGTATAGCCGATGACAATCCGGGCCAGGCGCTCCTTCAGATCGCTGATATCCGACGCGAGGCAGAGAATCGCCATGATTTCGGACGCGACGGTGATATCGAATCCGTCCTCGCGCGGCACGCCGTCCAGACGTCCGCCGAGGCCGTCGACCACGTGGCGGAGCTGGCGGTCATTCATGTCCACGCAGCGCTTCCAGGTGATCTTGCGGGGATCGATGTTGAGCTCATTTCCCTGATGAATATGGTTGTCGATCATCGCGGCGAGCAGATTGTTCGCGGCTCCGATCGCATGAAAATCTCCCGTAAAATGCAGGTTGATGTCCTCCATCGGAACAACCTGGGCATAGCCGCCGCCTGCCGCGCCGCCCTTGATGCCGAACACCGGGCCGAGGGACGGCTCGCGGAGGGCCGCGATTACATTTTTACCGAGACGTGAAAGGCCGTCTGCCAGGCCGACTGTCGTAGTCGTCTTGCCCTCTCCCGCGGGCGTCGGATTGATCGCCGTCACGAGGATCAGTTTTCCGTTTTTCTTCCCGCTCACGTTCTTCGGATCCGCCTTGGCTTTGTACTTGCCGTACAGTTCCAGGTCGTCTTCCGCGATCCCGGCCTTTTTCGCGATTTCGGTGATCGGAAGCATCTCGGCTTCCTGGGCGATTTCGATGTCTGTCTTATAAGCTGCCATTCTCTACTCCTTATATTGTATTGTTATGCTCTGTGTCTTTTATAGTATTATTTATATCGATAATTTCATTGAGTCGGTGAACCTTACGGCTTACAGTGCTGAAGATTGCGATGCCTGAAGTAATGCTAAAGATAATTGTATAAACAATCCAGACATCTGCACAAGTGATTAGTACTTCTTAGCTCGCCGGAAATTGTGTTGTTCGAAAAAATCAGCACTGTTTGAGCGAAGCGAGTTTGCGATTTTTTCGAACGGTTTTAGCAATTTTCGGGGAGGTTAGAAGTTCTTCGCGCGGAAGCCGTCTGGATTGTTTATATAATTATCTTAGCTTACTTCGGCGAGCAATCAGCCCTACACCTCGCGCAGGATCTTCCGCGCCACATCCGCCTTATTCAGCACGTAAAGATGAATCCCCGCCGGCCCGAGCTTCTTGTACTCCCTGCACTGCCGGATCGTATACGCCATCCCCTCGTCGCGGAAATCCCTGAGCCTTAACTCCATGGTCTCCTGATCCTCTTCCGGGTTAAACACATGCGGCCTCAGCCAGTGCCGGGAAATGATCCGCGCCAGGTCCGCCGGAATCGCGCAGCCGTTGTTGCTGAGCGCCATGCGGATCGTCACGGCCGGATCCAGAACCGGCATGACGCCGATGTCCACCGGCATGGTGATGCCTTCGTGCCGGATCGTGTCATACCAGCGCTTGAACTGTTCCATATCCCAGCAGAGCTGCGTGATGATTCTTTCGGCGCCTTCGTCCTGCTTCATTTTGAGGAAGCGGATGTCCTTGTGGAAATCCGAACTCTCTATATGTCCTTCCGGAAGGCCGGCCACGGCGATGTGGATGCGGCTGCCGTATTCATTTTTCAGAAAACGGACCAGTTCGGATGAGTGCTGGAAGGCGCCGCCGGTATCCGGCTGACCTCTCGGAATGTCGCCACGCAAGGCGAGGACGTGAGAGATGCCATTTTCCAAAAATGTATTGAACTCCTCACGGACTCCCTCGACCGAATTGTTGATGCAGGTATAGTGCGTAACCGGAAGAGAGCGCTTGCTCTCGGCGATTTTCTTCAGCACGGCCATGTTCCGGCCGATGCCGGTTCCGCCGGCCCCGTAAGTGACGGAGATGTAGGCGGGATTCAGCTCATTCAGCTGGTCCAGAACGCCGCCGTCCGAGCAGAGTTTCTCAAATCCCTTGTCCGTTTTCGGGGGAAATATTTCAAATGAAAAATTCATGTTCCTACCTCATCATTTGCTTCTTTCCACGATTTCACCGCTCCGGTATGCTTCGAGAAGGGCCTCCAGCTCTTCGATGCGCTCCGTGAGGAGCTGGCCGGTGTCGGTGTCTTTGATGAGCAGCCTCTGCGCGTATTTTTCGATCATGACCCGGTCGGAATGGATGTCCGTGCCGTTGCGGATCGCGTCCTCCGAAGAGGTGAACGGTTCGTGGGCGACGAGACGCATGCCTCGGGAATTGAAGATCAGCGTGTATCCGGCGATTCCCGTCGTGCCCTGATAGGCCCGGGAGAAGCCGCCGTCGATGACCAGGAGCCGCCCGTCCGCGTGAATCGGCGATTCGCCGCGCTTGACCGGAACGTGTCCGTTGACGATGTGGCAGTGGTCGCCTGTCACGCCGAATTCCTTCATGATCGCGTTGATGGTCCGCCGGTCGTCGAGAAGCTCGTAGTAAGGGGTCTTCTTTTCCTTGTGGAGCTCTTTGTCGGCGAGGAAATAGCGCTCGAAGGTTGCCATTTTCTCCTTCCCGAAAAGCGGGCTGTCCCTGTGGCACCAGATCCACCAGAGAATGTCCTGGCCGGCTTCCTTCTGCAGCTGGTTCGTCGCGAAAAATGCCTTCCTCACATAGCTGTCCAGATGATCGTAAAGCGCCTTGCCCTTCAGCATCCTGTCGTAGACGCGCACTTCCTTGAAATGCCCCTCCTCATCGAGCGGCATGCAGCCGTGGTAGAGGAGGTTGCCGTTGGCGACCTTGTACAACGATCCGTTGTTCAGAAGGAACAGCATGTGCTGCTGCAGCCTTCTGCATCCGGTAAATGCCGACCTTAAGCGTTCCATGACCTGAAGCTCGTCATTTGTGAGCGCGCTCGGGTCCTGCGGATCCACGGTCGGGAAATTGGTGTCCAGCATCGGGTAGGTCTTGCCGTTCCAGGTAAAGGTACCATTTTCATAATCGACCATTTCCATGCAGGCACGGTCCTGCATGCCGAACTCCGGACGCTTCCGGGCCAGCAGTCCCTGAAGCTTGAACTGGATCACGGAAATGGCTTTGTGAATCTTGCGGTTCAGCTCCTGCTCTTCCAGCGAACTGGAGTTGCCGTCCTTTAAGCGGAAGCATTCGCAGGGGTCGTCGCCGTATACTTTCATGGCAAATGTCGCAAGCGGCAGCAGATTGATCCCGTAGCCGTCCTCAAGCGTATCGAGGTTGCCGTAGCGGGCGCAGACGCGCACGACATTGGCGATGCAGCAGAGCTGGCCGGCCGCCGCGCCCATCCAGACGATGTCGTGGTTGCCCCACTGGATATCGAGGCTGTGGTACTCCATCAGCTTGTCCAGAATGTCATCCGCTCCGCTCCCGCGGTCGAAAATGTCCCCGAGAATGTGCAGATGATCCACGGTCAGCCGCGGAATCAGCTCGGAAAGGGCGATGATGAAGCGGTCCGCGCGCCGGATCCGGATGATCGTGTTGATGATCTCCTCGTAGTACGCTTCCTTGTCCTCGATATCATCCTTTTCGGTGATCAGTTCTTCAATGACAAACGCGAAATCCTCCGGCAGCTGTTTGCGGAGCTTTTTGCGGGTGTACTTGCTCGCGGTGTATTTGCAGACCGCGATGAGACGGTAGAGCATGATTTTGTACCACTCATCCATCTCCTCTTCGCTCTTCCCGCGGCGCACCAGATCGATTTTCTCCTCCGGATAATAGACCAGCGTCGACAGCTCGCGGATATCCGCTTCCGACAGCGTCTTCCCGTAGACTTCGGTGATTTTCTTGCGGACCGCGCCCGAGCCGTTTCTCAGCACATGCGAAAATGCCTCAAATTCGCCGTGCACATCCGTAATAAAATGCTCCGTCCCTTTGGGCAGGCTCAAAATGGACGACAGATTGATAATCTCCGTCGACGCGCTCGCGATGGTCGGATACAGCTCCGACAGCCTCTCCAGATATTTCTTTTCCGTAAATTCCATATAATATCTCCACGGTGTCACATGCGGACCCGTCCGCGGACCATTTCTCCGCGGCCGCCGCCCTTGACCGGATAATGTTCTTTCAATTTCTTCAGGAGGTCCTGCGCCGCCGGGCCCGCGATGAGGAAGTTCTTCTCTTCGCCGGTTCCGGTGATAACGGCAGCGTTCCGGTTGAATTTCTTCGCGAAGCCGTCCGCCGCTTTGAGGACCGCGTCCATATCCGCTTCCTCTTTGAAAATGACTGCGCACTGCCCTGCCATTTCCTCATTTTCTCCGAAAATGCCGCGTCCTTCATTTTCTGAACCGGCCTCTTCCAGCTCATGAAAAATGAGGGCCGTCTCCTGCTCCTTCAGCTTCGCGGACATGGCGCGGAGCTGGTCTTTCATTTTCATGACCTGCGGCAGGACTTCTTCCGGAGACGTCGTAAGGAAGCGCGATGTGCCGGTCAACAGATCATGCTCACGCGTAAAAAGTGCCGTCGCACGCGCGCCGCAGGCGATCGTCAGACGCACGCCGCCTTTCCAGTTAATCATGCTCACGATTTTCAGGGAGCCGATCTCGCCGGTCAGCCGCACGTGGGGCGCGCAGCAGGCGCAGGCATCCGCGCCCGGGTAGACAACAACCCTGACCTCGCCTTCGAGGTCGATCTTGCTGCGGTAGTCGGTGATCTCCGGATTTTCTTCGGACGCTTGCTGCCCCTTGGGAGAAAGAAATACGGTCTTCGACGCGATATTGCTCCTTATGAGACGGTTGACGGCTTCTTCGACCGCGGGAAGGTCCTCCGTCGGAACCGGTCTGTCGAAGTCCAGTGTGACTTCCTCGGGGGTCAGGTGAAAGCCGACATTTTCAAAGCCGTATGTTCTGTGAACGTACCCTGAAAGAAGGTGCTCCCCGGAATGCTGCTGCATCAGGTCGTAGCGCCTTGCCCAGTCGATCTTGCCGCGGACGGTCTGGCCGGGGGTGATAGTTCCCTCATCTTCCAGAAAATGGACGATCTGCCCGTCCCGGATCTGCACGTCTTTTACGCGAATGCCGTCAATTTCCCCGAGGTCACAGCTCTGGCCGCCCTCCTCCGGGAAAAATGCGGTGCGGTCCAGCACGAGGGCATTTCCCTCAAATGAGACCACGGTCGCTTCGAATTCCGCGCAGTACGCGTCGTCGTAATAGATTTTTCCGGTTGAAACAGCGCTTGCGTCGAGCATTTTTCAGGTTCCTCCGTAAAATGGCTTGCTGCGGTAAAATGACGGGCTCGGGCAATTTATTCCCGAATATGGAAAACAGTATACACAATCACGCCCAGCGCGAGAATGATGAGAAGCGCCGAGCCGAATACTTTGATCGCCTTGGCCATGAGCCAGACGACCGCCACAATGAACATCGCGACAGCGAGAATCACTGCCAGGAGGCCCCAGTTGAATCCGCCGTTGGCATCCTTGAAGATGCTCTGCTCCTGGGGTACTTTTTCCGCCTCTTTCTCAAATGCCTCTGCCAGCTGTTCCTCAGTCAATTTATTTTCGTCACTCATCAATAATTCCTCCCTTCAACCGGAGCTGCTCCCCCCTCACAATATACACCTAATGTCTCACTCCGTCCTGCGCAGCTCAATGATTTCCCATAAAATCATGAAAAGTGCCAAAACCGTCGCCGCCTGCGCCCTGTAAGTGAAGAAAAAGTGCAAATAGGAGTGATTTCTCAGCATGATGTACCGCACGTACGGCACAAGGCCGATCGCGGCGTAGAGCGCAATTCTCCCGAAATCGATCTTTTTGCGGCGGAACACAACCACAGATGCGACCAGTATAAACAGCACCACAAGCGGAATCACTTTCCCCGCCGGCCCATACTCCGCCGGGAACAGACAGCTGACATTGCGTCCCACGGCATTGCGCATATATTCCAGCAGCGTAAACTCCTCCGTATCACCGATCCGCTCGCTCACATGGCCGCTCACATACTGCATGACATTCTCGCGAAGTACAACGGACGCGAGCACCCATTTCATCACCCACATGCCGACATACCCGACCGCCCAGAGCAGGCTGCACCACAGGGGTCTGGCACCTTTGGTGCAAATGCACCACAGGGGTCTGGCACCTTTGGTGCACAAACGACCCGATTTGTCGTCGTCATCCTCACTCTCCCGGCATGCCGAAACAAGCAGCAGCGGAACGAGAAGCGTCAGCGTCTCCGTCGTCAGGAAATCCAGGAAGGACGTCACCATTCCGCTGATCAAAAAGAGCGAAAAAAGGCGGTTTTCATGCCCCTTCCGGACAAAAAGGATCCCGATGATGCTCACCGCGAACATCACGAGGAATGTCCAGGTATATTCGAGAGAATACGGTACAAACCAGACACTCACGGCAATAAGAGCAACCGCGAGCGAAGCCGCAATCAGGTACTTCTGCACCACAGGTGCCTGACCCCTTTGGTGCGCCTGACCCCTTTGGTGCACCTGACCCCTCTGGCGCACCCCGCGAAGCAGCATCCACTCCAGCACGCAAAAAAGCACCGCCATGAGAATTGCGTTGCATATGTACATGGCTTTAAGGCTCCCGAAAAGATGGAACAGCTTCACGAAAATAACCGACCCGTGCCAGTAGCGGATGTACTGCTGATTCGGCTCGTAGTCCATCATCAGGGATTCTCTGAAATTGTCGTTTTCGTTTTTATAGGGGGAATAGTAATAAGATGCCTCCATCGCCTTCCGGAGAGGATTGCCGCCGCTCATCTGATAGGCAATCGAAAGGAGGATGGAGTCGGCATAGCGGTCGATCTTGCTGCCGTTGATATTTTCCTGAAGATTATAGAAAACAATGTTTTCGCAAAGCAGCTCCGAGGACTTTTCCATATTGCTTCGGCTGGCGCTTTTCGGAATCAGCGCGGCGCCAAGGAGCAGCAAAAGGAGAAGGACGAATGTCCCTGCGAAAACACCTGCCTGGCGCAGTAAGATTTTTATCCAATCCCGCATAATAATACCAAAGCGTGCCAGAGGGGCCCGGCCCCACTGGCACTTTCGTCATAAGACACCGGGGACTGTCCCCACTGTCTTATCTCATATCACTGAAAATCTCTGCCGAGCTCCATCGCTTTCAGGTTCAGTTCAAGCAGGTCCGCGTGTCTTGCGGATACGCACTTGCCGAGAGCCTTGCGGACTTCTTCCTCACTGTACTCGCCGAACACCTGAAGGAGCTTGCCCATGAGGATCATGTTCGCGAGCGTCGGAGCCTCGATCTCGCCGGCCATCTTTGTAGCCGGAACGTAGTAGACGTTGACGTCGTCGCGCGTCACTTTCCGCTCGATGAGCGAACTGTCGACGAAGATCGTGCCGCCGGCTTTGACCTTGTCCTCGAACTTGTCGAGTGAAGGCAGGTTCATCGCGACCAGCACGTCCGGGTAGGAAATGATCGGCGCGCCGACCGGTTCATCGGAAATGATGACGCTGCAGTTCGCAGTGCCGCCGCGCATTTCCGGACCGTAGGACGGAAGCCAGCTGACATTTTTATCCTCGATAAGACCTTTGTAAGCCAGAACCTTTCCGGAGAACAGAAGCCCCTGCCCGCCGAATCCTGCAAAAAGATATTCTCTGGTCATCACGCTTCCTCCTTTCCCGGAATGATGCCCGCGGAGCGGTCTTTGTAGACGCCGAGCGGATAGTACGGGATCATCTTCTCGTCGACCCATTTGAGGGCGTCGGACGGAGTCATGCCCCAGTTGGTCGGGCAGCTGGAAATGACTTCGATGAGCGAGAATCCCTTTCCTTCAATCTGGTTTGTAAATGCCTTCTTGATCGCCTTCTTCGCCGCGCGAACATTTTTCACGTTATTGACGGCTACGCGCTCAAGATATTCCGGGCCGTCCAGCATGGACAGCATTTCGCAGATCTTAACCGGATAACCGCAGGCCTTGACGTCACGGCCGTACGGGGAGGTCTGGGTCACCTGTCCCGGAAGGGAAGTCGGTGCCATCTGGCCGCCGGTCATGCCGTAAATCGCGTTGTTGATGAAAATGATTGTGATATTCTCATTTCTCGCAGCCGCATGGACGGTCTCGGCGGTACCGATCGAAGCGAGGTCGCCGTCGCCCTGATAGGAAAAGACGACCAGGTTGTCCGGATCCGCTCTCTTCACGCCGGTCGCAACAGCCGGAGCGCGTCCGTGAGCGGCTTCGATCATGTCACAGTTGAAATAGTCATACGCCATAACGGAGCAGCCGACCGGCGCGATGCCGACGGTTCTGCCTTCGATGCCGAGTTCGTCAATCGTCTCGGCTACGAGCCTGTGTACGATCCCGTGCGTGCAGCCCGGGCAGTAATGTAAAGGAATATCGCAAAGTGCATGGGGTCTGTCAAATACTACCATCTCATTCACCTGCCCTTTCCGCCGCGGCCTTGATCGCGGCATAAACTTCTTCCGGAGACGGAATCATTCCGCCGACTCTCTTCGTCAGGGAAACCGGAACTTTGCATTCGGTTGCAAGTCTCACATCCTCGATCATCTGTCCCATGGAAAGCTCCACGCTGATGATCTCCTTCGCTTTTCCGATCGTTTTGGCAAATGTCTTCACCGGGAACGGCCACAGCGTAATCGGACGGATAAGACCCGCCTTGATTCCTTCGGCTCTCGCCGCGTTGACGGCATTTTTCGCTACGCGGGCAGCGATGCCAAATGCCGCGATGACGATTTCCGCGTCATCCGTCAGATATTCTTCGGCAAGGGCTTCTTTTTCGCAGATCGCGTCATATTTCTCAAAGCGCTCGATATTTTTCTGCTCCAGAACTTCCGGAGAAAGATAGAGCGAGTTGATGATATTGTGTGTTCTCTTCATCTGGGTTCCTGTCGCCGCCCACGGTTTCTCAGGCTGCGGAAGGATGTCGAAGTCAAAGGACACGGGCTCCATCATCTGGCCGATGGTGCCGTCCGCGAGAATCATCGCAGTCATTCTGTATTCGTCCGCCAGTTCAAAACCGCGGATTGTCAGCTGTGCCATTTCCTGAACGGATGCCGGAGCGAGGACGATCATGTGATAGTCGCCGTGCCCGCCGCCGCGTGTTGCCTGGAAATAATCCGACTGACTCGGCTGGATTCCGCCAAGACCAGGGCCGCCTCTCTGGCAGTTGACGACCAGAGCCGGAAGATCCGCGCCCGCGAGATAGGAAATGCCTTCGCTCTTCAGCGAGATTCCCGGGCTCGAAGAAGAAGTCATGACGCGCTTTCCTGCCGAAGAGGTGCCGTAGACCATATTGATCGCGGCAATTTCGCTCTCCGCCTGAAGGAAGACGCCTCCGATTTTCGGCATTCTCTTGGCCATGTAAGCCGCAATTTCGGTCTGCGGCGTGATCGGGTAGCCGAAATAGTGACGGCAGCCCGCGATGATCGCGGCTTCCGCGATCGCTTCATTTCCCTTCATTAATACCTTTTCTGCCACCTTGCTCACCTCACTTTTCGATTTTGATTATGCAGTCCGGACACATCGTCGCGCAGGATGCGCATGCGATACATGCGCCCTCGTCGATGCATTCCGCGGGATGATGACCCTTCTTGTTGATTCTGTCCTTGGAGATCTGAAGAATCTTCTTCGGGCAGACCGCAATGCAGAGTCCGCAGCCCTTGCATTCATCGGTTCGGAACGTCAATTTTGCCATAATAACCTCCTCTATTTTTACTGGCTCCGGATAAGACACCGGGGACTGTCCCCACTGTCTTATTCGACCGGCCGTTTCTGCAGGTGCATCGGAAAAACGTTGTCGATTTTCCCGTAAAGGCCCTCCGCGACGGATGCCTCCGCGCTCGTAAGGACGAGCGGCAGGCCGGAAAGGCGTGAGACTTCCTCCGCGTAGGAGACGGAGTTCAGTACGGTTTCAGGGGTTGTCTCCACGGCGAGGTTTGAGTTGTTGATAATTCCGGTGAACGGAAGCGATGCCGCGCTTTCGATCTCGTGCATGATCTCGAGCGTCGATTCCGCGTCCGGCGTCAGCGGACGGTATTTGTTGATCACGAGGAACATGTCGTAATTGTTCTCCGCGCGGATCGCGGGCGAAAGCCGTCCCAGGGCATAGGCCCCGCGGTCATCGCCGCCGACGTCCACTACCGCGTGGAGCGCCGGATCGTCCGTCAGCGCGTACATGTCCTGCGGCAGCGCCGGAATATCCACGTTCGAATTCGCGTAAGCCGACACGATCAGCCGGATCCCCGCGTGCTCGAAATCGTCACGGCTGTCGAGCGTCCGGAAATACGGATTCACGATATCCAGATCCGCGACCGCGACGCGCTCGTATTGCTTTCTCAGATCCATGGCCATGTTCACGGCGATGTTCGTCTTGCCGCTGCCGTAGTGCCCGCAAAGCAGTGTAATTCTCTTATAGTCCATTCGTCAATCCTATCATTATAGCATATGCCGGATAATCTTCCCACTTGTCGTTTTCGGCAGTTCGTCCCTGAACTCGACTATTCGTGGATATTTATACGGCGCGGTGTGCTTCTTCACATACTCCTGGATTTCCTTGACCAACGCGTCGTTTCCTTCCACCCCCGGGACAAGCACGATGCTCGCCTTCACGACGAATCCGCGGACCGGATCCTTCGCCGGACTCACGCCGCATTCCAGCACGTACGGAAGTTCCATGAGCACGCTTTCGATCTCGAACGGCCCGATCCGGTAGCCGGAGGACTTGATGACGTCGTCCTTGCGGCCGACATACCAGTAGAACCCGTCCTCATCACGCCAGGCGAGGTCGCCGGTGTGGTACCAGCCGTCTTTCCAGGTCGCCTTCGTTTCCTCTTCATTTCTGTAGTACATGACCGCGATCCCGCAGGGCAGTCCCTGGGAAATGTCAATGCAGATCTCGCCTTCCTCACCGGACTTGACGGGCTTTCCGTCCTCGCCGAGAAGTTCGACGTGGTAGGTCGGCACCGGCCGTCCCATGGAGCCGATCTTGTGCGGCGCGCCAACCATATTCGCGATGATGACGGCCGTTTCGGTCTGTCCGAAACCTTCCATAATCCGAAGGCCGGTCGCCTTCTCGAACTGGCGGTATACTTCCGGGTTCAGCGCTTCGCCCGCGGTCGTCATATGTTTCACGGACGAGAAATCGTACTGGCTGATGTCCTGCTTGATCATCAGTCTCAGCATCGTCGGCGGCGCGCAGAAGGTGGTGATGTGATATTTCGCGAACATCGGAAGAATTTTCGACGCGTCGAAGCGGTCGAAGTCGTACACGAAGATCGCGCCCTCGCACATCCACTGACCGTAGATCTTGCCCCAGGCTGCCTTGGCCCATCCGGTATCGGATATTGTAAAATGAAGCCCGTCCGGATCCACCGTCTGCCAGTATTTCGCGGTATGGAAATGTCCCAGCGGCAGCTTGTAGCTGTGCGTCGCGATCTTCGGATAGCCCGACGTTCCCGATGTGAAATACATCAGCATCAGATCGTCGCCGCACGGAGAGGTCCCCGTCCTGCGGAAGCGGGAGCTGTACATCTGATATTCTTCGTCAAATGATCTCCAGCCCGGCCGGGACCCGTTGACGATCATCATATTCTGAAGGCCGCCGTATTTTTCCTGAGCCAGTTCCACCTGGTGAGCTGTATCGCCGTCCGGTGTACAGATAATCGAGGTCACGCCGGCCGCGCGGAAGCGGTATTCCAGGTCATGCTCAAGCAGCTGGTTCGTAGCCGGAATCGCGATGGCGCCGATCTTGTGAAGACCGACAATCGCGTACCAGAACTGATAGTGTCTCTTCAGAATCAGCATGACGCGGTCGCCCTTCTTGATGCCGAGCGCCTTGAAATAATTCGCGCAGCGGGCCGATTCCTTCCGCATATCTTCAAACGTAATCCTCTTTTCGGTCCCGTCTTTGGAAATGTGGAGCATCGCCAGCTTCTCCGGCTCTCTCCTCGCCACGGCGTCCACAAGATCGAACGCGAAGTTGAAGCGGCTGATACTCTTCTTGAAGGAAATCTTCGTCGGCGTGCCGCGGTCATTTTCCTCCACTTCGATAAATTCGTGCCAGATCCGCTCGGAATCGTCCGTTTTCGCCGCCGGAGAAGTCTCCTCGAGCATCGGCTCCTGGGTCAGCTCCGGAATCGGCTCACCTGCCGGATTGAGGACAATGGCATAGAAAATGCAGTCCTGCCCGCCCACCGCGATCATGCCGTGCGGCGTGCCGGAATCATAGTAAATGCTGTCGCCGGGGCCCAGGATCTCACTGTGCTCGCCGATCTGGACTTTCAGGCTGCCCTCCACGACAATGTCGCACTCCTGCCCGTCGTGTTTGGTCAGATCAATCGGCCTGTCCTGCGCTTCCGGATCAAAAATGCTGCGCACATAAAGCGGCTCCGCGATCCTGTTCTGGAACGCGTAGGCAAGGTTGTAATAGGTCATGCCGTGAGCGCGCGAAATCTTCTGTCCGCCGCCGGCCCGCGTCATCGTATAGGAACGCAGCGTCGGGCTGTAGCCTTCCAGAATATCGGTCACCGAAACCTTCAGCGACTGTGCGCAGCGGTAGATGAACGTGAAGTTCAGGTCCTGCTTGCCCGCTTCGCAGTTCAGATATTCCTCCAACGGCACTTCGATCTCATATGCCATCTCTTCCGGCGTCTTGTTTTCCAGCTCTCTCAGCACCTTAATACGTCCGGCAATCTCCTGTATCTTGCTGTCCAACGCCAATCCCATAATTTTTCCTCCGTTTGTCGTGTGCACCAAAGGTGCCTGGCCCATTGGTGCAAAAATAAAACGCCCGCCTCAAATCTGCTTTGAGACGAGCGCATAACATCACCCGCGGTACCACTCAAATTGCCGGAATACTCCGACCGCTCACCGGGATCCATCAATCCCTGTCCTTTTACGCAGGACTTACGGGGAGCCTCTACTCACGTGCGGCTGCGCCGCACCGCTTTCTCTCTCCCGGCTCGGAAGTGACAGGTACATGGAAGTCCGCTGCCGTCTCACACCATCCGACGGCTCTCTTGAAGCTTCTCTTCCCGACCGGCTTCGTCATAGCCTTTGCTCTTTAATTGCGTATAATAGCACTCGTCTTTGGGTTTCGTCAAGTTTTTTAAAGCGTTTTACAGCAGATTCCTCTGGATTTTTCCGCTGATTGTCTTCGGCAGTTCGTCACGGAAGACCACGATTCTCGGATATTTATAAGGCGCGGTGTGCTCCTTGACGTAATTCTGGATCTCCTTGGCCAATTCGTCGGAAGGCTCCGTACCCTTGGTCAGAACAATGCTGGCCTTGACGACCTGTCCGCGGACCGGATCCGGTTCGGGGCTTACGCCGCATTCAAGCACGTACGGCAGCTCCATGATGACGCTTTCGATCTCGAACGGTCCGATCCGGTAGCCGGAGGACTTGATGACGTCATCCACACGGCCGATATACCACAGGAACCCTTCCTCGTCACGCCACGCCTGGTCGCCGGTGTGATACCAGCCGTCGTGCCAGACCCTGCTTGTCGACTCCGCATCCTTGTAGTAGCCGATGAAAAGTCCGTGCGGCTTGCCTTCCTGCGTATTGATCACGATCTCGCCCGGTTCGCCGTCGGGCACCATGCGGCCGTCCGGTCCCATCAGCTGAACATCGTAGAGCGGCGACGGCTTGCCCATCGAGCCGACCTTGTGCGTGCCGCCGATGAGGTTTCCGACGGTCATCGTGGTCTCGGTCTGGCCGAAGCCCTCCATGATCTGCAGCCCGGTCGCCTTCTCGAACTGGTAATACACCTCCGGGTTCAGCGCCTCGCCCGCGGTCGTCATATGGACGACGGACGAGAAATCATATTTGGAAAGATCCTCGCGGATCAGCATGCGCAGGATTGTCGGCGGGGCGCAGAATGTGGTGATGTTATATTTCGCAAACATCGGCAGAATTTCAGACGCGTGGAAGCGGTCGAAATCATAGGTAAATACCGCGCCTTCGCAAAGCCACTGTCCGTAGAGTTTCCCCCAGAGCGCCTTGCCCCATCCGGTTTCCGATATTGTAAAATGAAGCCCTTTGTCGCTCACCCCGTGCCAGTATCTCGCCGTAATAAAATGCCCCAGCGGATATGTATAGGAATGCGCCGCGATCTTCGGATAGCCCGTCGTGCCGGATGTGAAGAACATCAGCATCGTATCGCCGCCGCACGGAGCGCCCTTCTTTCTGTAATAGTGGGAGCTGTACTGATCGATCTCCGCGTTGTAATCATGCCATCCCTCACGTTCGCCTCCGACCAGGATCTTCAGCTGCAGGGTCGGGCAGCTCGGCTCCGCTTCCTCGACGTGATGCGGCACGTCGTCCTCGCAGGTGGCCACAATCGCTTTCACATCCGCCGCCTGGAAACGGTACTCAAAATCGTGCTTCTGCAGCTGCGTCGTCGCCGGGATCGCGATCGCGCCGATCTTGTGCAGCGCCACGATCACGTGCCAGAACTGATAATGTCTCTTCAGAACCAGCATGACTTTATCGCCCTTCTGGATCCCGAGGGATTTCAGATAATTGGCGGCGCGGTTCGAGGCCCTCTTCATATCGCGGAAGGTGAACCGGCGCTCTGTGCCGTCCTTCGAGATATGCAGCATCGCGAGCTTGTCCGGCGTCTTTCTCGCAATCGCGTCGACCACGTCGAAGCCGAAGTTGAAGGACTCGGAATTCTTGAAGCGGATATCCGTAAGAAGGCCGTTCTCGTCCTCGGTCGTCTCGATAAACGCGTCGCTCACCAGCTGTTCCTTCGGCGCCCGTTCCGTGATCAGCGTATTCCGGATAACGGTCTCTTTCTCGCCCGAACCCGGCATGACAAACGCGAGGAACGTGCAGTCCTGTCCGCCGACCGCGATCATGCCGTGCGGCAGCGAGCTGTTATAGAAAATGCTGTCTCCCTCGCTCAGATACTCCACGGTATCCCCGACCTGGACCTTCAGCCTGCCGGACATGATATAGTCGAACTCCTGCCCGGAATGCTGGGTCGTATGGATCGGCTTGTTCTGAAGCTCCTCGGAGTACTCATATTTTACCCAGTACGGCTCGGCAATCTTATTGCGGAACATCGGCGCCATATTCATGATCTGGATGCCGTCCTCACGGATCGGGTCCAGCATACGGCCTTTCCGCATGACCGTGCAGGTCGACAGACGCGCACTCTGGCCTTCCAGAAGGTCACTCATCCCGACATTAAACGTCAGCGCGCACTTGTGGATAAACGTAAACGGAATATCCGTCTCGCCCGCTTCATAAGTCAGGTACTGATCCACACTGACTTCCGTCTTCTCAGCCATCTCGGAAATGGATATCCCGGAAATCTCCCGCATTTCCCTAATACGATGCGCCAGATCCATCAGGTTCATTTCTTCTACTTGAGCCGCCATGTTTCTCTCCTTCCGCGCCTGGGGTTCCTGACCCTTTCGGCATTTTTTTACTATCCTGAAACTCCCTCTGCACCACAGGTGCCTGGCACCTCTGGTACGTTTTGCACCACTGGTGCCTGGCACCTCTGGTGCAATAAAAAACGCCCGTCTCAAAATCATTTTTTGAGACGAGCGTATTCTTACACCCGCGGTACCACTCAAATTGCCGTAAATACGGCCACTCATGGGGATCCGTCAATCCCTGCGCCTTCACGCGGCGCCTACGGGAAACGTCTACTTGGTCCGGTCTGACCGTCCCTTTCGGGCTTCCGGCTCGGAAGTGATAAGCTCTCGGACGTCCGCCTCCGGTTCACACCAACCACCGTCTCTCTCGTCGCATCGTGTCCGCGCCGTCTTCGTCATCGCCTTTAATTTGGTATCCTACCACTTGAGGGTCTTTGCGTCAATCTTTTTTAAACAAAAACCGCGAATAGTAACTCTGTCTTTTCAATTCGATTCGTGGTATTCCTTTTCAGTATTGACGTTCCAGATGTTGTCCTTTGTCTCAATCCCTTCGCGGATGTTTTTGACCGCTTCAAATGAGGTGCACATGGAATGGTCAATATTGTTATAGCGGTGCTGGCCGTTTCTGCCGACACAGTAAAGATTGGGGATCCCATTTAAATACTTGATAAGCGTTCCGATCTCGTCATACGTATCAAAATACGCCGGATACGCTTTTTTAATTCTCTCCACATGCGTGTCCAGCACATCGTCCGGGCTCTCGATCAGATGGATTTTCCTCATCTCCGCCACTGCCATTTTTGAAAATGACTCATCATCCATCTCCCAGAAACGGTCGTGCTCCTGCACAAAATACTCCAGCCCGACCCATACCGTATGTTCCGGATCCGATACCAGATACGGGGACCAGTTATTATAAACCTGGAAGCGTCCCATTTTGACTTTCCGTTCCTGTACATAGACCCAGCAGTCGGGAATGATATTTCCAAGCGTCGGTACGTCCGTCTCATTTTTAAGCGCGAGTTTCTTCACCAGCACGCCCACGGTCATGTAATCCCGATACGGCAGACCGGCCGCAATCCTTCGGATCTCATCCGGCACATCATTCATGCCAAGCACCAGATCTTTCAGCGGCATCGATGAGATGATCAGAGCTCCGTCGAAAGTCTCGTCTTTCCCGTCTTTACTCACGGTAAGGCCTGTTACAAGGCCGTTTTCTCCTTTGATGATCCCTGTAACCTGTGCGTTTTTGATGATCGTTCCGCCTAGTTTTCGGATTTCCTCAGCCGTAATCTCCCACAGCTGTCCGGGGCCGAGCTTCGGATAACTGAACTCTTCAATTAATGACGTCTCCACCTTTCCGCCTTTTTTCTTCAGCACTTTTCTCGTCATATCCTTGAGAACCGCGGAAATGGACAGTCCCTTCACCCTTTGTTTGCCCCACGAAGCGTCGATCTCACGGGGATGTCTCCCCCAGAGATTTTCCGTATAATACTCGAAGAACATTCTGTAGAGCTTTCTGCCGAAACGGTTGATATAGAAATTCTCAAGATTGTTTTCCGGCAGCTTGTGAGCCATCGATTTCAGATAGCTTCCGCCCACAAGCACTGTATTGGTGAGGCCGAGGTTTTTGAATGTCTGCGGCTTCATGGAGATCGGATAATCATAAAATTTGTCCATAAACAGGATTCTGGAAATTCTGTGCCTCCGAAGCATCACCCTGTCTGTTTTTTCGGGATCGGGTCCGTTTTTTCGGACACTTGCTCTCCGGTTCAATTGCCGGTCATCATAAGCGCGCTTTCCCTGTATGGGCATCATCTGTTCCCACCAGGCGTTCACTTCCGGAATCTTGGAAAAGAACCGGTGTCCGCCCATGTCCATCCGGTTCCCTTTGTAGCACACCGTTTTGGAAATGCCTCCGATCGCGTCGCTTTCCTCAAAAACGGTCACTTCATAGTCCCCGCTTCCGTCGCGAAGAAGTTCATATGCAGCCGTAAGACCGGCCGGTCCGGCCCCGATAATCAATACTTTTTTGCTCATTTCCAAAGATCGCTCCTTTTTGAAAATGTCACTTCCCTTTTTTCCGGTTCTCAATTCCCGACCTGACCGTCATATAAAGCAGCGTACACCCCATCAGCACAAACAGATTGAGGGGCGGAATCACGCCGACACTGTAAAACTTTTCGGACAATGCCCGGAAATCCGGTGCCATCCAGTTGCAAAACCAGGCTATAGCCGTTGCATAGGCAAATGACAGCGCTCCGAATCCGATTGTCATCCAGCGGATCAGAAAACCGGACCATTCAACGGAACGACGGTCTTTTATAAAATGCAGCACGCTCAAGGCCATTGACAGAAGCACGCCGGCAAATGCCATAGCCAGAAGAATCGGCTGAATGGTTTTGTAGATCTTGAACAGGCGTTTTTCCCGCTTCTGCAGCAACTTCATCGCCGCCTTAAATTCCTTGCTCTCTTCTCCCTTAAGCGGCATCAGTTCCATGTTGACCAGTTCTTCCGCTTTGGCAATACTCTCTTTCGGTCCTGCGGAATGACCTTTCGCACTGGGCGTATAACGGGCCATCAGGACATGGATCCAATAGATGTCTTTGATGTCTTTGAAAAGAGCCTTCAGTTCGTCTTTTGTGAGGCCAGGCATGGATGATGTCAGATGGATACGGGTCGATTTCTCGAGTGTTCCGTTTTCAAATGCCGCATCGATCTCGGCATTGACCTTCTTCAGAAAATCGTTCGCTGTTTTTTCGTCATCGTAAAGTCCCACTGCGTCCATGGCAATTCGAAAGGCCCATGTCATGCCGTCCCCCGCACTGCAGTTGCCGTAATAATCTCCCCCGAACCACGGCGAATTCACGATCTGCCAATAGAGATCGTCGCGTTCCTTAAGTGTCGGACAGACTTCAAAAACCCGGTCGACCACGTCAGCGGGAATCCACTTGACGCGTGAGCGGTTTGGTGATTCCACTCTGTAAAGACGCTGTATAAATCCGCCGTACTCACCTTCCGTTCTTGTGTTCACCGCACGGACTCCGAAATATTTTTCATTTGTATCCTCATACACGCGTGTTCCGATTTTAAAAATGAGAACCGGCAAAAGAAGGATGACGATCAAAAGAACCGTGCCCGGCCACGATTTCGGATTCGGATGTGCCTGCTTATTCCTCCGGCTGATCACAGTGCGGATCACCTCAATTGCGCTAAGGATCAGCCACGCTGCCAGATAGCTCAGATAGAGCCAGATGCCGTCTTCCTTAAAATAGTAAAGAGGCAGAAAGACAATTGTGAGAAGAACGGATAAGATCAGAATTTCGACATGTTTCCAGGAGTCTTTGCATATTTTAAGCGCAATGATCGTAAGAAGCACAAAAAACAGATAATAAAGAGGGGCGGACCCTCCGTTCCTGTACAGACGATTGCCGCACCAGTTGTCGAATGCAACCGGGGTAAATAAAACGAACGCGTATGAAAGCAGCGGAAGAATCCGGGATTTCTTATCACTGATATACCAGACGATCCACGCGGCCCCTGCCGCGTTCAGGATCCACAGAATGCTCTGTACCGTTGTGTATTTCAATCCCGTCACATGTACAAACTGCAGAAATACGGAATAACCGATATTTTTCACAAGCGCCATGAAAGGCTTCATAGACTGTACAATAAAATGATCCCGAAAATCAGCATATCTTACAAGAAGCGCATCGTCAAAGTCCTGATCCGCCGGATACCAGGCCCCAACCTGGTCTGCGAAATGCACGCGAACAGCCGTCAAAGCAGCTGCTGCTGCAATGACAGCAATTAAAAAGATCTTTCGATAAATACTGTTTTTTCTGGCCTGATCCATGATCACTTCTATGTCATTTCCGGCGGTATACTGCCGCACCGCGGCTTCCGCCGGCAATCCAGACCTTGATATCGCCCTTTAATCCCGTATCCTTAATATACTGTCTCGCGAAATCCAGGACCTTGTCCTTCGCCATGGTAAAGCCCAGATGGTCTCCGCTTTCACCAAGCGTAAAATTGCGTCCCCGAACAAATATCATCCTACTAACCCATGATTTGTCATCATACCATATTTTTCATCTCTGCACTATAGAAGAACTGCAAAATTATGTTATAAAAGAATACGATAAATTGACTTGAAACCATATTTGCAAAATAACACTTTTTAAAAAGAAGTCCGGCCCGGGAACGGGTACGGACTTCTTTGATTATTACTCGTTTGAAATAATCTCTCCTCTTGCGTTCGGATCATCCATGATCACTTCTTTCACGCCGGGGACCTTAATCACCCCGCTCTTCGGGTTCTTAATGCTGTCCACCACCGTCGTAATGGTGGCGTCCACTTCCGATTTCTCGAAAGAAAGATCTGTATCGATCATACGGCAGTTGATCAGCTTCAGCCCTTTGCAGTAACACAAAGGCTGCGTTCCGATAATCGTACAGTTCTCAAATGTCACATTTTCACAATACCAACCGAGGTACTCGCCCCGGACCGTGCAGTCTTTTACCACGACATTGCGTGCATGCCAGAAGGCGTCTTTTGTATCAAAATCACAGTTGGTAAAGACCGAATCCGTAATATACTGGAATGAATATTTTCCCTGGAGCTTCACCCGGTCAAATGTGAGCCGTTCCGAGCGCATCATGAAATACTCGCTTTGAGCGCTCGTATCCTTCATCGTGATATCCTTCACGGACCATCCGAATTCCGGGGAAATGATGTCGCTGTCCTCAATCAGAACATCGCTGCACTCCCGGAGCGCTTTGATTCCGTGGAGCTTCGAGCTGGTGATCCGGATGCCTTCGGAATACCAGAGGGCCGCGCGGCAGTTCGCTGTCATTTCGCAGTCGAGGATTTGGACGTTCGTGTCGTGCCAGAAGGGATAGCGAAGGTTGAAATAGCAGTCTTTCGCTTCGATGTCGCGGCTTTCTTTCAGTGCGCTTTCGCCGTCGGCGGGGCCGTCGAAGCGGCAGGAGAGGACGCGGGGGCCGCTGGTGCCGTATAATGCTCGTTCTTCGTCAAATGTCTGGTTCTGGTAAATGCTCATGTGTACTTCCTTTTAGTCAAGCAGCCAATAGTATGCTCTGAGTCTGTGTAATCCATGATGGTATTATAAAGCACTCCGAAGGTATATACAAATACTTATAACTGATACCGAACTATACGATCAATGTATGGGAACACGACAATATGCACAATAGAGCTCACAAGAAAACCCACCATACAGCCCCGGTCAGTCAGGATCATGCCTCCGGCGCCGCGAGCTTCTCCCGTAAATCTTCGTTCGCCTTCTCGACATTGAGTTTCATAAGGATCAGCGTGATGAGAAGATTGAAGCACATCGGCATCCACAGATACATGATATGCAGCATGTTCATCGTGAAAGCCGACTGCTGGGCCGCACCGCCCACGTAGCCGCTCAGAGATAAAAGCCAGCCGGCCAGCGCGGTTCCGATTCCCCCTCCGAGCTTGGTGCCGAGGGAGGTGCAGGAATACATGGTTCCGTCTACGCGCTTTCCGTGTGTCAGATAGGTGTATTCCGAACAGGTCGCGATCAGCGCGTTCATGTCGCCCTGAAGCGGGCTCATGCCCAGCGCCGCGATGGCGGTACAGACGAGCATCAGAGGGACGGATCCCATGTAGCCGGCGATGAGCACGCCCAGACGGCCGAGCGTACCGATGATATAGCCGGTCAGATTCAGTTGGCTGTTTATCAACATATAGTTGATATTTATAAATCGCCCATGAGCTTTTAAACCCAAGGGTCCTTTACTGGCACCAGCCTGATGCCTCTACCTGATGTGACTCAGGCTACTTTTATCTTTCTTACCGGCTCCGCCTGCTTGATCTTCAGGTCCATGATACCGCCTGCTTTCAGGATCTGATATGCCGCGTTTACATCCGCATTGATGCAGATCCCCGTATTGCTCCGAAACAAGCCCCGGTGGATTCGCCTTGTTCTGTTATAATAACGCGCTGCCGGTATTTCCCCGTCCAGGTAGCTTGTCCCACTGGTATACGCCTCCTCCACGATGCGGACTTCAATCCCTCTCAGTGCCGCCTTGTACCGGATCATCTCTATC
>ONPU01000002.1 GCA_900319795.1 uncultured Eubacteriales bacterium | reverse complement strand
ATATTTTCCCTTATGACTTTCGTGACTTGATATAAGATGATATAATCTGAAATAGTATTTCTTGAAAAGTTGAATTGATTAAATTCAGTAAATATAAGGCTTTTTGAGGTGTTTAATAACACTTGGTAAAAACAAATAAAACCAAATAAAAATGTAAAAATCAAATCGGAAAATAAAACACGGAGCTTAAGATGAACGATCAGTTATTTGAAAATGCATTTGAAGGAATGAGCGAAGCCGAGGCGCGCGAGCAGATTCTCGGCGCGGCTAAGGCCTATTGCAGGAAATACCACAATCAGAACAAAGAGTATCACGAAGGGGACCGGATCCCCTATGCCTCCAGAGTCTACGACGAAGAGGAAATGGGCAATCTCGTGGATTCCGCGCTGGAATTCTGGCTCACCGCCGGCAGGTATACGCAGCAGTTCGAAAAGGACTTTGCCGCTTACCTCGGCGTCAAATACGTCTCCCTCGTCAACTCCGGATCCTCGGCGAATCTCCTGGCCTTCATGGCCCTGACTTCTCCGCTTCTTGGGGAGCGCAGAATTCTGCCGGGAGACGAAGTGATCACGGTGGCAGCGGGCTTCCCGACGACGGTCGCCCCGGTCATCCAGTACGGAGCCATCCCGGTCTTCCTCGACGTAAAGCTTCCGAACGCGGACATCGAAGTGTCACAGCTTGAGGATGCTGTCAGCGGGAAAACCAAGGCGGTCATGATCGCGCATACACTCGGAAATCCGTTTGATATCGCCGCTGTGAAGGCATTTTGCGAAAAGCACGGACTGTGGCTCGTCGAAGACAACTGCGATTCGCTCGGAAGTACCTATACGTTGAACGGCGAGACGAAGCTGACCGGTACGTTCGGGGACCTCGGTACATCGAGTTTCTATCCGCCACACCACATGACAATGGGCGAGGGCGGAGCGGTCTATACGGACAATCCGCTGCTTTCGAGAATCGTGCGTTCCTTACGCGACTGGGGACGGGACTGCATCTGTCCTCCGGGACGCGACAATTTCTGCGGACACCGCTATGACGGACAGTTCGGAGAACTTCCGAAGGGATATGACCACAAGTATGTGTACAGCCATTTCGGTTACAATCTGAAGGCGACCGACATGCAGGCCGCGGTGGGCGTGGCCCAGCTGAAGAAGTTCCCGGAATTCGCGCGGCTTCGGAGAGAGCATTTCACGTATCTGAAGGAAGCTCTGGCCGATACCGAGCAGTATTATATGCTTCCGGAAGCGGCTGAGAATTCCGATCCGTGCTGGTTCGGTTTCCTCATCACCGTGAAGGAAGGCGTCGAAAGGGAAAAGGTCGTCCGCTATCTCGAAGACCACGGCGTTCAGACCAGAATGCTCTTCGCGGGCAATCTGACCAAACATCCCGCGATGACGGACGATCCTTATCTTGCGGGAAAATGGCGCGTTGTCAAAGACTTAAGCACGACGGACCGGATCATGCGCGATTCGTTCTGGATCGGAGTGTATCCGGGAATGACGGAGCAGAAGCTTGCCTATATGGCCAAAATGCTGCATGAGTGTCTGGAATAAAAACGATGAAGGAATTATGGATTAAGGCCGGGGAAAAGGCCAGGTGGAACGCGTATTTCGCGCTGGACCGCGTGAAGGGCGGCAAGGTCCGGAAAAAGTATGAACGGGATCTCGAAGCGCTGACGTTCGGTTCCGATGAGAAGGTGATCCGGGAGCGTATAAACGCTCTCCTTTCCCATGCGGTGAAAACGACGGACTATTACAAAAACTGTAACGCGGCGGCAGGTCTTTCCTCATTTCCGCTTGTCGACAAGCAGATCTGGCGTGACCACTATGAAGAGTTTCAGTCCTCTGCCTTTAAAGAGGCGAAGGACAACCGCGTCATGACGACGTCCGGTTCCACAGGTACGCCATTTTCCATGATCCAGGATCGCGGAAAGATCCTGAAGAATACGGCGGACAGCATTTTCTTAAGTGAACTCGGAGGCTACCGGATCGGGGACAAGATCGCCTTTATCCGCGTGTGGGTTGACAACGTCAAGAAGAGCCGCCTTCAGCTGACCATGGAGAATTCCATCATGATGGAGAGCTCGTCCTTAAATGACGAATCCGTAAAAGGAATGCTGGAGACGATCCGGAAAGAGGGTGTGTCGGTTCTGACCGGCTATGCCTCGGCGCTTGGTGAGATCAGCCGCTATATCGACCGGACCGGCTATGATCTGAGCGGTTTCCGGGTCCACGCGATCCTGCCGATTTCCGAATCCATGCCCGCCCCTGTGCGGCAGAGGCTGAAGGAACAATTCGGCTGCCCAGTGTGCGCCTATTATTCCAATGAGGAAAACGGGATCATGGGCATGCAGCACAAAGACGACGCCGGCTATTATATCAACACGGAAAGCTACTATTATGAGCTTTTGAAAATGGATTCCGACGAGCCCTGCGAAGACGGGGAGCTCGGCAGAATCGTGATTACGGATCTCAATAATTACGCGTTTCCCGTCATCCGCTATGACAACGGGGACACGGCCCGCGCGAAGTTTGAACGCAAAAACGGCAGGGTGCGGCTTACCCTGACGGAGCTGTACGGGCGGAGAAGCGATATTCTGTATGACACCAAAGGCGGAGCGGTAACGCCCTACGTCATCACGAACAATCTGTGGGACGTGGAAGGGGTGGACCAGTACCGGTTCCTCCAGCTGGGGGAAAAGGAGTACAAGCTGCTCCTGAACGGCGACCGTGAAAAGATGGATGTGGAAAATATGCTCTCAAGGATCCGCCCCGCGTTCGGCGAGGACGCCGAAATCACCGTGGAATATGTCGACGAGATTCCGGTCCTTGCAAGCGGGAAACGGAAATACATCGAAAATCTCTGGAAGGCTTAAGAAGGCCGGGTTCCGGCCGGACTTAAGCTTTGGAATGAAAAGATCGAATGGCAGCTGAGCGAAAAGCAATTCTGAAAAATACGGCATTTACAATCGGCGGAGCACTGGTGTTGAACGGAGTGCTCCAGCTTTTCATATATCCGCGTCTTGCCTACGATGTCGGCGCGGAAGCGAACGGTACCATTCTGTCCCTGATGGCGCTTGTCAATATTCTGGGACCGTCGATCGGCCAGGCGCTCAACAACAGCCGCCTTGTACTCCGCCGTGACATGGACGTTTCGAACGGCGATTACAATACGGTCATCCTTCTGTTTTCGGCAGTCGGCGCGGTCATTTCCCTGATCTATATGTGGCTGGTTCTCCTTCCGGGTGCCGGCGGGTCGGCCACCTCCATGGCAGGCGGAGCGATTCCTGTCTCAATCCTTCTTATCCTGCTCATTTTTATGACGGACTTCCGCTATTACGGCGATGTCGAATACCGTCTGAGCCTCAAGTACGGAAGCTATTTTCTTTACTATCTGATCTGTTCACTGGGTTACGCGGCAGGATTTCTGCTGTACCGCTTTACCGGAAACTGGCCGGTCGTCTTCCTTACGGGCGAGATCTGCGCGTTCTGCTTTATTTTGCTGAAAGGAACGATCTATCGCGATTTCCTCCGGCGGTCGCTCTGTTTTGGAAATGTGGTCCGCAGCGGAGGCCTTCTGGTCCTTTCCTATCTGGTGACGAATCTGACGCTGAATATTGACCGCCTGTTCCTCAATGCCCGTCTCGGCGGGGAAGCGGTGTCGATCTATTACGTGGTGTCCCTCATCGGAAAAACCCTGGTGCTCTTTGTGGCGCCTGTGAACACGATCATCATTTCGTATCTGACGAAGGAAGGCAAGCGGCTCGGGAGGAAACGCTTCCTTGTTTTCGCCGCAGCGGGAGCGGCAGTATCATTGCTGTTTCTGGCCTTCTGTGCAATCGCGACGCCGATTTTCGTTCGCCTTTTCTATCCCCAGCTCGCGGACCGGATTCACGGCCTCGTTGTGATCACATCCGCGGCGCAGGTTCTGGCGATGTATTCGGCTTATCTGTTTATCATTGTCCTGACGTTTACGTCCGTAAGATGGCAGCTGGCGCTTCAGATCGCGCATCTGATCCTTCTCATCGTGCTGATGTTCCCGATGACAGCAGCCGGGGGAATGAAGGGATTCGCTCTGGCGGTGCTGATCGCCGGTCTTTTAAGAGTTCTGGCCGTTCTTTTGCTTGGCGTCTTAAAAGCGGGCACGGATGACGGAAAACAGATAACAATAGAAAGAAAGAGAATATGAGGATTAACGGCCTTGAAAAAACAAAGCGGAGAAATCTTAAGAAGAAAAGCATGGCAGACGCTGGATCTTCTGCACGGCGGAAAACAGCAGAAGCTGAAAGAAGTGAATAAAAGGGAAATTCTGGACGGAGTGACCCCGGCCTATATCAACAGGAGGCTCGGGGCGATTATGGACTATGCCGCCGAGACCTGCCCATTCTACAGAGAGCGGTTCCAAGGCGTTCTGAAAGCCGACGATACGCTTCGCCTCGAGGATTTTCCGGTTCTGACAAAAGGAGATTTCCTCGAGAACTACGAGGGAATCCTTAGCGACGTATTCCGGGACCAGAGGGATTCCCTTCACCGCTTTTCCACGAGCGGCTCGACCGGCACGCCATTTACGGTTCTGGCCGACGACGACAAGCAGATGCGCGTGAATATGAATTTCATGTCCGTGATGGAGCTGAACGGATTCCGTCTCGGGATGAAGCGCGGAGAATTCCGGGCCTGGATCAAGGGGAAAAATACCATTTCCGATTTCAGATCCTTTACGAACAACCTGATGATGATCGATATTTCCAATATGGGAGACGAGAGTATCCGTCAGATCTACGACCGGATCTTTGAAGAGCGGATCCAGGTTCTCGTAGCCTATTCGAGCGCCATTACGGCCCTCGTCGATTACGCGGAGCGGAGCAGCCTCGATGTCAGCGGCTGGGCTGTGGAAATGATCTTTACGATGGGAGAGGCTCTGCCTTCGTCCACCCGCGAAAAAGCGGAGCGGATCTTCGGCATTACACCCGTCCTTTCGTATGGCAATAATGAAAATGGCTTCATCGCGGTGAGCCTTCCGGGAGAGGATGTCTACACGATCGACCTTTACAACTTCTTTGTGGAAATTCTGAAAATGGATTCCGACGAACCCGCCGCGCCCGGTGAAGTGGGACGCATTGTCGTGACGGATTACTACAATAAGGCATTTCCGATGATCCGCTATGACACCGGGGACACCGGAATCATGGTGGACAGGGACCTCTACGAGGGAACGATTCCTTCTTCGATCAGCAGAAAGAGAGCGATCGTCGAGAAGAAACATCCCGGGAAAGAGCGGGTCCGGAAGGTGTTCACGGAGATCTGGGGCAGAAGAGGGTCCCTCATCCGCAATACAAAGGGAGAACCGCTGTCCACACATGTCTTCATGAACAACCTCCTCAATTTTGAGGGCCAGATCCGTCAGGGAAAGTGCATCCAGACCGGGAAGAAGGAATATCTTCTGCAGCTCAATAAGGAAATGGGCGCGCATCCCGACGAGGAGAGCATCATCGCTTCCTACAAGCGCTATCTCGGCGACGACGCGGAAGTGACGATCGAATATGTGGAAGGACTGCCGATTCAGGCGTCCGGAAAGACGATGGTATCCGAACAGCAGGTGCCGGAATATCTTTAAAGAAAGAAGCAATCAGTATGAGAGTTACGGATTATATCGTACAGCGCTGCGCTGAAGAAGGCATCCGGGAAGTGTTCATGGTCTGCGGCGGCGGCGCGATGTACCTGGATGATTCCTTCGGACACAGCCCGAATTTTCGCTGCACCTATCATCATCACGAACAGGCGGCGGCGATGGCCGCGGAGTGCTATGCCAGAAAAGAAATGCGCCCGGCGGTCACTCTGGTGACGACCGGCCCCGGGGCTTCGAATGCCCTTACCGGGGTCTTGTGCGGCTGGATGGAGTCCATTCCGATGCTCGTCCTGTCCGGACAGGCCCGCTTCGCGACTACGGTACGCGGCAGCGGACTGCCGCTTAGGACCAGCGGAATCCAGGAATTCGACATCACGAAGTCGGCCGCCCCGATGTGCAAATATGCCGTGATGATCGAACGCAGGGAAGAAGTGCGTTACGCGCTTGAAAAGGCCCTGTATCTCATGAATCACGGAAGAAAGGGCCCGGTGTGGCTCGATATCCCGCTGGACGTTCAGGCCGCGGAGTATGACCCTTCGATTCAGGTGGATTCCGGGGATATGTCCTACAGGGAGGAAGTGCCGGAGATTCCGGACAGCGTGGTCGAAGAGATCGTCACCCGCCTGCGCGACGCGGAACGTCCCGTCCTCTTCGGAGGAGCGGGCGTGAGAGCGGCAGACGCCGCTTCGGATTTCAGGACGCTGGCGGAACTGCTCGGAATTCCGGTGCTTACAGGCATGTCGAGCCTCGATCTTGTCGAGGAGGATTTCCCGTATTACGCCGGCCGGACAGGAATGACCGGAACGCGTTCGGGCAATCTTGCGATGGCCGGAAGCGATGTCTTCCTTTCGATCGGAAGCCGCATGAGCTTCCTTCAGACCGGCTTTAATTATAAGGACTGGGCGAGGGAAGCATTTACCATCATGAATGAACTCGATGAAAATGAACTCCGGAAAGCGAATGTCCGCTGCGACCTGCCTGTCATCGGGGACGCGAAGGAACTCATTTGCAAAATGAATGACTATCTGGCCGGACACGGCGCCTCCGCGGAGCATCCTTGGTGCCGAAAAGCAGGCGGCTGGCTTACGCGTTCTGTCGAGCGGAAAATGAAATTTCCCGGCACCACGGCGGCGCAGCTTGCCCCGCAGAAGGACGGCCGGTCCAATATCTACGCATTTTATGACAGGCTGTCGGATACGCTACATGAGGGCGATGTCATCGTGACGAGCGCGGGGACGGCCCGCATGGCAGCGGCGCAGAGCCTCCGGATCCGGAAGGACCAGCGCTATTACAACAATTCGGCGACGGCTTCCATGGGTTACTGCCTGCCGGCGGCGATCGGCGCGGCCAGAGCGAACGAGGGGAAAGAGATCAATCTGGTTACGGGAGAGGGAAGCCTGATGATGAATCTGCAGGAAATGCAGACCATTGCCACAAACCGCCTCCCGGTCAGGGTCTTTGTCATTATGAACGGCGGCTATCATTCGATCCGCCAGACGCAGAGGGCCTATTTCGGCGAGCCGCTCATCGGTATCGGCGAGGAGAGCGGAGACCTCGGATTCCCGGATATGGAAAAGCTTGCGGACCTGTTCGGCTTTTCCTTCGCGCGGGTGACCTCCAATCCGGAACTGGAGGAAGTGCTGGACAAATCGATGTCCCTGCCGCTTCCGGCGTTTGTGGAGGTGCAGGTCACTCCTTTGCAGAATACCGAGCCGAAGAGCGCTTCGAGAAGACTTTCGGACGGAAGTATGGTATCATCGCCCTTGGAAGACATGGCACCGTTCCTTTCCAGAGAAGAGCTGCGGGAAAACCTGGAAATTCCGCTGACGGAAGGGGAAGCGGCACTTTGACGTTGAAGGGGCCTTCGGGAACCGTAAGTCACGTGTGGAGCAAATATTATGGAAAAGAAAAAACTGATTTCGGTTGTCATTCCGACTTATAACGAAGAGGCGAACGTAGGGCCGATGACGGAGACCCTGACGAAGATTTTTCGTGAACAGCTGCCGGAATACGACTATGAGATTATCTATATTGACAATCATTCGAAGGACAATACACGTGTTCTCCTTCGGAAGCAGTGTGAAGCGGACCGGCATGTAAAAGCCATTTTCAACGCGAGAAATTTCGGACAGCTGAGAAGCCCGGTGCACGGGCTCAAGCAGGCCTACGGCGACTGTGTCGTAAGGCTCAACGCGGATTTTCAGGATCCGCCGCAGATGATTCCGGAGCTTGTGCGCGAGTGGGAAGCCGGCAACCGCATCGTGATCGGGATTAAGAGAAAGACGGAAGACGGCCCGCTCATCGGATTCGCGAGAAGGCAGTATTACAAGATCCTGAGGAAGATTACGGATATCGGGCACATCGAGAATTTCACGGGTTTCGGGCTGTATGACAAGGCATTTGTCGACGTGGTGCGCGGAATTCACGATCCGGTGCCGTATCTTCGAGGCATGATCGCCGAGCTCGGATTTGATTACAAGACGGTCCTCTACGACCGTCCGCAGAGGAAGGCGGGAAAGAGCAAGAACAATTTCTACAGCCTTTACGACATCGCGATGGTCGGCATCACTTCCTACTCCAAGGTCATGCTCCGCTTCGCGACGTTCGTGGGATTCGGAATCGGTTTCCTGAGTTTTCTGATCGCGATTTTCTACTTTGTCATGAAGCTGGTCCGCTGGGACTGGTTCCGCACGGGCATCGCGCCGCTTGTGATCGGCGTGTTCTTCCTCGGAGGGGTTGAGCTGTTCTTTATCGGATTGATGGGAGAGTACATTCTCTCGATCAATCAGCGCGTTCTGAACCGGCCTCTGGTTGTGGAGGAGGAACGTCTGAATTTCGAGGACAATACGCCTCTGGTCGAATGAGGCAGGCTTTTTAGAGGTTTCCGATACGATGGGAGTTCTGTTTTTCGTTTTGTCCGCCCTCGCGGTGGCCGTTCCGCTTAATTTGCGGCCGGTCTACTTTATGGTGGCGGATGACTATCTGCTGAATTATATTGCCAACGGTTCCTACGGAACGGAACACAGCGATCATCTGATCTACATCGAGTCGCCGCTCGGCAGATTTTTGAAAATGCTGTACGGCGTCATGCCGGACGTCAACTGGTATATGGTGCTTCTGGCCGTCATGATCGCGGTTTCATTTGCCGTGGTGATGTACGTCATTTACAAAAGAAGCGGATCCCTTATGTTCGCGTTCATTCCGCTTCTGCCGGAACTGTTCATCGTGCCGTTCTTTTTCACCTATACGGTGGTAGCCATCCTCACGGCAGTCGCGGCAGGAGCCGCCATGAGCATGGATCTGAAAGAGAAGGAACGGAAATGGCCCTGGATCCTTTTAGCCGCCGTTCTGTTCGGTCTGTCGTTCAACCTGAGAAAGGATTCCTTTTTCGTCGGGACGGCGCTGGCCTGCCCGGTGATGCTGGACGCGGTTTTGACAGGGAGGATGGCAGATGAACCTGCTGTGTTGAAAAATGTCTTTTCAGTCAAAACCCTGACAGCGGCTATTCGAAAAGCCTGCATTCCGTGCCTTACATTTCTCCTTGTGGTCGGTATTTCCGCCGTATGGAACCATATCGATTACAGTTCGGATGAGTGGCGCGAGTTTACGAGGTACAATGAGGCGCGTACGGACGTCGTCGATTACATCATGCCTCCTTATGACTACATGGAGGGAATCCTGACGGAGCTGGGCCTTACGAAAACGGACTATGACATGCTGGAAGGCTGGAAATTCTGTGAGAAGGCCGTTTTCTCTACGGAGACCCTGGAAAAACTGGCAGTAAGGACCCACGAGTACGTGACAAATGCGATGAGGCTTTCCTATGTAAAGCGTGTCGCCACGAAATACAATATCATGCTGGTTCTGATTCCGCTGATCGTGTGGCTGTTTCTTCTGATCCGGTCGCGGGATCCGCATAAGCTTTCAGGGATCCTGATTCTTTTGATTTACGCCGCGCTTCTTGTGATGCTGGCATTTGTCAAAATGCGTTTCGTCCATCGCGTGGGTATGCCCATGGCTCTGGGAACGGTATTTTCGCTTCTCTTATGCGAAGCTCCCTTGAACGCGGAGGCAAAGAAAAAGCTCTTTACGGTTCCGAAGTGTGCGGCAGGGACGGTTCTGGGAATCCTGATTCTGATCTTCGGAGTATCCTACGTGCGGGATTATCGGAATACCAATTATCTTTCCTTCCGGAATTTGGCTCTTCCGGACGCTTCTCAGATCCGGGAGGAACTGAGAAGCCATCCGGAGACGCTCTATATCATGGACGCCGGAATTCTGAGCAACATCTATTACTATGATCTTCCGGTACAGCAGCTGAAACGGACGGACGATTTTAAAAATATCATCCGCAGCGGCAGCTGGGACAGCTATTCCCCGCGCTTCTACAATCAGGCCGGAAGCTATATTGATGACCCGGATCATCTTCTGACGGCTCTCGTCCGCGAAGAAAATGTCCGGTTCGTGACACTGGATTCCAGGGGAGTGGCGAAGTTCCTCGGTGAACAGTGCGGCAGGAAAGTCCGTAAGGAAGCGGAGATCTTATTTGAACAAAGCGGCGTCGGCATAGTGAGGTTTATGTGATGAGTGCGATTTTATATCTGGTCATCCCCTGTTACAACGAAGAGGAGATGCTGCCCATTACTTCGGAAGTCCTCCTGAACAAAAGGGAGGAACTGATCCGCCTGGGCAAGATCTCCCCCGAAAGCAGAATTCTCTTTGTCAATGACGGGAGCAAGGATGCCACATGGGACATCATAAAGGGACTTCATGAGAAGAACAGAGCGTTCAGCGGCCTCAACCTGAGCCGCAACCGCGGACATCAGAATGCCCTTCTGGCGGGCCTGATGTACGCGAAGGACCACGCGGACATCAGCATTTCCATGGACGCGGATCTGCAGGACGATCCGAACGCGATCAACGGGATGATCGAATGCTATGAAAATGGCTGCGACATCGTATACGGAGTCAGGGACGACCGGAAGGAAGATACATTTTTCAAAAGAAAAAGCGCGGAATGCTTCTACCGCCTGATGACGTTTCTCGGAACAGAAGTCAAGGAGAACAGCGCGGATTTCCGCCTGATGAGCAAACGGGCCCTCGAAGCCCTTTCGGAATTCAGGGAGGTAAACCTGTTCCTTCGCGGCATGGTTCCGCTGCTCGGATTCAAACAGGGAACCGTCACTTATAAGCGCGCGTCCAGAGCGGCGGGAGAGAGCAAGTATCCGCTCCGCAAGATGCTGGCGTTCTCCTTTGAGGGAATCACTTCTTTCAGCATCGTTCCGATCCGCATGATCACCTATCTGGGCGTCATGATCTTCCTGATCAGCCTCCTGTTCCTCATATGGGGAGTCGTACAGAAATTCCGCGGACTCACCGTACAGGGCTGGAGCTCCCTGATCACATCCGTGTGGGCCATCGGAGGCCTGATCCTCCTGGCCATCGGAGTGGTGGGCGAGTATATCGGCAAGATCTATCTGGAAGTGAAAGACCGTCCGCGCTACATCATCGAGGACATTCTGGACTGAACTGCACCAGAGGGGTCAGGCACCTGTGGTGCACATAAAAAACCGCACCAGACATCTGGTGCGGTTTTTTATTGAAACAGTGTAGTGGAGAAGTAGCGCTCCGCCGTATCCGGCAGAACCGTCACGACTGTCTTTCCTTCTCCTAAAGTACGTGCCATGCGAAGCGCGGCAGCGACATTTGTGCCGCTGGAAATGCCGCACATGATGCCCTCCAGTCTCGCCAGGTCCTTCGCGGTCCGGATGGCCTCCTCGTCGGACACGATATAAATGCGCTGGTAGATCTGCTGATTGAGAATCGGAGGGATGATGCCGTCGCCGATGCCCATCTGCTCATGTGTGCCGATATTGCCGCCGGAAAGAATGGCCGCATTTTCGGGCTCGACAGCCCAGATCCAGATATCCGGGAACTGATTCTTCAAAGTCTCTCCGATGCCGGTGATCGTGCCGCCGGTGCCGATGCCGGAGCAGAAGCCGTGGATCGGCTTCGCGACCTGCTCCATGATCTCAAGGGCGGTATGGTTCCGGTGCGTCTGGGTGTTGGCCGGATTCGCGAACTGCTGCGGCACGAAGACGCGCGGGTCTTCGCGTTCCATCTTCAGGGCCAGTTCCAGACATTCGGCGATGCATTTGCCGATATCATTTTCATCGTGAATGAGAATGACTTCCGCGCCGTAATGCTCCATGAGCTTTTTACGCTCTTCGCTGACGGAGTCCGGCATGATGATGCGGACCTTATAACCGCGGACAGCGCCCACCAGCGCGAGACCGATTCCCTGATTGCCGCTGGTCGGCTCCACGATAATCGTATCTTCCTTGATCTTTCCGCATTTTTCCGCCTCACAGATCATATTGTAGGCGGTACGGGTCTTGATGGATCCGCCGACATTGAGGCCTTCGAATTTGACCAGAACTTCCGCGTCTCCCGGTTTTGTCATATGGTTCAGGCGGATGATCGGTGTGTGGCCAAGCGCATCCAGTATGGTATTGCAGATCATAGAAACCCCTTTTTAAAAATCTTTTTTGGAAATGATGGTGCTCAGCAGCCGAAGAAACCACGCACGGCCTTGACGACCTGCTCGCGTTCCTCGTCGGTAAGACCGAAATAAAGCGGCAGGCGGACCAGACGCTCACTCTCGCGGGTCGTAAATTCGTCTTCGCCGTGGAAGCGTCCGAATTTCATCCCGGCCGGAGAACTGTGCAGCGGAATATAGTGGAAGACCGCCATAACGCCGTTTGCCTTCAGATGCTCGATCATACGGCTTCTTTCTTCCAGGTCCTTCAGCTTGATATAGTACATATGCGCGTTATGCGTGCAGCCTTCCGGAATGAACGGCGTCTCGATGAGGCCGCGGTCCGCAAGATCCTTCAACCCTTCGTCATAGGTATTCCAGGTCTTCATGCGGTCGTCCATGATCAGGTCGAACTGCTCAAGCTGCGCCCAGAGATAGGCCGCGTTGAGATCACTCGGAAGGTAGGAAGAGCCGTAGTCCTGCCAGGTGTATTTGTCAACCTGGCCTCTGAAGAAGCGGCTGCGGTCCGTTCCCTTTTCCCTTAAGATCTCTGCCCGGTCACGGTATTTAAGCGACGGAAGTAGAAGCGCGCCGCCTTCCCCCATCGAATAGTTTTTGGTTTCGTGGAAACTGAGGCAGCCGAAGTCGCCGATGGTCCCGAGCTTGCGGCCTTTATAGGTAGAGCCGATCGCCTGGGCGGCGTCCTCCACGACCATCAGGTTGTGCCGCTTCGCGATGTCGAGGATGGTATCCATCTCGCAGGCGACGCCGGCGTAGTGCACGACCGCGATCGCCTTCGTCTTTGGTGTAATGGCGTCCTCGATCTTCTTTTCGTCGATATTCATCGTATCCGGCCGGATATCCGAGAACACCAGCGTTGCTTTCCTCTGCACAAATGCGTCCGCCGTAGAGCAGAACGTAAAGGACGGAAGGATGACCTCGTCACCGGGTTCCAGGTCGCAAAGGAGGGCGGACATTTCCAGAGCCGCCGTGCATGAAGTGGTGAGATAGGATGCCGGAATGCCGAAAAATTCATTCAGGAAGGCATGGCATTTCTTGGTATACTTGCCGTCCCCGCAGATCTTGCGGCCGCAGGCGGCGTCCTTCATGTAGTCAATTTCTCTTCCCGTAAATGGTGCCTGATTAAAATAAATCATGTGAACCTCTTTTATGTAATCAAAACAGATTGAATATCACAATTCCCGCGATGATCAGCAGATTTCCCAGAATTTTGTTGCGCGTCAGCGGTTCGCGGAAGCATAAAAAACTCAGGATCATGACCCACAGGTTTCCGATGCTCTCCATTACGGAACCGGCCTGCAGCGTGACGCTTTTCGAGTAGCCGAAAATGCAGCAGAACATTCCGAGGAACATCAGCCCGTAGCCGACGATGACCTTGACATTCAGATATTCAAAAATAACATTTTTATGATGCTCCGACGCGCTTTTTTTCAGCAGCATCTGCGAAAGAGCCGCAATGAAAGAGGAGAGCGCGAACATCAGCACCCATGGATTGAAGTTAGCGTGCATCTTTATTTACCAGTTGAATTCCCAGAAAAACGATGATGATTCCGATGATATTCGCGGGACGAACCTGCTCATGGAAGAAAAGGATGCTCCAGAGGAACGTCCAGAAAATCGCGAAAGCGCGGTTCGCGTAGGCGATCGAAAGATCAAATCTCTTGATGATCTGCTGCCAGAAGATCGCGTAGAATCCGAGACAGGCGATTTCCCCGAAAATCCACAAAAAACCGGTCAGCGTAAAGCCCGGGATCGTAATCCCGAAAAGCTGCGCCGATCCGGTATGGCTTCCGGCCATTTTACCGCAGATCGCGGAAAATGTATAAATAATCACAGCGGCCTGAATCAGCAGGATTGCGGAAATCGTCAGCTTCTTCTTTTCAGGCGCGCCGCTGACATCGGACATTTCCGAAGTCATCTCCTCAGTTGTTTTGTCTAAATCACTCATGTCTGCTATCTTACTTCAAAAATGCCGAAGTGGCAAGGATTCTGATGAGGTTTTGTCAGATCCCGTATTTCAGAAGGTCCACTTTTCCGTCAATCACTTCCACGCCCTCCGCCTTAAGGCGGTCTTCCTGCACATGCGGCCCGCCGAAGACAAAGGCCTCCGCCAGCCGGCCCTGCGCGTTCAGAACCCTGTGGCACGGAATGTGTTCCGGATCGGGATTCTTGTGAAGCGCGTTTCCCACGGCCCTTGACATGCGCGGGTTCCCGGCCATTTCGGCGATTTTTCCGTATGTGGCCACTTTTCCTTTCGGAATCTTCTTAACGGCTTCGTAGATCCGCTTTGTGGGGCTGTCCGAAATGAGGCCGTAGCTTTCCGCGATCATGGCCTGAATTTCCTCATCCGGAATGCTTCCGTCAAGAAGGACTGTGTTCCAGTGATCCTTGTTCTGGTGCCAGCCGGGCTTCACGGAGCGGTACACCGAACGCCAGAAAAACACGTGGTCCGGGGTCGCCTTCACGTTGATGCACATCATGCCGTCTTTCTCGTAAGTCCAGAGGAAGGCTTTTTTGTTGCCCCTGTAGCGGACCAGCTGCCAGTTCTGGTCGTGGAAGGGCGCGTCCTTATAGGTGTCGGGGAGGCTGAGGCCAAAGGCGAGGGCTTCTTCGCGGGTTGTCATGGGTTCGCTCCTTTCGTAATCAGCTTCACGGCTTTAGGAATCAGCTGCGCGGTCACTGACTGGGTAATCAGCTATTCGGTCGCTGGTCGCTGCTTTCGGTATCAGCTGCACGGTCGCCGGGTATGCAGATCTGTCTGAGGACGGCTTCCCCTTCGCAGTTTTCTAAGACGCTCAGAACCTGCTAAGGGCAGATTGCTTCGAAATCGGGGTTGTATGTGGATGATTATAGGTGCCGATTTCGAAGCAATCAACGCAGAACCTGACCGCCTAACAAAACTGTCGAAGTCTGCAGATGTCCTCAGACAGATCTGCATCCCCGGCTCGGGAACAGCAACATTCATGACCGATATGCTGACAATTGTCCTGTAAGGACATCATAATGCTTACCAGAATAAGGATGGCATGATGCCTGTTATATTAAGGACAAAATGATGCTTCTTAGGATGAGGACAGCATGGTGTTTATTTTAATTCCGGTTTTCGCTTTGCGATGCCGTCGGCACAGAGCTTTTGGGAATATCTACAGCCGACACAGTTTTCTGACCCCTTGCCTATTTATTTCTCGAAAGCCGGACGCTTTTAGGAGAAGCCGTGAGCCTTAGAAACCCTGCGAGGCGCAGCCGTTCCCAAAAGCTCTGTGTCGATGGCGACCGTGCAGCTGAACCAAAAGCCTTATTTTAGCGATCGTGCAGCTGAACCAAAAGCCTTATTTTAGCGACCGTGCAGCTGAACCAAAAGCCTTGCATTGTCGACCGTTTAGCTGAATCAAAAGCCCTGCTTTGACGTCCGTGCAGCTGAATCAAAAGCCTTGCGCTGACAGAATTATACAACCGATTTCGCGGGCCCGGCAACATCCGCGAGCGGAAGCGGCCGCTTTCGTGTATAATAGGGAGCAGTATTTTTTGGGAGTAATTCGATGAGCGGAACTGTGAATAATGCATCTGATAAGGGAAAGCGGAAACTCGGAACGGCCGCGATGCTGGGCGCGTCCTTCTGCTTCTCCCTCGGCGGCCTCCTGATCAAGCTGATTCCCTGGAATCCGCTGGCGATCAACGGAGTCCGGAACCTGATCGCCTCTGCCGTAATCGGCTGCTTTCTCATCGTGACGCGTCACCGTCTAAAGATGAACCTCACAGTCCTCGCCGGAGCCGTATGCATGGCCGGCGTGACGACGTTCTACACGATTGCCAACAAGCTGACCTCGGCCGGAAATGCCATCGTGCTGCAGTACACGGCTCCGATCTGGATCATCGTGCTGATGTACCTGTTCTTCGGGAAGAAGCCGGGAAAACGGGAAGTCACGGCAATCGGGATTGTCCTTGCCGGAATCGTCTGCTTCTTTTTTGAGGGCCTTACCACGGGGAAAATAGCGGGAGACCTGACAGCGCTTCTGTCCGGCTTTTTCTATGCCGGCGTGTTCATGCTGAACAGTTTTGAAAAGGGAGACGCTCTGTCGTCCATGTTCTTTGGCCAGCTCCTCTGCGGAATCTGCCTGTCTCCGTTCGTGCTCGGGGAAACGGTTTTCACACTTCCTGTACTGGCAGCCGTCTTCGTACTCGGTACGGTTCAGGTGGGCCTGGCCTATATTCTGTTCTCGGTTGGCACTGCGTATACGGATCCCGTCACGGCTTCGATACTCAATGCCGTGGAGCCGATTCTGAATCCGATTCTGGTGGCGGTATTTTACGGAGAACGTCTCGGCATGCTTTCGGTGATCGGGGCAGCAGTCGTGATCGGAGGTGTGCTTTTCTACAACCTGACCGGGCTGAAAAGCGAAAACAAAAAGACATGAGAGTGGAATCCGGAGGAACGAACAAGTGAAAAGAATCCGTTTTGAAAATGCTTCGGTCTGGACGCCGGACGGATATGTCCGGGGCGGTTTTTCCGTCTGTGAAGGCCGCTTCCAATGCTGCCTTGCGGAGGATGCCGAAAGCTCATCAGAAGATGGGCGGGAGACAGAAGTCCGGGATCTTCAAGGCAGAAAAGTACTCCCGGGACTTGTGGATATTCATATCCACGGCTGTGCCGGCGCGGACTTTTCCGACGGGGATCCGGATGGGCTCGAACGGATGTCGCGGGCACTTGCGAAGGCGGGTGTGACATCCTTTACTCCCGCGTCCATGACCCTGCCGTATGAGCGGCTGGCGACAGTTTTCGCGGCGGCAAAAGAGTTCCGGGAAAATGAGGGAAAGAGCAGAAAGGGAGCGCGCCTTTTGGGAATCCATATGGAAGGACCGTGGCTTGCGGAAAAACGCAAAGGGGCACAGAACGGCGCGTGGCTTCGAAATCCGGATTTTGAAATGTTTTGTGAGCTGTATCGGGAGAGCGGAGAGCTGATCCGCATCGCAGACGTGGCTCCGGAGCTTCCGGGGGCAGCGGCATTTGCGGAAAAAGCCAGTGAACTCTGTGTCGTATCCGCCGCGCATACGGACTCGGACTATGATGAGGCGAAGGCATTTTTCGAAGCGGGAGCATTCCACCTGACGCATCTCTTCAACGCGATGCCTCCGTTTCTGCACAGAAACCCGGGCGTGATCGGCGCGGCAATGGACGCTCCGAACGTCACTGCGGAACTGATTTCGGACGGATACCACGTGCATCCGTCGGCGGTTCGCGCGGCTTTCCGCATGTTCCCGGGAAGGATCTGCCTCATTTCGGACGCGCTTCGATGCGCGATGATGCCTGACGGAGCCTATGAGCTTGGAGGACAGGAGGTCTTCCTTAAGGATGGGGTCGCGCGCCTTTCCGACGGCACGATCGCCGGTTCCGCAACAACCCTTTTTGAAGGATTAAGAAGAGCCGTATCCTTCGGTGTGCCGGAGACGGAAGCAGTACGCGCGGCAACGCTCAATCCGGCGAAAGTCGTCGGAGCCGACAGCGAAATCGGCACGATCGAAGACGGAAAACTCGCGGACTTCGTAATCTGCGACAGCGAACTCAACGCGGAAGAAGTCCGGGTGGGCGGATTGAAAATTCAGAACTGACCGGAAGCTCAGATCTGCTCAAATTCATCCCGTCTCTTCCGGATGAAGGACCACACAAAGAGTCCGATCCACAGGACGACGGAGACCATGGAAATTCGGACCGCGGTCTTGAAATGCGGTTCCACGTAGCTCATACTGACTTCGCTGGTTCCTCTCTTTAAGCGGATGCCGCACAGTCCTCCGTTGATATTCATAACAGGCGCCTCCTCACCGTTGACGGACGCATGCCAGTTCCTGGAATAGAGCAGCGGGATGCAGAGTACGCCGCCGTCGCTTTGAACGGTGGACTTGTAGGTGTCATTTTCAAAGGAAATATCGTGGATCGACGTTTCCCTCAAGGCTTCCAGATGCGAATAAGGGTTTTCGCAGACGATCAGATCCATCGCGCCGATCACGGCGCTTTCCGTATCGTCGTCGAAGTCGAAGCGGAAGCCGCTGATGCCTTCCGGCAGCAGAATGAGGCTTTCCGGATATTCGGGACTTAAATACATCCTGGCCGAAAACGCGGGATCCGGGTTGGAGTTCCCGTCTTTCAGATAGAAGTATTCCAGTGTGTAATTCTTTCTCTTTTTCTTTGTCTCACGGACGCTTAAGAACGCCGAGCAGTCTTCCGGCTTGAACGATTCCGGAAGCTTTACAAAGATGTAGGGGTCTTCCCCGGTGGCGGTCAGTTTGAGCCCGTTCTTAGTCTCCTCGATTTCCAGATTGTGCGCGTCGTAGAATTCGGCTTCTTTAATGAGGTCGATCGTGCGGTCGTCACCCCTAAGGCCGGTGCTTCCTTCATCGACGGACAGTTCCGAGACCGGAGTGACGGAGGAATACGGATCGTTTTCTTCGTCCGCGGGATCTGTATAAAACCATGCACTCGTGAGGAGATGCATGCGGTCGATCAGATCCGTGTCCTTATAGGCTTCGGCGCCCACCTGCTTCGTGTACAGGTACCCGAAGGGAAGAGCGGCGGCATTTTCGTAGACAACCTTGTCAACGCCGGGCAGAGGATTTTCATAGGTCCGGATCCGGCGGAAGAGCTGGTTTTCGAAGCTGTCCAGGCTTCCGTTGGTCTCGTCGGTGACGATGTATTTTCCGGAGAGCAGGGCAAACTGGAAATACTGGGGATATCCCGTCAGGAAATAGGGCGTGTAGCGCTCGTTGGTTCCGTGAACCTTTTCCAGGTCGATCAGCGGCTGCGGATTCGTGTTGTTCCGAAGGCTCATTCCGTTGAAATGGAGAACCTGCCCCTCATTCGACAGATCCGGGTCGGTTACGGTCGCGATCCGGTACAGATCCCTGTCCTGGAATTCGATGGCCCGCACGGCTTCTTCCGTTCCGCTCGAGAAAAAGGAGTTCGAAAAGCTGTCTTTCGTAAGATAGAGCCGCAGGTAGAGCACATCGTGGTGCATGATCAGGATTTCTCCCGCGATCAAAGAAAATACCGCGAGGGGGAGCAGTTTCGCCGGGATCTTCCTCTGCCGGACGAAGAAGAGGAAGATCGCGAAAATGAGCGTCCATCCGGCGGAGAAGATGATGGTTCTTATCGAAAGGGTCAGTCCGAAGCGGTCTTTGATGAGATAGAGCCCGACAAAGGATCCGGCCGTGAAAAGAACCGTGACAATGATGGAGAAAAGGAGAGCGGTTTTATCCAGCTTCCGGGGCCGGGCGGTCTCATTTTCCTCCACATATCTTCTTCCGGACATGAGATCGTCAAGGAAATAGGCGATCAGGACGCATTCCAGGAAGCAGATCATAAAGCCGAACCGCATACACAGAGAACTCAGGTCCAGAATATATCTGGCCAGCGGGTGCATGATGCACGCCACCCCAAAAAGCGTGATCAGGATCAGCTGAATGCGGATTCCCTTCTTCCAGAGGAAATAGAAAAACGCGAACAGAAAGAGCGCGCTCGTAAAGATCGCGGCGATTTCGTAGTAATTGGTCGGGCCGACATATTCGTTCCCGATGCCGAGGGTATTTTCCGAAAACAGTCTGGCCAATGCCGCGACGGCAAATGAAGGACGGATAATGCCCGGAATGAAATTCCTCAGTTTGATCACGTCGCCGGTTCTCGCGGACTGAAGGAAATTCGCCGCGATGGCCGCCGCCGCGGCCGCTGAGATGAAAAGCGCGAAAACCGCTGAAAGGGCGGTCAGAAAATAACCTTTCAGAAAATCGAGGAATTTTACCTTTTTCAGAATGGAACGGACCGGGATATAGAGGATCGTGAAGATTCCGGTCATATAGGTGAAGTAATAGTTCGAGCAGATAAAGACCGCCAGCATCAGCGAAAGAAGGAGAAATGTTCGAAGGGAGAGACGGTCCAGCAGTTCTTCGATGAGGAAAACCGCGACCATAAACATGCACACGGCCGTTCCGTAGGAGAGATTCTGGCTCCAGAGCATCGTGAAGCTGACGAAGGGCCAGATCACGGAGGAGAGAACGGCGGCGGCGTCGAAGCGCATATATCTGCGGATATATCCGTAAAATGCCATGCCCGAAACAACTGTCTGCAGGTAGAGCTGGATCATAATCGCTGTCGGCATGCTGTCCTTGTCGAAGAAGAGCATGAACGCCTTGAGCGGATTGATGAACTGAAGGAACGTCGCGGTCGTATCCTGCCCGAGGCCCGAAAACAGCGTATAGTAGGAGAACTGTCTGTTCTGGAACAGATAGGACAGCATGGAAAGGATCGGGTAGCTCGCGGCGATGGAATCCGATCCCGTATCGGAATAGAGATAGATCAGGTTTCCGATCAGAAAGCGCCGGTACAGAACGGCGAAAACCAGACTGGTGCCGATGAGCACCAGCAATACATTCCGGATATTTCGGCCTTCTTTCATATTATTGGATCCTCCGATTTCGTATGCATTCCATCTTAGCTTTTCGGGACGGAAGCGTCAAGTAAGTGCGGATTGAAAGCTTTTCGGCCGGATGATATAATAAACTGCGTATGCCGGTAAGGAATAATGAGAAGAAGCAGAAGATGCCGGCATTCTGAAACATGCCATTTAAACGAAAGGAAAGTATATGCGTACTTATTTAGTGACCGGCGGTGCCGGATTTATCGGATCCAATTATATTCATTATATGTTCCGCAAATACGGCGACGAGATCAAAATCATCAATGTGGACAAGCTGACTTATGCCGGCAATCTCGAGAACCTGAAGGATATCGAAGGCAGGGACAACTACCGCTTCGTCAGAGCGGACATCTGCGACAGCGAGGCGATTTCGAAGATCTTTGAGGAAGAGGATATCCAGCGCGTGGTGCATTTCGCGGCGGAAAGCCATGTTGACCGCAGCATCAAGAATCCGGAAGTCTTCGTGAAGACCAACGTGCTCGGAACCCTGGTCATGCTGAACGCGGCGAAGGCGGCATGGGAGCAGCCGGACGGAAGTTTCCTGCCGGATCACAAGTTCCTGCACGTCTCGACGGACGAAGTCTACGGATCTCTGCCGGAAGACGGAGGCTATTTCTATGAGACAACTCCCTACGATCCGCACAGCCCGTATTCGGCGTCCAAGGCCTCTTCGGACTTCCTTGTAAAGGCCTACATGGACACGTATCATTTCCCGGCAAATATTACGAACTGCAGCAACAACTACGGCCCGTACCAGTTCCCGGAGAAGCTGATCCCGCTTATGATCAACAACGCGCTTCAGGGCAAATCCCTGCCGGTTTACGGCGATGGCAAAAATGTCCGTGACTGGCTCTTCGTCGAAGACCACTGCAAGGGAATCGACATGGTGCAGGAGAAAGGCCGCCTGTTCGAAACCTACAATATCGGCGGACACAACGAGCGCCAGAACATTCAGATCATCCACACGATCCTCGATACGCTTCAGGATATGCTTCCGGAAGACGACCCGCGTCTTGCCCATATCAATGAGGACCTGATCACCTACGTGACAGACCGTAAGGGCCATGACCGCAGATACGCGATTGCCCCGGACAAGATCAAAGAGGAGATCGGCTGGTATCCGGAGACCTGCTTTGAGGAAGGCATCAAAAAGACGATCGAATGGTATTTCGATCATGCCGATTGGATGCAGAATGTCACCTCGGGTGATTATCTGAAGTATTACGAAGATATGTACGCGAACCGATAAGTTCCGGAAAGGATTTTTGGATTCATGCGGAAAATGAAATGCAGAAGAAGGCTTGCGGCCCTCTTAAGCGTCCTGATGATTCTGGCCATGCTGCTGCCGCAGGCGGTATATGCCGCCGAGACGGAAGAGGATCCCATCGAGACGAACCGGATCGAAGGGTGGCCCAAGGCGGCAGCGAAAGTGTCCGATTATGTCTGTCTTCTTGACGCGCGGACAGGGGTGATTCTGATCAATAAGGGGATGGATGTCCAGACCCCTCCCGCCTCTCTGACGAAGATCATGACGACGCTTGTGGCGCTTGAGAACGGAAATCTCGACGACCGTGTCACGATGACGGAGACCGGAACCGCCTACGCGGTATCCGGAAGCTCCAATCTCTATACGGAAGTGGGAGAGACATTCACGTTAAGGGACATGCTTTACGGCGTGATGCTGGCATCCGCCAATGATATGGCTACGCAGGTGGCGGAGCACATCGGCGGTTCCGTAGAGAATTTCGTGGCGATGATGAACCAGAAAGCCGAAGAGCTCGGCTGCACGGGGACTCATTTTGTAAATGCCTGCGGAATGCCAGCGGAAGGTCATGTGTCCACCGCGCATGATCTGGCCCTGATCTCCCTTGCAGCCATGCAAAATGAGACCTTCAGGGAAATCACGGGAACGACGCATTATACGATTGCCGCATCCGAGATCTACGCGCCAAGAGAGATTACCAATCACCATCCGTCCATTTCCGAGCCGGAGAATTTCCCGATCAAGGGCGTCTGCGGAGGAAAGACGGGCTATACGGATCTGGCGCAGAACTGCCTGGCTACATTTGCCGAAAGAAAAGGCCGCCTCATGATCTGCATCACCCTTCACGCGCAGGGAATCGGCAATTCCTACAACGATACGAAAGCCGCGTTCTCTTACGGTTATTCCAAATGGAAGACCAGAACGGTGAAGCCGGCGGAAAATGAGGAACTGATCGAAGGCGGGAAAGTCCTGACTCCGAAGAAGAAGGGCATTGAGGACTGCGAAAAAGAAGAGACCGTCACAGAAGAAGAGGACGGCAGGGAACGGATTGAAACCGTCTATTACTGGTCGGGCGTGAAGGTCGGAACGAGCACGATCCTGAGAGAAAAGCCGGTTGAGACTCCGACCCCGACTCCGGAAGAAACACCGACTCCGGAGGAGACCGCGGACACCGGCGCGGCAGCCGATGACGGCAGCGCGACGGTTCAGACGGATGAGACGGAGAATCAGCAGCCTCTTTCCGAAAATGTGACCCTCAATGAAGGCAACGATCGAGTGGAGCTTCCGTTTGGCATCTCCATCGCGCGTCCGGCATTTCTTGTCATTTCGGTACTGTCATTCCTTGTCCTTCTGGGACTCATTCTGGTGATCATCTCCGCGCTCTTTAAGAGAAAGTAAAGCCTTTACGGAAGAGGAACGCGGATCGAAGCTCCCTGAAGAGCAAGTGAGAAATACGCGATTCCGGAAATCAGATGAGCGAAAAACAGAATAATACCTGCCGCATGGTACAGGACTTCCGTTCGCGGAAGTTCTCCGGCGGCAGTCAAGACGCCGGCGCCTTTGGCGCCGCGTTTTATTTTTTCGGTTGTTTCATGAAGGCTCTTTGAAAAGAGAGCGAAGCAAAGCAGAAATACGAGGTACATGCAGAAGCTGTATCCCCAGATCAGGTTGCAGTGATCCTTTCTCGGTCCTTCCTCGTGGAAAAAGAAGAACTGGATGAATCCGAACAGCCAGATCAGCCAGCAGGTCGTAAAGACGCGGTCTTTTCCGAGCAGCTTCCGGTTGCGAAGGAATACGAGCAGCGGAAACGCGGTGGACTGAAGGACCGCCGCCAGCGGATGTTTCGCGTAGAGCCTGACAATGTAAGCGAAGGACATTCCGATCATGCTGCCGGAGGAGCCGTCTCCTCCCGACGGGAAGAGCAGCGTCATCTGAATGAGTAGAATCGGAACGGACAGAAGCACCGGCAGGCCGAAGAGGATCTGCCGAAGAATCGTCTTTCCCCTGTCGCGGATGCAGTCATAGAGAAGCACCAATCCCATCGCCGGAGCAAATGCCAGCAAAAAGCTCGCCTTGATCATGTTCGTGACCGTCATAAGAACCGTAAAAAGGATGAAGTCCTTCGCGGTAAAGCGCTCCCGGTATGTTTCATGATGCGCGAAATAGAACAGGATGACCAGCATCGCGAAAAAGCGCATGGCCATATAAGTGTCATTGTGCCAGTTTGTGCCGTTCTGCATGCCCATCTGCCACTGGGGGTTCAGGAAGGGCATATAAATCGCGAAGACGAACAGAGAAGCGAAACCGAGCAGATGAATGAGCCGCGGATCCGAATCGGGGTTCAGATTTCTCATGAATTTATAGGCCAGCGGAACGCAGCCGACCGTGAGAAATGCCAAAACAACGGCGATGGCCTTTTCATTGAGGCCCAGATTCACGAGGAGGAAGCGGTAGAGCACTTCCATCAGGCTGTAGCCGTCGCCTGTAAGGCCCGCTTCGATATGAGGCCCCAGATCCGCGCGGTACGTACCCATAGGGCCTTCAAAATGGATGGCCTGGCGGAGGTACAGCCGGTATGAGAAGGCACCGACGGCGATATACAGTATTGCGAAGATCAGAATCCAGAGGATCTTCGCGGAATCCTTTTTCGTGAGTTTGTTCATATGTATCATCCTTGCTCGATTTGTTTTTCCGACACGTCAAAAGCTGACGCTGGCGATGAAAGCCGAAGTACCATTCCGAGATCATACCATAGAGCGGGGAGTGCATGCAATTGCGAAAGAGGCACGTTCATGGTAGAATGATCGTGGATTTTTATCATTCACGAGGTTAAAGCATGCTCTATTCAGTTGTAGTACCTGTATATAATTCCGAACATACACTGGAGCCCCTGTACTCCAGACTGAAAGCCGTCTTCGAAGAAGTCCTCCACGAGGATTTCGAACTCATACTCGTCGACGACGGATCAAAGGACCACTCGTTTGAGATCATGGAAAAGCTGCACAATGCCGATCCGCGTGTCAAGATCATCCAGATGGCGCGCAATTTCGGGCAGCATCCGGCACTTCTGTGCGGCTTCCATTATGTGAGCGGCGACTTTGTCATTACCATGGACGACGACCTTCAGCATCCGCCCGAAGAGATCCCGAAGATGATCAAGGTGATGAACGAACGGGACGACGTGGATGTCATTCTGGCCCGCTATGAGAACAGGAAACACAACCTGGTCAGAAGGCTCGGCACCTGGGTGTCGGTTTCCATGACCACGAAGATGCTGAACAAGGACCCGGATCTGGAGATTACGTCCTTCAGACTGATGCGCCGTTTTATCGCGGACGCCATCATGGATACGACGGTCCACCTTCCGCAGATCGGCAACCTTCTGGTGATGAACTCCAACAGGATCATCAATGTGGACGTGCATCACGACGCGAGGGCATACGGCCACAGCGGTTACAGCTTCCGAAGACTGGTCCATGACCTCATTTACGATATTACTACGCATTCCGCGCTTCCGCTGATCATTGTCAGGAACATCGGAATCGTGACATTTCTCATCAGTATCATTCTGGGCTTCGTATTTCTGATCCAGTATCTGACCGGCAGGATTTCGGTACCCGGATGGACATCCATCATCCTGGTGCTCCTGGCTTCGACGGGCCTGACGCTTCTGTCAGTCGGGATTCTCGGAGACTATATGCTGCATGTCCTAAATGAAGCCAAGAAGATGCCACAGTATACGATCAGAAAGAAAGAGTTGTAAGATTGAAAGAAATCGGCGGATATCTCGAAGCGGAACATTTCAGGGGAAATGAACTCTATCCCCATGCCATGAAACTGAATCTGGGAAGAACGGCAGCGGCGCTCTATCTTAAGGAAACGGGCGCGCGCAGGGTCTGGCTTCCCCGTTTTTTGTGCACTTCTGTCACGGACGCGCTTAAAAAAGAGGAAATGGAACTCCTCTTTTACGGAATCCTGCCGGATTTTACACCGGATGAAAAGGATCTTCCGGACCGTCCCATGGAAGAGGACGAATGCCTTTTTGTCGTGAATTTCTACGGCCAGATCGACAACGACAGGCTCCTTGCGATGAAGAAACGATGGGGAAATGTGTTCCTCGATTTTACACATTCCTTCTTTCAGGAACCGCCCGCGGGCATGCCTGCTCTGATGTCTGTCAGGAAGTTCTTCGGAGTGACGGACGGAGCCTATCTGTTCGCGGCGGAGGATATTTCTTTGCCCAAAGAGCAGGATGAATCCCATACGCGCTTTGCCCATGTGCTCGGACGTTATGAGAGAAATGCGTCTGAATTCTACCGGCAGATGCTTGAGAATGCCGAAAGCTATGTGGGCGCGGAGCCGAAGAGGATGTCCGCCCTCACGGAGAATCTTATGCGAGGCATCGATTATGAATATGCGGCGTCGGTAAGAAACACGAATTTCGGGATTCTCGACGAACTGCTCGGAGCGGTGAACGAACTGAAACAAAAGGGTATTCTGAAGACGCCTGAGGGCGGAGCGTTCTGCTATCCCCTGCTGATCAGGGACGGGAGCCGGATCCGGAAGGAACTGGCGAAGGAGAATATTTACGTGCCGACCTACTGGCGAAATGTGATAGACGAGATGCCGCAAGGGTCACTGGAATACAGATATGCTTCGGATATTCTCGCGCTTCCCTGTGACCAGCGCTATGGGGCTTCGGAGATGAAGACCGTCGCGGAGGCGGTTTTGAGGCTCATCGGGGAAGAGTAAAAGGAGATCAATCATCATGTCAGATACAAAACTGCTGGTTCTCGGTTCCCTTACGGAATTCACGGAACTGGTACGGAAGGCGGAAAGCCGGGGAATAAAGACGGTTGTCGTGGACGCGAACCCCGGAACGGACGCCAAAAAATATGCCTCGCGGTCTTATGACGCGGATATCCGGGATACGGAAACGGTCGCGTCAATCGCGAAACAGGAAGGCGTGACGGCCATAACGACCTCTTTTTCGGATCTTCTTCTGGAAGAGGCGGTCAAAATTGCCGACAGAGCAGGGCTGCCCTATCATTTGAAGCCGGAGCAGATCCCGTTTTACAGAGACAAAGGGGTCATGAAACGAACGCTTCAGTCACTGGGCCTTTCCTCTCCGAATGGGTGCGTGCTCCACGAGCCATTTGATGAAAATGAGCTCGCCGGCCTTCATTTCCCTCTGGTAATCAAACCGCTGGATCTGTATGGATCAAGGGGGATCTGCATCGCGAAAACGGCGGAAGACGCGCGGATTCATTTTCAGAAAATGACACAGCTCTATCCGGACATGCACGCCATGCTTGCCGAAGAGTACCAGAGCGGCAATGAGTACAATGTTCAGTGCTGGGTAAGAAATGGGATCGTCCATGTTCTCGGGATCTGTGACCGGGAAAAAACGGAGTTTATTCCGGGAACGATTCCGTTCAGCACGAGAAATGTCTACCCCTCCCGTTCCGTGGAAACGATTCTCGATCCCGCGCGGGAGCTTCTGCAGAAATACATCGGAGCGACCGGGCAGAAGGACGGCCCGCTGTGCATGCAGTGCTTCGCGGATCCCGTTAACGGAGTCTGCGTCAATGAGATCGCGGCCCGCTTCTTAGGCTATGAGCACGAACTTCTGGAAGACGCATGCCATGTTTCCTTGGAGGATCTGCTTATTGCGGCGGCCGAAGGAAACGACCAGGAAGTTGATAAAATACTGGAAGAATGCCGTCCGCTGGGCGACGGATATGCCGCGGTGCTGTATTTCTGGGCAAAAGAAGGCAGACTTGCGGATCTTGGCGTGGCTAAAGAGCTTTGCTCACACCCTCAGGTGCGGCTGAGCGAGCTGTTTTACAGCGAGGGAGAGACCGTCGGACCGGTCGGAGAGAGACCTTATTTTGCGCGCTATCATATAGCGGCGGAATCACGCGCGGAGCTGGAACAACTGACCGCGGAACTGACCGGCCGGATGTCCGCGAAAGACGATCAGGGCAATGAGATGATCTATAAAACAGAAGAGGTATCTGATTGAGAGCAAGAGCAGCATTTCTTTTATGCCTGATACTGACGCTTTCGTTAGTTCCCTTGGAGGTAAGAGCGGAAGACGGGACGGATTCCGGCGTTTCCCCGAGGGAAGTAGCGGACTATGCCATGAGTTGGGTCGGAAAGATCAGCTACAGGCTCGGCGCCCGCGAAGAACTGCACGAGGGAGGGGAATCGGACTGTTCGTGGTTCCTGTTCCACATCTTCAATCATTTCGGACTTCTCGATGAATGGCAGAAATCGACGACCTGGGGAAGCGGAAATGTTCCCGAGACGGTCCGGGTGGACCGGATCGAAGACGCCATACCGGGAGATGTCCTCTTCTGGACGGAAGGTTTTGAGGAAGACGGAACGCCGAGGGGACACGTCGTCATGTATGTCGGCGCCCTGCAGGTAGTCGGCTGCAATGGTTCTTCGCCGACTACGGGCTCGGTCTCGCAGAGTTATTACACCCGTCCGGGAGGCGGGAGAGAACCGGACGCGATCTGGCGGATGAAAGCGCTTGACGGGCAGATGCCCCGGCACTTCTTCGGCTGTACTCCTGCGGATACACCTGTGGACGGTCATCTGTATCTGCTGCTTTCTTCCAAAAATCCCGAAAAGCTCCTGTTTGTGAAGAAAAAGAAGGGAAAAGTGCAGATCAAATGCAACACGTTTTCCGGCTCTTCAAGGGGCGTGTTTCTTATGACCGCGCTTTCAGACGGATCGTGGAGGCTGAGCTCCGATTACACGGGAGGCGTGATGGCGGTCAACGGTTCGGATCTGACGCTTTCGGGAAATAAAGAGAGCGCTTCAGGAAGATTCCGGATTCTGAGCAATTCCGACGGGACGGTAAGCCTTCGCAATATGGCGATAGGCGACAGCGTCGTTTTGCGTAAGGAAAACGGGAAATCCGTAGTCAAAGCGGACATTCCGCGGGAGACGGACACCACATCCTTTTTCCTCGTTGACGTCAGCCGTTTTTATAAGGACCGCACCTCAACGCTCAACAAGAAGAAAAAAGCTTCTTCCCGGGAGTGTACTGCGGGCTGACGGATCTGTAAAAGATCTCCCGTCGGCATGGTTTTACAAGAAAAGAAGGTTCATGTTATAATCTTTGGAATATCAGGAAATACAGGAGGGCTTCACATGAAGGGAATTATTCTCGCCGGAGGATCCGGGACCAGGCTTTATCCGCTGACAAAGGCGGTCAGCAAGCAGATCATGCCGGTCTATGACAAGCCGATGATCTACTATCCTCTGTCGACGCTGATGCTGGCAGGCATCAGGGAAGTTCTGATTATCTCGACTCCCCGGGATCTGCCCGTCTTTGAGGAACTGTTCGGTGACGGTTCCCAGCTCGGAATGAGTTTCTCCTACGCGATACAGGATAAGCCCCGCGGGCTGGCTGACGCATTTATCATCGGCCGTGAATTTATCGGAAATGACAACGTGGCGCTCGTGCTCGGAGACAACATTTTCTACGGACAGAGCTTCAGCGAGGTGTTGAAGAGAGCGGCTGCCAGGGAAAAGGGGGCCACGATTTTCGGCTATTATGTCAAAGATCCGCGTGAATACGGCGTAGTCGAGTTCGACGCCAACGGCAAGGCGATTTCGATCGAAGAAAAGCCGGAGAACCCGAAATCCAAGTACGCCGTTCCGGGACTGTATTTCTATGACAATGACGTGGTTGACATCGCGGCCGCCGTCAAACCGTCCGCAAGAGGTGAGCTTGAAATCACGAGCGTCAACAACGCGTACCTGGATCGCGGGGATCTGTATGTCGAGACGCTGGGCAGGGGCTTTGCGTGGCTCGATACCGGCAATCACGACATGCTGCTTGACGCGGCGGATTTCGTGTCGGCATTCCAGAAGAGGCAGGGGCTCTATATTTCCTGCATTGAGGAGATTGCTTACAAGCGCGGTTTCATCGACAGGGAGCAGCTGGAGAAGCTTGCGCAGCCGCTGCTTAAAACCGCGTACGGCCAGTATCTCATGGAGATCGCCGAGGGTCTGTAAGTTTAAATTATTTATTATGCAACGCTGGAAGTATAGCTGAAGATCACAATGATCTCAGCGTGTGCTACTGGTGGGGCTATCAAAAGACATAAGGAAAGTGAAAGCAGATTATGGGAAAAATTACGGTAGAAACATGCGACATTGAAGGCGTGAAAGTCATTACGCCCCAGGTATTCGGGGATGCCCGCGGATACTTCATGGAGACATATCAGGAAGAGGACTTCCGAAATGCCGGAATCGACGTGCGCTTTGTCCAGGACAATCAGTCCTCTTCGACAAAAGGCGTCCTCCGGGGACTCCATTTCCAGATCAATTATCCCCAGGACAAACTGGTGAGAGTCGTCCGCGGAGCCGTGTTCGACGTGGCAGTGGACCTGAGAGAAGGCTCCCCGACATTCGGGAAGTGGTTCGGCGCGGTCCTGTCTGAAGAGAACAAGAAACAGCTGTTCATTCCGAAGAATTTTGCCCATGGCTTTTATGTGCTCTCGGATGTCGCGGAATTCTGCTACAAATGTTCGGACTTCTACCATCCGAACGATGAGGGCGGCCTCATCTGGAATGACCCGGACATCGGCATCGAATGGCCACTTGATCCGGACACGCCGCTCAATCTTTCAGCAAAGGATGAGAAATGGGGCAGCCTTGCTAAGTACAGGAAAGCAGAAGCCAAATGACGTTGGAAAATACCCTGCCTTATCAGATTATCAAAAACAGACGCCTGATCTGGAAACTGGCCAAGAACGATTTTAAGACCCGCTATGCCGGGTCTTATCTCGGTGTCATCTGGGCTTTTGTACAGCCGGTTGTCACCGTCCTTATTTACTGGCTGGTTTTCGGCCACGGCCTGAAGTCCGGGAAATCGCTCGATGTGCCGTTCCTGGTCTATCTCGTATGCGGCATCGTGCCCTGGTTCTACTGTCAGGAAGTCATGAGCGCCGGGACGAACACGTTCCTCGAATACAGCTACCTTGTGAAAAAGCTCGTGTTCAACATCAGGGTGCTTCCGTTCGTGAAGGCTTTTTCCGCGCTCTTTTCACACCTGTTCTTTATTCTGGTGGCACTGGTCATCGCGGCAATCTACGGATACTATCCGAATATCTATCTGATCCAGATTGTCTATTACTATTTCGGCATGCTCGTGTTCCTTCTCGGGCTGGTCTACGCGACAAGCGCCATTGTGATTTTCTTCAGGGATATGTCCCAGATCGTCGGGATCGGCCTTCAGTTCGGAGTCTGGTCCGTGCCGATCATGTTTGATATCAGAAGCTTTGAGAATATCGGCTGGCTCTTTAAGATCAACCCGATGTACTACATCGTAACCGGCTACCGGGACGCGATCTACGGCCGGAGATGGTTTTTCGAGCGCGGTACGGAAACGCTGTATTTCTGGTTCTGGGCGATTGTGGTATTTGTTCTTGGAAATATGATCTACAGGCGCCTCCGCATTCATTTCGCGGATGTCCTATAAGGAAGGGAGGCACTGTATGGAAAATCCGGTCATTCGTATTGACCACCTTACGAAAATCTATAAACTCTACGACAAACCGTCGGACCGTCTGAAGGAGGCCCTCGGGCTCTCCCGGAAGAAGAAATATAAGGAACTTCGGGCTCTCAACGACGTGAGCTTCGAAGTGAACAAGGGGGAGACTGTCGGTATCATCGGAACGAACGGATCCGGCAAATCGACCATTTTAAAAATCATCACCGGCGTTCTTGCTCCCACATCGGGGACAGTGACGGCCAACGGCCGCATCTCGGCGCTTCTGGAACTCGGAGCCGGGTTCAATATGGAATACACCGGGATCGAGAACATCTATCTGAACGGGACGATGATGGGCTTTTCCAAAGAGGAAATCGACGCGAAACTGGATGACATCTTAAGCTTCGCGGATATCGGGGATTTCGTCAACCAGCCGGTCAAAACCTATTCGAGCGGCATGTTCGTCCGTCTGGCTTTCGCGCTTTCGATCAATATCGATCCGGAAATCCTGATCGTGGATGAGGCTCTTTCGGTCGGCGACGTCTTCTTCCAGTCAAAATGCTATCACAAGTTCGAAGAGTTCCGGAAAGCCGGAAAGACGATTCTCTTCGTCAGCCATGACTTAAGTTCGGTCTCAAAATACTGCGACCGGGTCGTCCTTCTCAACAAGGGCGTCAAAATGGCAGAGGGCGAGCCGAAACAGATTGTCGATCTCTACAAAAAACTGCTTGTGGATTACGGTGACAGTGATACAGCGGAAGAGGAGTCTGAGCCTACTGTCGCGGAAATAGCGGCGAAACAGGAAGGCAGCAATTCGCTGACCGGCATCCTCCCGATGAATCCGAATATGCTCGAATACGGGGAGCATCAGGCTACATTTACAAAGATTACGACCTTTGACGAAAAGGGAACGATCACGAACAGCGTGGAAAAAGGCGCGTATTTCACGATTCAGGCGCGCATCCATTTTCACAGGGATGTCGAGGATCCGATCTGCGCGTTCACGTTCAAGGATCTGAAGGGAACGGAGATCTGCGGGACCAATACTCTTTTTGAGGGCCATGATATCGGAAGCATGAAGGCCGGGCAGGATGTCGTCGTCCGCTTCCGGCAGAAGATGGATCTGCAGGGCGGGGAGTATCTGCTGAGCTTTGGCTGCACCGGGTATCACGAAGGGGAGTTCCGCGTGTTCCAGAGGCTTTATGACATCCTCAATGTGACTGTTGTATCTGTTAAGAATACGGTCGGGTTCTATGACATGAACTCGGAGGTTACCGTCGAATATTAAAGGAGGTATCTTTATGCATATGGCGGATGCTTTAATTGCACCTGCTGTAGCGGGAACCATGGCTGTTTGTTCCGGCGTGGTGGCCGCTCACTCTATTCGTACCGTCCGTCTTTCGGATGACAGGAAAAACATCCCGCTTGCCGGAGTTATGGGCGCGTTTGTATTCGCCGCTCAGATGATCAATTTTTCGATTCCGGGAACGGGTTCATCCGGACATCTGACAGGCGGCATGATGCTGGCTGCAGTGCTGGGACCGGAAGCGGCATTCTTAAGTATGATCGGCGTCCTTACCATTCAATGCCTGTTTTTTGCGGACGGGGGACTGCTTGCCCTCGGATGCAATATCTGGAATATGGCATTTTACGGCTGCTTTATTGGCGGAGGGCTGATCTGGAGAGCCATTTTAAAAGGCGGTATTTCCAAAAAGAGAATTACGGCGGCCTCCATTCTGGGCTGCATCCTTTCGATGGAGCTCGGAGCGCTGTCCGTCACGATCGAGACGACGCTCTCCGGAATTACGGAGCTTCCGTTCAACGTGTTCCTTGGAGCCATGCTTCCGATCCATGTGGCGATTGGCCTTGTGGAAGGGCTGATTACAGCGGCAGTCCTTTGCTTCATCTATGAAACCAGACCGGAAATGCTCAAAGGAATCGGAAAGAACGATGTGTCCGGCAGCTCCCGCATGAAACGCGGCACAGTGATCACTGTGATCGGAGTTGCGGCCGCTGTCGTGGGCGGTGTGGTATCTCTTTTCGCATCCGGTCTTCCGGACGGTCTGGAGTGGTCTGTCGAACGGGTGGCCGGAGAAGTCGAAGGCGCCGGCGGAGGAGCCTATACGATTGCGGAGAGGATTCAGAACTTCTTCGCGTTCCTTCCGGACTATTCATTCCCCGGCTCGGAGAGTGCGGCAGGAACGTCCGTTTCCGGCATTGTCGGGTCCGCCATGGTACTGATTCTTGTGGTGGCCGTCAGCTGGCTTATAAGAAGTTTTATGAAACAAAAACAGTCTTGACGTGAAATGGGGGCAGAACATCTGTCCCCATTCTTTCCTTTTTGGTGTAATGGAAATGGCAGATCGTATTCACAGCGCAATAAAGGATGTTCACGCACTGGACAATGAAGCAGGAAGGGATACCTGGCTGAACCGGGTCCATCCGGCCGTAAAGCTTCCGGTGACACTGCTCTTTATTGCCCTTACGGCATCTTATTCAAAATACGACCTCGGAGGCGTCATAAGGGTTACGGTTTATCCCGCGGCACTGTTTATCCTGGGAGATGTCTCTTTCGGACAGGCAATGAAGCGGCTTCGTTTTGTGCTGCCCTTTGTTCTTTTTCTGGGCATTCTGAACCCGTTTTTTGACAGGACCGTCATGATGAATGCGGCGGGAATTCCCGTATCCGGCGGGATCATTTCCATGCTGACTTTGATGCTGAAAGCCTTCAATACGGTTTCGGCTGCCTATCTTCTCATTGCCACAACATCGATCCGCAAGATCTGCTATGCTTTAAGGAAATTCCACGTCCCGAAGATTTTCGTCACGGAGCTTCTGCTCATCTACCGGTATATTATCCTGCTTCTGCAGGAGGTCGAACGAATCCGGGACGCGTATCAGCTGCGCGCGCCGGGCAAAAAAGGGGTTGCGTTGAAGGCCTGGGGTTCTCTGCCGGGGCTTTTGCTCCTTCGGAGCGCGGACCGCGCGGAACGGGTTTATCAGAGTATGCTGCTTCGGGGGTTTCAGGGGGAGTATGCGCTTAAAGGGTCGGAGAAGCTGAGGGCCTTGGATTTGCTGTACGGCTTTGTTTGGGCAGGAGTGCTGGTTGCCTTGCGCTTTGTCGTGCTTTGAGAAATGCAGCGCAGTCGCCATCATTACAGAGCTTTTGAGGACGGCTGCGCCTCGCAGGGTTTCTAAGACTCCCGGCTTCTCCTAAAAGCGTCCGGCTTTCGAGAAATAAATGTGCAAGGGGTCGTTTCTCGAAAGCCGGACAACGTCAAAGCCGGGAGCCTAAGAAAACTGTGTCGGCTGTAGATGTCCTCAAAAACTCTGCAATGATGACTCTGTAACACAGTATCAAAGACGGAAGAAGCATAAAGTGTATGATCTGGAAACGAGAGTGATTTTAATAAAGACTATGACACTATAATAGGAGTAGTATTGTGGGAGAAACGCATATCAGACTTCAGAATGTCTGCTTTTCATATAGTAAGGAGAAAGATCCTGTCCTTAGGGATCTCAGCTTTGAGATAGACGGGTCTGAATCCGTGGGCCTCATCGGGGCAAATGGTGCAGGTAAATCTACTCTTCTAAAACTGCTTGTTGGTTTGGAGGAAGGGTTCGAAGGACAGATTGAGATTGAAGATGAACCTCTGAAGCCTTCAACAGTGCGGAACATCCGGGCTAAAGTCGGCTATGTATTTCAGGATTCGGAAAGCCAGCTGTTTATGTCCACTGTGGGGGAGGATGTTGCATTCGGGCCGGAAAACGCAGGTCTTTCGGAAGAGGAAGTATCAGTTCGTGTCCAAAATGCCCTTAAGGATGTTCATATCGAGCATCTGAAGGAAGCTTCTGTTTACAGGATTTCCGGAGGAGAAAAGAAACTCGCATCCATTGCGACTATCCTCTCAATGCAACCGAAGATGATCCTCATGGATGAACCGTCAGTGGCGCTGGATCCTAAAAACAGAAGAAATCTCATTCGAATTCTGAACGGGTTGAAAATACCGAAGCTCATAGCAAGTCACGACCTGGATTTTATCTGGGATACCTGCCCTCGGACAATTCTTCTAGGACGGGGGAATCTTATATGGGATGGCCCTACTGAAGAGATTATGTGCAATCGGGAACTTCTGGAACAACATGGGATGGAACTTCCGCTGTCTTTGAGCCGCAACTAAGTCTATTCGTACTTTTTGTCAGAAAGAATCATTCTATAAGGGAGCAATATGGATACAAGAACAATTCTGGAACAAGTGAGGAGCGGTGAGATTTCACCGGAGGAAGCAGAGAAGTATTTTGCGAGAAAGCCGTATGAGGAACTCGGATATGCCAAACTCGACTATCATCGCGAGATCCGGACGGGCTTTCCGGAAGTGATCTTCTGCAGCCGGAAACCCGATGAATTTCTGGTGTCGATTTATCAGAAAATGACGGAAGAAGAGGGAAGAGCATTCGGAACCAGAGCGGATGAGCATCAGTTCCGCCTGGTGCAGGAAGTAATCCCGGATGTACAGTATGATCCCGTTTCCCGGATCCTCAAAGTGGAACGGACAAAAAAAGAACTCCGCGGACGGATCGCGGTCTTAAGCGCGGGAACGGCCGATATTCCCGTTGCCGAGGAAGCCGCCCAGACAGCGGAATACTTCGGCACAAAGGTCGAGAGGTATTACGATGTCGGAGTGAGCGGTCTGCACCGGCTTTTGTCAAAGACAGACGAGATCAGAAAAGCGAACTGCGTCGTGGCCGTGGCCGGAATGGAGGGGGCACTCGCGAGCGTGGTCGGAGGGCTCGTATCGAATCCGGTCATTGCCGTCCCGACGTCGGTGGGTTACGGTGCCAGCATGAACGGGATTTCCGCGCTTCTTACGATGATCAACTCCTGCGCGAACGGCATCGCGGTCGTCAATATCGACAACGGCTACGGCGCGGGTTATATGGCGACAATGATCAACCGTCTTGCGATTAAAGGAAGCTGAGAGGTTTTTGACGCGGACTTTATAGTATGGTAAAATTAGTAAGTTATGTACATCTTTTGTATATGACCTTTGGCTGTCATTTTTCAGCTGTTTTTTAAAACTAACATGCAATATGGAGAAAAGTGAATGATGATGACGAAAAAAATTATGGCGTTACTTTTATGCGGAAGCCTGACTGCGGGAATACTGGCCGGATGCGGCGGTTCCGGTTCTGAGGGCCAGACGGCGGAAGCAAAACCGGAGACAGAGGCAGCTGCGGAAGAAGCACCGGCTGCTGACGAAGGCGCTGAAGAGGCTGCGGCAGAAGAGACAGCGGCAGAAGAGCCGGCCGCGGAAGAGTCTGCTGCCGAAGCGGCACCCGCGGATGGAGAAGACAAAATTCTCCGCCTCGGCTGGAGCAAGGATATTCAGACGATGGATGTCCACAGAACAACGGACAATTACGCGGTTCCGCTCAATATCTTCGACAGACTTCTGGAAGTGAAGCTCAACGAAGACGGAAGCACAGAGCTTGTGAACAGCATTGCCAAGGACTACAGCATTTCGGACGACGGCCTTGTCTATTCCTTCGAACTTCGGGATGATGTGAAGTTCTGCGACGGCACGCCGCTGACATCGGCCGACGTCGAGGCGACATTTACCAGAATGTTCACGCTGGAAGACAGTGTTCAGACGGACTTCACCACCTGCATCAAAGGTGCTCAGGCAATCCTGGACGGAAACGCGGACTCTCTGGAAGGATTCAGAGTGATCGACGATACACATTTTGAGATTGAACTGGAAGAACCGTTCGCCGGCTTCCTTTCGGTCCTTGCAACACCGACCTGCTGCATTTTCAGCAAGGCCAATCTGGAAGAAGCGGGAGATGACTTCGGAATGGTTCCCGCGAAGACGATCGGTTCCGGGCCGTATATGGTAACGGACTGGAAGACCAATGACTCCCTGACGCTTGTCCGGAATCCCTATTACTGGGGCGAGCCCGCGAGCGCGTCGGAAGTCCATTACAAGGTCTATCCGGAACCCTCTACCTTCAATATGGCGTTCCAGAACGGTGAAGTCGATATCCTGGACTGCGATTTCCTCGATTCTTCGATCGTGACATCTACCTATGAAACGGACGCGTACAAGGACAAGCTGATTCGCGTCAACAGACTTGGTACTTATATGATCAGCATCAACGCGGGAATCGAGCCGATGAGTGACGTCCGTGTCCGCAAGGCCATCCAGATGGCGGTGAACCGTCAGGGCATTCTCGATTCGATCTTCGGAGGACACGGTGAACTGGTTGACGGCATCTATCCGGCAGGAAGCATCGGATTTACCGCGGAAAACCAGGGATGGCTTCAGTATGATCCGGAAGGAGCGAAAGCCCTCCTCAAAGAGGCCGGCTACGAAAACGGATTCGACCTTGAGATCTCGGCGAACGCAAGCGGTTCTTCCAATATCGCGAGCATTATTCAGGTCGTCCAGCAGAATCTGACGGATATCGGAATCAATGCCCATATCGAAACCTATGACGAGTCCAGCTGGCTCGCGAAGAGAAAGAGCGGAGAGATGCCTCTGTTCGCAGGCGTCTGGACGTTGGACTACAACGATCCGTCCAATATCATCGACACATTCTTCGGTTCCGCGGAAAGCACCAAGGGCCGTTCACTGAATTATGCGGATACGGATGTGATGGCGCGTGTCACTTCCGCCAAGTCCATTGTTGACGAGACGGAACGCCTGAAGGAGTATGCGGATCTTGAGAAGAAGATCGTGGAAGAGGACGCGTCCTGGGTGCCGCTGTTCGCGCTTCAGCATACATTTGTCATCAGTGACAGAATCGAACATTTCACACCGCATTGGGCAGGATATGGCGACTTCAATGCGTACGGCGTCACAATGAAATAAGAGATTGCTATATGAAAGCTGCAGTAAAGCGCTTAGTCAGCATGATCCCGGTTCTCATCGGGGTCATGCTGCTGACTTTTATTATGCTGAGGGTTGTTCCCGGGGATCCGGTGTCGATCATGCTCGGGGAACACTACTCGCAGGCTAAAATTGACAGGCTGACCAGGGCGATGAACCTGGATAAGCCGATGTGGGAACAGTTTGTTTCCTATATGCTGGGTGCTTTTCGCGGGGACCTGGGCGTCAGCTATATGATGAACAAGCCCGTGACGGGCCTTATCGCCGAGGCATTTCCGCAGACATTCCGCCTGGCGCTTATGGCTGCCGCAATCGCGTGGGCAGTCGGCCTGATCGCGGGAATTACAGCGGCGGTGAAGCAGAACAAGCTTCCGGACCATCTGTTTATGGGCTTCTCACTGGCGGGGGTGTCCGTACCCATCTTCATGAGCGCTCTTTTCCTGCAATATTTCTTTTCCTACAGACTGAAAATACTTCCCCTGACGAGCGACGGGAGCGCGGCCTCCCTGATTCTTCCGGCTATTGCCTTAGGATGGAACAGTGCCGGATCTGTTGCCCGTATGACGAGATCCAGCCTTATTGAGACGCTGCAGGCGGATTATATCGATACCGCGCGGGCCAAGGGCCTTTTAAGACCCGCCGTGATCTTCGGTCATGCCTTGAAAAACGCGCTTCTTCCGGTAGTGACCATGATGGCCCTTCAGATTTCTTCTCTGATGTCCGGGGCCGTCATTACGGAAAGCGTCTTCTCTGTTCCGGGAATCGGACGCCTGGCCACACAGGCGATTCAGAACAGGGATATGCCGCTTCTTCAGGGAACCATTCTTTTTACGACGATTCTGGTGATACTGGGCAACCTTGCCGCGGATCTCCTGTACTCGGTGATCGATCCGAGGATCGGTGACGAATGAGCAAAGCGTCATTTCTGAATTCGAAAAGGAAAGAACTGTGACAGAGAAATACAAGAAACAGGAAACCCGGGATGAACTCCTTTCGGAAATAGGAGATTATGACGGACTCAAAGAGAAAATCATACGCATGTACCGCAATAATCGGTTGGCGGCTTTTTCGGCTGCCCTGATTATTCTGATGATTCTTCTGGCGGTATTCGCTCCGTATATTGCTCCGTACAAAGAGGCGCATCAGGATCTTCTCATGAGGCTTCAGCCTCCGAGCAGGGCGCATCTGTTCGGGACGGATGAACTCGGCCGGGACGTTTTTTCGAGAATTCTCTACGGGGCCAGAGTGTCCCTTGTGATCGGGATTTTCCCTTCCATGATTTCCCTTCTCATCGGAATCTTCTTCGGACTGATCGCGGGTTATTTCGGAGGATGGATCGATTATGTGATCATGAGAGTGGCGGACGTCATGCTGTCATTTCCCTCCCTCCTCCTTGCCATGGCGTTGATGTATACGCTGGGACGGTATGCCAATTCCGTGCTCTGTATCTTCGGCGCGCTTTCTCTTGTCGGCTGGGCTTCGGTGTCGCGTGTCGTACGGTCCGTAACGCTGAGCCTTAAAGAGACGGAGTATGTGGACGCTGCCCGTTCCATCGGTGTAGGACGCCCGAAAATCATGCTGCGGCATATCCTGCCGAACTGCATTCCGTCTCTGATCGTTCTTTATACACTGAATGTGCCTTCCTGCATTCTTTCCGAGAGCACGCTCAGCTTCCTCGGAATCGGTGTTCAGCCGCCGGCCGCTTCATGGGGCCTCATGGTCAACCAGTCAAAACAGTATCTGTTTACCATGCCGTGGCTGGCACTCGCGCCCTGTCTTACGATCATGATTGTGGTGCTGGCGTTTAATTTCCTCGGCGACGGATTGAGGGATGCCCTGGATCCGTATCTTAAGAAAGGGTGAGAACGGAAGATGGACAGTCCGAATATACTGGAAATAAAGGATCTCCATACGTCTTTCTTCACGGATTCCGGCGTGGTAAAGGCTGTAAACGGCGTGAGCCTGAACGTGCCCCGGGGAAAGATAACGGGCCTTGTGGGAGAATCGGGATGCGGAAAGAGCATGACCGCCAAATCCGTGATGGGACTTGTAAGAAACCCCGGACGGATCGAAAGCGGCTCCATTCTCCTCGACGGAAAAGAACTCGTGGGCCTTCCGGAAAAAGAACTCCGGAAGCTCTGCGGAGACGAAGTCTCCATGATCTTTCAGGAACCGATGACGTCGCTGAATCCCGTGATCCGCGTCGGAAGACAGGTGGAGGAAGCGCTGCGTATACACGGAGGCATTTCCTCTCATGCGGAAGCCAGAAAAATGGTGGTGGAAATGTTTCAGAAGGTCGGGATCCCGGAGCCGGAGGAGAGGTATTCCGCTTATCCTCATGAGCTGTCGGGCGGTCTTCGGCAGCGCGTCATGATCGCGATGGCGATGATCAGAAATCCGAAACTTCTGATCGCCGACGAACCGACTACGGCTCTGGACGTGACGGTGGAGGCACAGATCTTAAGACTGATGAAACAGCTCTGCGAAGAGCAGGGTATGAGTGTTCTGATCATTACGCACAATATGGGAGTCGTGGCGGAAATCTGCGATGAAGTATACGTGATGTATGCCGGAAGGATTGTAGAGAAGGCATCAGTGTTTTCTCTGTTCGACAATACCGCTCATCCGTACACACAGGGGCTTCTTGCCTCGATCCCGGGCCTTTATGACAACCCGGAATATCTGCACACGATCAGCGGTGTCGTCCCGAATCTGAAGCGCCTGCCGTCGGGATGCGCGTTCCATCCCCGCTGTGAGAAGGCGTTCGGCCGATGCTCGGAAGAACAGCCGGGCCTGTATCCGGTGGAAGAGGGACATCTGTGCAGCTGTTTCCTTTCGGAACGTCAATGAGGGGGTAGAAATGAACGAAAACCGGACGGAAGTGATCCTGCGCGCTGAAAAGCTGACGAAACATTTCCTGACGAAAAAAAAGCAGATTGTGCATGCCTTAAATGAGGCGGACCTGACCCTCTATAAAGGCGAAACCCTTGCGGTTGTCGGCGAATCCGGCTGCGGGAAAAGCACGCTTGGCAGAACGCTGATCCGCCTTCTGCCGGCGACTTCCGGAAAAGTCCTGCTTAACGGTCAGGACATCACCGCGATGAAGGAGAAGGAGTTTCGTCCGCTAAGAAGGAAAATGCAGATGGTGTTTCAGGATCCCTATGCCTCTTTGGATCCGCGCATGAACGTGAGGGACCTGATCGCAGAACCGCTTGTGACCTGGCATGTCACCGGGACAGCTGCGGAGACGAACGACAAAGTGCTTGGGCTGATGGAGAAAGTCGGGCTGCCGGGAGAGTTCCTGACACGGTATCCGCACCAGTTCTCCGGAGGTCAGAGACAGAGAATCGGAATCGCGAGAGCGATCGCTCTGGATCCGGACATCCTCATCTGCGATGAACCGGTTTCGGCACTGGACGTTTCGGTCCAAAGTCAGATTCTGAATCTTCTGAAGCGGCTGAGGAAAGAGATGCGGCTGACCAGTATTTTCATCGGGCATGACCTGTCGGTCATCCATTTTATTGCGGACAGGGTCTGTGTGATGTTCCTCGGAACCATCTGCGAGGTTGCCCCGAAGGACGAACTGTATTCCCGTCCGAGGCATCCCTATACGGAGTTTCTTCTGGACGCGATTCCGCAGGCGGATCCTCATCGAAGGACAAGGGAAAAGAAGCTGATCAAGGGCGAAGTCCCGAGCCCCGTTCATCTGCCTGAAGGATGCTGCTTCCAGACGCGCTGTCCTTATGCCGATGAGAGATGCCGGAGTGAAAAACCGGCGCTGACGGAACGGGACGGCCATTCCGTCGCATGTTTTCATCCGCTTTACTAACCATCCAAAAGCAGTTTTATTTGGATCTTCATTTTGAACGAGGGGCTTCAAATATGGCAGAGACGATCGGAAATGTAAAAATCAATACGGACGACTATCCGGGTACGGATCTGTATTCCGACGGCGCGGTCGAGGATGAGCTTCTCGAAATCGCGATGAATACGGAACCGTCCGGTTTTGACCGGGAGATCGCGGCCAGGAAAAGCTGGCCCGTGATGTATCATTTTTCAAGACTGAGGGAAAATATCCTGAGCTGGTATCCGTTTGAAGGACACGAAAAAGTGCTTGAGATCGGGTCGGGCTGCGGGGCCGTGACCGGTGCCGTGCTTGGCAGGACAGCTTCGGTGACCTGCGTGGACCTCTCCAGAAAACGCTCCCTTGTCAATGCCTACCGGCATCGCGATGCCAAGGGGCTTGAGATCCGTCTCGGCAATTTTCAGGACGTCGAGAAGAAGCTGGACCGGGACTATGATATCATCACGCTGATCGGGGTTTTTGAATACGCGAACAGCTATATCGCCTCGGAGGAGCCGTACACGGAATTCCTCAGGATTGTCGGCAGACATCTTAAGAAAGGCGGGAAGCTTCTGATCGCGATCGAAAACCGTCTCGGCATCAAGTATTTCGCGGGGTGCAGGGAAGACCACACGGGACGCTGGTTCGACGGGATCGAAGGATACGGCGAGAATACCTATGCGCGGACATTTGTAAGGCCCGAACTGGAGGAGCTGTTCCGGGAGGCAGGATTTGACCGTTTCCGTTTCTTTTATCCCTATCCGGACTACAAATTCCCCATGAGCATCTATTCGGATGAGTATCTTCCGAAAACAGGAGAACTGCGTCAGAATCTGGAAAATTTTGACCGTTCCCGCATGATGCTGTTTGACGAGGCGCGGGCATTGGATTCGATCATCAAAGCGGGACTCTTCCCACTGTTTTCCAATTCCTATTTTATCGAACTTGAGAGGTAAGCGAGAATGATCCTGTATGCCAAATATTCAAACGAACGCAGGCGCTCTCTTTCAATCCGCACGGAAATCCGCGAAGAAAACGGGGTGCGGACCGTATTGAAAATGCCTCAGTATCCGGAAGCTGAGGGGCATGTCGCGGGAATTGCCGCCCATGCGAATGAGCTGGCGGTATTATTCGCGAACAGCGATTTCCGGGTCAACCGCTGTGATCCGAAGGACGGCGCGGTCTCTTTTGAATACCTCGAAGGAAAGACTTACGAAGAATACTGCGATGAGGTTTTGAAAAAAGGTCCTAAGGACGTCGAAGTGCGCCTCCGGGAGTATCTGGACAGACTCGATGCCCTCTCGGACACGGACTTTGTCCTTACGGACGACTTCCGCAGGGTCTTCGGAGAGACCGGCATCGCGAACGGATCCGGTGTTCCCGCTTTTTCGGTTTCGGATATCGATCTGGTGCTCAACAATATCGTCATGAAGGACGGTCTCCTTCATGTGATCGACTATGAGTGGACCTTTTCCTTTCCCGTACCTGTTTCATTTGTAAAATGGCGCGTTCTCCACTACTATCTCCGCGGCAATTCCGCGCGGCTCAGCCTGCCGGGCGCTGAAATCATGGAACATTTCGGCATTTCGTCCGGGGACGAGGCTGTTTATGAAGAGATGGAGAGACATTTTCAGGAATATGTCAAAGGCGGCTATGTTCCGAGAAGAGATCTGTACGGAGCCATTTCGGACGGTACGATCGATATCGGACGCCTGACGGCGGCCTATGAAGGCGCGCATCTGGCTTCCGTATATACGGACAGCGGAAACGGATACAGTGAAGACGAACGGACGATGACCAAAGTATCGGAGAACGGGGAGATCTTTTTCTCGCTTCCGGTCAGCGGGATCCAAAAGATCCGGCTGGATCCTCTGGAGTGTCCGTGCTATGCGGAAATCAATCAGTTGAAATTTGACGAGGAAGCGGCGGACATGGGAGAGTTCCGGTCGAACGGCGTAAGGATCGGGGCATCCGGCTTCTTCTTTACAACAGAGGATCCGGCGATCGAAATCCCGGTTCCCTCAGGAGCAAAGCGCTTTACGGCCCAACTGCGGGCTCTTCTTCCCGAAAACTGTCCGCCGGAAATCCTGAAGGCGGGAAAGGAAGCCGGGGAGACGAAACTCCGGTTTATGGAGCGTGAGATCGAGGGCAGGGACGCGCTCATCGTTCATCTGAAAGCTCTCGCGGGTGAGATCCGGGGCATGCGTTCTGAAAAAGCGATGCGGAAGCTCGCCTCTCTTGCCGGCAGGGAAGACCCTTTCCGCAATTTTGATCCGCAGCTTCCTTCCGATCCTTCCGGAATCTGCCTGACAGTCGATGAGCAGGTCACGGGAATGGACAGGGTACGGCTTCGCGGCTGGTGCTTTGACCGCACTTTCGGAAACTGTTCTTTGACGCTTTTGAGAGCGGACGGAACGAAGGTTCCGTGTGCGTTCAAAAGAGCGGCAAGGCCGGATGTGGCAGCCGCTTTTGACCTGGATCCCTCCGTTTACTATGGGTTTTGGACAGAGATTCCCGTGATGGAAGCGGGCGACGGAAACCTGCTTCTTGAAGCGCGCTCTCTGAGAGGCTATGTGAGAAATGCGGTCCGGATCGAGACGGATCCCGAAAAGCGGGCACAGCTTGCCCGGACCGGAAATGATCCGATTCCGGATGAAGCATACAGGAACTACCTCGGCAGCCGTCTGCTTCAGGAAGCTACGGACGCGGAGATGGACGCTTTCGAAAAGGAGTGGGTGTTCGCGGAAATGCCCGGCCTTGTCTTTGATCCGAGTGCCTACGACGCGTTTTCGCACTTTGCCGCAGAACATCCGGAGTGCGAACTGATCTATTGCGACGACGATCTTCTGTCCGGCAGCGGCGTCCGGACAAAACCCCGTTTTAAGCCGGACTCAGATCCCGATTATCTGATGAGCTACGACTATATCGGAGGGGCTTTTGCGGTCAAAAAGGACCGTCTCCGTGAGATGGGGTACGAGAAGGTCTCATTTGCGGATGAGCCGGAGGTGTACGCATTTCTTCTCACGGCGTCGGCTGAGATCCAAAACATCGGCCATTTGCCGCAGGTTCTTGCGAGCATGACCGAAAAAGAGTCGTTCGAACGGACTCTTGATCGTTGCGCGGACGCGCTGAGAGACCATTTTCAAAAAAATGAAATTTCGGCGGACGTGACCGCGGATGCGGTATACGGGGTTTTGAAACGGCGCTATCAGGCAAAGGAAGAGCCGCTTCTGACGGTTGTCATACCGAATATGGATCACCGGGAGGACCTCCGGAAATGCGTAAACTCGCTGCGGGAGCGCGGCGGCTGGGACCATCTTGAGATCCTGATCGTCGAAAACAACAGCAAAGAGGAAGAGACGTTCCGGCTTTATAAGGAACTTCAGGAGGCGGATTCCCGTGTGAAATGTGTCACCTACGAAGGGGAATTCGACTATGCCGCGATCAACAATTTCGGCGTTCGCAGCTCCGATGGAGAGTACATTCTCTTCCTGAACAATGACACGGAAGTCATTTCGGACGGCGCTGTGCGCGTCATGATGGAAAGCGCGATGCGTCCGGAGATCGGCGCAGTCGGAGCGAAGCTCTATTTCGGGGACAACACCATTCAGCACGCGGGTGTCATTATCGGGTACGGCGGCTTTGCGGGACACTGCATGAGCGGCGCCGACCGCGCTTACGAAGGCTATATGAAACGCGCGGTGTGCGAGATGGATCTTTCGGCCGTAACGGCTGCCTGCCTTTTAGTACCGAAGGAACTGTTCTTTGCGGCGGGCGGGTTCACGGCGGAACTGAAGATTTCTCTCAATGACATCGATCTGTGCCTGAAGTTGAGGAACCTGGGATACCGGGTGCTTTTCCAGCCGGCGGCCGAATTCTATCACTATGAATCAAAGTCGAGAGGCTATGAGGACAGCCCTGAGAAAAAGGCCCGCTTTGAGCGTGAAAAACAGATATTCATGAACCGCTGGGAAAAGCTTCTTAAGGAGGGAGATCCGTACTATCATCCCGCGCTGGCGCTGGAAAGACCGGATTTTTCGCTTCGGTGAAATCCGTGTGCCGCGTATAAAAACGTATCCGGAAGAGATGATAAATCAGCTGAAAGATGGTAAGCTAAAGCTATGGAAGAGAAGATCGTACAGCTTCAAAATGAGATCGCGGAACTTCGCAAGGCCCTCGCTGCAAAGGACGCTCTTGAAGAGGTCTATGAAGCGCGGCTTCATATGGTGGAAGAGATCCGGGAAATGAAATTCGCGAAGCTCTACCGGGCTGCCAGTGTGAGGATGGGAAAAGGGGATCCTTTTGATTCGGTTCGCAGGGAATTAAAGCCCCAGGAGCGGATCCGGGTCTGGATCGGAGAATACATTTATCAGGAAGAAAAGACCGAAATCCGCGGATGGGCGGCGGATCCGGACGCGTCTTCCGAATATCTGCGTATACGTGCCGCGGATGGTTCGATCGTTCCGTCCCTCATTACAAGATCCATACGGGCGGACGTCAACAGTACGCTTTCTCTTTCAAAAGAGCGCAAGTGCGGCTTTGTGATTCATTTTGAAAATGAAATCTTCACCTCCCGGCCACTCCCGTATACCCTGGAAGCGGAGAGCGCCTCCGGCATTTCCCGGATTCCGCTTCAGATCGAACCGGACAGGGAAAAGCGGATTGCCGCATGGGAAAAAGCGCTTGCGGAGAAGAAGGCTCCTTCGGACGGCCCGTTGATCGCGTATGATGACTGGGCTTATGCAAAAAGGATTCAGGAAGACGAACTTCAGAAGCAGCGGGAGACTGTCTTTGATTATGCGCCCGTTTTCAGCATTGTCGTGCCGCTTTTCAACACTCCTCGGCGCTTCCTCAATGACCTGCTGAAATCGGTCCTTTCCCAGACCTACTCAAACTGGGAGCTCTGTCTTGCGGACGGAAGTTCCGGCGAAGGCCTTCGGGAAATGATCGAGCGCATTGCCGGTACAGATTCCCGGATCCGCTACCGGAAGCTGGACACCAACGAGGGGATTGCTGGCAATACCAACGCGGCGATCGCGATGGCCGGGGGTGATTTCCTGGTATTTGCGGATCATGACGATATACTGACACCTGACGCGCTGTTTGAACTGGCGTCTGTTCTCAACAGGAAGAAGGAAGAAGAGATAAAACTCATCTATTCGGATGAGGACAAGGTGACCAAGGACGGGGACTATCTCTACGATCCGTTCTTCAAACCGGATTTCGATCCCGTTCTTCTGACCAGCTATAACTATTTTACCCACCTCGTCGCGGTCCAAAGAGACCTTACGGAGCCGGATCAGGCGCTGGACGGCGCATTTGACGGGGCGCAGGATTACGATTTTGTTCTCAGGATGAGCGAGAAGGCGGGAAGAGCGGTCCATATCCCGAAGAGTCTCTATCACTGGAGGGCGCACGAGCTGTCCACGGCCGGAAACTCGGACAGCAAGGACTATGCCTATGAAAACGGAAGGAGAGCCCTCACGGCGCACCTTAAGAGACAGGGGCTGAAAGGACAGGTCGCGATCGGACGGTATACCGGACGTTACGATGTCCGGTACGAACTTCCGGACGACTTCAGTCTTTCCGTCATTCTGGTGCCCGGGAAAGGCAGGAAGGCGGAGGACCGATCCGCCCTCATCCGAAAGAATGCAGGGACGGAAATCGCGGAGGTCATACTGGCGGACGCGCGAAATGCCAGCCTTCCCGAAGCCCTCAACCGTGCCGCGAAAGAGGCAAAAGGCACATACCTTCTGTTTCTTTCAGACCGCCTGAAAGAGGCCGAAGACGGCTTTGCCCGGATTCTCGGAGGCTTTTTCCAAAGGGCGGAAGTCGGAGCCGCGGGAGGAAGAGTGAGCGCGGCCAACGGCAGGATCTGTTCGGCCGGCTGGCTGATCGGAGCCGGCGGCCGGGAACGGACGGCAGTTCCGGCGTTCGCGGATTTGAGCACGGATGTATTCAGCTATGGCGGCTATGCCAATCTGCCTCATACCGTGACGGCATTGAGTTCGGATTCGCTTATGACGAGGAAGGAACTCTTTGAGAAACTGGGGGGCTTTGACACCCGCTATGAGGAGGATCTGTTCGACGCGGACTTTTGTATCCGGCTCATGATGAGAAATCAGGCGTCGGTGATCTGCCCTTCGGCGGAAGTGATTCTCAATACGGATCAGACGGAATGGTCTGAAAACCTTCTGAATCCGGCGGACAGAACCGGTTTCAGGGAAAAATGGCATGCGCTGATCGAAAAGGGAGATCCCTACTTTAATCCGAATCTGGATCTGAACCGCAGTGACTATGCTTTGAAAGGACAGTATATATGATCACAAATCCGGGTTTTCTGGTACGAAGCGACCGGTTTTCGATGAATGATGATACCGTATACCTCTTAAACGGATGGCTGAGGCCGGATTCGACTCTCCATGCCTTTGTAGACGGGAAGCCGTTCCCGATGGACGTCGAGGTAATGACCGGCAACAGCGATGAACGCTACGGCGGCTGTGAAACCTCCGCTGTTCTTCGCTTCGGCAGTGAAATCGAAAGCCTTAACTCTTTGAAAATCTACGCGGAGAGTGACCTCGGAAGAAAACTCTCCTTTGAGATCTCCGGCAGGGAGCTCCGTGAAAAGCGCGGAGCGATCCGCTATTTTATCGACGACTATACCGTGAATCCGAAGGAAAATCTCTTCCGGCTGACCGGCTGGGCCGTAGCGAAAGAACCGGTGGAGATCCGGGTCTACGAAGCTTCCGGAAACAGGCTGGACGGAGTATGCGAACGCTATAAGCGTCTCGATACGGTGGAACTGTTCGACGAATACCCGGTTGAGGAGTACAACGGCTTCAATATTGAAATCCGTCCTATTCCGAAAGGCGGCGTACGGGTCCGTCTTCACGCGGGACTGTTTGAAACGATTCTTTCTTATCCCACTTCCATGACGGGCTTTATGGCAAAAAGAGCCGGACAGCTCCTTGGCAAAGCCGCGGACGCTCTGAAATACAACGGCCCGGAGGCACTGTGGGTCAAGACTTATAACAAGCTTTTCAACCCGGCCATGAGGCGGGTCAACTACAGTGACTGGATTAAGAAACATCTGCCGTCGGACCGGGTTCTCGCGCTTCAGAGCAAAGAAGACTTTGCCATGTCGCCTCTGATCAGCATCGTCGTTCCCTGTTTCAGGACTCCGGAGAAATATCTCCGCGAGCTCGTGAATTCGGTTAAGGGACAGAGCTATGGAAAATGGGAACTCATTTTGAGCGACGGAAGCGGCCCGGATTCCCCGATTCGGGGGATCCTTAAGGAACTGGAAGAGTCGGACGAACGGATTCGTGTCATTTCCCATAAGGAGCAGAAAGGCATTTCCGAAAATACCAACGCGGCAATCGCGGCGGCAGGCGGAAGCTGGATTGCCTTCGCCGACCATGACGACATCCTTGTAAAGAGCGCCCTTTACGAAGCGGTGAAGCTGATCAATGAGCGCGGGGATACCGAAGTAATCTACACGGATGAGGACAAGATCGGGACCGGCGACCAGCTGCTCCAGCCGAATATGAAGCCGGACTGGGATCCGGATTTCCTCAATTCGGTCAACTATATCTGTCATCTGCTCTTTGTGAAGAAAAGCACGCTGGACGGGGTTCGGTTTACAGACGGGGACGGAAGGACCTGCTGGCTCGACCCGGCCTATGACGGTGCCCAGGATCACGATCTGCTCCTTCGTTTAAGTGAGCGGACGGAACGGATCGCCCATATCCCGAAAGTGCTCTATCACTGGAGATTTTTCGAGGGAAGCACGGCTGCGGATCCCGAGAGCAAGACGTGGGCGTTTGAAGCCGGGAAACGAGCCGTTCAGGCTCACTATGACCGCCTCGGATGGCCGGCGGAAGTATGCGAAGGAGAATATCCGGGCCTTTACCGGACGATCTGGAAATGGGAGGAGAAGCCGATGGTGTCGGTGATCATTCCCAACAAAGACCATATCGACGATCTGAAAAAATGCCTTCACTCGATGGCGGAGCATGTGAAATGGCCGTCCTTCGAAATTCTGGTAATTGAGAACAACAGTACCGAAGAGTCGACCTTTACCGCTTACAGTGAGATGGAAGAGGACCCGCTGATCCGGGTGATTCACTATGAGGGACCCTTCAACTACTCGGCGATCAACAATTTCGGCGCCCGTGAGGCGAAGGGCGAGTACCTGCTTCTCCTCAATAACGATACGGAATTCATCACGGATGCCATGACGCTGATGATGGGATACGCGATGCGGCCGGACGTCGGCGCCGTCGGCGCGAGGCTCTATTACGGAGACGACACCATCCAGCATGCCGGCGCGATCATCGGCTGGGGCGGTGTCGCGGGGCACGCGTTCGTCAACCAGAAGAGAGGGGAGACCGGATACCAGCACAGAATCATCTGCCAGCAGGATATGAGCGCCGTTACGGCGGCGTGCATGATGGTCCGGAAGGAAGTGTTCGACCGGGTCGGAGGTTTTACGGAAGAACTGGCCGTGGCATTTAACGATATCGATCTGTGCATGAAGATCCGGAAGGAAGGATATCTGATCATCTATGAGCCCTACGCGGAACTCTATCACTACGAGTCGAAATCCAGAGGACTGGAGAATACACCCGAGAAGAAGAGCCGTTTCGGGAAGGAACTGACGTTTTTCCGGAAGAGATGGCCGGAAATCCTAAGGGACGGAGACCCTTACTACAGCCCGAATCTCAGCATGATTACACAGGACTTTTCCCTGAAGCACATTTGAAACGCGAAAGGAGTAAAGGATGAAAATATTTGTAACAGGCGTTGGCGGGCAGCTCGGTCACGATGTAATGAATGAGCTTGCAAAAAGAGGGATCGAAGGAATCGGCAGCGATCTGGCGGAGTCGTACAGCGGCATAGCGGACGGATCGGCGGTAACGCAGATGCCCTATGTTTCGCTGGACATCACAAATCCGGAAGCGGTGGCGAAAACCCTTGCAGAGTCGGCGCCGGATGCCGTCATTCACTGCGCTGCCTGGACGGCTGTCGACAAGGCGGAAGAGGTTCCGGAGACGGTCCGCAGGGTCAACGCGTACGGCACGGAGCTGATTGCCCGTTATTGCGGGGGAAAAGACATTCCGATGATGTACTTTTCGACGGATTATGTATTCGACGGAAACGGCACAAGGCCCTGGGAGCCGGATGACGAGAAGCATCCTTTAGGCGTATACGGGCAGACAAAAGCGGAAGGAGAAGACGCCGTAGAGCAGTTCTGCAAAAAGTTCTTTATCCTTCGGATCGCGTGGGTCTTCGGTAAAAACGGAAACAACTTTATCCGGACGATGATCCGTCTGTCCAAAACCCACGATTCCCTCAGGGTTGTCAATGATCAGGTCGGCACACCTACATATACCTATGATCTGGCACGCCTGATCGTGGATATGATCGTGACGGACCGCTACGGCATCTATCATGTCACCAATGAAGGCAGTTATATTTCGTGGTTTGATTTCGCGAAGGCGATTTTTGAAGAGGCCGGTATCAATCAAATGACGGTGCTGCCCGTGACGTCCGAAGAGTACGGCGCCGCGGCAAAACGTCCTTATAACAGCCGCATGAACCGTTCGAAGATCCGTGAAATGGGATTTGAACCGCTTCCGGACTGGCGCGACGCTTTGCGCCGGTACCTGAAGGAAATGCCGGAGGACTGAGACATCAACCGACAGACAGTGATAAAGAGAATAAGTATACAAATCCTGCTGTTTCTTCTTACAGCAGGAATTTTCGCGTGTCTTAGAACCGATCCTTTTTCTCTTTATCCGGAACGGGAAGTAAAAAGCCTGAAGGAATTTGAAACCCACGGCATGAGGGTGATGAAGAAGACCTGGCTTCGCGCCGAGGAGTCGGACCCCTATGTCATTCTGGAAAATGTCAACTGCCGCGTACGGGCAGTTGAACTCCATATTCCGAAGAAAAAATATAAAAGGAATTTCGATGTATACGTGCTGCTTCTCTACGATACCGGCAGCGGCTTTGTGCCGGAACACTCGACGGCGGCAGCGCTCAAAAAAGGAAAGATCCGCTTTTTCCTTCCGGAAAATACGCATGTAAAGCGCCTCAGGATCAATTTCTTCCCGAATTCCGGAAATTCGGTGAAGTTTTCCTCGCTGACGATCAACCCGAAGAACATGGCATATCCGAATATGCCGGGAGTGGTTCTGGCAGCGCTGCTGTTTTCCGTCTGCGCGTTTCTGTTTTCTATTCATTCGGGATGGGACGTCTGGGCGAGAGAGAGCATAGCCTCCGTTCTGGTGGTTCTTTTTGCCGGCATACCGGTTATGAGGAGCGGCTATACGGGAATCCGTCTGCCGGCTTTTGCGCTGGCGTTCTCTGTCTTTCTGATGCTGACCGCGCTGATTGTATTTGAAGGGGAGAAAAAAGACAGATTTTTCCTGCTGTTCCTCCTTGTCAGCGCCGGACTGATTTCATTTTACTGGATATTCCAAAGTCCCGGAGGAGAGGGGCCCGACGAGGGGATGCGGCTTGTAGTGGCAGAATATATCCACCGTCACGGCGTGCTTCCGCGGGGGGACGATCCCGAAATCAGAGATGCCATCTGGGGATTTTCGTATGCCTATTATCCGATCCTGCCATATATGATCAGCGGCTATCTGGCCAGAGCGGCCGAATTGATCCCCGGAATCACGATCGGCGGAAAGGCGATGCTTCATCTGTCCCGATCTGTAAATGGCGCTGCGCATCTCCTGACAGTATGGTATGTCTTTCGGATTTCCCGGAAACTATTCCCGGGAAGCTCGATGAAGTACGCGTTCCCCGCTCTTACGGCATTTTTCCCGCAGCTTGTCTTTATCAGCACCTATGTCAATACCGACTGCTTCGCGATGCTTTCTTCTGCCGTGATCATCCTGTACTGGCTTAAGGGCCATGAAAACGGCTGGACCGTCAGGGACGCCGCGGGACTGTCCGCCGGATTGGCGCTATGCGCGCTGTCCTATTATTATTACTACGGCTTCATTCTGATGAGCATTCCGTTTGTTCTCATCAGTGCTGTATCTTCCGGCAAGAGCAGGCAGGAGACGGTCAGGCTGGCGGCAATGATCACCGCGTTCAGTTTCCTTTTGGCAGGGTGGTGGTTTGTCCGAAACCTGATTCTCTACAACGGGGATCTTTTCGCGAGAAACGCGCTGAACGCCAACGCGGAACTTTACGCGGCGGAGTTCTGCAGGCCTTCCAATATTCTAACGCCTCAAAAAGAGGGCCAGAGCCTTATTTATATGCTCTTTACGCGGGGCTGGATCCGGCAGACCGTCCAGAGTTTTATTGCTGTTTTTTCCAATCTCACTTTATATGTAAGGCCTTATGTCTACAGGTTCTGGAAACTGCTTGCCCTGACCGGGGCGGCCGGGCTGGTCCTTAAAGCCGGCAGCCATTTCGGAACACGGAAAGAACAAAAAGAGGATCCCGTGCCGCTGTTTTTCTATGGAATCCTTGTCGCGGCGGCGTGCATCCCGCCTGTTCTGGCGGTATACTATTCCTATACCGCTGATTTTCAGCCTCAGGGACGATATGCGCTGGGAGCGCTGATTCCTCTTTTGATTTTCATCTCAAAAGGACTGGAAGCGATTGAGAAGAAGCTCAGCGGAATACCCGCAGGACGGAAGGGTACGCGTATTTGTCTGCAGCCCGGAAGCGCGGCCGCGGCTCTTTCCGCGCTTATGATGCTCAACATTTTTCTGGATACGGTCATGGGCGCGTATCTTCTGAAATGATTCCGGACAGCATACGGCTTATGGAGAAGGAGAGACACAGACGATGAATTTTCCGATCACACCTTATAAAATAAAGAAAGGTTTCCTCTACTGGAAGCATTTCGGAACAAAAGAATTCCTGATCCGCCTTGCCGACCGTATGGAGCCGGAGGAGGTTCCCTACGGCCCGTGGTATGAGAAACACAAGGCATCCGAAAAGGAACTGGAACGGCAGAGAAGCCATCCCATCGAAGGAGGGCCGAAGTTCTCCGTGCTTGTTCCCGCGTATCACACTCCAAAGAAGTATCTTTGTGAAATGATCGACTCCGTCCTGGCCCAGACCTATCCGGACCTGGAGCTGATCATCGCCGACGCGGGCGCTTCCGAAGGAGAGGATAACGTTAAAGCGATGACGGAAGAATACGCCGCTTCCGACAGCAGAGTCCGCTATATCCCTCTGCCGGAAAACGCGGGGATTGCGGCCAATACCAATGCCGCGGCGGCCCAAGCCCGTGGTTCCTTTCTCGCATTTCTGGATCATGACGACCTGATCGCTCCGGACGCGCTCTACGAGGCGGCCATTCGGATCACTTCCGAAGGAGCGGACATGATCTATACGGACGAGGACAAGATCCGTTCTGACGGAAAGAGCCATTTTCAGCCTCATCTGAAACCGGAATTCAACATCGATCTGCTTCGTTCGAACAATTACATCACTCATTTCCTGATCGTGAAGAAATCGCTGGCAGAGGAAGCCGGGCTTTTTGACGCAAGCATGAGCGGGGCGCAGGATTACGATTTTATTTTCAGATGCGCGGAAAAAGCGGAACGGATCGTCCGGATTCCGCGGATCCTCTATCACTGGAGGACGCATGAGGCCTCCACCGCGGACAATCCGATGAGCAAGCAATATGCTTATGAAGCCGGCAGGCGGGCGATCGAAGGAAACTTAAGAAGATGCGGAGTACAGGGAACGGTGGAGCCGCTTCCGGACTTCGGTTTTTACAGAGTGCGCTATCCGGCGGACACGTCCGCGATGATTTCCGTGATCATTCCGAACAAGGACGAAGCGGAAGCACTTCGAAAATGTGTGGATTCCGTCCTTCAGACCGGCTATGAAAACCTGGAAATCATTATTGTGGAAAATAACAGCACAAGCCGTGAAATATTTGATCTTTACGGGGAGCTGAAAGAGCATCCGAAAATCCGGCTTGTCCGCTGGAAAGGAAAGGGGTTCAACTATTCGGCGATCAATAATTACGGGGCAAAATTCGCGCGTGGGGAATACCTGCTCTTCCTCAATAACGATGTGTACGGAACCCTGGGAACCGAATGGCTGACGGAGATGCTGGGCGTCGTGCAGAGAACCGATGTCGCGGCCGTCGGCGCGCGCCTTTACTATCCGGACATGAAGATCCAGAGCGCGGGCATTGTCATCGGAATCGGCGGTGTGGCGGGATCGGTCTTCACGGATCTGAAAAAAGGCCATTCCGGGTATATGCACAAAGCGGCTCTTATGCAGGACTTAAGCGCTGTTACCGCCGCCTGCATGATGACCAAAAAGGAACTTTTTATTCAGGCGGGCGGCTTTGAGGAAAAGCTCGCGGTGGCTTTCAACGACGTGGATCTTTGCTTAAGGCTTGGGGAAATGGGGTTTCGGATCGTCTATGATCCTTACGCGGAACTGATCCACGACGAGTCCAGGACGCGGGGCGCCGAAGACACCAAAGAAAAGACAAGACGTTTCCAGAATGAGATCGAATATATGAGGACTGAGTACGAAACGCTTTTAAAAGAAGGGGATCCGTGCTATAATCCGAATCTGTCACTGAAGAAATGGAACTACTCCTTAAAGGCGTGATATGGGAAAGAAGACAGCGGTAGTCATACCGAATTACAACGGAATCGAATATATCGACGCATGCCTGAGATCCCTCGAGTTTCAGACGCTGAAACCGGACAGGGTCATCGTTGTGGACAACGGATCGGACGACGGCAGCAGGGAGTATGTGGAAAAGGAATATCCGTGGGTGAGCCTGATTCCTCTCGCCTCCAACACAGGCTTTTGCGGAGGAGTGAACACCGGAATTCTCGCTTCCCGGGATATGGACTATGTGATCCTTCTCAACAATGACACGAGAGTGGATCCGGCTTTTACGAAACAGCTGGTCAAAGCGATGGAACGGTACCCGAACGCGTTCTCCGCCCAGGCCAAGATGCTTCGGATGGACGATCCTTCGAAGATCGACGACGCGGGAGACCTTTACTGCGCACTCGGATGGTCGTTCGCGCGCGGAAAGGGAAAGGATGAGAAAGCGTTCCGAAAGAACAGCGAGATCTTTTCGGCCTGCGCGGGTGCCGCCATTTACCGGATGAGCATGCTCTTTAAGATCGGTCTTTTCGACGAGAACCATTTCGCCTACCTGGAAGACTGCGACCTGGGATGGCGGGCCCAGCTCCTCGGATGGAGGAACCTGTTTGTGCCTTCCGCCAAAGTCATGCATGTGGGAAGCGCCTCGAGCGGATCCATTTACAACCTGTTCAAGGTCAGGAATACGTCCAGAAACAGTGTGTACCTCATTTTCAAAAATATGCCGCCGTGGCAGATTGCCCTCAATTTGCCTCTGCTTTTGCCCGGATTCCTGATTAAGGCGGTATTTTTCGCCCGCAGAGGGTTCGGAAAAGAGTACCGGGAAGGTCTTGTAAAAGGATACCGGATGAGCGCGGAGTCCCGAAAGGACGGAAGAGAGCCGTTTTACCTCAAGGGCTCGGCCCGGACGTTCTTAAGGATCCAGATCCAGCTTTGGATCAATGTAGTCAGACGACTTGCGGAATTTTTTTGAAGTTTCTGTATTTATACCGAAAAACGGCTCCCGGGGAAAAGAAAACTTGCCAAAGCGGGAGTCTTATGATAGATTGTGAGTTTATAGGAACGCTGTTTGTGTCAGGGTTCCTAAAATCTTGCGAATGAATCTCAGCAGTCAGGGGAAAGAGAAGTGATCGAGAAGAATCAGAAGTATTTCAATAATCTTCTTGCCATCATGGATGCACTCGTGATCTTCGGTACCTACTGGTTTGCCTGGTATCTGAGGTACCGGAGCCCTGTATTTTCTGTGAACTCAGTGGAGGCAGTGTCGTTCTCGGAGTATATGACGGCGCTGTTCTTTATTATTCCGCTGATCATCATCATGTACTGGGCAGTGGGGCTGTACCGCTCCAACCGGATGCGGGGAAGGCGTTCTGAAATCAGCAATGTCTTTCTGGTCAACATTCTCGGATATCTGCTGGTTATTCTCGCGCTCTTCATGACGCGAAGGATGCACTGGTCGCGTTCGATGCTCGCGACGTTCTTCGCGCTCAACGCATTTACGGATTCGCTGATCCGGCTCCTGATCCGGGAAGTGATTAAGAAGCTGAGGAGAGACGGACGCTTTGTCCGGAATATCCTGCTTGTGGGATACAGCAGGGCTGCCGAGGAGTATATCGACAGGGTAAAGGCCAACCCTCAGTGGGGCCTCAATATCCGGGGAATCCTGGATGACCGCGTGGAAGCGGGGACGGAATACAAGAAAATCAAGGTGCTGGGCAGAATTGACAATCTGATGATCATTCTGCCGGAAAATCATCTGGACGAGATTGCGATTACATTGGGTCTGTCCGAATATTACAGACTGGAAACGATCGTGACTCTGTGTGAGAAATCCGGAGTTCACACGAAATTTATACCGGACTATAATAATATCATTCCGACGAAGCCCTATACGGAGGACATTCTGGGGCTTCCCGTAATCAATATCCGGTACGTACCGCTGACCAATACATTTTACGCGGCGATCAAAAGGCTGATGGATATTGTCGGATCCCTTCTGTGCATCGTACTGTTTTCTCCGGTGATGATCGTATTCGGCGCTTTGGTGAAGATTACTTCACCGGGTCCCCTGATTTACCGTCAGGAGAGAGTGGGACTTCGGAATAAACCGTTTATGATGTACAAGTTCCGCTCCATGGTTGTACAGGAAGAGTCTTCGGAAAAGAAAAAGTGGACAGTTCGCGATGACCCGCGTGTGACAGCGATCGGTCGGTTTATGAGAAAAACCAGCATCGATGAACTGCCGCAGCTTTTCAATGTTCTGAAAGGGGACATGTCCCTTGTGGGACCGCGGCCCGAAAGGCCGTATTTCGTGGAAAAGTTTCAGGAAGAGATTCCGCGCTACATGATCAAGCATCAGGTGCGCCCCGGCATGACGGGCTGGGCTCAGATTCACGGATACAGGGGTGATACATCCATCCGGAAAAGGATTGATTATGACCTGTATTATATAGAAAACTGGACGATCGGACTTGATATAAAAATATTGTTTTTGACGGTATTCAGGGGCTTTGTCAATAAAAATGCCTACTGAAGGAATGTATGTGCGGTTTTTCCGCTTAAAGGAAAATGAATCCGCAGCATTTAAAGGAGTATTATGGCTGGAAAAAGACCTAAGAAAAAAAAGACCGGTATTATCATTTTCGTGATCGAACTGATTGTGCTTATGGTTCTCGTGGCGGGGATTTTCGTACTTGCGAGAATTAACAGCGGTCTTCGGAACATCGGTACGGCTGCCGGACAGGGCGGTTCCGCCAAAACTTCCTCCGGTGGGGTTGTCAGCGCGGATCAGAACAGCACGGAGCCTTTGGAAGGAGCGGAAACGGCTCCGAAGACCGGTGAGAACGGTGAGAAAATCATCGCTCATACGGATGCTTCCGAGGATCCCAATGCCGATGCGGACGCCGCGGAAGAAAATGAAGGCATCTCACAGAATCAGAGCCTCAAAGGGTATACCAATATTGCTCTGGTCGGAATTGATACAAGAGATACGGATCAGATCGACTATGCCAACAGTGATACGATGATCATTGCCAGCATTAACAATGATACCGGAAAGATCCGCATGGTCTCCATTTATCGTGATACCCTTCTGAATATCGGCAACAGACCTACCGTTTCTTCCCAGGGCGACGATGACGAAGGCGAACTGGATGTTTACGAAGAAGGCGGAGATGACGAAGGCAGCTACGATGAAGGCGGAAGCGATGAAGGCGGAAACGATTACGAAGCTGTAGAGGAATATGACGAAGGCGGTTCCGGAAGCGGCTCGGGCAGCGGTTCAGGCAGCGGTTCCGGAAGTGGCTCGGGCAGCGGTTCGGGCAGCGGTTCCGACAGTGGTTCCGGAAGTGGCTCAGGCAGCGGCTCCGGCAGTGGTTCCGGAAGCGGCGAATATCTGCCGGTGGAGGAAGACAACGACGGCAGCTCTGTTCCGGCGGGCAGTGAAGCGGCTGATGTCCCGGTAGAGGGCAGCGGAGAAGCCGAACTTCCCGATGACTCGGAGCTTGTCGCGGAACCGACTATTACCGAAGAGGAAGAACTGGACTCCGAATACAGGGACAACGAGTTCTTCAATTACAGTGAGGATGGAAAAGATACTTCCGCCGTATCCTATCAGATCGCGGATACGACCGCGGAAGGAAAGTACGATAAGTCCAATGCCGCTTACGCGAACGGCAGCGCGCGTCAGCTTCTCAGCATGCTGAACCGCAATCTGGACCTCAATATCCATGACTACGTCGTGGTGGACTTCCAGGCTGTCGCGAAACTGGTGGACGATATTGACGGTATTGACGTATGGATGACTTTTGAGGAAGTGACCCATATGAACAATTACTGCAAGGAAACATCCAAGGTAACCGGCCTTGAATATGAGCCGATTCCTCCGGAAGAAATGCCCAGGGAATACCATCTGAACGGCGTGCAGGCGGTTTCATATGCCCGTATCCGCTATACCGCGGGAAACGATATGAAGCGTACGCAGCGTCAGAGAGTTGTGATTCAGAAAGTGGTCAACAAGGCGAAGAAGCGCGGTATGGATACCGTCAATGCCATGATCAACGATGTCTTCCCCATGTGCAAGACGTCTCTTTCGAACTCGGATATTATCTCTTTGGCCACGCAGATGTTCAACTTTGAGATCGAAGCTACGACGGGCTTCCCGTTTGAGCACATCGAGAAGAATGTCTATGTGGGATCCAAGAAGCTGGATGCGGTTGTACCCGTTACACTTGAACAGAACGTCAAAGAGCTTCATGAATTCCTCTTCAACGAGAAGGACTATGCATGCAGCGGCACTGTGGTTGAATACAGCAATGATATCGCCGCTCTGTCCGGTCTTACCGAGAAGAGCCGTGATGTCGCGGTCAAGAACAGTGTCATCGCGGAATCCGGAGGTGAAGCGGACGTTGTGAAGTAAAACGGTCCGGCGTCTTTATGGGTCTTAGGACCGAACATGTTCATTGAAAAATAAAGTACCATCCTTTTTACGGAATGTAAGAGGATGGTATTTTTTTCGAAACAGCAAAATGAAGTAATACTATGAAAGAAAAGAAACCAACAATTGACGTGATTATTCCGACCAAAAATCCCGGTCCGGAATTCGCTGATCTCTTACAAATGCTCGGAAAGCAGGACATCCTGCCTCTTCATATTCTGATCATCAATACGGATGAACAGGAATTTGACGAATCTGTGTTAAGCGCCAATCCTGTCGCGGAAGTTTATCATATCCGCAGGGAAGAGTTCGACCATGCCGCGACGAGAAACATGGGCGCCGGCATGTCCGGTGCCGATTACCTCCTCTTTATGACACAGGACGCGGTTCCGGCGGATGAGAAGCTGATCAGCGCGCTCCTTGCTGAGTTTTCCGACCCGCTTGTGAAGGCGGCATATGCCCGTCAGCTGCCCAAGAGAGACGCGAAGCTTGTCGAGGGATGCGTCCGGAGTTTCAACTATCCGGATGAGAGCGTAAAACGTACCATCGATGATCTGCCGGTATACGGCATTAAAACTTATTTCTGCTCGAACACCTGCGCCATGTATGAGCGGCGGACGTTTCAGGAGATGGGCGGGTTCTCGGCCCCTGCTATTTTTAATGAGGATACCGTCTATACCGCCAGAATTTTAAATCTCGGATACGCGGTCGCTTACTGCGCGGAAGCAAAAGTATTTCACTCTCATAACTACAGCAATATGGAGCAGCTGAAAAGGAACTTCGACAACGGAGTCTCCCAGACGATGCACCCGGAAGTGTTTCGCCAGATTCATTCCGAAAAAGAGGGCGGGAAGATGGTCAGGACCGTCATCACGCAGCTTGTTGACTTCGGCAGAATTTATCTTGTGCCGGGATTTTTATGGCAGTGCTGCTGCCGGTATCTGGGATTTCGGCTGGGCAAAAGTTATGAAAAGCTTCCCGAGTGGCTGATTCGGAGAATCAGTATGAACAAGGGCTTCTGGAATCACATTTTTAAAGAAAAGACGGCAGGCTGACGGGAAAACTTGTTTTACGGAATTATTTAAAAAACCGTCCGGAAACGTCACATTTTTAACACATATTACGGCTATTCTGTTGCTATTGATAAAGCAAAGGAGCAGCCGTTTTTTTGCGGACGGAGATTAGGCTATGGATGAATTGTTTAATGTAAATGAAAAAGGCGAAGTGAACAAAAACGAGACAGAGGTGTTCGAAGCGGAGGCTGCAAAGACCGTTGCAGACACAGTAGAGACAGTTGGAGACACAGCTGCAGACACAGTAGAGACCGTTGTGAACACAGCTGCAGACACAGCTGAGACAGTCGCGAACACAACTGCAGACACAGTAGAGACAGCTGCGAACACCGCTGCAGACACCGCAAAGACAGCGGCAGAAACAGGAAATACAGTTGCTGACGCGGAATTCGAACAGATTCCCGAGACGCCGCGTCTTGAGGAAAGCGGAAAAAATCAGCAGGAGTCCGGCCGGTACTACAGCAAGTATGATCAGTACAGGAAACAGTCCCCGTATGAAGACCGCAGATATGGCACCACTCCTACAAAGCCGAAGAACAAGCCGTCGAAGAAGGATACTTTAAGGACCGTCGGTTTTGTAGCCGGTCTGGCAGTCGTATTCGCTCTGATGCTCGCTTTGATTTTCACGGGCGCCAGCATGATTCTCAAAAGGGCTGTAAAGAGTTCTTCCCGGAATCAGTCGGAAGCTGTTGCGGAACAGCCTGAAGAAAAGGCAGCGGAAGAAGTAGTGATCGGAAATCAGGACAGTGTCACTCAGAGCAGTGAGAATCAGGATGCCGCTGCAGCTGAAGAGAGCAATTCTTCTGAAGAAGGAGCCGCCCCGCAGATCGATGAGGGAATTGCGGCTGAAGCAGAAACGCTGACAGCTCCCGAAGTAGTCAAAAAGATCATGCCTTCCATGGTTTCAATCACCAATGTGACGGAGCAGGAATATCAGAATATATTCGGCCAGAAAGAAGTCTACAGAGGTGAGGGCGCCGGATCGGGTATTATCGTCGGACAGACGGAAGAAGCTTATCTGATCGCGACCAACAATCATGTTATTGACAATTCGACCGACATTACGGTTACTTTTGAAGATGAGACAACAGCTTCGGGCGAAATAAAAGGCTCGGATGTGGACTATGACCTCGCGATCGTCGCGGTGCCGATATCGGAAGTATCGGAGGAAACGCAGAACCGTATCCGTATCGTGAGCATTGGCGATTCCGACAGCCTGATGCTCGGAGAGCCGATCCTTGCCATCGGCAATGCCATGGGCTATGGCCAGTCCGTTACACAGGGAATCGTATCCGCACTCGGCAGACAGGTGACGGAAGCTGACGGGACTGTCAGAACGCTGATTCAGACAGACGCTTCCATCAACCCCGGCAATTCCGGCGGCGCTCTCGTAAACATGAGGGGAGAACTGATCGGAATTAACGAGCAGAAAGACGTCGGCGTGATGGTTGAAGGAATCGGATACGCGATTCCGATGTCGATCGCAAAGCCGATTCTTACAGAGCTCGGAAGTAAAACGGCGAGAGAAGTTGTTGACGCGGACCAGGCCGGATATCTCGGCATCAGCTGCATGACCATGCCTTCCCAGTATACGATGCAAGGTTATCCGGCCGGCGCTTACATCAGCGAGGTCGTAAAAGAAGGTCCTGCGGATAAAGCCGGCGTGAAGCCGGGAGATATCATTACCGCGATGGACGGTGTGGCCGTTTCCACGAAGGACGATGTGGTCAATATCATGTCCACCTATTCCGTCGACGAAACCATCACGCTTTCGATCAGCCGGCTCAATGAGGAGAAGAACGCATTTGAAAAGCTTCGCCTTGATGTGGTTCTGGGAAGCAAGAAGGAAGCGGGACTCACCGACGAACAGCAGCAGCCGACTCCGAATCCGGAAAACGGAGCGCCTGAAGAGGGCGGCGGAAATCCTGACAGTCAGGAAGGCAATCAAGAGCCGCTGCCGGATTTCGACGAGTTCTTCGGAAATGACAAAGGATTCTTCGATTTCTTCGGATAAACGCCTGAACGCGAATGGGCATCGCAAAAAGCGATGCCCATTTTTACGATTACAGAAAAAATCGATAGGATAAAGGATTGCACAATTAATGAGTGAAGATAAGAACGATAAGAAAAATGAAATCAGGTACTGCATGGTCTGCGGCAGATCCGAGGAGGACTGCGGCGGACTGATTGATCTGCCGGGCGCGGGGACCGTATGCAACGACTGCATCAATAAAAGTCTGGACATGATCAAAGGCAGAGATGACCTGAAAGGGCTGTTTGAGAAAATTCCCCATATGACCTTTATGAATATGAGCGACTTTTTCGGTCCGAAGCAGGAAGCTCCCGAGGAAGAGGAGAAGAAAAAGGAGAGCGGGAAGGAGATTCCGGATCTCCTCGATCTTCCGGCTCCCCATGAGATTAAACATAGCCTGGACCGGTATGTTGTCGGCCAGGAACATGCGAAAAAAGTACTGTCGGTTGCGGTCTATAACCACTATAAGCGTGTTATTGAAAGCGAACGAAAGAAGAAAGCGGACCGGGAAGCAGCCAAAAAGGAGATCTCGGATTCCACTGATTCCATCGTGGAAATCGATAAATCCAACATCCTCATGATCGGCCCGACCGGATGCGGGAAAACGTATCTGGTACAGACTCTGGCGAAGATTCTCGACGTGCCGCTCGCGATTACGGACGCGACGTCTCTTACGGAAGCCGGATATATCGGGGACGATATCGAATCCGTTGTATCGAAGCTTCTCGCGGCAGCCGGAAATAAAGTCTCCCGCGCGGAACACGGTATTGTGTTCATAGACGAGATCGATAAAATCGCGAAGAAGAAAAACATGCATTCCAGGGATGTCAGCGGTGAGGCTGTACAGCAGGGGATGCTGAAGCTTCTCGAAGGGGCGGAAATCGAAGTTCCGGTCGGCGCGTCCAGCAAGAACGCGATGGTGCCGATGAAGCGGATCAATACGAAAAATATCCTCTTTATTGTCGGCGGCGCTTTCCCCGGTCTTGAGGACATCATCAAGGAACGTCTCAGAAAACACACTTCCATCGGTTTCCACGCGGAGCTGAAAGATCAGTATGACAATGAGAAGAACCTGATCCGGAAGACGACGACGGAGGACTTAAGAGCGTTCGGTATGATTCCGGAATTTCTCGGAAGGCTTCCGATTATCTGTCCGCTGGAGTCCCTGACAGAGGACATGCTTGTAAGAATCCTGAAAGAGCCGCGCAACGCGATCATCAGGCAGTATCAGCAGCTGCTCGCGATGGACGAAGTGAAACTGAGTTTTGACGAGGACGCTCTTCATGTGATCGCGGCACGAGCCATGGAGCGAGATACGGGCGCGAGAGCACTTCGGTCGATCCTTGAAGAGTTCATGCTCGATATCATGTATGAGATTCCGAAAGACGACAATATAGGCGAGGTGGTTATTACAAAGGCCTATATAGAGGGAAACGGCGGACCCGGGATTCTGATGAGAGGCCAGCAGCTTCTGACAGGCTGAAGGAAGTATGGTATAACAGGCTCGAAGAGCCTGTTATCTTCAGCGGTCGCCGAATGAGCATGAATGCTCGCTCGGCTCGTCGCTATATGGTATAACAGACATGAATGTCTGTTATCATCTGCGGTCGCCAGATGAACATGTATGTTCGCCTGGCTCGTCGCCCTATGGTATAATGAAAAAAGCATTTGAAAGATGAAAGAGAGGGGACAGGTCCATGTCGGAAGATTTCTTCGGTGATCTCGGAAAATCCATTTTCAAAACAACGCAGAACGCTGTGGACAGAACCAGCAATTTCTTTGAATCCACGAAAATCAACGCTCAGATTTCAGCCGAGCAGAAAGAGATAGAAAAGCTGTATTCGGCAATCGGTGAATATGTCACCAGAAAATATGAGGCGAAGGACGAGATTTTCCCGGATGATGAACTGCGCAGCCGGATCGAAGCGGTTCACGCGCGTCTCGGAAAGCTTCTGGAGCTGAAACAGGCTCTTGCCGGAGCCAAAGGGATGAAGATCTGTACCAGCTGTCAGGAACTCATCGCGAACGATATGGCCTTTTGTCCGAAATGCGGCGCGCCTGTTCCGGTGGAAGAGGAAGAGGACCTTTCGGACTATGAGCAGCTTCCTCCTGTTGAAACCGCGCCGGAGGTCCCGAAAATCGAGGAACTTCCGGATGATGACATTTCCGTTATTGACGATCTGGATGATCTCACGGACGCCGAACTGAGCGCCGTGGAGGAAATAGATGATCTCGCGCACGTTGAGATATCGGATGCCGGTTTTACGACTCTGGACGACGTGGAAAGCAGTAATGCGGCTGCCGAAAACGGAACAAATGAGTAACGGACGGCCGGATAAAAGAAAACTGAAATCCACAAAAAAAGTAGTTGACTTGCAGGGATAAAACAGGTAGAATTACTTTTGTTGACGAAAGCCAATGGTGCGCAGGAGTGGCGGAATTGGCAGACGCGCAGGCTTCAGGTGCCTGTTATGGCAACATAGTGCGGGTTCAAGTCCCGCCTCCTGCATGAAGAGAACCTCAAAAATTCTTGTTAAAAGGATTTTTGAGGTTTTCTCTTTACTATGTTGAAAATGCTTACTATGTTCTTTTTGAGGATGATGCTTTGAGGTGAGAAGATGTCCGCTTCGGTTTTATGGCTGACAGTTTTCGGAATACTGTTCATTTTATACGGAATAACGGTTCGTCTGGCAGGCAGCGGAACGATGTTTTTTGCTGTCTGGCTTGTGATGGGATGCGGCCTCATTGTTCTTGCCATGCTGAACCGCTCTCGCTTCATTGAATATGTTCCAAGACCCGCAACGCTATTAGTGAAAGGTGTAATCGTGCTCTGGCTGCTGTCCCTGTGTATTTGTGAAGCATTTATCCTGCGGGGCTTTTACAACAGCAATCCGGAGGGACTTGACTGTCTGATTGTTCTCGGCGCGCAGGTCCGGGAAGACGGCCCCAGCAAGGTACTGGCATTTCGTCTGGACAGGGCGGCGGAATACCTTCGGCAGAATCCCGATACCTATTGTATCGTGACCGGCGCGCAGGGATATAACGAACCGGTTTCCGAAGCGGAGGCGATGAAGGACTATTTGACGGACAAGGGCATAGACCCGGAACGGATAATCCTGGAAGACAAAGCTGTCAATACCATTCAGAATATCCGCTTCAGCAAAGAAAAGCTGCCATCGGCGGATGTGCCGACAGGGATCGTGACCAATAATTTCCATATGTTCCGGGCCATGTCGATTGCGCGGAAACAGGGACTTACGAACGTATCAGGGATTCCGGCTCCCTCGGATCCCATTTTCCTTGTAAATAATATGCTCCGGGAGTATTTCGGAGTGGTAAAGGACCTTCTGAAAGGCAATATGTGATCAACATGAGTTTGACGGAATTAGTATCGGAAATCAATATTTCCAGGATTATTCTCCTTTCCCATCGCGCCTGGATTGAAAAAGCGGAAAAGAAGGTTTCTCGGGAGATCCCGCCTTCGGAGATTCTGACCCGGGAAGAAATTGAGAAGCTGGCGGACAAAGCAGTGAAGCTCATTCCCGAACGGGTGGCTTATTACGCGCCGAAAATCGGTGTCACTTACGGCAGAATCACCATCAGAAACCAGAGGAGCAGATGGGGAAGCTGCAGTTCAAAGGGAAACCTGAATTTCAACTGCCTTCTGATGCTGACTCCCATGGAGGTGATCGACAGCGTGGTTGTCCATGAGCTGTGTCATCGCAAGGAAATGAATCACTCCAAAGCTTTTTACGCGGAAATACAGAAAGTGTTTCCTGATTATGACAAATGGAACCGGTGGCTGAAGGAACACGGACCGGGAATTATGAGACGCATGACCGGATGAAAGTCAGATTTTACAAATCATATATATGAATGGTAAAATAAGACCGGTAAGCCGTTCCGTTTACAAAAAGGAGAGAGAACATGTCTATTTTTGAAAGTATCAGCAATGGATTCCGTGCGATCAGTGATCCTTTTATCGGACAGGGAAACTCCGAAGAAAACAGGATGATCCGGGAAGAAAAAGCGCGAATCAAAAAGCTCACCCAGCAGATTGAAGAGCAGTATTTAATTCTCGGAAAAACCTATTATGGTGTAAAAGCAGAAGCAGAAGGTCTGGAACCGGATGAGGCGGCTGCGCAGCTTGAGATCGTCGAGGCAGAAGCGGTAGTTGGTGAGGCGGCAAAAGAGACAGCCGGTCCGTCAGACCTTTCCGAAGAAACAGCCTCTGAAGAAGTGCCTGCTGAAGAAGCGTCTTCCGAAGACGTGCCTTCTGAAGAAGTGCAGTTCGAAGAAGTTCCTTCAGAAGAAGCATGCCCGGAAGTCTCTGCCTGTGAGGAAAAGGGTTCAGAGGATCCGACGGTTTCGGAAATCAGGAAAAAGATCAGTGAGCTTCTCATTGAGCGTAAAGAGTGCAAAAAACGGATCAGCGAAGTAGAGGAGTCGATCAGAATCCGCAAGGAGGAAGAGGCTGCCGAGAGAGAGAGACTGCAGGCTGAAGAAGCGGCAAGAAAAGAAGCCATGCGCCAGCAGAAGCTCGAAAACGAAAGACTGGCTTCCGCAAAAGCGGTTTATCCGGCGATGGGACAGATGGGACAGACGATGCGCAAGTGCCCGAACTGCGGCGCATATGTTAACGGAAGCAGCAATTTCTGTACGCAGTGCGGATCAAAATTGAACTACTGTCCGAGCTGCGGTGCTCTTTACAAAGACGGAGCCAATTTCTGTGTGCAGTGCGGATTTAGTCTGGATCAGAAGAATGCCGCGGCACCTGAATCGGTCCGGGAGACAGCTGCTGAAGCAGTTCCTGAGGCAGCAGAAGAGGCAGTCGCCGAGACAGTGCCTGAGGCAGTAGAAGAGACAGTCGTCGAAGCAGTGCCTGAAGCAGTAGAAGAGACAGTTGCTGAAGCAGTAGAGGAACCGGCTGCAGAAGCAGTATCAGAAAATGAAATCGTGATTGAAGAACCGAAGGATGAAAGCCTCAATTGAGAATCGGTTTTTGACAGATCAAAAAACAGCGCCCGTCAAGGACGCTGTTTTTTATATGAATCGATCAGACTGTCACCTTCACAATCGTTCCACCGCCTTCGCGGGGCGTGATGGTTAACTGCCCGCGGCACATCAACTCCAGACGCTGCCGGATGTTCTTCAGCGCGATGTGCGGCTCGTTATCATCGACGGGCTCGAACGCGGCACCGTCGTTCTCTACGGTGATCTCATTTCCCGAAACGGTCTTTCTTGTGCGGATCGTGATATGAAGCGGTTCGGAATCCGGGTCCATGCCGTGTTTGATGGCGTTTTCCACGATGGGCTGCAGTGTCAGCGGAGGCAGACGGAAATCGGTATGGGGGGTGTCATAGTCAACGAAAAGCCGGTCATCGAACTGGGCCTGCTCCACAGCAAGGTAAGCGCGTGTATGCTCCAGCTCTTCAGAGAAGGGAATGAGGTTTTCGCTGCCAATGGCAGTGAAATTTTTGCGGAGATACGTTGTGAAATCCATAGTGACCCGCTGTGCCAGATCCGGATCCTTCTTGCAGAGGTAGTAGATGCTCAGCATGGTATTGTAAATGAAATGTGGCCGCATCTGCAGCACCATGATGCGGGCATGCTGATGGACCAGTTCCCGCTGCTGACGAAAATAGTGTTCGATCTGGTCCGACAGGACGAGACTGAACATCGAAAGCGCGCAGATTGCAACGGTTATTCCGAATGCCGTGAAGATGGAGACGAAAAAATGAATCGTGATGGTGACGGTGATCGGCAGGAGAGCAGTCAGGAACGTGTAAAAGTATCTTTGGGACAACTTGTTCTTAAGGAGAATCACTGCAAACAGGCAAAGGAGCAGCATTGTCAGAAGGACAAACAGCCCAAGCGGATAGAGGGGACCGCGGATGAGCTGTTTTTCCGGTGAGATATGATAAATCCAGGATGTACACAAAGAGAGGCTCACAAAGATAAAAAATAGGAACCACAGGGCGGCTTCAGCACGAAAAAGTCCGCTTTGAAGCCAGTTTTCCCCGCTGCTGTGTAGAAGAAAAGCCATGATCATAGGAAACTGGAACGATGAGGACAATGTTTCGAAGAAGTAGACGCTTCTCGCTAAGAGTGTGTCATTCGGGTTCTTCAGGAAAATTATATCAAAAATCGTGAAGCAGACATACAGAACAAGAGTCGAAAAATGTGCTATAAAAAAACGCTTGTTCCAGTGTTCTATGCCGGGCATAAAAACAGCGACGCCGAGGCCTATCAAAGACAGCATCAGCACGCCGCCGGCCAGGACACAAACAATCTGTGCGATCTCTTCGTTCACTTACCGGCACCTCCTAAGGAGAAAGGATACCTCAGCCTGCCAAGCTGTTCCCGAACGCCTCCCTCTGTGAGCGGCTTCAGCATAAACCCGCTGGCTCCGGTGTTCCACGCGTCAAAAGCATAATCACTGTATGCGGTAAGAAAAACGACGTTGGTGCGGGGATTGATCTCAAGAAGAGCGCGGCAGAGATCCAGCCCGCTTGACGTTCCCATTTCAATATCCAGAAAGGCCAGCGAGATCCGGTTTGTCCGGGCATACTCGATGGCTTCCGACGGACGGGTGAAGCCCGTAACCGTGGCATGCGGCATGACTGTTTCCAGAACGGGAAGCCCTCCGTTGAGAACGATTTTCCGGTCGTCAACCAGAATGACATTGGGTGACTCATCGCTTTTTGCCGCAATGGAAAGCAGTGTGTTGATATCAATACCCAGACATTTGGAGAGACGGGAAATCATCACGGCGTCCGGAAGCCGGTTCCCGTTTTCCCATCGCGCAACCGTTGGCCGTGTGACGAAGATCTGTTCCGCTATCTCACGCTGGGAAAGACCTCTCTCGATTCTCAGTTTTTTCAGGGTTTCCGCAAATTGCATATTCATCGAGGAGTACTCCTTCTTTATCTGCTTCTGCGATCGTTTTCAGAGCGGCGATAAAAATCCCTTTTATCGGTGAACATGTTGCTTTCGGCTGTGCTGACAAGATGAAACATATCCAGATGGCCGTCCTCTTTTTTGCCAACCGCGAATCCGAAGGAAACGTTGTACCCTTTTTTGCGCAGATCCTCTTTCAGACTTTCGATCTCTGAAGGCAGGTTTCCCGGATCACTGTTTGCCCGGAAGGCGATAAATTCGTCACCGCCGACACGATAGGTATCTTCCTCCCCGAAATGCTGCTGCATGGCCTTTGCCGCTTCACGCAGCATTCTGTCTCCGGCAGGATGCCCGTCCCGGTTGTTCATCTCATGCAGACCGTTCACATCCGCGTAAACGCAGATTAGATTCGTATCACAGATTTCCGTGTAATGCGGAAGACGGTTCTCATAGTGGTTCCGGTTTTTGGTGCCGGTCAGCAGGTCGGTCTGACTCATGTACTCAATCTGTCTGGATTGTGAAAGTGCCCGCATCTTGATGCTCATCGTGAATACGGTCGCGGCAACCGCGACAATACCGAAGGTGATCATATTCCAGACGTCGCTTTCCCAGACTTCCGGTGTCTTGAAATGAACTACAAGAGCACAGAAAACGGCCACAACAGCAGCGATTAAAGCGGACAGTCTGACGGGGCGGTCATAGAACAGAAGAGGACTTACCAGCAAAAAGGCGATGGCCGATACAGCCGCCTTATCCGCGTGAAGCAATGAAATACGGATACCGAATGAATACAGCACAATTTCGAATAAATAGACGAACGGCATAATCAGCATCGGGTACTTCGGCAGATATAAGACGGTACTGAACAGAATGACGATCATCAGGACGCCCGAGATCAGATAGGTCGTACTGTTTGTAGTGGCGAAGCCGTGAGAAAGCATGCTCGCTATGAACAGCAGAAGAAACATGATGGCGCTGATTTGCGAAAATACATATAAAAGCTGCCTGTTTTCCTCCCGGATATCGGGGAGCAGCTGATGATATTCTTCTTTTTCCAGTCCGGCATAGAGGAATAGCTTCAGAAATTTTTTCGTATTTGACAATTCTTACCTTCCCCCTTAGACAGAATAAAATACAGAAAAACCCAGTATATAAAACATTATACCGGGCTGCCATACGATAACATTTTATGAAATTATTGTCCTATACAGAACGGCTGAAAGTCAAGAGGAGGTTCCGGATTGTCACAAAAATTCCCATTGACTTCTACAGTTTGGTGCGTTTTGTGACGGAAAATGTTCCTGTTGGTCATGATCAGGGGGGATCTGCTATAATGGACATGATTTTGCTTCTTAAGGTCAATTATCAATCGGAGAAAATGTGTGATGTTCAGAGAAATGGTACGGCAAAAGCAGCAGCTTGCCAAAGAGGAGTGCATTGAGATCCTGAAAAATGAAAAGCGCGGCGTGCTCAGCGTTCTCGGAGATGACGACTATCCCTACGGCATGCCTCTCAATCACTATTATTGTGAAGAGGATGGAAAGATCTACTTCCACGGCGGAAGGGGAGGCCATAAAATCGATGCCATGAAGCGGCACGATAAAGCCTCTTTCTGTGTGTATGACGAAGGCTTTCGCAAAGAGGGAGAGTGGGCTCTTAATATCAGGTCGGTGATCGTGTTCGGGCGGATCGAGTTTATTCCGGACCGGGAGACCACTTACAGAATATCGGCGGAACTGAGCCGGAAATTCACGAATGACGAGGAATATATCCGAAGGGAACTGGAGAAGTCCGGCCCCGGAACCCTCATGTTTGCCCTGATTCCGGAACATATGACGGGAAAGCTTGTCAATGAGGCATGACACCCCATCAAGGAGATTTGTATGAACGAGATACTGATGAACCAAATGGCGGCAGATTACTGCTGTACACCTAAGGAGGTCCTGGATCACCGGAACCATTTTACACGACATGAGTTCCTTGAGGGCCGGCGCAGATTTGAGGAAAGCGCGGAATGCTTTCTGAAGATCGCGGTCATCAACGGAAAGATCCTGTTCACCGGGAACCCGCGAATGATGGCATGGTGCCGGAGCAGCTATTCCGAAACCGGCTCCGAGTGGTTTTTCGAGGCGGACAATATGCGAAAACTGAATGACAGGCTCCACGATGACGGATACCGGATCGCAATGATTCATCCCTTTTATATCTCAGAGCGGATATCAGATGTGGATACGGCAGATTATGAGATCCGGTGGTACGAAAGGGAAGATATCGAACAGTTCCGCGGGGACCGGCGATTCGACAAGGCCTATTCTTTTGACGAGGGTGCCCCGGATGTTCTGGGGGTATCTGCCGTTCGGGACGATCAGATCCTCGGAATGGCGGGCGTGAGCATGGACAGCCCGACCATGTGGCAGATCGGGATCAACATCGAGCCGAACTCAAGGCGATCCGGCATCGGTACGATGCTTGTATCTCTTTTGAAAAATGAGGTGCTTCGAAGAGGGGCGCTTCCCTATTACGGAACGGCTTTTTCCCATATCGGCTCACAGAGAGTCGCGCTTGGATCGGGGTTCCTCCCCGCATGGGCAGAGCTTGTCACTTCCAAAATCAACTAAAGCGTCTGATGAGCTCATTCATCCGTAAGATCCGCGATATCCCCATGGATTTCAAGGATGTCGGTCATAGCGATCTCGACGGAATGCGTTCCATGATAAGATGGAGGGTATGATGAACACGAAGATTCTTCACGATTCCGATATCAGGGAACCTCTTTTTGACTTTCTGGAAGAGTCGCTTGGCAAGATCCGCATCCTCGAAGAAAAGCAGACCGGAAGAGCCAGAGCGGATGTTGTGATGGTTACGGGGAAATATCTGTACGGAATCGAAATAAAAAGCGACGCGGATACGTACGCGCGGTTGAATAAACAGGTCCGGTACTATGACCAGTATTATGACCGGAATATTGTCGTGGTGGGTTCCACGCACGCGGCCCATATTGAGGAGCATGTCCCCGAATGGTGGGGAATTCTGTCCGTGGAGCTGATCGGGGGCAGGACAGATTTTTATCTGTTGCGCAAGCCCCGGGACAATCCGAAGGTTCAGGAGGACAAGAAGATCACGATCCTCTGGAGAACGGAGCTGACGCGCCTCCTTCTGAAAAACGGGCTGCCGGCTTACAGTCGGAAGAGCAAAGCATTTGTCCGGAAAAAACTGCTCGAGAGCGTGCCGGGAGAGCTGCTCTGGCCCCAGGCGATGGAGGAGCTGTTTGAACGGGACTACAATACGATCGGTGAGGAGATCGAGTCATTCAGAAAAATGAGGCACTCGAAACATCACTGATTTTTAAGCGAAGGGATTCGAATGAGATTTCTCACAGACGTACTGAAAAGGGAGTACGGTGAAAAAGTATATAAGCTGTCCCTTTCATCCGGCTGTACCTGCCCGAACCGGGACGGGAACATCGGAACGGGCGGCTGCGCTTTCTGTTCGGAAGGCGGATCCGGAGAATTCGCGGCCAAAGCGGAAACGATCGATTTGCAGATCGAAGAGGCGAAGGAGCGGATCAGGAGAAAAACGGACGCGGAGCGCTTCATTGCTTATTTTCAGTCCTATACGAATACTTACGGCGACGTCGATGAGCTCGCGGAGCTCTATGAATCTGTGATCCGCAGAGAAGACATCGCGATTCTGTCTATAGCGACAAGGCCGGACTGCCTGGGAGATGAAGTGCTCCGTATGCTGAAACGGCTGAACACCATCAAGCCGGTCTGGGTGGAACTGGGCCTGCAGACCATACATGTGAGGACCGCGGCGGCGATGAACAGAGGGTACCTTCTGCCGGTCTTCCAAGAGGCGCTCGGAAATCTGAAGAGCGCGGGAATAGAGGTCATCGTACACGTGATTTTCGGGCTGCCGGGCGAGACAAGGGAGGATATGCTGGAGACGGTTCATTACCTTGCCGGCCTTCATCCCGGGCCGGACGGAATCAAAATGCAGATGCTCAATATCCTGAAAGGAAGCACACTGGGAAAGCAGTATGAAGAACATCCTTTTCCGCTTCTTACACTGGAAGAATATACGGATCTCATAGCCGAAAGCATCCGCATTCTGCCTGAGAATATGGTGATTCACCGGATGACGGGGGATGGACCGGGGAATCTTCTGATCGCGCCGGACTGGGTCAGGAACAAGAAGAAGGTGCTCAATACGATTCATCGAAAACTGAGGGAACGCTGAAGGAGGGTATTCGTATGATGAATACAGTCACTTGCCGGAAAAAACAGAAAAAGCGCTGGAGATTCCCGCTGCTTTTCAGTCTTCTTGCGCTGTTTGCCCTGATCCTGCCATGCACTGTATTTGCCGATGTGACCTGTACGCCTCTCTATAGAAATGACGCGGATCTGCCGGAAGGGCCGGTCACGTTCAGAGACATTTTTTCGAAACCAAAGGGAGAGAGGATTGAGAACGTGATGTACAAAGGAGAACCGCTGAAGGACGACGAGATTCTGAAGCTGGCTGTCAATAATTACCGCTATTCGTCTCTGCTTAAGCAGGAGAATATTATAGCGGGAAAGAGGGACTGGAAGAGCTATAATCTCGCGGACTATGACGCCCTTGTCGCGGAGGCGAAGAAAAAGGAAGAGGAGAGCTTCTATATTTCGGAGATCACGGATGAGCTCTTTGAGAGAATCAAGGGCAAATCATTTAAAGACGACTGCACCATCAGCAGAGAGGATCTGCGCTATCTGCACGTCCTTCACAAAGATATTGACGGAAATGTAAAGGAAGGGGAGATGATCGTCAATCAGTATATCGCCGAGGATGTTCTGGATATTCTGAGGGAACTGTATAAGGCGGATTACCCGATCGAGAAGATTCGTCTGGTCGATGAATACGACGCGGATGATGAGGCTTCCATGGAGGACAACAACTCGTCCTCGTTCAACTTCCGCTTCATTTCCCATACGAATAAAGTCTCCAAGCACGGACTCGGGCTCGCGGTCGATATCAATACGCTCTATAATCCTTATACGAAAGTCGTGGACGGAGAGCGGATCATTGAACCGGTTACAGGGGAGCCCTATCTTGACAGAGAGGCGGAGTTCCCATACAAGATCCAAAAGGGAGACCTGTGCTATAAGCTCTTTACCGAACACGGATTTGAGTGGGGCGGAGACTGGAGCGACCGGAAGGACTATCAGCACTTCGAGATGCCGGACAGTGTTGTTGAAACGCTCTACGGATGAACGGACATCCTACAGAACTTACAGGGGAAACGGAATGACTGAGATCAATACCTGCCCATATCAGAAAAAATGCGGCGCCTGCTCCTATATGGGGAAGGCGTATGAAGAGACCCTTCGGATCAAGGATGAGAAGATCCGAAGCCTTTTGCGCGGCCATGCCGTCTCGGAAGGCATAGAAGGAATGGACGATCCGTACCATTACCGAAATAAGATTCACCGCGCATGCGCCTTTGAGCGCAAAGGCAGAAGAGAGGAAATGAAGACCGGGATCTATGCCGAGGGCACCCACACCATTATTCCGGTACGAAACTGTCTCATCGAAGAGGAAGCCGGAGAAGGGATTCTGAAAGACGTCGAGGAGCTGACCCGGGCATTTAAAATACCGTATTACAATGAAGACAGCGGACGGGGCCTTCTTCGGCACATCCTGATCCGTACGGCTCACGAAACCGGGGAGATTCTCCTTGTTCTCGTACTGGCGGAGCGCGAATTTCCGGGAAAGAAGCACTTTGTCAGGAAACTCAGGGACATGCATCCGGAGATCACTTCTGTGGTATTCAATGTGAACAACCGGCATACGAATATGATTCTGGGAGACCGGGAAAGTGTGGTATACGGGCCGGGGTATATTACGGATCTACTCTGCGGGAAGAAATTCCGCATTTCCCCGAGATCCTTCTATCAGGTCAATTCGCTGATGACGGAAAAGATCTACAGGAAGGCGATCGAATACGCGGACCTTGGCGGAAAGGAAAAGGTAATCGACGCGTACTGCGGAATCGGCACGATCGGAATCGCGGCTTCGGACAGGGCAGGAGAGGTCCTGGGAGTCGAGTCCAACCGCGAAGCGGTGAAAGACGCGAAGATCAACGCGGACCTGAACGGAATCCGGAATATCCGGTTTACGGCTCAGGATGCGGGGGCCTATATGATGAAGATGGCGGCAGAAGGAGAACGCGCGGACGTCCTGTTTATGGATCCGCCCCGCGCGGGGGCTTCCCGTGAATTTATCGAGGCGGCATGCGCGATGGCGCCCCGGAAGATCGTCTACATTTCCTGCAATCCGGAAACGCTCGTAAGGGATCTTAAGGAATTTGAAAAACGGGGATATGCCGCAAAAAGGGCAACGGCTTTTGACGCGTTCTGCTGGACGCCCCATACGGAAGCGGTCACGCTGATCGAACCCCGCACCTTGCATTAATAAAGTCTTTGTGTTTATAATGAATGCTTAAGTATTCAAAAAGGAAAATGCAGTAACGAGGGCATGAGCAATGAATCTGTTTGACAGCCTGATCCGGATTAACGGTGTGACATTTCTGATGCTGTGCGTATTCGGAATTGCGGCAGTTGGTTATTGTATAGGAAGAATCACGATCAAGGGTGTGGATCTGGGAACATCGGGAGTGTTTCTGGCGGCACTTGTTTTCGGCGCTTTCTTTTTTCCGTGCCTTGAGAAGGAATTCGGGGAGTTTACGAAAACCGCGCTGAAAATTATTGAAAATACAGGACTGATTCTTTTTGTCACTTCCGTAGGTTTTATAGCAGGCCCCGGATTTTTCGAAAACCTGAAAACCAATTTCAAATCCTATGTGCTCCTCGGGATTGTGATCATCTTTACGGGATGGGCAGCCGCGGTTATCAGTATACTGATCGGGAGAGCGGCAGGGGTAACGGATCCCCAAAAGCTGACGGCCATTGTTTCCGGACTGTTTTCCGGCGCCATGACTTCGACGCCGGCATTTTCCGCGGCGAAAGCAACGGTCGATCCCGCATTGGAAGATCTTGTTTCCGTCGGTTACGGAATTGCGTATATCTTCGGAGTCGTAGGGGTCGTTCTGTTTGTCCAGCTCGTTCCGAAGCTGACACATTCCGATATGAATGAAGAGCTTCGGAAGTTCTCGGAAGTGGGGAAGGGAGGAGCCGCCAAAGAGGATCAGGAAGATCTGATCCACGTTGATCCCTTCGGGGTAATGCCATTTGCTTTCGCCGTTGTGATCGGAATCATAGTGGGCATGATCCGGATTCCGCTGTCAATGAAAGGGTTTGACGGAACCTGCTTTTCTCTTACCATCACGGGAGGCTGCCTTCTTTCGGCGCTGGTGATCGGCCATTTCGGGAAGTTCGGCAGGATCTCAATGATGCCGTACCGCTCATCCCTGAAGGTGTTCCGTGAATTCGGGCTGGCCCTCTTCCTCATAGGTGCCGGTACTTCGGCGGGAGCTCAGTTCGTTGCGAATTTCTCTCTGCTGTATTTCGCATTCGGAGTGCTCATCACCGTCTCCTCCATGGTTACGGGTTATTTCTTCGCCGAAAAAGTGCTGAAGCTGAATCTGCTGAACGCCCTGTCCGCGGTGACGGGAGGAATGACCAGCACACCGGCTCTCGGCACACTGATCAGCGTGGCGGGATCCGAGGAGATCGCGTCGGCTTATGCCGCGACGTATCCGATCGCGCTCATATCGGTTGTATTGGCAACACAGTTTCTGATCATTCTGTTCTGACTTAAGGGACAGGAGCCGCGAACAGACAGCTTCCTTCTTAATATGAGGCACTTTTCATAAGGAGGAGACAAAGGAGTGGAAAATGAAAGCAAAAGTATATATTGACGGGCAGAGCGGCACAACGGGGCTTCAGATCTATGACCGCATCGGACTAAGGCATGATCTGGAACTCCTAAGGATCGCCGAGGAAAAAAGGCACGATATCGAAGAACGCAGGCGTTTTCTGAACAGCGCGGACATCGTGTTCCTGTGCCTTCCGGACGAAGGGGCAAGAGAGGCAGTATCCCTGATTGAGAATCCCGAAGTCCGTGTGATTGACGCGTCTACGGCTCACAGAACCGCTGAAGGATGGACATACGGCTTCCCGGAGCTGTTTCCCGGTCAGAGGGAAAAGATTGCCCAAAGCAAAAGAGTGGCCAATCCGGGCTGCCACGCGAGCGGCTTTCTGGCGGTCACGGTGCCGCTCACCGCATCCGGCATTCTCCCGGCGGACTATCCCCTTTCGTGCATGTCACTCACGGGATACAGCGGCGGCGGAAAAAAGATGATCGCGCAGTATGAGCAGGAAGAACGTCCTTTGGAGCTTTCTTCTCCCGGACTCTACGCCCTGGGACTTTCGCACAAGCATCTTCCGGAAATGAAAAAGTACAGCGGCCTTCAGTTCGATCCGGTCTTTGTACCGGTGGTAGACGACTTCGCACAGGGAATGGTGACCAGCATTCTGCTTGAGAACCGTCTTTTGAAAGGAGCCCCGACGGCGGAGGAGATCCACGGGGTGATTGAACATTACTACGGCGGATCCGGTTTTGTCAGTGTGAAGCCCTATGCCGAAAAGCAGCCGACGCTTTACGCGAATGCGCTGGCAGGAAGCAATAAGATGGAAATTACGGTCTGCGGAAACAGTGAACAGACGGCAGTCATCGCCTGCTTCGACAATCTCGGAAAAGGCGCGAGCGGGGCAGCGGTGCAGAACATGAATATCATGCTGGGCATCGACGAGCGCTGCGGGCTGGAATAACAAAACATAAGAACGGGATGTATCTGACGGTATCCGATCAATTCAATGCGGCTTTCAATCTGGCGCTCGAGGAGCGCCTTTTTTACATGCTCGGGAAAGAAGAGTCGCAGGTTCTGATCTGGCGCAATTCAAACGCCGTCATTATCGGAAAAAACCAGAATGCCTTCGCGGAAGTCAATCCGGAAGCGCTCCGGAAATACGGCACCGAACTCGTCCGAAGGCTCTCCGGAGGAGGAGCGGTCTATCACGATTACGGGAACCTGAACTATACGGTCATTGTTCCCTATAGGGGAGAGCCATATGATTTCCACAGTTTTTCGGAGCCGGTAAGGAGAGCTCTGAATGAGTACGGAATCGAAGCCCGGTGCGGAAGAAGGAATGACCTTCTGGTCGGCGAAAGGAAAATAGGCGGCTGCGCCCAATATATTAGGGATGGAAAGGTGCTGCATCACGGATGCGTCCTCATCGATGCCGATCCGGCGAAAATGGATGAAATTCTGAGAATCCGGAAGAAAGCTCCGGAAGGGCCGGAGATTCCGTCTGTTCATTCGAAGATTACGTGGCTCAACAGCCTGATTCAAATGAGGGTGGAGCCGGAGCATTTCGCGAAAACTCTGATCGGGGAGTTCTTTGCGGACGGCGGGCCGGCGGTCAGGCTCCCGAAAGACTGCGGCGAAGAAGAAATTCGTACCCTTGTGGAGCAGCGTTACGGAAAACGGGAATGGAACTGGGGAACCCCGTCAGACCGCCACTGGAAAAAAGAGACCTACGTGCCTGAGGCAGGTCTCATCCTTGTCGAAGCGGATACAGGGTCCGGGAGAGCAGAGCATCTGAGAATATCGGGGGATTTTTTCGGCATCCGGCCAATACGGGAGCTGGAGGATGCTCTTGAAGGCGTGTCCGGTGCGGGAGAGCTCAGGCGGCGGATCGATCAGCTCGATCTTCAATCCTATATCAGGGGAATGAGCGTAGAGGAGTTTGCAACACTGTTTCCGCCATGTTTATGATCAGTCAATATTGTATTTATCTTGGTACAAAAAGGCCCGGAGAGGGTCTTTTGTAAAATTTATATGAATCATTTACTAAAATCGAAACGGATTTTCGTGAATATTTTACAGTACGCAAAGCTTGCTTAACAAATTATAAAAGCGTATAATAAATTTTACAAAATTGTGAACTCTCATTTACAAAATGTATCAATCAAAGCCTGATCATTACAACGGCGGAGGATTTTATGAAGAGAAATGCAACAAATCAGTTAAGGAAAGTTAAAGTACTGTTCTCAGTACTGCTTTTTGGTGTTATGATGCTTCTCGGAACGGTATCCGTCAGCGCGGCGACGACGAAGTATAAGGGCGTTGATTATTCGAAAGTATATGATTTTGACTACTATGTTTCCCACAATGCTTACGTAAAGAAACATTACGCCAACAGCCCCAAGAAGGCCCTGAAGTACTTTGTAAAGAAGGGTATGAAGAAGAGGCAGCAGGCGATCGAATCTTTCAACGTCAATTCCTATATTTACGGCAACAAGGATCTCAGAAGACTTTATAAGAACAACTACAAGAAATATTATCTGCATTTCATCAAGAAGGGATATAAGAGCGAAAAGCGCGTTGAGACGGCTGTCGGCATCAAAAAGATGAAGAATTTCGCCGTGGAATATCAGGGCACGGATTATTCTTCTGTTTACGACTACAATTACTATATTGCGCATAATAAGAAGATCAAGACGAAGTATGGCGTTGACGACCTGGGCGTTCTCCAGGATTTCGTGGAGCGCGGCATCTATCTTGGACTTCGCGGCAATTCTTCTTTCAGCGCGAAGAGCTTCATGGCGAAGCATCCGGAACTGAAAGAGAAGTACGGCTACAATTACGAAGAGTATTATTTCTACTATATCAAGAACGGCGGCTCGGATGATGACAGTGACTCCGACGATTCGTCCGATGGAGATCTGGATTCCCTTCCGGTATACGGCGGCCTGACAAGTGCCTCCACCACTGTGAAGAAATCTACTGCATCCAATAGCAGTTCTTCCTCTACAAGAAAGTATGCTGCTTCGACAATCAACGGGAAGAAGACACTGAAGACCTATCTTCAGAACGCGCTTGTACCGGTCGGCAGAACGCTCTATATCTGGGGCGGCGGCTGGGATGACAGCGATGCCAGCGTGATCGGATATCAGTCCAAGTGGAAGACCTTCTTCAAGAAGCACGCCAAGGCGAGCTACAATTACGCGAACTACAGATATTCCTACGGCAACGGACTGGACTGCTCCGGTTTCGCGGCCTGGACTCTGTACAACACTCTGTATAAGACGAGCGGACAGGCATGGCTTGTATATCAGTCGACAACAGTCGCTGAGAATTATTACAAGAAGGGCTGGGTATCGATCTCCAGAAATTCTTCCAGCCAGACCTACAAGCCGGGCGATGTTGTCAGTATGAACGGCCACGTATGGATTTCTCTCGGCCAGTGCTCTGACAAGAGCGTGCTCCTCGTCCACAGCTCACCGAAGGGTGTTCAGATCAGCGGTACTGCCGGCAAGGCAGCGACTCTGGCGAAGTACTACATGACGAAGTATTTCCCGGAATGGCCGTATGAGGCACGTACAGTCGGATCCGGTTATCTGAACTATGCCGGCAAGGCCCGCTGGAAAGTCACCGGTTCCAAGGCTGTGCTGAAGGATCCGGACGGCATCCAGAAGATGACTGCCAATAAGTGCATGAAAGCGATCCTTGGTGCTTAATATGAAATATGGAAGCCATGCAGCGATGAGTTGCATGGCTTTTTCTTTTGTATTAAAATGGTTTACTGAGCGGCAATGTGCGGAACATTGTTTTTATACGGAAAAAACCGGACGGAAAGGTACGGATACGAAGATGACGAGAAAATGCTTTATTTCCATATTCACGCTTCTGTTCACGCTTGTTCTTGCTTCCTGCGGACAAAAGGAAGAGAAAGTCCGCTATGCCATTATTACGGGCACGGACGGAGGAGCGGGAGACGAAAGCTACAGTGCCATTATCAGCGGAGTCGAAACATTTTGCGGGGAAAACGGATATACCTTCCAGAGATACTCCGCGACGGAAGACACGGAAGAGGGATATGCGGCCCAGTTTGAAGCTGCTCATAACGACGGAGCCCGCTATATGGTCGCCTTCGGCAAAGATATGGAAACGGCAGTGTATAACGCTCAGAATGACTACGGAAAAGCGCACTTCCTGTTTTTCGAAGGGGAGCCGCGAAAAGAGGCCGGCGCTGAGGAGAGCACGATCAAGAAGAACACGGAATGCCTCACATTCGGAAAAAGCGACATCGGTTTTCTGGCCGGTTATACCGCTTTGAGAGACGGAAGCCGGGATATCGCGTTTCTTTCCGCCGAGAATACCGGGGATACGGCAGCTTTTTATGACGGTTTCCGGCAGGGAGTCGCCTATGCGGAAAATGAACTCATGCTGACTTCCAGTGACCTGCATCTGTATGCGGAGTTCTGTGGAAGCACCGAGCTCTCGCCCAGAAGACTCGGAGACGCGCTCGATTTTTATAACGGGGGAGTCGATCTCATTATTACGGATCATCAGGGCATTGCCGAAGCGTGTGACCGCGCTGCGTCGGCGGCTGAAAGCGGCGCGATTGCCGCTCTCGGTTTTGAGAATACGTCCGGCCTCAGCCATGTCAAATTCGCTGCGGTGGCGGACAGAGAGGCAGGCACGAAGGCGTACCTCACACAGCTTGAAAATGAAGAAGCATTCGTGGGAGGTATTGTCAAGGAACTGAACGCCTCCCAGTATGCCGCCAAGATCTCGGCGGACTTCAGCAATTTCATAGCGTTCGGACAGGATTCTTACCGAAGCATCCTGAACGCGATGGCACAGATGAGTGAATCTCAGGCCTCCTCTTCCGAAGAAGAGGGCGGCGAGCCCGGTTCCACGTACGGACTTCAGGATGCGGAATCGGTACCGGTCACGGAAGTGAATTCCGGTGAAATAGCGGCACATGTTACCGGAGGCGGCTCTTCGGCCGGACAGACAGAAACTGCGGATGGCAGTACGGAAAGCTCTGAGGATTCCGCTTCTTCGGAAAGCTCCGAAGAAACTCCGGATGAAAGCGCGGAAGGCGGTGAGTCCGAGGACGGCAGTTCAGAGGACGGCGCTTCGGAGGACGGCGGTTCAGAGGATGGCAGTTCAGAGGACGGCGGTTCGGAAGACGGGGGCTCAGAAGAATAAGCTTCGAAAAAATAAGAAAAAACGCTGAGTGATTCAGCGTTTTTTTTATGGGATTCATATCCTCAATTTTTGATTTTCTTCAATTGATTTTCAAAGAAATCGAATACACTGCTCCAGTATAATTCCAGAATATCATCTTCGGAATTGGCTATTTCGTGCTTCGCGGTCGGGAAGCGGATGATTTCCGCTGAACGTATAAGTGCCGCGAAACGGTTCTGGGCGTCGTTGTTGACAAACGTATCATTTCCTGCCTGACAGATGAGGGTGGGAATTTTGATTTTTTCCGCATTTTTCATGACCTCATCGGTGGCGGCAAGAGCTGCGCGGGCCCACGAATAGGTGATATTTTCAGTCTGATAAGCTCTGTGACGGAGCCTCATTTTCAAAGTCTGGTCGAAGCGGACTTTCGAGAGGCTGCAGCTCTCCTCAAACGAAGGCTCGGAGTCAAAGTGGTCCTTGCCGAGCGTTTTGTTATTCCACGACAGGACTTTTGAGGCCGCTGCGAGCATCCGCACGCTTTTCTCGGAGGAACCGCCGAAGTTGATTCCGATCATCGGAGAGGAGAGAACGGCGCACAGGGCACTTTCCGGGAACTCTTCCAGGAAAAGAGCGGATATGCATCCTCCCATGGAATGTCCGTAGATCAGGACAGGGTCGTTGGGACACTTTTCTTTCAGGAGCTGCTCCATGGCGCACTGAAGATCCATGATATACTCGTTGAAGCTTCTAATGAAAATCCGGTTTGCCTCCGGGATTTTACGACCCGAGCGTCCGTGGCCCCTGAGATCGGGAGCAAAGACGGAATATCCTTCATTATAAAAATAATAGATCTGTTCGATATAGCGTTCCGCGAATTCGCTCAGCCCATGTACAAGGAGAACCGCGGCTTTGGGTTTGTCGTGAAGAGCATAGAGCGCGTGGATTTTCGTTCCGTCCGAGCTTAAAAAACGCGCGTGCCGGATATGCTCTTTTACAAAGGAAGCGACCTCGTTGTTCATTGCGTCCTGGTAGTGCTTTTCTGTGATGATTTTGCCTCTCATATTCGGAAACCTCCCTGGTTAACAGATTCAATACCCATATTATAAGGAAATTCGCAGAGGATGTCCATGGACCTGCACCAAAGGTGCCAGACCCCTGTGGTGCACTTTTGTCACAAAATTAGCACTCACCTATTGACAGTGCTAACAACCAGTGCTATATTGGGGTCATAAATTGGAAAATAAGATCCGGGAGGTGGATTTATGAATATTGATAAGTTTACCAGAAAATCAAAAGAAGCGATTATGGAGCTGGAAAAGACTGCTCTGGATTTCGGCAATCAGGAAATCGACGAAGAGCATCTTCTGTATGTCCTGCTCACACAGGAAGACAGCCTGATCGCGAAACTGCTGGAAAAAATGGCGGTTGATACGGCGTCGTTTACAAATGCCGTGGAAAATGCCATAGAAAGCCGGGTGAAGGTCAGCGGAGGTACTCAGTACTGGAGCGCGGACCTCAATAAGGCCCTTTTGAAGGCCCCCGATGAAGCGCGCGCGATGGGAGATGAATACACGTCTGTCGAGCATCTGTTTCTGTCCATGCTGAAGTATCCGAACAGAGCTGTGAAACAGCTGTTTTCCCGTTTTGGAATTACCCGGGACAGCTTTCTTTCGGCGCTGGCTTCGGTACGCGGCAACCAGAAGGTAACAACCGATAATCCGGAGGTCACCTATGATTCTCTTGCGAAATACGGCATCGACCTGGTCGAAAAGGCAAAAGAGCAGAAGCTGGATCCGGTCATCGGAAGAGACGATGAGATCCGTCAGGCCATCCTGATCCTTTCGAGAAAATCCAAGAACAACCCTGTTCTGATCGGTGAGCCCGGCGTCGGTAAAACCGCGGCGGTCGAAGGCCTCGCGCAGAGAATCGTGAACGGAGATGTGCCGGATAATCTGAAGGACAAGCACATTTTTGCGCTGGATATGGGCTCTTTGGTTGCGGGAGCGAAGTACAGAGGCGAATTTGAGGAACGTCTGAAGGCCGTTCTGGAAGAAGTGAGGCAGTCTGACGGGAGAATCATCCTCTTTATCGATGAGCTGCACCTGATTGTCGGAGCGGGAAAGACAGAAGGCGCGATGGACGCCGGCAATATGCTGAAACCGATGCTTGCGAGAGGCGAACTGCACTGCATCGGCGCGACGACGCTTGACGAATACAGGGAATATATCGAGAAGGATAAAGCCCTTGAAAGACGTTTCCAGCCTGTGATGATCAATGAGCCGACGGTCGAGGATACCATTTCGATCTTAAGAGGACTCAAGGAGCGCTACGAGGTCTATCATGGCGTCAAGATTACGGACAACGCGCTGGTGTCGGCCGCGGTTCTGTCGAACCGCTATATCACGGACCGTTTCCTGCCTGACAAGGCGATCGACCTGGTGGACGAGGCCTGCGCGCTGATCAAGACGGAGCTCAATTCCATGCCTACGGAACTCGATGAACTCGACCGGAAGATCCGGCAGATGCAGATCGAGGAAGTCGCGCTTGAGAAGGAAGAGGACCAGCTGAGCCGTGACCGTCTTGAGGCTTTGAAAAAGGATCTCGCGGAGCTGATGGATCAGTTTACCGCGAAAAAGGCACAGTGGGAAAATGAAAAGAAAGCCGTGGAAGGGCTGAAGGTCTATCGCGAGCAGATCGATGAGATCAATTCCAGGATCGAAATCGCGAAGAGGGACTATGACCTGAACAAAGCAGCGGAACTGCAGTACGGAGAACTTCCCAAACTGCAGAAAGCGCTCGAAGAAGCGGAGCAGACGGTTCAGGGAAAGGAACTTTCGATGGTCCATGAGGCTGTTGACGACGACGAGATCGCTAAAATTGTATCCAAATGGACGGGGATCCCGGTCGCGAAGCTGACAGCGGGAGAGAGGGAGAAGGTTCTGAACCTCGACAAGGAGCTGCATAAGAGAGTGATCGGACAGGATGAAGCGGTTCAGAAAGTCGCGGATGCCATCCTGAGGTCCAAGGCCGGAATCAAGGATCCGAAGCGCCCGATCGGTTCATTTTTGTTCCTCGGACCGACCGGCGTCGGAAAAACGGAGCTGGCCAGAACGCTGGCGGAAGCGCTGTTTGACGACGAAAACAATATGATCCGTATCGACATGACGGAGTACATGGAGAAATTCTCCGTCTCGAGACTGATCGGAGCGCCTCCGGGATATGTCGGCTACGATGAGGGCGGCCAGCTCACAGAGGCCGTTCGGCGGAAACCGTTTTCCGTAGTTCTGTTCGATGAAGTGGAAAAAGCCCATCCGGATGTCTTCAACGTGCTGCTTCAGGTTCTGGATGACGGCCATATCACGGACAGCCAGGGAAGAAAAGTCGATTTTAAGAACACGATTATCATCATGACTTCGAATATCGGCTCACAGTACCTGCTGGAAGGAATCAGCGAAGACGGAAGCATTACGGACACGGCCCGTTCTCTGGTGGAGGCGGAGCTGAAGACGCATTTCCGTCCGGAATTCCTGAATCGTCTGGATGAGACCATTCTCTTCACGCCTCTGACGAAAGAGCATATCCGGAGCATTATTGATCTGATGCTGAAGGGCCTGAACGAAAGACTGACAGACCGTCAGCTGACGATCAGCCTCACGGACAGCGCGAAAGACTTTATCATGGACCGCGCCTATGATCCGATCTACGGAGCCAGACCGTTAAGACGGTATCTGCAGCAGAATGTGGAGACCATGGCGGCGAGGATCATCCTTCAGGGTGAGATTCGTGAAGGATCCGGAATTGTGATTGACGTTGCGGGTGAGGAACTGGAGGCACGTGTAACGGCGCCGCCGGAAAAGAGAGAGTAAGACCGGAAGAGAAAGCAATATAAAAATCAGCGGGAAAAAAACCCGCTGATTTTTTATAATCCTGATTTTATTGCTGAATCAGACCGGCTGTCCGTCCCTGTACTTGGCCATGACTTTATGGATGCGGTCGACCGGATCCAGAAGGCTTGAGATCGAGCAGTCGTGGTTGAGCGTATCGATGATCAGAGCCAGGAATTTACTCATGTCGCAGCTCTTGTAATATTCTCTTGTAAGAAGTTCTTCCGGCTGGTAGATCAGGTTGGTTGTGATCAGCTTGTCAAACCAGCCGTGTTTGTAAGCGTTGTCAAATGGCACAAGGCCGCCTGTCATGACGCCGAAAGTAGCGCAGATGAAAATGCGCTTTGCCTTTTTCTTTTTCAGCAGCTTGCATGTTTCGATCACTTTGTCTCCGGAGGAAATCATATCGTCGAGAATGATGATATCCTTGCCGCTTACCTCGGAACCGAGGAATTCGTGCGCGAGAACCGGATTCCGGCCGGAAACAAGGGTTGTATAGTCACGGCGCTTATAGAACATGCCCATGTCGATGCCGAGAACATTCGCCATGTAGATGGCCCTGCTCATACCGCCTTCATCCGGGCTGATGATCATCATGTGGTCGCTGTCCAGCTCGAGGTCAGGAGCGCATCGCAGCACATTTTTCAAAAACTGGTAGGAGGGGCTGACTGTTTCGAAATTCTCGAACGGAATCGCGTTCTGGACACGCGAGTCGTGGGCGTCGAAGGTGATGATATTTTCCACACCCAGATCGATCAGTTCCTGAAGCGCGCTGGCGCAGTCGGCCGATTCCCTTCCGCCGGGGAGGATCTGACGGCCCTCATACAGATAGGGCATGATCACGTTGATGCGGTGCGCTTTGCGTCCGCAGGCGGAAATGATTCTTTTCAGATCCTGGAAATGATCATCGGGGGACATGACATTTTCATATCCGCCGATACGATAGGTCAGAGAATAATTCAGAACGTCAACGAGGAGGTAAATATCATATCCGCGGACGGATTCCTTGATGGTCCCTTTGGCCTCGCCGGATCCGAAACGCGGAGTAGAGGCCTCAAGGAGAAAGGAGTCACGCACGTAGCCGTTGGAGGGACTGATGATGCCCTGCACGACACGTTCTTTTCTCCATTCAACCAGAAAGTTATTCACCTTTTTTCCGATTTCCCGGGTGCTGCTCATCGGTATGATCGCGAGCCGGCCTTCGGGAATGGTGTCAAATGCGGGACGAAGCTGCGGTTTATTAGCGTCAAATGCCATTGCGTTCTCCTTTGAAGGGTGTTCGTGTGAGTAAGCTCATATAGCGTTAATAGTTGCCTTCAATTACTTTGCGCATTCTCAGATCGTCTCCGGACAGGTGAAGAAGCTGATAGCTGCTTCCGATCCTCGAACTGATTCGCTCGGAATAGCGGTTCTTGATTTCGGATGCCGAAAGGTTCGTCGAAATCACTGTGGCGAGTTTCTTTTGAATCCGCTCATCGATCAGCCGGAACAGTTCAGATGCTGTATAGGTATTTGTCAGTTCCGTACCGAGATCGTCGATGATTAACAGATCGCATCTGCTGATCAGATCCCGGTCTTCAAAGGAATAATTCCTGTTGAAGGTCACCTCGCTTAAATGTTCAAACAGTTCGGGAGCGGTAAAATAGAGTACGGAAGCGCCGGCTTTAATCGCTTCGCCGGCAATTGCGTGCGCCAGATGTGTCTTTCCGACTCCGGTATGTCCTGTCAGAATGAGGCTGGGAGGATTATTGCCGAGATTGGCGACAAGCTCTTTAGCGGCCTGAAGCGCGATCCTGGCTTCGGCTAACGGAGAAATACCCGATGTCTTATCTTGAATTGTATCAGAATAAAGAGCTAAAGAGAAGTGCCGGAAATCCTCTTTTTCATCTGTTTCGGCTGAGCCCAGCCGCTCACGTGTGATTTCCGATGCCAGACGTGTAAAACAGCGGCAGCGGCGGCCGTCTGCAAATCCGGTGTCTTTACAGATGGGGCAGTCATACTGAAGTTCCGTATAGTCGGCGGGAAAACCGGCTTCTTTGATTAGGGTTGCCTTCTGCTCGGACAGCGCGCGCATTTCCCTGCGGTAATCCTCGATCGAATAGGAGGAGGGATCGGAGGCGATCCTTCTGGCCGCAGTAAGGGACAGGTCCGCTGTACGCGCGTCCAGCTCTTTCAGCTTCGGGACCGCGGCATAGAGAATACGAACCCGTTCATCCCTTTCATCACTGTGGAATGAGCGGATTTCTTCATAACGCCGCATTACCGCGTCATATTGCGAATTGCTGAGTGCCATTGTCTGTTTACTCTTCCTTGTTCATGCTGCCGTAAAGGGCGCGTGTCTTCTTCAGAAGAAGCTCGTCCAGGTTGTCGTCGTCTTTTCTCTGTTCGAAACTGTTAAATGCGGTCGGCTTCGGAGCCCGCGCATTTTTCTTCTGAGTGGCGGCTATGCCGGAACGCGCATGTTCGGCGTCCAGCCGTTCGATGTCCTCAAAGGAACGAACGCCCGCGCGGTACCATTTGGACAGAATGCCGTCCGCGTATTTTAAAGAAGGTTTGCCGGCGCCCATAATGGTACGGGAGCAGGCCTCGCGGATCATGGACATCGGGAAATTGTATTTCTCGAGCCACTGCTTCATAATCCGGATCTCTTCCTCCACCGGATGGTGATTGTCGAGTCCCAGCGCCTTCAGGATATCATAGTATTCGCGGTGATAATTCTGTACGGCGAGCCGCGCGTCCCGGACACTTGAAATCCCTTCCTTGTGCCAGTTGAGAGCCACTTTTTCAATATAGCTGAAATTGCCGTGGCCGCGGCTGACGCAGTATTCGATCAGATAATCGATCAGATCCGAGGAGAAGCCGAGCTGGTCATAAAAATAACAGATCTTCTGGCTTTCGCTCTTGGTCAGAGGCCTACCGATATACTGCTGCGCAATATAGAAGAGTTCGCGGACGTCTTCCTTTTCGTTGAGTTTCGCGATCCGCTCCGAACTGATATCGGAGGGTTTCAGGATCGTCTCTTCCTCGGGCCCCGGATTTTTGCAGTAAGAGATAAAGGCGATTTCCGAGACATTTCCCTCTTCATCGTCTTTAAGGTCCAGTACACCTTCCTTCTGCCAGTAGCGGATGGAGCGCAGGACGTCATTTTCCGTGCAGTTCATACGGTCCGCGATGCCGGTAAGGGACAGTGATCCCTTGTTCATGCCGGCCGTGCGCAGAATATATAAGTATATTTTAAGAAAATCGCCGTTTGCCTGGGGCAAAAAACGATCGAGAAAGTCATTTGAAATAACCGTCACATCCTGCGAAAAGCAGGAACGGATGCGTATAGTATCCATATGAGGAATCCTTTGCCTGGTTTTTGCCGTCATCTGCTCATGAACATGGAAACTCATGAAAAATGAGGTGCTATTGAAGTATAGCATGAATGGACGGACGCACATCCACAAAATAATCCACAGCTCCATGAAGGAGCTGTGGTCCCGGGATTCTGTGAATGATGTGCATATGGTGGATAAGTGCCGAAAATGCACTTTTACAGCAGGTCTTCTCCAACCTCATTGATATTGCCCGCGCCCATGGTAATCAGCAGGTCGCCTTCCTTGAGGCTGTCTCTTAAATGCGAGCTGATTTTCTCAAAACTGTCAAGGTATTCCGCGTTTCCGCCGAGAGCGTTGATCTTATCCATAAGGTCCTTCGAAGAGATGCCGATCGTATTCTGTTCCCTCGCGGCATAGATGTCCGCCAGAAGAACCTGATCCGCGACGGACAGCGCTTTCGCGAAATCATCCAGGAACGCTTTCGTGCGTGTATACGTATGGGGCTGGAACGCCACAATCAGCTTTTTGTGCGGATAATTCGCGGCCGCGTTCAGGGTCGCCCTGATCTCGCTCGGATGATGGGCGTAGTCATCGATAATGACGGCCTCGTTATAAGTGCCTTTATATTCGAAACGTCTTTCGGCACCGGTAAACGCGTCAAAGCCCTGCCGGATGACGTCCGGCTCAAGGCCCAGAGTTCTGGAACATGCGATGACTGCCAGGGCGTTGGAAATGTTGTGCATGCCGGGAACCTTCAGCGCAAAGGAGCCGAGTGAAGTTCCGCGTTCGAGACATGTGAAGCTTCCGCATCCGTATTCGTCAAATGAGATATCCGAAGCGGTGTAATCCGCGTCAGATGTCAGAGAGTACGTGACCAGCGCGCCCTTTACTCCATCCGTCACCATATCAAAGCAGGAGTTTTCCTTACAGATAATGACGGTTCCGTCTTCGGGAACCAGGCGGGCAAACCGGTTGAAGGAGTTCGCGATATCGTCCAGGTCCTTGAAAAAATCCATATGGTCTTCTTCTACATTCAGGATCAGGGCGATTTTCGGGAAGAAGGAGAGGAAACTGTTTGTATATTCGCAGGCCTCCGTTACAAAGGTTCCGCTGGAACCGACGCGGATATTGCCGCCGATCGCCGGCAGAATGCCGCCCACTGAGACGGTCGGATCGAGGCCGGCCGAAAGAAGGACCTGCGCCAGCATGGAAGTCGTAGTGGTTTTCCCGTGCGTACCGGCAACCGCGATCGGCGTCTCATAGTTGCGCATGATCTGCCCGAGCAGCTGGGCTCTGGTGAGCATCGGAACTTTGGATTCAACGGCTGCGACGAATTCTGGGTTGTCAGGATGGATGGCTGCCGTATAGACGATGCAGTCCAAAGGAAGCCGGATATTCTCAGCCTTTTGCCCGATCGTGATGTCCGCGCCTTTTTCAGAAAGCCGTTTTGTCAGTTCCGACTCTTTGTTATCGGAACCCGAAACATGGAAACCGGCATCGAGGAGCACTTCGGCAAGGCCGCTCATACTGATTCCGCCGATTCCGATAAAATGAACATGTTCCGGTTTTCCGAAATTGATCTCATACATAGTGAATACCTTCTTTATTATTTATTCAAATCATGGTTTGACGATAAGGCCGGTACCGGCGCTCATAATCCATAACAGTATATCACATAGTGCAGGGATTAGTCGAATAGTCCTTTCCGGGAACGTACATAAAAATAAGAAGTAATGATCTACATTAGAATTGCGTCAACTTATTTTATTAATTGTTCACTCTTTTGAAGCAATGTGTTATAATATTCGTATCTTAAACAGGCTGTGGCGGATAATCGGACGATTCGAACATGATAACAGAACCGATTTTCGTAAAAAAAGGCCTGTGAATCGTGATGACGCAAATTCATTTCGGCTTAACTATAGGAGTCGATACCGGTTGTGGACCGTGATACTATCCTGGCGAACTCATATAACGTCGGTTCAGGAACGGGTATGGACTTAAGAAATGAAGGACGAGCGGCTGGCGTCATCCGAAGTGACCGCTCAAAAAAACGCTCCGTAATACCGGGCAAATAGAAAGGGATTTATCATGAATATTACAGACGTTCGAGTTCGCAAAGTCACAAAAGAAGGAAAGATGAAGGCCGTGGTATCGATCACAATCGAAAATGAGTTTGTCGTGCATGATATCAAGGTTATTGAGGGCGAGAAAGGATTGTTTATCGCAATGCCGAGCAGAAAGGCTGCAGACGGTGAATACCGCGATATTGCTCATCCGATCAACTCTGATACGCGAGCCAGAATTCAGCGGATCATCCTCGATGCGTATGAAGAAGCGATGCAGGCGGATGACGGAACAGATTTGGCGGAGGGCTAATCGAAACAGAGAAATATAAATGAACGAAGAAACAAACCGGTTTTTTGAAACCGGTTTGTTCTTTTTGTTATAAGTGCTGACATAGGACCTGCTTTTTTGTGCAATTTTAACAGAACACGAAAAAAATAGAATCAAATCCGCCGAGAATATTACATAAATGTTACAAAATGCAAAAAAATACTTCAAAAGTATTACGGAACGTGTTATAATGACTCCCCGAAAGGAGTTATTTGTTATGTTTTTGAAAAAAATGAGTGTTATTGTTCTGACTACTGTACTGGCTTGTTCGATGACTGTTCCGGCTTTTGCCGACAGAGCGGAAGATGAGGAATGGGAAGAACATTCGTATACAAGTGATTCTGATGAAGAGGAGTCTCTGCCGGTCTGGAATTCCGATCAGGATGAAGACGAAGAGGAAGAGTCCCTTCCGGTCTGGTGGACCGGCCAGGATGAGGAAGAGAAGTCCGACGCTGAGAAGAAGGAATCTTCCGAAGACGAAGATGAGGAATATACGGAAAAGAACTACCTCGGCAACTTCACAATCACAGCTTACTGCAATTGCGCGGACTGCTGCGGCAGAGCCGGTGCTCCTACAGCGAGCGGCGTAATGCCGACATCCGGTCACACGGTAGCCATGGGCGGCGTCGATTTCGGCACCAAGCTTCTGATCAACGGCACGGTCTATACGGTAGAAGACCGCGGTACGGACTACGGCCATGTGGATATCTACTTCGATTCCCATTCCGAGGCTCTGGAGTTCGGAATGACTACGGCGGATGTCTACGAAGTAAAATAATAAAAAGGGTTGACACGGACTGCGATCAGCGGTTATAATCAGTCTTGCTGTTGCGAAAGCAGTCAGCCTCGATGCGTGGCTCAGTTTGGTAGAGCGCTGCGTTCGGGACGCAGAGGCCGCTGGTTCGAATCCAGTCGCATCGACGAAAAACGGGATGTCATAAGACATCCCGTTTTTTGTCGATGCGACTGGATTCGTATAAGCGGTTTCTGCCCGAACGGAAGTCGGGACGCAGAGGGTGAAAAGGTCCAGTGGACCTTTTCACGGTTCGAATCCGGTTTCCTGCGGGATGTCATAAGACATCCCGTTTTTTGTCTATTCTCCTGAATTTCGAACCAGCGGTTTCTGCCCCTTCCGTTATCTCCATCCTCAGCTCATTCGGATACTCCTCCGACACCGTCTTCTCATGATTGGCAAGGAACAGAATTGACAAAAAACTTGCCACGGAACGCGGGATGCGATACCATATGGAAAGATGCCTTGCAAAATAAGGTTTTATGGAGGATATGTGAGATGGCAGAAAAAACAATGGATAAGATCGTTGCCCTTTGCAAGAACAGGGGTTTTATATATCCGGGTTCCGAAATTTACGGCGGACTGGCCAATACCTGGGATTACGGCAATCTCGGCGTGGAACTGAAGAACAACGTCAAGAAGGCCTGGTGGCAGAAATTTGTTCAGGAGAGCCCCTATAACGTGGGTCTTGACTGCGCCATTTTGATGAATCCGCAGACATGGGTCGCATCGGGCCATCTCGGCAGCTTTTCCGATCCGCTGATGGACTGCAAGGAATGCCATGAGCGTTTCCGCGCGGACAAGCTTATTGAGGATTTCGCCGCGGAAAACGGCATTGCTCTGGAAGGAAGCGTTGACGGCTGGAGCAACGAGCAGATGGAAGCATTTGTCGAAGAGCATCAGATTCCCTGCCCGACCTGCGGAAAGCACAATTTTACAAGTATTCGTCAGTTCAACCTGATGTTCAAAACATTCCAGGGTGTTACGGAAGACGCGAAGAATACGGTTTACCTTCGTCCGGAAACGGCACAGGGCATTTTCGTGAACTTTAAGAATGTTCAGCGTACGTCCAGAAAGAAAGTTCCGTTCGGCATCTGCCAGATCGGCAAGTCCTTCCGCAATGAGATTACGCCCGGCAACTTTACCTTCAGAACGAGAGAGTTCGAGCAGATGGAACTGGAATTCTTCTGCAAGCCCGGCACGGACCTCGAGTGGTTTGCCTATTGGAAGGACTTCATGAAGAAATGGCTTCTCAGCCTGAACCTGAAGGAAGACGAGCTTCGGTTCCGCGATCACGATCAGGCGGAGCTGTCCTTCTACAGCAAGGCTACGACGGACGTGGAATTCCTCTTCCCGTTCGGCTGGGGAGAACTGTGGGGCGTCGCGGACAGAACCGACTATGACCTCGGCCGCCATCAGGAGACTTCGGGACAGGATATGAGCTACTTCGACGACGAGACCGGTGAAAAGTACATCCCCTACGTCATCGAGCCGTCCCTCGGAGCGGACCGTATGGTTCTTGCGTTCCTGTGCAGCGCGTATGATGAAGAGGTTCTGGATGAGGCGAAAAATGACGTCCGCACGGTGCTGCATTTCCATCCGGCAATCGCGCCTGTGAAAATCGCGGTGCTTCCGCTTTCCAAGAAGCTGGGCGAGTCCGCGCAGAAGATCTACGCGGAGCTTTCCAAAGACTGGAACGTGGACTATGACGACCGCGGCGCGATCGGCAAGAGATACAGAAGAGAAGACGAAATCGGAACACCGTACTGCATCACTTATGACTTTGATTCGGAAGAGGATCATGCCGTCACGGTCCGCGACCGCGATACCATGGAGCAGGTGAGAGTGCCGATTGCCGAACTGAGAGATTACTTCAGAGACAAATTTTCATTCTGAGTATTCACCGGTGGAGCGAAGTGGGGAAATCCCGGAACAGTTAACATAAATTGAAAATTGTGGTCTTGTGAAAGAGGCTGTACCAGATGTGGTACAGCCTCTTTTTTATGCCCGGAAAACCGTTAATTTTAGTAAAAATGAGCGCCAATGTATGCTTGCCAAATGCATGGAAAGGGGGTAAAATTTAGATCAAGTGGTGGAAAGTGGGACGAAACTACCACGAAATGGGAGATTTGTATGTTTCTTGGAAAGTACAGCCACACAATTGACAGCAAGGGGAGGCTGATCATTCCGTCGAAGTTTCGGGATGAAATCGGCAACCTCAAGCTTGTTGTGGTTCCGTGGTGGGAAGGCGATCTGACCGTCTTCACACAGGACGGCTTCAGGAAATATATGGAATCCCTTGACGAACTCCAGGGCAGTGCGGAATCACGCAGACGCATCAAGCGGTTCATTACGAGCGGTGCCGATGAATGCCGGCTCGATTCGCAGGGCAGAATACTCCTTAACCAGAGTCTTCGCGACTATGCGCATCTTAGCGGGGATGTCATCCTTACCGGAAATATGGACAGCTTTGAAATCTGGAATCCGGATGTCTGGGCTGGTGTCGAAGAGAAGTTGAGTGACGCAGACGAAATGAGGAACGAACTCGAGAGTCTGAAACAGCTGTTCTAAGAGGCTGTTTATGATCGATTCAAAGGCATGGGGAGCTGATATGGAATTCGTTCATCAATCGGTAATGCTGAATGAGACAATCGAAAGTCTTCGTATCCGCGAACACGGGATCTATGTAGACGGAACCTGCGGCGGAGGAGGACATGCGCTGGAGATCGCGAAGAGACTTGCGCCCGACGGTCGGCTGATCGGTATCGACCGGGATGAAGCAGCACAGAAAGCAGCCGGGGAGCGGCTTAAGGCCTACGGGGGTGTGGTCGAAGTTGTGCGCGGCAATTACAGCGAGATGCCGGAAATACTGGCGGAAAGAGGAATCCGGAAAGTGGACGGGATTCTTCTGGACCTCGGAGTTTCCTCGTATCAGCTGGATACTGCCGAACGCGGGTTCTCGTATATGCATGACGCACCGTTGGATATGCGGATGGATCAGAGGGAGACGAGAACGGCGGCGGATATCATCAATGGGGCAAGTGAAGCGGAACTGACAAGGATCCTGAGGGATTACGGGGAAGAACGTTTCGCTTCGAAAATCGCGAAACACATCGCTGAAAGACGTAAAGAGAAGAGAATTGAAACGACTGGGGAGTTCGTTGAAATCATCTCTGAGTCGATCCCGATGAAGTTTCAAAAAACCGGGGGACATCCGGCCAAACGGAGTTTTCAGGCAATCAGAATCGAGCTGAACGGGGAGCTGCAGCTTCTTGAAGACTCCATTGACTCCATGATCGAGCTTCTGGATGACGGAGGACGTCTCGCGATTATTACCTTTCATTCTCTGGAAGACCGGATCGTAAAATCGGCTTTTCGGAGAAATGAAAACCCGTGTACCTGCCCGCCGGATTTTCCGGTGTGCGTATGTGGGAAAAAGCCAAAGGGGTTTTCGGTATTCAGAAAACCGCTGCTTCCCGGTGAAGAGGAGCTGGGAACCAATCCGCGTTCGAAGAGCGCGAAACTGAGAGTATTCGAAAGAAGGGTGATGCCTGATGACCGCTGAGAGAGCTGTATCTGGAAGGGTAAACAGAAGAACGGAAACGGGTACGCGGCATGCGGTATACGGAACGGCGCGTGCGGTGCCGGAAAGATATGCACGGAAGATGGGGTTGACATCCGTGTATGCAGTTCCGCGCGGATCTGCGGCAAAGACACAGACTGCGGGAAACCGCGCACGGGCATTGATGACAGGAAGGGGATACGTCGTGTTTCTGGCGCTTATCTCCCTGCTGACGGTATTCATGTGTGTGTATTATCTGCGCCTCAAGGCGACGATTCTGACACAGATCAGTGACAATGAAAAGCTGGAAGCGCAGCTTGTTTCCATGAGGAGCGAGAACGACGCCCTTTTGGAAAATGTGAACAACAGTGTGGACTGGGAAGCGGTCCGCGATGTTGCAATTAACAAATTAGGAATGAAATATGCGACAGAAGACCAGATCGTGTGGTATAATACCGACGATTCAAGTTATATAAAACAATATGAGGATGTGCCGTCCTGAAGAATATGGGCGGTTCAATAAGCGCGGGACAATAAGACGTTGAGCGAAAAGAAAACCGCCGGGAACAAGGACGGTAAGAAATATCGCAAACTGAATAAGAGAATGAGAAAAAAGCTGGCAGGACTGTTTGTATTCGTCGTGCTGGCTTTAATTTGTCTGCTTATACGCGTGACGGTCATCAGCGCGACTAAGGGAGACCAGTATAAAAGACAGGTTCTCGCGAGGTCCCAGGCACGGTACGCGTCTACCGCGATGGCTTACAAGAGAGGGGATATCCTCGATACTTCGGGTACGGTGCTGGCCACTTCCGAAAAAAGGTACAACGTCATTTTAGACTGTTATATCGTCAATTCGGATCCGGAACATTTTACGGAACCGACCATTGCCGCGCTTACGGAATTCTTCGGGATTGACGGAGACGGGATCCGGCAGCTTCTTCTGGATGACAAGACAAAAGAATCCCGCTATCAGGTGGTAAAACGGAAAATCTCCGTGGAAGAGAAGCAGGCGTTTGACCAGTTTAAAGCCGAGGCCTCCGATCTGACAAAAGACGAAGCCGCCCGCAATGCGCGCAAAAATGTCAGAGGAATCTGGTTTGAAGAGGAATACGTGAGAACCTATCCGCTGGGTTCCCTTGCCGGTGACCTTCTGGGATTTGTCTACGATACGGACAAGGCGGACTGGGGACTGGAAGGATACTACAACAACACCCTGTGCGGCGTGGATGGGAGAAAGTACGGCTATTTCGGATCGGATTCCGAGATTGAACAGACCATCGTGGATCCGAAGGACGGAGACTCGATCCGCATCACACTGGACGTGAATATCCAGACGATCGTTCAGAATACGATCAACCGGTTCCTCACGGTATATGCGGATGGCCCGGTCAGTAAGAATCAGGCAGCGAAAAATGTAGGCGTTGTGGTAATGGACCCGAGGAACGGAGCCGTTCTCGCGATGGCCAGTTCCGGAGAATACGACCCGAACAATCCGAGAGATCTGAGCCCGTATTACACGGAAGCGCAGATCACGGCCATGTCCGATGAGCAGAAGGTGAACAGCCTCAATGAAATCTGGAGGAATTTCTGCATTTCGGATTCCTTCGAGCCGGGATCGGTATTTAAGCCCATAACGGTATCATCCGCTCTGGAAAACGCGGCCATTAACGAGAGCTCGCGTTTTGTGTGCGACGGATACGAAACAGTATCGGGAATTGTGATCAAATGTTCCAACAATGAGGGGCACGGAGAAGAAAGCCTCGGGGATGTAGTGAAAAATTCCTGCAATGACGGCCTTATGCAGATCGGCTCCTCCCTGGGAGTGGATCATTTCTGCAGATATCAGCAGATGTTCGGGTTCGGACAGAGAACGGGCATCGATCTGGCGGGAGAGGCATCCGGAATCATCGGAGCTGCCGATACCATGGGTGCCGTGGATCTGGCTACCGCTTCGTTCGGCCAGGGCTTCACCTGTACGATGATTCAGGAAGCCAACGCCTTCAGTACCGTTATCAACGGAGGGTATTATTACAGACCCCATCTTCTGAGCCAGGTGATCGACGCGTCCGGAAATGTCCGGAAGAACGCGGAAAAAGTGCTTCTCCGTCAGGCGATTTCGTCAGACGTATCCGCTGACCTCAGGGAATATATGAGAGCGGGCGTGGAAGAAGGCACCTCTCAGTATGCCAAGGTAAACGGCTATTCGATGGGAGGAAAAACGGGAACAGCCCAGAAAATCCCCCGCGGGAACGGAAAATATCTGGTATCGTGGATCGGCTTCGTTCCGTATGACGATCCCCAGCTCGTGATTTACTGTATCGTGGACGAGCCCAATGTCCGGGATCAGGCGGACAACCGCTATCCCCAGTGGATTGCCAGGGATATCCTTCAGGAAGTTCTGCCTTATCTGGGAATCTATCCCGATGAACCCATGAATCCCGACAACGAATATCTGAAAATGGATCTGGAAACGGCAAAAGCCGAAGAGAACAGCGCGAATTCCGAAAATGAGGATGAAGCGGATGATCCGAGGAGCGAGTGGTATTATAATGATGACGGCGATCTGGTGAACGGAGACGGGCACATGATCGACGACCACGGATTCCTCATCAATGACGACCGGGAGTACGTGGATGAAAACGACCAGGTCGTGGACGAAGCGCACAAGACCATGGGCCGCCAGGTGACGGAAACATCGGAATTCAGTGATACAGCCGCGGACACCAATGTTCCGGAAATCCAGGGACATGAGAACACGGCGGATACAAGCGGCGGCAATACGGCCGAATCGGACGGGTTTACCAACGAAGAGGCAGGGTATGAGGAGGAAGAATGATTGAATTGAGAACGGTTGTGCCGGCACTCATCGCTTTTGCGGTCACGGGCCTTATGGGACCCTTTGTGATACCGGCGCTCAGAAGACTGAAAATGAGCCAGACCGAGCGGACCTACGGAATGGAGACGCATCTGAAAAAGGCGGGGACGCCGACCATGGGCGGGGTGATGATCCTTTCGGGAATCACAATCGCCTGCGCAGTGTTCATTCCTTCGTCGCCGCAGGTCGGTCCGGTTCTTTTCCTGACACTAGCATTCGGCCTTATCGGTTTTATGGACGACTATCTGAAAGTGGTGAAGAGAAATTCGGACGGACTTATCGCCTGGCAGAAACTGCTCCTCGAATTCGGAGTCACGCTGATCTTCTGGCTGTACATCCGTTTCGGTCACGGAATCTCCCTTGACCTGCGTATCCCGTTTATGCACGGGCATACGGTCAACATCGGAATACTTGCCGTACCCCTTCTCTTTTTCGCGGTTCTCGGAACGGTCAATGCCGTAAACTTTACGGACGGAATTGACGGTCTCGCAAGTTCGGTGACCATCGTCGCGGCGCTGTTTTTCCTGATTGCCGCCGCAATGCTTCAAAGCGGCGCTTCGCCGGCAGCAAGCGCGGTAATCGGTGCCCTCCTCGGCTTTCTTCTGTATAACGCGTATCCCGCGCAGGTCTTTATGGGCGACACCGGATCGCTGGCGTTGGGCGGCTTTGTGGCCGGCATGGCCTATATGCTCCAGATGCCTCTGTTTATCCTCATCGTGGGAATTATTTACCTCTGCGAGATCCTGTCGGTCATGATTCAGGTGAGCTATTTTAAGGCCACTCACGGAAAACGCATTTTCAAAATGACGCCGATTCATCATCATTTCGAAAAATGCGGCTGGTCCGAGACGAGAATCGTAACGACATTCACGGCAATTACCGCCATCGCGGTGATGATTGCGCTTTTGGCTTTATAAGGAAAAGGAGAAAAATGGAGTTAACCGGGAAGAGAGTATTGGTATACGGCGCCGGAAAAAGCGGCCTCGGAGCAGTGGAACTGCTGAAGGGAATCGGTGCCGTGCCTGTTTTATATGATGAGAAAAAAGTCTGCGATATCGAGAATCTGGATGCGGAAACGCTGAAGACGATCGATCTGTGTGTGTTAAGTCCGGGTGTTCCTACGGACCTTCCCCGCGTCATGGAAATCCGCGAAACCGGCATCCCGATCATCGGGGAAGTGGAGCTCGCCTATCTGGCCGGAAAGGGAACCGTTCTGGCGGTGACCGGGACAAACGGAAAGACGACCACGACGGCGCTTACCGGCGCGATTATGGAACAGTCGGGCGCAGAGACTTTCGTAGTGGGCAATATCGGCAACGCCTATACGGGTGAAGCGCTGAAGATGCATGACGACTCGGTTGTGGTCGCGGAAATATCCAGCTTCCAGCTCGAGACGATCAAAAGCTTCAGACCGCATGTTTCGGCAATTCTCAACATTACTCCGGATCACCTGAACCGCCATCATACGATGGAGGAGTATATCCGGGTAAAAGAGTGCATCACGACGAACCAGACGAAGGATGACGTGTGCGTGCTGAATTATGAAGATCCGGTCCTTAGGGATTTCGGAGAACAGAAATGTCCGGCGGATGTGTTCTGGTTCTCGTCCGCAAGGGAACTTTCGGACGGCATCTTCCTTGAGGACGGAAACATCCGGATCCGCAGAAAAGGAACGGATGCGATCCTGTGCCGGACCGACGAGCTTCTTCTCATCGGCGTTCATAATTATGAAAATGTCATGGCTGCCGCGGCGATCGCTTTCTCGGCGGGAGTGAGTACGGAAGTCATTTCCAAATGCGTTCGCACGTTCCGTCCCGTGGCGCACCGCATCGAATACGCGGGCGAGAAAAACGGGGTGATCTGGTACAACGATTCAAAGGGAACGAACCCGGACGCCGCGATCCGGGGAATCCGGGCGATGACAAGACCGACGTTTCTGATCGCCGGAGGATACGACAAGGGATCGGATTACGGCGAATGGATCCGTTCTTTCGAGGGGCGTGTCAAGACGCTTCTTCTGGAAGGCGCGACCGCTGAAAATATCAGGGAGAGCGCTCTTTCGAACGGATTTCCGGAAGAGAGGATCGTCATGTGCGGCAATATGACGGAGGCAATGAAATACGCGGCCGAACACGCGGAGGCCGGCGATGCCGTGCTTCTTTCTCCGGCGTGCGCATCCTGGGGAGAATTCCCGAATTATGAAGTAAGAGGAGACGTGTTTAAGAAATATGTCCAGGAGGAGATCCCGGAGAAGAGACCGGGAGCGTGAGCTATTAATCAGAAAAAGACTCATTACATTTACGGCTCTGGCTGCTTTGCTGGTATTTTTCTTTCTGTTTTTCCAGCTGCGCGTCGTTCGCGTGAAGGGAAATCTTCATGAAAAGCCGGAAGAAGTGACAGCGCTTCTTCTGACGAGACCGAGCGCCGGAAATACGCTGCTTACGGCTCTCATGAATATGAACCGTACGATCACCACACCCGGTTTTATCGAGTCGGTCCGCTGCGAAATTCTGGCGCGGGACGCGCTCCGGGTGTATGTGACAGAGAGAAAGTTCGTGGGCTGCACGGAGTATAAGGGAAAATGGTGGTATTTTGATTCTTCCGGGAAAGTGATGGCCGAGGCGGCCTCTCCTGTTGAGGGAGAATTGACGCCGCCGGTAGAGGGCCTTTCGATTTCCGCGGAACCGACTCTGACCTTTGTGCTTCCGACATCCAATACCCGCTCTTTCGCGATGCTGGGAATGCTGCGGAACCGGATCGAGGTCAACAATGCCCTTCGGCCGGACAAGGTGATTTTTGAGGGCTCTGCCATGACCCTGGTTTACGGCGATGTGAATGTCCTTATGGGGACAGGAGAGAAGCTGGAACTGCGGCTCAGACAGCTGAACGCCCTTTTGCCGGAACTGACAAGCGGGTACTCCGGGACGCTGCATATGGAAACATATGACGGCTCCCAGGGAGGAATTGTTTTTGATAAATCCTGAGGCGTTCTGCCTTAAGAAGAATCATTTTTAAGAGCAAAAGTTGTGAAAAGTATCTTGCGCATCAGTAAAAAAAACTATATCATAAATTCTGTGTGGGGAAATACACCATTGAATTTAAGTTTAATTTCCGTTCTCCCGAATACGGAGGAACGAAAGGAGGCACTTAAGTGTTAGAGATTACATCCAATGAAGTCGAATCCGAGGCTCGTATAATTGTAGTCGGCGTTGGCGGAGCAGGCAATAATGCCGTAAACCGTATGGTGGACGAAACAATCGGCGGAGTGGAGTTTGTCGGAATCAATACCGATAAACAGGCTTTGTCGATGTGCAAAGCGCCTACGATTGTTCAGATCGGCGAGAAAGTCACGAAGGGACTGGGAGCCGGCGCCAAACCGGAAATCGGCGAACAGGCAGCAAATGAAAGCGCCGAGGAAATCAAACAGACAATATCCGGAGCGGATATGGTCTTTGTCACATGCGGCATGGGCGGCGGAACCGGAACCGGCGGTGCTCCGATCGTTGCCAATATCGCGAAGGAACTCGGCTGCCTTACGGTCGGTGTCGTGACGAAGCCGTTCCGTTTTGAGGCCAACAAGCGTATGGACAACGCTCTGCGCGGTATTGAAAAACTTCAGCAGAACGTGGATACGCTGATCGTGATCCCGAATGACCGCCTTCTGGATATCGTCGACCGCAGAACGACGATGCCGGAAGCCCTGAAAAAGGCCGATGAGGTCCTTCAGCAGGCCGTACAGGGAATTACGGACCTGATCAATCAGCCTGCGCTGATCAACCTGGACTTCGCGGATGTTCAGACCGTGATGACCAACGGCGGAATCGCTCATATCGGTATCGGTGAGGCGAAGGGTGATGACAAGGCTCTTGAAGCTGTCCAGCAGGCAGTGGAGAGCCCGCTTCTCGAGACTTCCATTACGGGAGCGAAGAACGTGATCATCAACATCAGAGGCGACATCTCTCTGATGGACGCCAATGACGCCGCGAGCTTCGTACAGCAGATGGTCGGCGAAGAGGCCAATATCATCTTCGGCGCGATGTATGACGACACGGACGTGGATACATGCAGAATTACTGTCATCGCTACGGGTCTGCAGGACTCCGACAAGAAGGTCAAGGAAGAGGCTCCGGCCAGAAAGCCGCAGGAACAGCCGCGTGAACAGTTCCAGCCGAGAACCGAGCCGCAGAGCTTTATGAATTTCTCGAGTCCGTCATTCCTCAATCAGCCGGCTCCGAGAGCGCAGACCGCTCCTCTGACCCTTCAGCAGCCGACGGTGACGAGCAATGTGGAATCCAAGGATATCCAGATTCCGGATTTCCTTAAGAACAGGTCACGCTGATGATGAAATGTCCTTTTTGCGGCAACGCGGATACACGTGTAGTGGATTCCAGGCCTGTCGATGACAATACGTCCATCAGACGCCGCAGGGTCTGCGATGTGTGCTCGAAGCGTTTCACTTCTTACGAACGCATCGAGACGGTTCCGCTTGTCGTCATTAAAAAAGATAAAAACAGAGAGATCTTTGACCGCTCGAAACTGGAAGGCGGAGTTCTTCGCGCCTGCCATAAAAGGCCGATTTCCGCCCAGGAAATCCACGATCTCTGCGAATCGGTAGAAACGGAGATCTATAACCGAGGCGATCGGGAAGTGGAGAGTACGGAGATAGGCGAGATGGTCATGAACCGGATCAAGGATCTGGATCCTGTCGCCTATGTACGTTTCGCGAGCGTATACAGAGAGTTTAAGGATGTAGAGACGTTTATGGATGAATTGAAGAAATTCCTGGAATAGAGGAAGAAATCCTTTCAGGATTTCTCTGAACTCGCTCAAAGCCGCGAGGGGCTCCCCCGATCAAAGATCGGGGGCAGATACAAGGGATTTTCACGAGGCGGGCAATGCCCGCCTCTTTTTAAGTTCCCATGATTCGGTGCCATATGCTATAATGTGAGTTATATTTAGAATCCTGATGTTCTCAGGTACGGAGGTGGCTATGAGACGTGTGTTACTGAAATTGAGCGGAGAAGCACTGGCCGGCGAGCAGAAGAGAGGCTTTGATGAGCCGACCGTGAAATCGGTCGCGAAACAGGTGAAGGAGATTGTGGACGAAGGAATTCAGCTCTCCATCGTCATCGGAGGCGGAAACTTCTGGAGAGGCCGCTCGTCAAATGCCATTGACAGAACGAAAGCGGATCAGATCGGCATGCTTGCCACGGTCATGAACTGCATCTATGTTTCGGAGATCTTTCGTTCGACCGGAATGAAGACCGCTGTGATGACACCCTTCCAGGTCGGAACATTTACCGAACTGTTCTCCAAAGACAGGGCAACTGCGCTTCTTGAAGAAGGCTATGTGGTCTTTTTCGCGGGCGGCACGGGACATCCGTATTTTTCAACCGATACGGGCGTCGTGCTGAGAGCCGTGGAGATGGAAGCGGATGAAATCCTTCTCGCGAAGGCCGTGGACGGTGTCTATGATTCGGATCCGAAAGACAATCCGAACGCGGTAAAATACGATGAGATCAGTATTTCCGAAGTGGTTGAAAAAGGGCTCGGCGTTGTGGACGGCGCCGCGGCCGTACTTGCGAAGGAAAATCATATGCCGATGCTGGTGTTCGGCCTGGCCGGCGAGAACAGTATTTTAAACGCAGCACGCGGAGTGATTGACGGAACGCGCGTGACAGCTTAAACGAGAAGGATCTGCAATTCATAAAAAGAAAAAGGATAGCGGCGCGCGTACAAGAAGCGGCCCGGAAAGGAAGGCAGTACTATGAGTGAGAGACTGAAGCTCTATGAAGAGAAGATGGAAAAGACGATGAAGAACCTGGACGGCGAACTCGGCGCGATCCGGGCAGGACGTGCCAACCCGCATGTACTGGATAAAATTACCGTCGATTACTACGGAACACCGACCTCTCTTCAGCAGGTGGCGAATATTCAGGTTCCGGAAGCGCGTATGATCACGATCGCTCCCTGGGAACCGAGCATGGTGAAGCCGATTGTCAAAGCGCTCCTTGTTTCCGATCTCGGAATTAACCCGAGCGACGACGGACGTGTGATCCGCCTTGTATTCCCGGAACTGACCGAGGAACGCAGAAAACAGCTCGTAAAAGACGTGAAGAAAAAGGGAGAAGGCGCGAAAGTCGCTGTGCGCAATATCCGCAGGGACGGCAACGAAATGCTGAAGAAGCTGAAAAAGAGCGATGAGGTCTCTGAAGATGTTGTCGCCGATGAGGAAGAGAAGCTTCAGAAGATCACGGATAAATTCATCAAAAAGGTGGATGAAGCGGTTGAAGCAAAGACAAAGGAGCTGTTGACAATCTGATGAGCGAAGCTTCAGTCGAAATGAAACGGATATCCATTCTGGGCTCGACCGGTTCGATCGGGACCCAGACATTGGACGTGGTCCGGAAATACCCGGACCGCTTCCGCGTTACCGCGCTTTCCTGCGCGGGCAATATCGGGCTTCTGGAGCAGCAGATCAGGGAATTCCGCCCGTTGACGGCTGCTGTTTATGATGAGAAAGCCGCGAATGATTTAAGAGTAAGGACGAAAGATCTGGACGTCCGGATCTGCTCGGGCATGGAAGGCCTCATAGAGATTACCTCTCAGACCGAGGCGGACATCGTGGTGACCGCCATTGTCGGAATGATCGGAATTGTTCCGACATGGGAAGCCATTATGGCCGGCAGGGATATCGCGCTTGCCAATAAGGAGACTCTGGTTACGGCAGGACACCTGATTATGGATGCCGCCAGGGAAAAAGGCGTCCGGATTCTGCCTGTGGATTCGGAACATTCCGCCATCTTTCAGGCACTTCAGGGAAGAGCGGATTCGAAAATACGCAATCTGTGGATTACCGCGTCCGGCGGTCCGTTCCGCAATATGAGCGCGGAGGAGCTGGAAAAGGTCACCGTGAAGGAAGCGCTGGCGCATCCGACGTGGCAGATGGGTCCGAAGATTACGATTGACTCCGCTACGATGGTGAACAAGGGGCTTGAAGTCATGGAGGCCCGCTGGCTGTTCGATGTGACACCGGATCAGATCAAGGTGGTCATCCAGCCGCAGAGCGTGATTCATTCCATGGTGGAATATGAGGACGGATCCGTGATTGCCCAGATGGGTGTTTCCGATATGAGAATTCCGATCCAGTACGCGCTGACGTATCCGACGCATTTGCCGTCTCCGGCAAAGCCTCTGGATTTCACGGCGCTGCAAAAACTGGACTTTGCTACACCCAGAAATGAGATCTTTAAAGGTCTGCCTCTTGCGATTGAGGCACTGAAAAAGGGCGGATCCATGCCCGCGGTTTTCAATGCGGCAAATGAATGGGCAAATGCGCGCTTCAGGGAAGGATTGCTTCGTTTCCCTGAGATCTACGATGTGATCAGCTTCTCAATGAGCCGCCATCAGATCCTCGCCCACCCGTCGCTTCAGGATATCCTTGCCCTTCAGGGCGAGGTAGAAAGGGACTGCGAACATTATGGTAGATAAGCAGCTTGCCCGTGAACTGCTGGAGAAGATGATGCTCTCCAGGAAATTTGAAGAGCAGGTTCAGTATTATTTTTCTCTGGGCATGATTCACGGTACGACACATCTGGGAATTGGAGAAGAGGCAACTGCGGCCGGTACATGTCTGGCACTGACCAAAGATGACGATATGTTCGCGACGCACCGCGGACATTCGGCGGCAATCTGTAAAGGAATCGATATCCGCCGCATGATGGCGGAGATTTTCGGGAAATCCACCGGGGTCTGCAAGGGCCGCGGAGGTTCGATGCACATCGCCGATAAGGATAAAGGCGTTCTGGGCGCGAACGGAATTGTCGGTCCGTCGATGGCCCTGGCTTGCGGTGCTGCATTTGCCCATAAAAGACGCGGCGAGAAAGCGGTCGCGCTGGCGTTTTTCGGAGACGGGGCGACAAACGAGGGCATTTTCCACGAATCCATGAATCTTGCCTCCGTGTGGAACCTCCCCGTTCTTTTCGTGTGTACAAATAATCTCTACGGGATGAGTACGCACATTTCCAAAGTGATGAAGGATACGGAACTGGAACACAGGGCCATTCCTTACAAGATGAAAAGCGTGACAGTGGACGGCAATGACGCCGCCGCTGTTTATGAAACTGTCCGGAAGGCCAGAGAATATGCCCTTAAGAACAGCGAACCGGTTTTCATCGTGGAAAATACATACAGGATTTCAGGCCACAGTAAGTCCGACGGCAACCAGTATCGCTCAAAAGAGGAGATCGCTTACTGGAAACAGCTTGATCCGATCAAATTGTTTGAAAAATATATGATTGACCGCGGATTTGCTACCACTAAAGAAATTGAGGAGATGGACAAGGCGTGCACGGCCGCGTTGGAAGAAGCCGTGAAGTTCGCGATCGAAAGTCCTTATCCGAAGCTGGAGGATATCTACGAAGATGTCTACGCCGAATGAAATAACATACGCCCAGGCAGTACGCGACGCGATGCGGGAGGAAATGCTGAGAGATCCGGATGTCTTTCTTATGGGAGAGGACATCGGGGTCTATCGCGGTGCCTTCGGGGTGACACAGGAACTGTACAAGGAGTTTCCGGACCGGGTGATCGACACGCCGATTTCCGAAGCCGGATTTGTGGGCTGTGCCATCGGCGCGGCTGTTGAAGGAATGAGACCGATAGTCGAGATCATGTTCTCGGACTTTATCAGTGTCTGCTACGACATGATTCTGAACCAGGCACCGAAGATGCATTTCATGTTCGGGGGAAAGGTGTCCGTTCCGCTCGTGATCCGGACGGCTTCCGGATGCGGAACAGGCGCGGCCGCTCAGCATTCCCAGTCTCTGGAGGCAATGCTCTGCCACATTCCGGGACTTAAGGTGATTGTTCCCTCTACGCCCTATGACGCGAAGGGACTTTTGAAGGCTGCGGTCCGGGACAACAATCCGGTGATGTTCCTCGAACAGAAGCTTCTCTACAGAACCACCGGCGCCGTTCCCGAAGGCGAATATACCGTGCCGATCGGGAAAGCGGATGTAAAGAGAACCGGCTCCGACTGCACGATCGTCACTTACGGGAGGATGGTCCACATCTGCCTGAAGGCTGCCGAGACACTGGCAGGCGAGGGGATCTCCGTTGAGGTGATTGACCTAAGGACGCTGCTTCCGATGGACAAGCAGTGCATCATTGATTCTGTGAAAAAGACCAAACATCTGGTAATCGTCCATGAAGCCGTAAAGACCGGCGGCCTCGGAGGCGAGATCGCGGCCTCCATTGCCGAGTCCGACGCGTTTTATTATCTGGACGGGCCGATCAGGAGACTGGCGGCAGAGGATTCACCGGTTCCGTTCTCGGCAGTGCTTGAAAAGGGCGTTCTGCCGGATGAGGAAAAAATCATACGCTGTATCAGAGAAGAGGTAGGCTGAAATGGCCTGGATTAAGGCAACGCCATATGCGCGGAAAATCGCGAAACAACATCATATCGATCTGGCGGCCGTAACCCCGGGAGGAAAAGACGGGGAGATTCGCGAAAGGGATGTCCTGGATGCTCTGGAAGGGCATAAGAAGAAGCGGGAGACCCCTGTGACTCCTCTTGCCCAGCGTATCGCGGAATCCCTGAGAATCGATCTTTCGCAGGTGAAAGGGACGGGCCCCGGAGGAAAAATCGGGAAAGCGGACGTTCTTGCGGCCGCGGGAAAACCGGACTACAATCTGAAGCCGGGAGAACTGCGCGAATCGCTTTCTCCGATGCGCCGCGCAATCGCGGAGCAGATGACGGCGTCCGGGCAGGTACCTGTCGTTACGGTTACCACAAAGGTCGACGTTACGACTCTTGTGGAAATGCGGGAGCAGTATAATGCCGAACATAAGGCGCATTATACGGTCAATGATCTCGTGATCTGTGCCGTCGCCAAAGCCCTGACGAGACACCGCCGTTTCTTAAGCTCCTTTGCGGGAGACAGCATTATCTACAAATCCGACATCAATATCGGGATTGCCGTATCGGTTGATGACGGGATCCTGGTTCCCGTTCTCAAAGAGGCGGATATTCTCGGGATGGATGAGCTTTCGGAAAAGGCGCATGAGCTGATCAGAAGGGCGCGGGAGAAAAAACTGTCTGTATCGGAATGCGAAGGATCCACATTTACGATCAGCAATCTCGGAATGTACGGCGTGGAAGCGTTTACTCCGATGATCTTCCTTCCGAATTCCGCGATCCTCGGGATCTGCTCGATCTACGACGGCGTGACGGTCAGAGAGAAGGTTGTGGAAGCGCGTAAGCTCATGCACATCTGTCTGACATTTGACCATCGGATTCTTGACGGGGCACAGGCCGCGGCATTTAATCTGAGCGTAAAAGAATATCTGGAGCATCCGGAGGGACTTATCTATGGCTAAAGAGGTATTTATGCCGAAATCCGGCATGGATATGCAGGAAGGCAGGATTATCCGCTGGCTTGTAAAGGAAGGAGACCGTGTCCGGGAAGGAGACGTCCTTCTGGAAATCGAAACCGATAAGGTCGCGATGGAAGTGGAAGCGCCGTGTGACGGAATTCTTCTCCGCAGGTTTTTTGATGACGGGGCCGTCGTACCGGTTGTCACGATTATTGCCTATATCGGGGAAGAGGGCGAAGAGGTCCCGGATAAGCCTTCCATGGCAGGCGGCAGAGAGAGGGCGGAAGAAGCGGCCTTTCTCACGAAGGGCGCCCCTTTGCCGAAGAGGGAATATGAATATCAGCTCGCGATCATAGGAGGCGGACCGGCCGGATATACGGCTGCTTTACGGGCTGCCCGTCTGGGAGCGAAGACCGTCTTGTTTGAGAAGGATCTTATGGGCGGAACCTGCACGAACAGGGGCTGTATCCCGATGAAGAGCTATCTTTCCGCGGTACGTCTGAAGGACGAACTGACGGGCGCGAGCAAGAGGGAAATCTTCCCGTTTGAAGAAGAAATCCGGATCTGTTTCGAAAAGCTGTTTTCCGAAAAGGAAAAAACCGTTTCTGAGCTTCGCGGCAATGTCGAAATGCTGCTTGGCAAGGCCAATGTGGAGATTGTGCGCGAAGAGGCGGTGATGATCGGAAGGCATCATATAAAAGCCGGAAACCGTACATACAGAGCTGCCAATACGATTCTCGCGACCGGAGCGGGCACGAGGAAGCTTTCGGTGCCGGGGTCTGATATAGAGGGAATCCTGGACTCCGAAGACATGCTGAAGCTGAAAGACGTTCCGGAGAGCCTCATTGTGATCGGAGGCGGCGTGATCGGCTGTGAAATGGCCGAAGCATGGCAGGCTTTCGGTTCTGACGTGACGATTGTCGAAGAAAGGGAACACCTTCTGCCGACATTTGACGAGGATGTTTCGAAGGAAATAGAGAAATGCCTCAAAAGACGCGGCGTGAAGATGGAGCTCAACGCGAAGGTGTCCCATTTTAAAGAGCAGGACGGCCGTCCGGTGCTTGTGCTGAAAGACGGCAGTGAGATGCCCGCGGAGAAGATCCTCTGCGCGGTAGGGCGGACTCCGGATCTGAGCTGTCTCGGAGTTCTTGCCGACAAGCTGGATTATGAGCGCGGCAAAATCATGGTCGATGAGTACTGCAGGACCAATATTGACAATATCTACGCGTGCGGAGATATTACCAACAGAAGTATTCTCGCGCATTCGGCGATGAAGATGGGGGATGCCGCCGCTTCGACGGCATGCGGCAGACCCAAGATGGTTCGCCTGAACCGTGCTCCTTTGCTTCTTTTTACGGTTCCCGAAGCGGCCGGCATCGGCATGACGGAGCCTGAAGCGAGGAGACAGGGAGATATTCTGGTTGGCCGCTATCCGTTCTACGCGAACGGGAGAGCCAAAGCGCAGGGAGAGACCGAAGGCTTTGTGAAGGTCATCGCGGATAAAGGGTACGGAGAGATTCTGGGTGTCCATATCGTGGGACCTATGGCAACCGAGCTGATCGTCGAGGCCAAAACCATGATGGATATGGAAATAACCGTCTATGAAGTGGCGGAGATCATGCATCCTCATCCCACCTGGTCGGAGGCCTTTATGGAGGCCTGCGCTGCCGCGATCGGGGAATGTCTGGAGATGCCGTAAAGACTCTGAAAGGAAATGATGTGAGATGAAAACACGAATTATCAGCGGGGCTGTACTTGCGGTGGTCACAGTGGCGGTGATTCTGATCGGCGGACCGGTTCTGGCTGCCGTATTGCTGCTGTGTTCACTCGTCGCGATGAATGAGCTGATGAAAGCGCTTGGTGTGATCACGGAAGAGAAGAAATTTCCTCCGGTCGCGATTGCCGCGTATGTCGGATGCGTGATCTACTATATTGCTGTATTTCTGGGCAAGGACGTGTTTTACGGAGAAGTTGCCGCGATTGTCATTACGGCGATTGTTTCGATGTATGTGCTGTTCTTCGGGGATACAAGAAGTGAGGACGTAACAGGAACGGTCTTTTCATTCGTATACTCCGCGTTTATGCTGAGCTTCATCTATCTGATCCGGGCCGGCTCTTACGGGGAACGCTATGTGTGGATGGTCTTCGCGTCTTCCTGGATTGCCGATACCTGCGCTTATTTTACCGGATATTTTCTCGGAAAGCATAAGATGGCGCCTGTGCTGAGCCCGAAAAAGACGATCGAAGGGGCAGCGGGAGGAATCATCGGAGCCGGCCTCGCCGGACTTCTTCTGGCAAAGTTCCTGTTCAGCGGAAACTATATGTGGCAGTGCTTCCTCATCTGCGCGGTCGGCGCCATGATTTCCATCGTCGGCGACCTTGCGGCTTCCGCCATCAAAAGGGACCGGGGCATTAAGGATTACGGCAAACTGATTCCGGGACACGGAGGCATCATGGACCGCTTTGACTCGGTCATTTTCACCGCGCCCGTCATCTATCTTTTGGTTCATCTGCTTCTTCGGTTTATGAACGTGTGATGTTTCGAAAGGCATTTTTGTAAGCAGTCGGATCTGAGAGATCCGTTCCAGAGGTTTTTATATTGAAGTGGCTTATCGCAGTTTTAATCATCAGCATCCTGATCGTATTTCATGAATTCGGTCACTATATCGCAGCCAGAATCAACGGGGTCACCGTAGAGGAATTCTCACTCGGATACGGGCCCCGGCTTTTGAGTGTAAAAAAAGGAGATACGCGCTTTTCCCTGAAGCTTCTTTTTATCGGCGGATCCTGCCGGATGAAGGGCATGATCGACGATCCGGAAGAGCGGAAAGAAGCGGCCGCCGCGGCGACGGAAGGATCTTTCTTAAGCGTATCCGTCGGACGGCGGATCGCGATCGTTCTGGCGGGACCGGTTTTCAATTTTATCCTTGCTTTTATCTGCGCGGTGATCGTGCTTTCGGTTGTCGGATATGACCCGGCAGTCGTGCTCGACGTGCCGGAAACAAGCCCTGCCTATGAAGCGGGACTTCGGAAGGGGGATCTGATCGAATCCTTTATGGGGCAGCATGTGGATATCGGAAGGGATCTTTCGGCGTGGTTTATTTTTGATGAACTGAAGGCCGGGGAAGAAGTGAACCTGACGGTGATCCGCGAAGGAGAAAAACAGACAATTTCCTATATCCCGGATTCCGAGCGCCGGTATATGCTCGGCTTTTCCTATCATCCGGGAGAAGACAGCGCCGTCATAGACGAGCTTTCGATCGGATATCCTCTGGAGGAGAAGGGCGTCCGGGCTGGGGATGTCATTACCTCGATCAATGGCGTCAAAATCAATACGTCGGATGAACTCGAGGCCTATTTTAAAGAGAATCCCGTCTCGGAGGAAGAGATCGCGATGACTCTTACAAGGAGCGGACACGAGTACTCGATCGCGGTCACGCCGATTCATACGGATTATGTGCAGACAGGGTTTGTCTATAATCTGTACCGCTTTACGGCTACTCCGCTTCAGGTCCTCAAATATGCCTTCATCGAAATCCGCTATTGGATCGGAACCGTTTTGAAGTCGATCGCGGCTATGTTTACGGGCCGCTTTTCGGTCAATGACCTGTCCGGTCCCGTCGGAATAGCCGACGCGGTCGGTTCCACATATGAAGAGACAAAGTCCGAAGGCCTCCTCATGACGTTGATGAATATGATCAATCTGATGATTATGCTCTCCGCGAACCTCGGAGTGGTCAACCTGCTTCCGATTCCGGGAATTGACGGCGGGAGACTCCTGTTCCTTCTTCTGGAAGCTGTCCGGGGAAAGCCTGTCAGCCAGAAGATCGAGCTCGGTTTTCAGGCAGTCGCGGCCCTTCTGCTGATCATCCTGATGGTATTTGTGATGTGGAACGATGTGCATTCCCTGTTCGGCCCGTGAAGGCGTAACCGAAGTGAAATCTTATTTTGCTCAGATTGATAAAAAAAGCATTGACTTCAGTTCGCAAAAAGAGTATTATAACATCTGTTGACGCGAGTCAAAGACGCGGAAGTGTCGGAACTGGCAGACGAGCTAGACTAAGGATCTAGTGGCAGAAATGTCGTGCGGGTTCAAGTCCCGCCTTCCGCATGACCTTCAACAAAAACAGAACCTTTCGAAAACGAAGGGTCCTGTTTTTTTTGTTGAAACAAGTCGCCTCGATATTTATACCTAAGGTAAAAACGGAAGGGAATGTGTTATAATAGAAGCAGGATGAGCCGGTCGTAGAGAGTGTGAATTTAACAGGAGGTTCGGGAATATGGATTATCTGATTATAGAAGGCTTCATGGGATCCGGAAAGGGTAATATCGCCAAACTGGTTTCAAAAAAACTTGGACTGACTGTTGTGGACATCGACAGGAGAATCTCAGACCGGCTGAAGATGAATACGGCTGAGATCTACAATCATTTCGGAGAAGCATACTACCGCGCGATGGAGACACTGATCCTCACGGACCTCGTTCATACGAATAAACGATCGGTCGTGGTTCTCGGAAGCGGCATTGCGATGATGCCTCAGAATCACGATTATCTGAAAAAGCTCGGCAAGGTATATTACATCAAGATCAGCAAGGCAAAAGTGCTTGAACGGATGAAATCCAGCAAAAAGCACGCCTGGATCAGCGCCGAAGAATGGGATGACCAGGTGAGGAAGCTGTTCGAAGAGCGTGAGCCGGGCTACATGGAAGTGGCGGACATGACGATCGAGGCGGATGATCTGACCCAGGAAGAGATCGCCACGATTATCGCGGAGGATGCGGAAGCCGGGCATCACGAAGAATAAAGAGCGCTTACAGCTCCCCGGAAAGCGTATTGTAAATCAGATCTTCGGGCATGGTAAGGCCGGTCCAGATTCGAAATGACTCGGCTGCCTGTCCCACCAGCATAGCCAGTCCCCCTTCTGTACGGCAGCCGCGGCTGCGGGCCATTTTCAGAAGGACAGTTTCATACGGGTGATAGATGATATCACAGACGAACAGGGATGACGGAAGATAAGATTCGTCCGGGATCAGACACATTCCGGCCGAAGAACTGCCCTCCATGCCGACATTGGTGGCGTTGATCAGCAGATCCGCGTCAGACAGTTCCTTTTTCAGGCGTCCTTCTTCGTTGTAAGAGAAAAGGCTGATGGCCGTTTCCGAAAACGGCTTCAGCTTTTCCTGAGTCTCACCCGCGCGGACAGCTGATTCGGGACGGTTATAGAATACGGAGATCTGTCCCGCTGACCGAAGCGCGGCTTCGATCAGGATGGCGCTCGCGGCACCGCCGGTTCCCAGAAGAACAATTTTTCTCCCGTTTATGGTAAGACCTCTCTTTTCAAGTGCGTTAAAAAGTCCGATCCCGTCTGTCGTATAGCCGAAGAGACGGCCGTTGACATTTCGGACGGTATTGACCGATTTCCCGATTTTCGACGTAAGCGACAGCTCGTCACAGAGATCACACATGGCTGTCTTGACAGGCATGGTGACGTTCCAGCCAAAAGCCTGCTCTTCTTTCAGCTTTGCGACGGTTTCTTCCAGCTGTTCCGTACCGGTTTCGATCAGCCCGTAGCGGGCGGGGTGCCCGAGGGATTCGAAGGCCGTGTTATGGATGAGCGGTGAAAGGGAATGGGCGACCGGACTGCCGATCAGATAATATTGTTCCATATTCATCTCCGTAAAGTTCCTGTTTTATTTCCGTGTTCACTATACTACAGATTCGGGTTTCAGGCGACTATGAAAAAAATATTTTCCGTATCAAATTTGACGATTGGGGGCGAAAAAACATACATCGCCCTTCCTTTGACAGGCAAAACCGCGGAGGAACTCTGCGAGGGCGCGCGTAAAGCATCCGAAACGACAGCGGAAATCATAGAAATACGCGCGGATTTTTATGAGGAAATCCGGAACCGGGACGCGCTTACGCAGGTATTGAAGCGTATAAGAAGCGCTCTTCCGGACAGATGCCTTCTGTTTACCTTAAGGACGAAAGGCGAGGGTGGCGCTCTTAAGGTGACGGATGAGGAATACACGGAGATCCTCATGTGCGCTGCGGAAAGCAGCTGTGTCGATCTCATTGATATAGAAGCGTTTTTGAATGCTGAGGACAGTGCGCATCCGGACAAGGTGTCCGGGATTTCGGCAGATCTTCTCGGGAAATGTCACAGCCTCGGCCTTCATGTTGTCTTCTCAAATCACGACTTTTCGGGCACGCCGGTCAAAGACGAACTGATGAGAAGACTGGCCCTGATGGAAGAGGCCGGTGCCGATATCGTGAAGATCGCTTGTATGCCGACGAACCGCCTTGACGCCGGCAGAATCATGGCTGTTTCCGCGCTGGCAAAAGAACGCCTCACGGTACCTCATGTTCTGATCGCGATGGGAGAGAAGGGCGCCCTTTCAAGGACCTGCGCCGGGCGAATCGGATCGGCCTTCAGCTTCGGCTGTCTTCCTGGGCAGGAGAGCGCGCCCGGCCAGATGGACGTGGACACGCTGCGGCTTGCGATGGAAGAGATCGGCAAAAAGAAGGGCAATGTCTTCATTTCCGGCTTTATGGGAACCGGAAAGTCCACCATCGCCCGCAGAGCGGGTGAATACGCGGGCATCACTGTAAAGGATACGGACGCGATGATCGAGGACAGCGAGGGAATGAGTATTCCGGAGATCTTCGAGCGGTTTGGGCAGCAGTACTTCAGAGATGCCGAGACGGCTGTTCTGGCTTCCTTCGCGGACCGGGGAGGCGAGGTGGTCTCGACCGGCGGCGGGATCGTCCTTCGGGAGGAAAACGTGGCTTTGATGCATGCTCTCGGAACGGTTGTCGTCCTTCGGGCGTCCGCTTCGGAACTCTTAAAAAGGCTCCGGGGAAGCGCGGATACAAGGCCGAATTTGAGGGGCCGTTTATCCGAAGAGGGGATCCGGGAACTGATGGATCAAAGAGAGGCTTTTTACGTACAGGCAGCCAACTGTTTTCTTGATACGGAAATGCAGGACGCGGAAGAGTGCGCGGACGCCATTTTAAAAATGCTTTCCGATAGAAAATAAGTTCTTTTTTGGGGCCGGATTCCGGCCGCCTGAGATTTTCATATTGCGCGCAACGGGTTTTTATTATAAGATAGAAAAGCGTATAGGAAAGAATGCGCTGTGACTAAGGAGGAAGATACAGATGATATCAGCAGGTGATTTTAAAAACGGACTGACACTCGAAATTGAAGGACAGGTCATGCAGATTCTGGAATTCCAGCACGTCAAGCCGGGAAAAGGCGCGGCATTTGTCCGTACCAAGATGAAGAACGTGATCAACGGCGGCGTTGTGGAAAAGACTTTCCGCCCGACCGAAAAATTTCCTGCCGCCCGTATTGACCGCAAGAATTATCAGTATCTGTACAATGACGGCGATCTTTACAATTTCATGGATCCCGAGACTTATGATCAGATCATGATCAATAAGGACGTCATCGGCGACAACATGAAATTCGTCAAGGAAAATGAAGAAGTAAAAGTCTGCTCCTATAACGGCAGCGTCTTCTCCATTGAACCGCCTCTCTTTGTCGAGCTTGAGATTACAGAGACCGAGCCCGGTTTTGCCGGCAACACCGCGCAGGGCGCCACAAAACCCGCTACCGTCGAAACAGGCGCGCAGATTCAGGTGCCGCTGTTTGTCAATATCGGTGATAAGGTCAAGATTGACACACGTACGGGAGATTACCTCTCCAGAGTATGATGAATCCGCTGCCTCCCTTTTGGGAGGCAGCTTTCTTTTTTACTGTTTTTTTATCGTTTTTCTTTTTAATCCGAGAGACTGACACGAAAAAAGTACCGTTTTCGTATGCCCGGTCTTTGGTTTCCGCAATTTCATTTTAATCAGGCATTTGGATGGGAAGCTCTCTTTTACGGGAGCTTTGGGAAAATGTGCCATTTTTAAGAAGAAAGGAAACCAAAGGATGACTTACGGCAATCTTGATATGGGTTACATCGGATTCTGCATGCAGATGAAAGAGCTTCTGAACGACGAATTCGGAGAACATGCGGAAATTCTGTTCAGGGAAGTGACCAAGAACAACGGCACAAGGAAAAAGGCGATGATGATCATCGAACCCGGGACCCTGGCGGTGCCGACATTTTACATGGACGAGCTGTATTCGAAGATGAGCGGCGGAATGAGTACTGAGGATATAGCCCGTGCCGTGATCTGCAGCTATAAGCAGCACAGGTACGATTTCGATCGTCTCCCGGAACCTCTGGCACAGAAGGACAGCTTTCTTACGTGCCTCAGAATTAAGATGATCAACACCGAAACGAATGAGGAACTCCTCAAGAATGTACCCTCGGAGCCGTTTCTGGATCTTTCCGTGGTCACTTATGTGGAGATCGAGGTGGGAGAAGGGATGACGGGAGAGGCGGTCGTCGGATATGAGGACCTCAGCCGGATGAATGTGACGCCGAAGGAGGCGATGTCTGCAGCGAAGCGAAATACCTTCGTAAAGGATCCTCCGAGATGCGAAACGATTGAAAGGATGATCGAGGAGGCAAGGACCGGACTTGGAGGGAAATTTGATTTTCCTTATGAAAGGGAAACGGGAGGAGCATCCGTCCCTCTGTACGTGCTGACCCGTACTTCCGGAAAATACGGAGCGGTCTGCATCCTGATTACAGAGTTGTTTGAGGAGCTGTCCCGAAGACTGGACAGCGGCCTCATGATTCTTCCGAGCAGCGTCAATGAACTGATTGTACTGGCGGATGACAGCGAATGCCCTGACTTCTATATGAAGCAGGCTGTCTATGAGATCAACAGGAGCTGCCTTGCGCCCACGGAGGTGCTTTCGGATTCGGTCTACAGATATTCCCCGGAAACGCATAAGATTGAGCTGATTTGAATTATTTGAAAAAGAACTTGCACATCTTCGGAAAAAGCGTTATGATATGATGCGTTACGGGGATGTGGCTCAGTGGGAGAGCGTTCGGTTCGCATCCGAAAGGTCGAGGGTTCAAATCCCTTCATCTCCATCAGAATGACAGAAGATTTTTCATGGGAAAGATCTTCTGTTTTTTTATGTCACCGGATACACGTTTCGCCGCTTGCCCTCAGGGAAATAATTTGCTATAATAACGTTTGTTTCGCGAATGGCTTTTATGGCCGTTCGAAAAGAATGTGTCTGTAGCTCAGTGGATAGAGCACCGGATTCCGGTTCCGGGTGCGCGGGTTCGACTCCTGTCAGACACGTCAGGCCGTAATCACCCGATACCGGATGGTTACGGTCGTTTTACTTCAGGACGATGTCTTCCCCTTGAGGCTTTATGAAAAAGGCGAGGGGACGAATAATGGAGGTATTTGCTTTGAATAATTTCAGAGAATGGTTATCGGATAATCTCAGGTATATTCTTCTTCTGGCCGGAATTCTCGCGGTTCTTCTGGCCCTCTTTTTCGGTGTGAGAACACTGACCGGAGGCGGGAAGATCAAGGAGTCCCAGGGGGAAGAAACTGCGGAAACGGTTCAAACGGCGCAGACAGAGCAGACAGCTGAGACAAAAGAGGAAGCAAAGCCGACAGAAACGCCCAAAGCGGACCACGGAACGCTTACGGAAAATGCGGATCCGCAGGTCTCCAAGCTGATCAGCGATTATTACGCGGCGCTTGAAGCCCGGAATGTGGCTGCCATCAAAACGATGACGGATACGCTTCCCGAGGAGGACGCGGTCGCGATCGAAGGCTCCACTACCAAGTATTCGGATATTCATGTCTATACAAAGGACGGTCCCGCGCCCGGCAGTCTGGTCGTATTCGCGGCCTACAAGTATTTGAATGAAAATCAGCCGGCAGCGCTTCCGGGCCTTGCCCAGATGCTGGTGAAGAAAGCCGCGGACGGCAGCTGGAAGATCAGCTATGCGGAGAAAGACGAAGCGACAGCCGCCTATATGGAAAGCGTCAAAGAAGACGAAGATGTCAAGGCGCTGATCGCCGAAGTGACCAAGGAATATCAGGAAGCTTCCAAGGCTATGGGAGAAGACACGGCAGCCGGAGCGGCCGCTTCTAAGGCAAAGGACGCTGAAGCCGCCGGCGAAGAGTCCGGTAAGAAGAAAGACGACAGCGCCAAGGCTTCCGAAGGCGGGGAAGAGACCGGAGAAGAAGCCGGTGAAGAAGCCGCTGCGGAAGACGGTGAAACGACGGATGAAGATCAGGCTGAGCTCGAGTCTTTGGAAGTGTATGACGAAGAGAACGCCAACGAAGCATCCGAAGAAAACGCGGAAGAAAGCGAAGAGCAGGAATCGGAAGAAGAAGCTTCCGATACAAGAAGCGCCGAAATCCTCTCCTCCTGCAATGTCCGTTCAGGACCGGGTTATGATTACAAGGTGCTCGGAGAAGTGAGAACCGGTACACCCGTGACGGTAATCGGCGAACTGGATGGCGGCTGGTGGCACATCCAGTCGGATTCTCTCGAAGGATATGTCGGAAAGAAGTTCATCCCGGAGGCATAATGGAAAACAGCGGGAAAAGACTGAATAAATATATCAGCGACGCGGGGGTCGCCTCCAGAAGAGAGGCGGACCGCCTGATCGCTGCCGGCCGTGTGGAGATCCGGAGAAAAACGAGAAAAGGCGAACCGGAAGCAGAAGCTGTCCGCGCGCAGCTCGGCGATCTGGTCTATCATGGGGACACTGTCTATGTAAACGGACGGGAGCTTCCGAAGAAAGAAGCGGCCAAAGTTTATTATCTGTACAACAAGCCGGCAGGCGTCATCTGTACGGCGGATCCCGATGTGGAAAATAACGTCATCAAGGCGTCCGGCATTTCCAAAAAAGTCAGTTACGCGGGAAGACTTGATAAAGACTCGCGGGGTCTTCTGATCCTGACCAATGACGGCGCGCTTATCGACCGCCTGATGCGGGCGTCTTCCTATCACGAAAAGGAATACATCTGTACGGTTTCAGAGCCGGTTCGTGACGACTTTCTGGAAATGATGCGCAAAGGGGTAAAGATTCACCTCGATGATGAGGAGACGCTCAGAAAGAATCCGAAGGGGATCTGGGTGACGACAAGGCCGTGCCGTGTACGGAAAACAGGAGAGCGTTCCTTCGCCATAACACTGACACAGGGTTACAACCGGCAGATCAGGCGCATGTGCAAAGCGCTTGGAAATCCGGTGACTTCGCTGGTGAGAATCCGAATCTGCTCCTTAAGACTCGGCGATCTGAAAACCGGAGAACTGAGGAAGATGACCCCGGAAGAAGTGGAAAAACTGATTTCGGATACGAATAAAGTGAAGAATGAACGGTGGAAAAAGTCATGACCAGACCGGAATATGAAGAATTGAGTTCAAAGATCCGGTATTACAATGAGGCTTATGAGGCCGGACATTCCGAAATATCCGACTATGAATATGACCGGATGATGCTGGACCTGAAGAAGGCGGAGGCCGAACATCCGGAATGGAGGACGCCGGATTCACCAACACAGAGAGCGGGGGCTCCTGTGAAACGGGAAGCGGGAGTGACCGTCACGCATGATGTGCCGATGCTTTCCATTCAGGATGTATTCAGTAAAGAAGAGGTCCTCGAATGGGTGCATGAAGTCCGCTCGCGTCATAGTGACGTCCGGTTTTCGGTAGAACAGAAAATCGACGGTCTGTCGATGAGCGTCCGTTACGAAGACGGCCGTATGGTTCTGGCGGAGACCCGCGGAGACGGGTATATCGGCGAAGATGTGACTCTGAACGCTTCCGTGATTCCGGATGTCGTAAAGGAGCTTCCCAATTACAGGGGCTTTCTTGAAGTGCGCGGGGAAGTCTATATGTCCTTTGCCGACTTTGAGAAGACGAATGAGGAACAGGAACTGAACGGACGGAAAACATTCGCGAATCCCCGCAACTGCGCGGCGGGAACGCTGCGCCAGCTGGATCCGTCCGTCACAAAGAGACGGGGTCTGTCTTTTTTTGTGTTCAATGTCCAGAGGGCAGATGATCCCGTATATTACGAATCGCATCGAAGGGGACTTGAACTTCTGGCCCAACAGGAGGGGATGAAGACGGTTCCGGGGTTTGAGGCGGTGACGGACGAAGAAATCCTCGATGCGATTGACAGAATCGGAAACATGCGCGGAGAACTCGGATATGATATTGACGGCGCTGTCGTGAAAATCGACCGGTCGTCATTGAGAGCGGAGTTTCCCGCGGGATCCAAATACAGCGCGGGCCATATTGCCTACAAATACCCGCCCGAGGAGAAGGAAAGCGTCATCAGGGAAATAGAGGTCAGCGTGGGGATGACGGGACGTCTGAACCCGACAGCTGTCTTCGACCCGATCCGCCTGTGCGGAACGACCGTCTCCAGGGCAACGCTGCATAACCAGGACTTTATCAATGAGCTGCATATCGGAATCGGGGACACGGTCGTGGTCTATAAATCCGGGGAGATTATCCCGAAGATCCGCTGTTCCGTTCCGGAGAAGCGTCCCGAGGGAACAGTCGATTACGTCCTTCCGCATATCTGTCCGTCCTGCGGCTCTCCGGTGATCCGCGAAGAGGACAAGGCGGATCTTCGATGCATCAATCCCAACTGTCCCGCGCAGCTCGAGCGTCATCTCATCAACTACGTGGGACGTGACGCCATGGATATCAAAGGGTTCGGTACGGAAAATATCCGGGCTCTGATCCGCGAAGGACTTCTTAACGGCATTGCGGATCTGTACCGCCTGAAGGACCATAGAGACCGGCTGGTGGAAGCCGGCATTGTCGGAAGAGAGAAGAATACGGATAAACTGATTCTTTCGATTGAAAAATCCAAGGAAAATGAGCCCGACCGCCTGCTTACGGGTCTTGCCATCCCGAACGTGGGACGGACTTCCGCACGAACACTGATCCGTTATTTCGGAGGCTTCACGAAACTGATGGACGCGAGCGAGGAGCAGCTGAGGGAAGTGCCCGATATAGGGGGTGTGACGGCGGAGGCGATCCGAAGCTTTTTCGCGGATCCCGTCAACAGAGCGCTCATTGAGGAACTGAAGGAATTCGGCTTAACATTAGAGGCGAAAGAGAAGTCATTTTCAGCGGAGCTTGCCGGAAAGACGTTTGTGGTGACCGGTTCGCTGGAACATTTTCCGAACAGGGAAGCGCTTGCCGAGTTGATCCTTTCACACGGAGGAAAGACGGCGGGGTCTGTTTCCAGGAAGACAACGGCACTCATCAATAATGACCTGACTTCAATGTCGGGAAAGAATAAAAAAGCCAAGGAACTGGGTATTCCGATTCTGTCCGAGGAAGATTTTCTGAAGCTCCTCAACGGTGAAAATGCCCAGGAAGGAGAAGTATAATGCCTGTAAAGATTCCCAATGACCTGCCCGTCAAAGAGATTCTTGAAAAAGAGAATATTTTCGTGATGGATGAGACGAGGGCCACTCATCAGGACATCCGCCCGATTCAGATCTGCATCCTGAACCTGATGCCGATCAAGGAGGATACGGAGCTTCAGATTTTAAGAGAGCTTTCCAATACGCCTCTGCAGATCGATGTCACACTGATGCGCACCTCCTCCCATCAGTCCAAGCATACGTCCAAAAGCCATCTGGACACATTTTACAAGGTGTTCTCGGATATCAAGAGGCAGTATTTTGACGGAATGATCATTACGGGAGCTCCCGTGGAGCTTCTGGAATACGAGGACGTGGATTACTGGGAAGAGATCTCTCAGATTTTCTCCTGGTGCAATACGCACGTGACCTCCGTCATCTATCTCTGCTGGGCGGCACAGGCTGCGCTTTACTATTATTACGATATTCCGAAGAAGCTTCTTCCGAAGAAGCTGTTCGGCATCTATTCCAACAAGGTATTCAACAGGAAAGCTCCGATTCTTCGGGGATTTGACGACTGCTTTGACATGCCGCATTCGCGCTATACGGAGGTGACCGTGCGCGATATCGTGCGCTGCAGGGAACTGATGATCCTGGCGCAGTCCGAAGAGGCCGGCGTGTCCCTTTGCATGGCTCAGAACGGCAGAAAAATCTTCGTGATGGGTCACCCCGAATACGGCAGGATGCAGCTTCGGCGCGAGTACGAAAGAGATAAGAAGAAAGGGCTCGGGACAGATATGCCGGAACACTATTTCCCGAATGATGATCCGGGCAGGAGGCCGGTGATGACCTGGAGGGCCGCGGCCAACAATCTCTATACGAACTGGCTGAACTATTATGTCTATCAGACCACGCCCTATAAACTGGACGGGACGCCCTGGGGAGACGAGATTCCGGATAACTATAACTGATAAAGCGTAATCAATGTCACTTTGATTTTTTGATCGGGAAGACGATTTATGGGACTTGCACAGATCCTAATCAAATTTACAGGCCAGCATGTGGTGGGCAATATTGTCAGTGCGCTTGCTCTGGAGCCGGAAATCCTGATCCCGGTAGAGTACGGGAGAGGGATGTCGGAGAAAGAGCGGGGGCGTCTGAATCATCTGTTCCATAAAAGGGGAATGCCTACGATCGTCGCCGAACCGGTGATTCTGGAACGCTATATGGAAGCGGATATGGAGACGCGGCTGGAAACCCTGTTTGAAAAATACAGGGACAGAAAGCCGGTCGTGGACATCTCGGACGCGGACGTGATGCAGTCCATGGCTGTCGGAGCTGTGCTCGCGAGACATCAGTACTGGTCGGTTGCGGTAATGGATCTGAAGATCCGGGAAAGGCTGTTTTTTCCGCTGAAAAACGCGGCCCATTTAAGAAGAATGAGTTTCCCGACTATCAGTGAGTCCGAATTCCGTTTTCTTCTGAAAAGCGAAGCGGAACTGCAGAGAAATGTGATCATGACCCGCTCGGAACTGACAAAAGAGGCGGCCAAAAGAATCCGGATTCTCGGAAGGTTCTATGCGGAAAGTCCGACTTACTGGAAAGACCTTTCCCAGCGCTTCCGCTACGCGGCGGGAGACGCGGACGAGGGCAGAAGAGAATTTATCATGGATACGCGTTCCATGGGAATCCGGGACAGCGTGTTCGAGGATTTGCGGGATATCGGCATTTTCGATATCTACGAAAGAAAAGGAGGGATTGTCCGTTACCGCTTTACTAATAAAGCGGCGATGGGGATGCTGCTTCATATCACGGATATTCCTCTTTTCAACGTATTCCTCCTCGCGGCGCAAATCAGGGAATACGGGAAAAATGCCGCGTTTACGGATCTGGCTCTCTATGATTACAGCTATGTAAGCGGAATCATGAGATGCTGTCCGTTCGTTATACGCGTATTCCGGGAAGACGGAGGCAGCGCCCAGCTGGTGGAACTCGATCTTCTGGCAGCAAAGATTTACGGGGGAATCAGCCGGAAAGTGCTGGTCTATTATTCCGAAACCGGACTCACCGACGAAATACGGAAAGCGGCGAAAGACCTTGAGATCGAGCTGGTCTATGCCGGGGAAATGATAACGAAACTGGAACCGAGGTAAACAGATCAAATGGAAAAACTGACTTATATACTTGGAAATGAGCTCGCGGAGGCCTTTGCGGAAGCCGGTTATGATCCGGCAGGAGTCGTCGTGAAAGTGTCGGACCGCCCGGATCTCTGTGAATTTCAGAGCAGCGCGGCGATGCCGCTCGCAAAGACGGCTCACAAGGCGCCGCTTGCTATTGCGGAAGACGTAAAAGCAGCGTGTGACCGCATGGGGCGTTCCTTTGAAATCGAGGCTGTCCGCCCCGGATTCTTAAATATGACTGTGAAGCCGGAGTTTCTGGCAGATTATATCGCGCGGATGGCGAAGGATTCCAAATGCGGTATACCGGAAGCCGAAGAGGCGAAAAAGATAATCGTGGATTACGGCGGTCCGAATGTGGCAAAGCCCCTTCACGTCGGACATCTGCGCGCGGCTGTCATCGGAGAGAGCATCAAGCGGATCTTAAGAGCGGTCGGTCACGATGTGCTGGGTGACGTCCATCTGGGCGACTGGGGCCTTCAGATCGGCCTCATTATCGCGGAACTGAGAGTCCGCAATCCGGAACTGCCGTATTTTGATGAGAACGCGGATACCTATCCGGAAGAGGCGCCATTTACCATTTCCGAACTGGAAGAGATCTATCCGTTCGCGTCCGCGAAGTCCAAAACAGATGAAGCATTTCGTGAAGAGGCCCTGAAAGCCACCTCCGAACTTCAGTCTGGCAGAAAGGGCTATCGTGCCCTCTGGCAGAAGATTATGGAGATCTCGACAAGGGATCTCAAGAAGAACTATGAGCGGCTGGACGTCCATTTCGACCTCTGGAAAGGAGAGTCGGATGTTCAGGAATACATTCCGGGACTCATCGCCGACCTGGAGGAAAGAGGCATTGCGAAGACGGACCAGGGCGCTTTGATCGTGGATGTTTCGGAAGAGGGAGACAAGAAGGAAGTTCCTCCCTGCATCATCCGGAAATCGGACGGAGCTGCGCTGTACGCAACGACGGACATCGCGACCATCTATGAGCGAATGAAGCTCTATCATCCCGACAAGATCGTCTATGTCGTGGACAAACGCCAGGCAATGCATTTCGTACAGGTTTTCCGTACGGTCCGCAAAGCCGGTATCACGGATGAAGGGACGGAGCTTGTCCATGTCGGATTCGGGACGATGAACGGAAAGGACGGAAAGCCCTTCAAAACCCGCGACGGCGGTGTGATGAGACTGGAGTCCCTCCTCAACGAAATTGAGGAAGGGATGGAAACGAAGATTCGCGACAACAAAAACGTGCGTGAAGAGGATGCCAAAAAAACAGCGGAAATGGTGGCTCTTTCAGCCGTGAAATACGGGGACCTGAGCAACCAGGCCGCGAAGGACTACGTCTTTGATACGGAGAAATTCACCTCGTTTGAGGGCAATACCGGACCGTATATCCTGTATACGATCGTAAGATGCAAGTCCATCCTCGAAAGAGCCGGCATATCGGAAGAGGAAGCTTTGAATTACAGCTTCAGGACTCCTTCCGGAGAGGCTGAAAAGGCGCTGATGCTCGATCTGGCCGATTTCGGCCCCGTGGTGGCGGACGCCGCCAGGGAACTGGCTCCGCACAGAATATGCGCTTATATTTACAGACTATCGAATTCTTTCAACCATTTTTACCATGGAACCAGAATTCTCGCGGAGGAAGATGCGTCTCAGAAGAACTACTATCTCGCACTGCTGGCATTGACGGAGAAGGTGCTTCTTTGCGGAATCAATCTGCTCGGGTTTTCTGCTCCGGACCATATGTAAGCGTCGATTTGGAAGGGTAAGGGGAGTACTTCTTTGAAAAAGAACAATACGCTTATTAAAGTCATCGTCACTCTGATCCTGCTTATTCTGGCCGGAGCAATTGTATTTTTCTGCTTCAGACTCGGAATGGGCACTATGGAGAAAGCGGAAGAACTGATTGCTCCGCCGGCATCAGAGAGTGTTACAGGTCAGCCGACGGAAACGCCGGCGCTGACAGAGACACCGACAGCAACGCCGACGCCGACGGCCACACCGACTCCGACGGCCACACCGACGCCTACTGCAACGCCTACGCCGACAGTAACGCCGACTCCGACAGCTACGCCTACGCCGACAGCCACACCGACTCCGACGGCAACACCGACGCCGACTCCCGAACCGATCGTGCCGAAAGGCAACGGCCATATTGTATGCATCGATCCGGGACATCAGGATCACGGCATTTCCGAGACGGAGCCGAACGGGCCGGGTTCTTCCGATATGAAGGCGAAGTGTACGACCGGTACATCCGGAGCTGCCTCGGGGAAGAATGAATATGAGGTGGTCCTTGAAATCGGCTTAAAGCTGAAAGCCGAACTCATGAAACGCGGATACACCGTCGTGATGACCCGTGAAACCAATGACACCAATCTGAGCAACGTGGACCGTGCCGTCATTGCCGAACAGGCGAACGCGGATGCCTTTATCCGCCTTCACTGCAACGGGTCGGACGATTCTTCCGTAAAAGGTGCTCTGTGCTACCAGCCCTCACTGAACAATCCCTATCTGGACAGAGAGGTGATCAGCAGTTCTCAGAGGCTTTCGGCCCTCATTTTGGACAACCTGATCCGTACGACAGGGCAGGAGTCGCTGGGCTTCCTTACGGGAGACGATATGACGGGAATAAACTGGGCGAAGATGCCGGTAACGATCGTGGAAATGGGATTTATGAGCAACCCGGATGAGGATCGTTTCATGGCTTCCGAAGAAGGACAGATGCTGCTCAGTATCGGCCTCGCAAATGGTATTGACGCGTATTTCAACCATATGTGAAACAGCGTATAACAGCATATGCGTCTATCGATAACTGTTCGGTTTCCTGCTGAACAGTTATTGTATATCATCGGAAAGGAGAGAGTGAAATGTGGGATACAGTCTTGTTTGACCTGGATGGCACATTGACTGACTCGGGTGAGGGGATCACAAAATCCGCTCAGTATGCCCTTGAAAAAGAGTTTGGCATGAAAATAGAAGATCCGCACGAACTGGATTTCTTTGTCGGACCGCCCTTAAAGGATTCTTTCATGGAATATGCCGGCCTTACAGAAGAAGAGGCGTCGCGCGCCATCAAGGCTTACAGGGAGCGCTATACGGTCACGGGCATCTATGAGAACCGTCTGTATGACGGGATCGGGTCTCTGCTGTCTGCTCTGAGCGCGGAAGGATTTCAGATCGCGCTGGCTTCGTCCAAACCGACGGAATTCTGTGTTCAGATTCTCCGCTATTTCGGAATCGCGCAATATTTTACCGCAATTGTGGGAAGTGAGCTGAACGGCAGCCGCGTCCGGAAATCCGAGGTGATCGAAGAAGCGCTCGCGCGAGTGGGAAAAAGCAATTCCCGGTCGGATGTCGTGCTTGTCGGAGACCGGAAATATGATGTGGAAGGTGCCCGCACAGCCGGAATCTCTTCCATCGGTGTTACGTACGGATACGGAAGCCGGGAGGAACTGGAGAAGATCTGGCCCGACTGCATCGTTGACAATACGGAAGAACTGAAAAATGTCCTGATCGGGCAGATGCGGGATGAGAAGTCACACAGAATCTTAAGTGACGCGAGATACGGAGACGGAAGAGCGGAGAGGCGGCCGGCCGGGTCAGCTGAATCCGCTTCCATCTGGTGGAAGCTCTGGCGGATTGCCTATCCGATTCTGACAGATCTTGCAATCTCCAATGTTGTGAGTTTTGTACTGGGCCTTGGAATCGGAATGGTCGCGTCATTCTGGTATATGTACCATCATGTGAACTTCACGCAGGCGGATATCACTTCCGTTATCACGAGAAGCTACATGCCGATCTATATTATCGCGACGCTGGTGTCTCTTCCGATTATCATGATCTTTTTTATGAACGACGAGGAAAAGAGACGCGTGAACGGACAGACAGACCGGATTTTGCAGAAACGAGGTATGAACCCCGCATCCGTGATATTGATTCTCATGTTGACCTTGTTTGTGTCGAATCCTCTGAATGCCATTGCGGAACAGTTTCCGGTGAAGAACCCGGTCTATAAGACATTTCTGCAAAGCATGGAAACATCGATTCCCTTCTTTGTCACGATCGCGGTCGGCATTCTGGGACCTTTCATAGAGGAACTGATTTTCAGAGGACTTGTTTACAGAAGAGCCAGAGATTACTTCGGATTTGTTCCGGCAGTTCTTATTTCGGCAGCGCTTTTCGCGCTCATACACGGCAATATGCAGCAGGGCGTATTCGCGTTCTTTGCCGGCATTTTTCTGGCGCTCCTCTATGAGCATTACGGAACGATCGCGGCCCCTGTGATCTTTCATGTTTTCAACAATCTGACGGCTCAGTTTTCGAACGATATTTTGTCCTCGATGGTTCCCGAATGGGCGGAGGTCATCATTATGATCCTGTCGCTCCTTCTGACCGCGTTCCTCAGTTGGGTGATTTTTGTAAAAGACCGCAAAGTGAACAGGATTTAAGCGGGTTTTCTTAATAAATGCTGTTGACTTGATCATTTTACACATGATATGATATGGAAGTTGCGAAAAAGCACATACACGGATTCCGGCGGCGGTGCTTCATTTTCGAAAATGTAGTTCCGGCGGAGAAGTGTGTGGAAGAAAAACCAATTTTAAAGGAGAAATGAGATGAGTGTTATTTCCATGAAACAGCTGCTCGAAGCAGGCGTACATTTCGGACATCAGACGAGAAGATGGAACCCCAAGATGAAGCCGTATATCTATACGGAGCGCAACGGGATCTACATCATCGATCTTCAGAAGACAGTCGGTATGGTTGACGATGCTTACAACGCGGTAAGCGAGATCGTAGCCAACGGCGGCAAGATCCTTTTCGTCGGTACAAAGAAGCAGGCACAGGACGCGATCAGAACAGAAGCTGTCCGCAGCGGAATGTACTATGTAAATGAAAGATGGCTCGGCGGCATGCTGACCAACTTCCGTACAATCCAGAGCCGTATCAAGAGAATGAAGGACATCGAGACCATGGCGGAAGACGGCACATTTGAAGCTCTTCCGAAGAAGGAAGTCCTGCAGCTGAAGAAGGAACATGAAAAGCTTGAGAAGAACCTCGGCGGCATCAGAGATATGAAGAAGCTTCCGGACGCCATCTTCGTGGTTGACCCGAAGAAGGAACGTATCTGCATTCAGGAAGCTCATACACTGAATATCCCGCTGATCGGTATCTGCGATACAAACTGCGATCCGGAAGAACTGACCTATGTCATCCCGGGCAACGACGACGCGATCCGTGCCGTTAAGCTGATCGTTTCCAAGATGGCTGATGCTGTTGTGGAAGCAAATCAGGGCCAGATGGAAGCCGACGCCGATGAGATTCCGGCTGAAGGTTATGTCGCATATCCGGATGAAGAATCCGAGAAGGCCGCACAGGCTGAATAAGTAAGGGGAGGAATACAAAGATGGCTATTACAGCTGCAATGGTGAAGGAACTTCGTGAGCAGAGCGGCGCCGGTATGATGGACTGCAAAAAGGCTCTGACTGCTACAGATGGTGATATGGAAAAGGCTATTGACTATCTTCGTGAGAACGGCATGGTCAAGGCTGCGAAGAAGGCAGACCGCATTGCGGCGGAAGGCCTGTGCGAAGGCCTTGTCTCTGAAGACGGCAAGACAGCTGCTGTTGTCGAAGTGAATTCCGAGACAGACTTTGTCGCGAAGAACGACCTGTTCAAAGGCTTTGTACATGATGTCGCAGTACAGGCTCTGGCTACCGAATCCGCAGATCTGGACGCGTTCATGGCTGAAACATGGAAAGCCGATCCGTCCAAGACTGTTCAGGACGCCCTTGTCGCGGAAATCGCCGTGATCAGCGAAAACCTGAAGATCCGTCGTTTCGAGAAGATCAGCGAAGAAAATGGTTTCATCACCGCTTATACACACGCTGGCGGCAAGATTGTCGTTCTGGTCGATGTTGAGACAGACGTAGTGAACGATGCCATCAAAGAGATGGCGAAGAACGTTGCCATGCAGGCAGCTGCCATGAGACCGAAGTACAATTCCAGAGCCGAAGTGGATCAGGAATATCTTGAGAAGGAAAAGGAAGTCCTTCTTGCTGCAGCCAAGAATGAAAAGCCGAATGCCAACGACAAGATCTGGAATGGCATGGTTATGGGCCGTATCAACAAGGAACTGGCTGAGATCTGTCTTCAGGATCAGGTCTATGTCAAGGCTGAAGACGGCAAGCAGACCGTGAACAAGTATGTCGCTCAGGTCGCGAAAGAAAACGGCGCGAACATCAGCATCAAGAGATTTGTCCGTTTCGAAACCGGTGAAGGTATCGAGAAGAGACAGGAAAACTTCGCTGAAGAAGTAGCGGCTCAGATCCGTAAATAATAACGCATTTGAGATATGATCAGAACGCTTTCGATTGAATTCGGAAGCGTTCTTTTCGATTAGAAAGTAAGAGCGTGAATAACCGAACAGAAAACTCCATTATCAGTGAGATCAGAAGGGCAGATGTGATCCTCATTGTGATTCTTGCGGCGGCTGCTGTTTTTCTGATGCTTATGAATATCAAAAGCAGAACCGCTTTCCGTGGAGCAGAGCTTTTGATTACTGTTGGGGAAAATGAGTTCGGAAGATGGCCCCTTACCAAGGACGTGACGATTGATATTGAAGGCCACAACGTCTGCGAGATCCGGAATGGTACAGTTCGTATGACAGAAGCGGACTGCGCGGATCAAAGCTGTGTGCATATGGCTCCCATTGACGAAAAGGGAGGATCCGTCGTATGCCTTCCGAACAGGGTTGTGTTGAAAATTACAGGAACCGGATCTGAGAATCCGGAAGTGGATACGGTTGCAAGCTGATGAGTTTCATTAAAGGAAAGAGCTATGGAATTGCATATCTGGGGATGATGACAGCCTTAGCGGCAGTCTTGAGCTACGTGGAAGCTCTGATACCGCTGACACCGGCTCTGCCCGGAATCAAACCGGGACTGTCCAATATCGTCATTACGGCTGTCCTTTACAGCTCCGGAATCGGAGCTGCCTTTGCCGTGTCTTTGGCAAGAATCCTGATCGTCGGATTCCTTTTCGGCAATATGAGCAGCATCTTTTATTCCCTGGGAGGCACGATTTTAGCGCTTTTGATCATGGAAATGCTTCGCCGGACCGGCCTTTTTTCGGTCTTCGGCGTAAGTGCCGCAGGTGGTGCGGCCCACAATATCGGCCAGCTGATGATCGCATTTATTCTTCTGCCGGAAATGCCGTTTACGGATTATCTGCCGTATCTGCTTCTGGCCGGATTGGTCGCCGGTATGCTGACGGGAGCTTTGCTCCTGTTCCTCAAACCCTATCTGGTCCGCCCGGAAACGGAAACGAAAGTGAAAACGGAAGAGTAGCACATAAAAACACCGCTGAACCCGTATCAATCAAAATCTGATATGGATTCAGCGGTGTTTTCCTCCTGTAGGTCAGTGGACCTGGCGGGAATCGAACCCGCGTCCGAAAGCCTATCCCTCAAGGCATCTCCCATCACAGCTGCCGCTTTACATTCCCTCGGCAGGGCGGCCGGCAGCGGCCTCAGTGCCTTGGTAGCTTCATATTACGCCCGCAGACTCAAAGCTTTGTCTGTGTCGTTTCCCGTGATTATGACGCCGGTGATCTGAGAGCACGGGTAATCTCAGGCCGACGAGCGGATTAAGCCGCTACTGCAACTCTGTTGTTGTCAGTTAAATTTAGGTTTTTCCGGTTTTAACGCGGTCCGGAACCGCGGATGGCTTCCTCGACTTCAAAACCCCCGTCGAAACCAGTACAAGCCCGTAAAATAAGCTTTGTGGCTGTGAGTGATCATACACTTTTTCCGGGGGGTTGTCAAGGAATGGCGACGTATTTGCCTTTTCCTGCTATCCGTGTTATCTTTGAGATTGGTGCCCGTTATAAGCTGCGCGGCCAAAAGAGGCAGCCAAAAGTAACTCTTGAGATCTCTTGAGATCATTGTATAAACACTTCAGACGGCTTCCGCGCGAAGTACTACTAAGCTCCTCAGAAATTGCTAAGAACGTTCGAAAAAATCCCAAACTCGCTTCGCTCAAACAGTGTGATTTTTTCGAACAACACAATTTCTGACGAGCTAAGAAGTACTAATCACTTGTGCAGATGTCTGAATTGTTTATCCAATGATCTTCAAAAGTCCTTCTGGTATATAATTAATGATATTAGTGACGAGGTAAGAATGGAATATATTTACAGAGAAAGCATAAGCTCAATGGGGAAAAAGCTTCTGATTATATTTATGACACTGCCACTCATGGCTTCACTTGCCGCCTGCGGCGGAAAGAAAGAAGCACTGACCACGGAAGCCGCGGCACAGACAGAGGCTGTCGCAGCAACTCCCACGGCAGAGGAGAAAAAGATGCTGACATTTTCAGAAACGGACAAGTGCAGAGGTGACCTGATCCTGGTAAACGCGGACCATGCCTACAATTTTGACGCAAACGCGTCCTTCTCACCGGTCCGGATCGTGGATGCCCAGCAGTATGACTATCCTGTTTCAAATGAAGACTTCCGTCTGTCACCGGACATCATGCACGCGCTGGACCAGATGGTCAAAGACTGTGACGAAGCTATGGGAACCACCTATACATCCGTGAGCAGTGCCTGGAGGTCAAAGGAGTATCAGCAGAGCGTCTGGGATGAGATGGCGGAACTCTACGGGGAAGATTACTCGGAACAGTATGTTGCCGTACCCGGATACAGTGAACACCATACCGGACTGGCGCTTGATCTCGGCATAATCTATGATGACGGCAGTGAGGGCACATTTTCAGAGAGTGAAAACGCGGTCTGGATGGCGGAACACTCGTATCTCTACGGATTTATAAGACGTTACGCGGAAAATAAAACGGATATTACGGGAATCAGCAATGAAGCGTGGCATTTCCGCTATGTCGGGGTGCCTCACGCCGCATATATGTATCAGAACGATCTGTGTCTGGAAGAATACCTTCAGAAACTCCGTGCCGATACGTCGCCGGAGCAGCCTCTTGAAATTGAAGCCGGGGGAACGAAGTACAGTGTCTATTATGTGAGCGGAGACTCCTGCCCGGAGCCCGAAGAGTCATTTATGATTTCAGGAGATAACTGTGGAGGCATAATCGTTACGGTCAGACACTGAATGGACACGAACTTCGTGCTATAATAGCGTCATGAAAACAATTATCACAAGCGATATCCATGGCTGTTCTCTGGAACTCAGAGGACTCCTCAGAAAATGTGAATTGAATAAAGAGGAAGACCGTCTGCTGATCCTGGGAGATCTGTTCGACAGGGGCCTGCACTCTTATGAGGTATTCCGTCAGGTTGAAAAGCTGAAGGCCGAGATGGGAGAGAGGATGATCATCGTGAGGGGCAATCACGATCAGTTCTTTCTTGAAAATCTGAAGCACCAGGTCTCTATGGCTCTCTGGGCTTACAACGGAGGACTCAAAACACTTCAGTCCTTTGAAAACCACGGCCAGAAACCGGATATCGCGCGGGAACTGCTGGAAAATACCCCTCTCTTTTTTGAAGACGAGCAGTTTATTGCCGTTCACGCAGGGCTGGTCTCCGATCGGATGGAGGATAATACTCCGGAGATTCTTCTATGGGACCGCACGGTTACAGAGGGAGGATATAAGGGAAAGATTGCCATTGGGGGACATACTCCGATGAGACAGCCGGTTTTCTTTATGCCGGACGGGAATCATCTGGTGCTTCCCTATGATGCGCGGATGTCTTTCCCGGACAGAGGATTTATCTGCATTGACACAGGATGCGTTTTCGGAGGCGCGCTGACCGGACTCGTCATAGAGGGCGACCGGTTCTGGCTGAAGGAAATGCGCAAAAAGGATTACTAAAGAAGGAGGAGTTTGTGATGGATCATCTGAAAATACTGGTTGTGGACGATGAAGCCAGAATGAGAAAACTGGTCAGAGATTTCCTGGAACGTCAGGGATATATGGTTCTGGAGGCGGCTGACGGCGAGGAGGCTGTCGATATCTTTTTCTCTGAAAAGGACATCGCCCTGATCCTTCTGGATGTGATGATGCCCCGTATGGATGGCTGGCAGGTATGCCGCGAGGTCCGGCAGTATTCGAAAGTGCCGATTATTATGCTTACGGCCCGCAGCGACGAAAGAGATGAACTGCTGGGCTTCCAGCTGGGTGTGGATGAGTACATTTCCAAGCCGTTTTCTCCGAAAATTCTGGTCGCGAGAGTAGACGCGGTTCTTCGAAGAACCAATGCGCAGGGGGCGTCTGAAATCGTGGAGTCCTCGGGAATCCGGATCGATAAAACAGCTCACCAGGTTTCCATTGACGGAAAAGACATCGAACTGTCTTTCAAGGAATTTGAACTGCTGAGCTATTTTGTGGAAAATAAGGGCATCGCGCTTTCACGCGAAAAAATCCTGAATGCCGTATGGAATTACGATTATTACGGAGACGCCCGCACGATTGATACGCATGTCAAAAAGCTCCGTGCCAAAATGGGCGACAAGGGCGCTCTGATCAAAACGATCTGGGGCATGGGCTACAAGTTCGAGCCAGCGGAGTGATTTACGGAAGAATCTCCATAAAGCCTGCAAGAAGGCCGCATTTTCCACCGGAACCGCGGTGAGAGAAGAGGATCTCCCGATTGCATGCGGTACAGAGATTGGAAACGGAGATCTGAGAGGCCGGAATTCCCGCTTCCATGAAGATCAGTCTGTTCGCTTCCGTCAGATCCAGAAGAGCGTGCCCTTCACCATGCGGCTGTGTGACCTCTTCGGGAAACAGTTCGGCGACATCCGAACTGACTTCGTAACAGCTCTGGCAGATGGATGGTCCGATCGCGGCGATGAGATCCGAAGGATTGCTTCCGAACTCCTCCTGCATCCGTTCCACGGTGACCTTCCCCATTTTGGCCGCGGTTCCGCGCCATCCCGAATGGGAGAGTCCGATCGCGTGGTGCACGGGATCCGCGACAAATAAAGGAACGCAGTCCGCGTAGAAAGTGACCAGGCAGATGCCTGGTTCATTTGTTATAAACCCGTCTATATCCGTCCAGATTCCTCTTTCGTCATACCCCGTTCCGCAGTCGTTTTTACCGACCCTTAAAACATTGGTCGTATGCTTCTGATGGGACATGACGAGCTGTTCCGCTTCGAAGCCGACGGCAGCCTGAAACCGGCGGAAGTTCTCCCGCAGATTTTCGGGGTCGTCGCCTTTGCTGAGGCCGAAATTCATGGCGCTTAAGTGTTCTTTGCTGACTCCGCCCAATCTTGTTGAAAATGCGTTTACGAGCCATTTCTCCTTGTCCAGGCTTGGAAATGTCAGGTAAAGTACACCGTCCTTGAAATGTTCGGTCATTGATTCGGCGTTGGGATTTCTTAGCTTTAAATGATTCATATACTGTCTGACCTGTATAAGTGAAAAGAAAGAGCGTGCCGTTATGGCACGCTCTTTTATTGTTCTGATACCGGCTCTTATTTGTAGAGTCCTCTCTTGACGTAGGTGGTATGAAGCAGATGATGTGCCTTTTCGCCGCCGATTTCACCCAGATAATCCTCATACATCTTGTTGAGGGAGACATTCTGATGTGATTTGCGGTGCTCGGAAGCTTCATCATAGCTGTAGAGCGCGTTAGCACGTTTCGTACGGTAATCCGTGAAGTTGCGGACTTCCGCGGAAACCTGCGGCTGGCCGCCGCCGTTGATGCAGCCGCCCGGGCAGGCCATGATTTCGATGAAATCATACTGCTTTTCGCCGCTCTGGACACTCTCGAGGACCTTGCGCGCATTGGCAAGACCGGAAGCGACAGCTACGCGAACCGTTACGTCGCCGACTGTATAAGTGGCTTCCTTGATACCCTGTTGTCCGCGGACTTCCTGGAAGTCGACCGGAGTATTGGTGTCATCACCGGTGATCCAGTAAACCGCTGTACGAAGGGCAGCTTCCATAACGCCGCCGGATGCTCCGAAGATGACACCGCCGCCGGTGTATTCGCCCATCGGATCGTCAAACTTCTCATCAGGCAGATCTTCGAACTGAAGACCGATTCTGCGGATCATCCTGGCCAGTTCACGTGTTGTGATGACGTGATCGACATCCGGATAGCCCGTAGCATCCTGATCGTCGCGCTTGCACTCGAATTTCTTCGCTGTACACGGCATTACGCTGACAGTGACGATATCCTTCGGATCAAGACCCTTCTTTTCAGCCAGGAAGGATTTCATCATAGCACCCTGCATCTGGTGCGGGGACTTGCAGCTGGACAGATTCTCTGTCATATCCGGGAAATAGTGTTCGCAGAACTTGACCCATCCCGGTGAGCAGGAGGTGATCAGCGGAAGCTTTCCGCCCTTTGTGAAGCGCTCGATAAATTCATGAGCTTCTTCGAGGATCGTAAGGTCCGCGCCGAAGTTGGTATCATAGACACCGTCGAATCCGAGGCGATGAAGCGCCGCGGCCATCTTTCCTTCGACAGGAGTTCCGATCGGATATCCGAATTCTTCGCCCAGAGCTGCGCGAACAGCGGGAGCGGTCTGTACGAATACGGTCTTGGTCGGATCGTTGAGGGCATCGAATACTGCCTGAGTGCTGTCTTTTTCATAGAGAGCGCCTACCGGGCATACGTTGATGCACTGTCCGCAGTCTACGCAGGCGGTGCTGCCGAGCGGCAGATCGAAAGCGCAGCCGATGTTGGTCTTGAAACCGCGGTTGTTCGGTCCGATCACGCCAACGCTCTGGAATTTCTCGCAGGCGGCGACGCAGCGGCGGCAGAGGATGCACTTGTTGTTGTCGCGGACCATATGCGGAGCGGACTCGTCAAGCGCGAACTTGTTCATGTCGCCTTCGAATTCATGTGTATTGTCAACGCCGTACTCCTGGCACAGGGCCTGCAGCTCGCAGTGGCCGCTGCGTACGCAGGAGAGACATTCCTTGTCATGATCCGAAAGGATCAGTTCAAGAGTTTTCTTGCGGGATTCAAGTACGCGCGGTGTGTTCGTGAACACTTCCATGCCTTCGTTGATCGGATAGACACAGGCTGTGACAAGTGAACGCGCTCCTTTTACCTCGACAACGCAGATACGGCATGCGCCGATCTCGTTGATTTCTTTCAGATAGCACAGTGTCGGGATTTTGATATGTGCCAGCCGAGCAGCTTCCAGAATCGTGGAACCGGCCGGGGCAGTGACATCCATGCCATTGATTTTGATGTTTATATCAGCCATGGTTGTTCCTCCTCTCATCCTTTGCTGATCGCGCCGAAACGGCAGTTATCCATGCAGGCGCCGCACTTCAGGCACTTGCTCTGGTCGATGACATGCGGTTCCTTGACCTTGCCGCTGATGCAGCCGGCCGGGCAGTTGCGTGCGCAGAGCGTGCAGCCTTTGCACTTGGCGGGATCGATCGAATAGCTGAGAAGAGCTTTGCAGACTCCGGCGGGGCACTTCTTGTCCACAACGTGCGCGACATATTCATCGCGGAAATAACGAAGGGTGGAAAGTACGGGGTTCGGGGCTGTCTGTCCGAGACCGCAGAGCGCGTTGTCCTTGATATACTTGCCGAGTTCTTCGAGGCGATCCAGATCTTCCAGAGTGCCCTGTCCTTTTGTGATGCGGTCAAGGATTTCGTACATACGCTTTGTACCGATACGGCACGGTGTACATTTACCGCAGGATTCGTCAACCGTGAACTCCAGGAAGAACTTCGCGATATCGACCATGCAGTTGTCTTCGTCCATAACGATCAGACCGCCGGAACCCATCATCGAGCCGATGGCGAGCAGGTTGTCATAGTCGATCGGAACATCATAGTGCTCAGCCGGGATACATCCGCCGGACGGACCGCCTGTCTGAGCAGCTTTGAACTTCTTGCCGTTCGGTACGCCGCCGCCGATGTCTTCAACGACTTCGCGAAGCGTTGTGCCCATCGGGATTTCAACAAGACCTGTATTGTTGATCTTGCCGCCGAGAGCGAAGACCTTGGTGCCTTTGGATTTCTCTGTGCCCATCGAGGCGAACCATTCCGGTCCGTTCAGGATGATCTGAGGAATGTTGGCCCAGGTTTCGACGTTGTTGAGGATGGTCGGACGCTGGAAAAGACCTGCGACTGCCGGGAAAGGCGGACGCGGGCGGGGCTCGCCTCTCTTGCCTTCGATGGAAGTCATAAGAGCCGTCTCTTCACCGCAGACGAAAGCGCCGGCGCCGAGGCGGAGTTCGATATCGAAATCAAAACCGCTGTCGAAGATGTTCTTGCCGAGCAGTCCGTATTCTCTGGCCTGCTTGATCGCGATGCCGAGACGTTCGACAGCGATCGGATATTCAGCACGGACATAGATGAAGCCCTGGTTCGCGCCGATCGCGTAGCCGGCAATCGTCATGGCTTCAAGGACGACATGCGGATCGCCTTCAAGAACGGATCTGTCCATGAACGCGCCCGGGTCGCCTTCGTCAGCGTTGCAGCAGACATACTTCGGGCCGCCGTCCTGAACGAGGTTCCTGGCAAGCTGCCATTTTCTGCCTGTCGGGAAACCGGCGCCGCCTCTGCCGCGAAGACCGGAGGCAAGGACTACGTCGATAACCTGTTCCGGGGTCATCTCGGTCAGAACTTTTCCGAGAGCTTCATAGCCGCGTGTACCGATATATTCATCGATGTTTTCGGGGTTGATGACACCGCAGTTGCGAAGCGCGACTCTGTGCTGCTTCTTCGCGAAGTCTGTGTCATTGTAGGACTTGACGCTGCCATCGTCCTCGTCTTCTTCTTTGTAGACGAGACGTTCGACAATACGTCCTTTCAGAAGATGTTCGGCAACGATTTCGGGAACGTCTTCCGGTGTAACCTGTGAATAGAAAGTGCCTTCCGGATAGACGACAACGATCGGGCCGAGAGCGCACAGACCATGACATCCCGTCTGTACGATGGCTACTTCGTTGGAAAGCCCTTTTTCTTCAAGCTGTTCTTTAAAGGTATCCTGAATTTTCCCGCTGCCGGAAGAGGCGCAGCCGGTTCCTCCGCATACCAGTACATGTGCACGATACATACTGCTTCCTCCTTACTTTGACGGGACAGAGATCGTAGCCGGAATGACGTATTCTTTTACGACCTGTCCGCCCTGCAGATGACGGGTGACAACTTCTTCCGCTTTTTCAGCGTCCATATGAACGTAGGTGACCTTCGGCTTGCCGGGCTCATAAATCTCAACGATCGGCTCGAAACGGCAGATGCCGATGCAGCCTGTCTGTGTGACGATCGTGTTCTTGATGCCGCGTTCCTGAACCAGTTCAGCGAATTTGTTGAGAACGGGACGGGCGCCTGCCGCAATACCGCAGGTGGCCATACCGACAACGACACGTGTCTGGTCTTCACCCTCTTCACGCATGCCGAGCTGTCCCTGCATCCGTTCGCGGATCGCTTTCAATTCCTCCAATGATTTCATGTCGTATAGATCCTTTCTTAAATTAATCGTCCTTTGGTTACTTCTGCTTCGTTTTCCCGAAGATATTCCCGGATATACTGCGATACCTCCGGCTCGCTGAACGGCACGCCGCCCAGTACCTCGCGAAACTCACGGGTGTCCAGGGTAAAGCTGTCACTGTCGTAACGGTATGTATAAAGAAAGTCCGTATCCTCGTGCATCGTGATGAGAGAGTGCATTGTGGATGTCATATCGCCCAGAGGCATGCGGTCTACATTTGTAAGGCCGAATACAGCCGTTACGCAGGTACCCACACCAACCTCCGATTCGATTGAAAACCTTCCGCCGCTCATTTCCGCAGCGAGTTTGAAAAACGGAACTCCGAGGCCGACGCGTCTGGTTTTCCGTGTCGTAAAAAACGGATCCGTCACGTTCGCAACCATCTCGGGCGTCATGCCGCAGCCGTCATCCTTGATGACGATCGTCAGCTCATCCGAAGCGGTATCCGCTTCCACGCTGATGATGACAAGTGAGGCTTCGGCCCGTGTGGAATTCTCGGCTACATCCAGTACGTTGAGTGAGATTTCGGGCATCATTTCAGGAATTCTCCGTAAAGCGTTTTATTCGTATTTGGCAAGGATCCCCTTGACCTGATCCGGTGTCATACGACCGTAAACGTCGTCGTTAACCAGCATCACAGGTGCAAGACCGCAGGCGCCAACGCAGCGGCAGGCATCGAGTGAGAACTTGCCGTCGGCAGTACACTGTCCGTTTGTGATGGAAAGCTCTTTTTCGAGTTCTTCCATAACGGCTCCCGACCCTTTGACATAGCAAGCGGTACCGAGACATACCGAAATTCTGTACTTGCCCTTCGGATAAAGCGAGAACTGCGCATAGAAAGTCGATACGCCGTACACTTTTTCGAGCGGGATGTTCATCTCTTCTGCAATCATCGTCTGAACTTCGATCGGAAGATAGCCGTAGATGGCCTGTGCTTCCTGCAGAATCGGCATTAACGCGCCCGGTTCGTCTTTTTTCGAAGCGATCACCTGAAGCAGCTTTTCCTTCTGCTCCGGTGTGCCTGAGAAGGCGACTCCGGTAGTTGAGCCACTAGCACACATAAAAATAACCTCCTAATACTGATTTTGTTAGAACAACGGATGCCTTAAAAGATACATTGATACAATGACAGATTTGAAAACACACGCTGCTATCTGAAGAATTATAACATATTAAAGGGTTCTTAAAAAAGGGTTTTTGGTCAAAGAACAGAATATTTTTCTATCCAATAAGTAAAACGCATTTAACTTGAGTTAAAAACTGAAAGAGAGCCGTTATCAGGGCCTTTTATATCCCTTTACAGCCTGTTTTTATACTCGCGCGGCAGAGGGTTTCATGGTACAATGAAAAATGATATTGAGCGGCTTTTTTCTTGGGGCCGCAAAGAGAAATGGTAATGCCTGTACGGGTACGGAGGAGCAGCAAATGACAATCAGAGAAGCGAAGGAAGCGGTCCACGCGACCGTGCTGGTAGGGGAGGAGCATCTTGACGAGGAGATACTGGCAGCGTGCGGATCCGACATGATGAGCGACGTGCTCGCTTTTGTAAAGGATCAGGCCATGCTTGTGACGGGGCTTTGCAATCCGCAGGTGATCCGTACGGCCGAGATGATCGATATGAAATGCGTCCTGTTCGTCAGGGACAAGAATCCGACGGAAGAGATGCTTGAGCTTGCCAGGGAAGCGGGCATCGTCGTCATGAAGACAGGACACCGGATGTTTATGTCCTGCGGACTTCTGTATGAAAAGGGACTTAGAGGAGGGTCGGATTATGAGCGATTCTCTTGAGTTCAAATATGACGTGGACGGCGAGGATTTTACCCGTGTGGGGCATGCCTCGACCGATATCAAAAAGAAGCTGAAAATGATCGGCATCGCGCCGGATATCGTCCGAAGAGTTTCGATCGCGATTTACGAAGGCGAGATCAATATGGTGATTCACGCGTACGGCGGTGAGATTACCGTTGAGATCAGCGAGGACGATATCAAAATGGTTCTGAAAGACAAAGGCCCCGGCATCCCGGATATCGAAAAGGCGATGACCGCCGGCTATTCCACCGCATCTGAAAATGTGCGGAATCTCGGCTTCGGAGCCGGTATGGGACTGCCGAATATGAAAAAATATACGGACAGTATCGATATTGAAACCGAAATCGGGGTCGGAACAACCGTGACCATGCATGTACATCTTACATGATGAGGTCCCGAAAAACTATCCATCGGTAAAGGAGTAATCATGGCTGGAGCTCACGAACATTCTGTACAACTTGACAGGGACCAGTGCGTCGGCTGTACCAACTGTATAAAGAGATGTCCTACAATGGCAATTCGTGTGCGAAACAAGAAGGCCCAGATTATTCACGAGCGCTGTATCGACTGCGGCGAATGTGTGAGAATCTGCGAACATCACGCGAAAATACCTGTCTATGATCCCATTGACAGGATGAATGATTTCGAGTACAGGGTTGCACTGCCCGCACCGTCATTTTACGGGCAGTTTATGAATCTGGAAGATGTGAATATCCTTCTGACCGCGCTTGTCAAAATGGGATTTGACAAAGTATGGGAAGTCGGATCGGCTGCCGAGATCGTTTCGGCCATGTCGCGGGAATACATCGCGGCGCATCCGGAAAATTATCCCTTTATTTCGACTGCCTGCCCGACAATCGTAAAGATGATTTATACCAGATTTCCGTCTTTGATCGAGCATATGCTCCCGATCCAGCCGCCCGTGGAGCTGGCGGCTACGCTGGCGAGAAAGCGGGCAATGGAAGAAACCGGGCTGCCTTCGGAAAAGATCGGGATCTTCTTTATCTCGCCCTGTCCGGCAAAGGTCACGATGTGCAGAAACCCGATCGGGGTTGAAAAAACGGAGATTGACTATACGCTTGCCATCAAGGACGTCTATATGAAAGTACTGCCTTTGATGAAGGAAGTGGCCGAACATCCGGAGGAACTCCTCGATCTGGCGGAAGCCGGCAGAATCGGGATCGGCTGGGGGATCAGCGGCGGAGAGGCGGCAGGACTTATCGACGACTCGCATCTTGCGGCGGACGGCATTGAGAACTGCATCCGTGTTCTGGACGACCTGGAGAGCCAGAAGATTCATTCGCTCCATTTTGTGGAACTGGATGCCTGTCCGGGAGGCTGCGTCGGCGGTGTCCTGACAATTGAGAATCCCTACATTGCCAAGACCAGGATGCAGTCCCTGCGAAAATATCTTCCGGTCTCCGGAGCGCCTCCTGTTCCCGAGGATACCGGCATGTGGACGGAAGAGGTCGAGTATGAGCCGGTGACATCGCTCGGAAGAAACTTTATTGAAAACCTTCACAAGATGCAGGAAGTGGAAGCTCTGACAAAGCGCTTCCCGGGAATTGACTGCGGATCCTGCGGCGCTCCGACCTGCAGGTCTCTTGCTGAAGATATTATCAGGGGAACCGCCAGGGAAACCGACTGCATCTACGTGATGCTGGATTATATCCGTTCGCTGGCCGGAACAGTAGCGACAGACGTCCACATGAGCTCGGGACTCGAACCGTTCGGAAAGACGGAGAAAGAAGCGGAAGAGGAACCGGGAAAGGAGAAAGCATGACGATCCGGGATCTGATAGAAAAAGGCATCTTTGAAACAGTCAATGCCGGGGATGAGCCGGAGAAGGAGATTACTTCCGTATTCTGCTGCGACCTCCTCAGTATCGCGATGAGCAGAGGTGTGGAAGGAGCCGCGTGGGTGACGGTCATGGGCAATATCAACACGCTGGCCGTCATGACGCTGACGGACATGAGCTGCATCGTTCTCGCGGAAGGAACCCGTATGGATGAGACCGGCCTTCAGAAGGCGCAAAGCGAGGGATTTACGGTTCTTCGGACCGAAAAATCCATTTTCGACGCGTCCCTTGAGATTTACAGATTGATTCACGGAGAGTAACTGATGGAACTCGCTTATGATCTGCATATTCATTCCTGCCTGTCGCCATGCGGCGATCCGGACATGACGCCCAATAATATCGCGGGAATGGCCATGCTGAAGGAACTGAATATCATTGCCCTGACGGATCATAATTCAGCGCGCAACACTCCGGCCCTTATGGAAGCCGGAGAACGCTACGGCCTGATTGTGATACCCGGCATGGAACTGACCACGGAAGAAGAAGTTCACGTGGTCTGTCTTTTCGCGGAGGCGGAAGACGCGCTTGCCTTTGACAGCTATGTCTATGAGCGGCTGATGAAGGTCCGGAATAAAAAAGAAATATTCGGCGAGCAGATCATTATGAACGGCAATGACGAAGTGATCGGGGAAGAGGAATATCTTCTGATCAACGCGACATCGATCCCGTTCGACAGCGTTCATGAGGCGGTCAGTTCCTTTAACGGGATCATGATCCCCGCCCATCTGGAGAAAGGGACTACTTCCCTGATCAGCAATCTCGGAATGATTCCTCCGAACGCGGACTTTACCTGCGCGGAAGTCAATCATCTCGACCGGCTTCACGAACTGATGCGCAACCATCCCTATCTGAACAATGTCCGGATCATTTCCGATTCGGACGCGCACTATCTTCAGGATATCAATGAGGCGGTCCACACGCTCGCGTTCCCGAACGATCATCCGACCAGAAAGGAAATTCTGGACACGCTGATTTCCGTCAATTGAAAAATAACTTCTAAGAAAAGGAAAATGGCCATGAAACCACAGAAGAACAGGGACTTCAACAGCAGGGATTTTGTACAGGATCCGAATTATACACCGAAGGATCCGGAAAAGGCGAAGCTGATCTTAAAGCTCGGCTCGATGATCACGGACCGTTACCTGGTCAAATATTCCGGCACCATGGGTTATGACGATCCGGAGTACTGGGCCCTCGATGAAGTGCTGACAAAAGAAGAAGCGCGCTTCATGCTGAACTTCAAAAAGACGCGCGTTTCGTACAGCATTGAGGAACTTGCGCAGATGAACGGAATGACGATCGAGGAGACTCGGAAGATGGTCGATCATCTGGTCTGGGTCGGCGTGATCGAGATGACCCGTGAGAATCCCGAGCGGAAAAAGGTGTACAATGTCCCGATCTTTGTCCCGGGTTCCGCGGAGTTCATGATGATGAACGACGAACTGACCGCCCAGCACCCGAATCTGGCCACCTTCTTCAACCTGATGACCCAGATGCCTCTTGAAAATGTCACGCCGATGGTCCCTCCGGGAGGAGCGGGCGTCGGGATGCATGTCATTCCCGTCGAGAAGGCGATCGAACACGAACAGACCTCGGTCAGCGTGGAACACATTTCCCACTGGCTGAACAAATATGACAAATATTCCGTCGGCCAGTGTACCTGCCGGAAACAGCAGACCATGCGCGGCGAGGGCAGCGGCGAAATCAACGGAGAGTTCTGCATCGGCGTAGGAGATATGGCGGAGTACTGCGTTGACAGGGGAATGGGCCGTTATATTTCCTATGAGGAAGTGCTGGAAATACTCGACAGAGCGGAGCGCCACGGTTTCGTCCATCAGACCACGAATATCGACGGGGAAGAGAAGATCGTCGCGATCTGCAACTGCGCTCCGGGCGTCTGCAATGCCCTTCGGACTTCGCAGCTTTACAATACGCCGAACATGTCGGCTTCTTCCTACAAAGCCCATGTCAATGCCGACAATTGCGTTGCCTGCGGAAAATGCGTGGAAGTATGTCCGGTCGGCGCCGCGAAGCTCGGACAGAAGCTCTGTACGAAGGACGGGGAGATCCGTTATCCGCAGACGACGCTGCCGGATGATCTTCCGTGGACCGCGGATAACTGGAATCCGAACTATCGTGAAGACGCGAAAATCAACTGCCATACGACGGGGACGGCTCCCTGCAAGACGGCATGTCCCGCGCATCTGGCGGTTCAGGGATATGTGAAAATGGCCCTCGAAGGCCGTTATATGGATGCCCTGAAGCTGATCAAGCAGGACAACCCGCTTCCCGCGGTGTGCGGAGCGATCTGCAACAGACGCTGCGAAGATGCCTGCACAAGAGGGACGATCGACCAGCCGGTCGCCATCGACGAAATCAAGAAATTCATCGCGGCACAGGAACTTTCCGAGGAAACCCGCTATATTCCGATCTGTGAAAAGGACGACGGCGGAATGTGGGGACCGGATTATAAGATGGCGGTCATCGGATCCGGACCGGCAGGCCTTTCCTGCGCCTATTACCTCCGTACAAAAGGGTATGACGTGACGGTCTTCGAAAAAGAGGAGAAGCTCGGCGGCATGCTGACACTCGGCATTCCGAACTTCCGGCTGGAGAAGGTTGTTCTCGAAGCGGAGATCGACGTGCTTCGCGCCATGGGAGTGGAGTTCCTGACCGGTGTTGAGATCGGTACGGACAAGACGATTCAGGATCTTCGTGAGGAAGGATATAAGGCATTTTACATCGCGATCGGGCTGCAGGGAGGAAGGAAAGCAGGCGTCCCCGGAGAGGAAGCCGAAGGAGTGGAATCCGGTGTGGCATTTTTAAAGAGAGTCAACAAGGATCATTCCGTAAAGCTCAACGGAGACGTGGTCGTGATCGGCGGCGGCAATGTAGCCGTAGACGTGGCGCGCGCGGCAGTAAGGACCACTGACGGGAAAGTCACGATGCTCTGCCTTGAAGGTGTCGGCGAGATGCCGGCCGCGGATGACGAAGTCTCGGAAGCGCTGGATGAGGGCATTGAAATCCTCAACGGCTGGGGACCGAAAGAGATCCTCACGGAAGACGGAAAAGTGAAGGGAATCCTCTTTAAGAAATGCGTGCGCGTCTATGACGACGAGCATCGCTTCTCACCCGAATATGACGAAGGCGAGACCATCGAAATCACGTGCGGCACCGTCCTTCAGGCGATCGGCCAGTCCGCGGAGTGGAAGAACCTCCTTGAAGGCACGGCTGTCATCACCCGGGCAAATGGAACAGCGGAGCATGATCCGGTGACATTCCAGACTGCCGAACCGGATATCTTCGTCGGCGGCGACATCTGCCACGGAGCCCGTTTCGCGATCGACGCGATCGCGGACGGCAAGATGGGCTGCGAATCCATGCACCGCTTCGTTCACGAGGGACAGTCTCTTACAATCGCGCGTGATCTCAGACAGTTCAAGGAACTCGATAAGGACAATATCGTCATTGAATCCTTTGACAACGCGTCCAGACAGATTCCGGGACACCTCGACGTGAATCCGAAGACCACCTTCAGTGACATCCGCCTCCCGCTTACGGAAGAACAGGTGAAGGCGGAAGCCGCGAGATGCTTAAGCTGCGGGAAATCGGTAGTGGACCCGAACCGCTGCATCGGATGCGGCCTGTGCACGACCCGCTGCGAATTCGACGCGATCTCCCTTTTGAGGGACAAGCCCGAAAATACACATATGATCCGCTGTGAGGACAAGCTTCCGTATGTGGCGAAGTACGCGGCTCAAAGAGAAGTGAAAATCCTGAAGCGGAAGGCAAAGGAAAGGGTGGACAGGCTCAAAAATAAAGATGCATGAGATGGGGATTGTGCTGAATCTGGCCAGGACAATTGACGAAATCGTGGAAGAGCAGCATATTGAGAAAGTCGCTGCGGTTGTACTGGAAGTCGGAGAAGTGTCCGGCATCATGACGGATCTTTTCGCGGACGCCTGGGATTATTTCAAACCGAGGCATCCTTACCTTTCGGAATCGGAGCTCAGAATTGAAACGATTCCCGCCGTCACTTACTGCAGCGGATGCGGGCGTGAGTATGAAACGGTCCGCTACGGGAAGATCTGCCCGTACTGCGGAAGCGGCGAGACCTGGCTGGTCAAAGGAAACGAATGCATCATCAAACAGATCGAAGTCTTCTGAAAAGGAAGGATCCTGGCAGCGGCTCAGACAGTCGAACGGCATGTGTGTTCACATGCCGTTTTATTGTGCAGTTTTATCAAAAAAATCGTAAAAAACATTGCAGAATCTGGTTTTTTATACAAAGACGTGCTAGAATATACGGTGAAAATGACCGTTTGAACGGCGTCTTATGCAGGAGGGAAGAAAATGGCTGGGAAAGTCTATGATTGTATGAAAAAAATCGGAGATGTCATTATTGAGAACAAAGATTTCCTGACTGACCTGGATCGGGAGATCGGTGACGCGGATCATGGCGTCAATATGGCGAGGGGCTTTCACGCTGTTGAAGAAAAGGTTCCCGCGGATCTGACGGATATCGGAGCATTTTTGAAAAAAACAGGTATGACGCTTCTTTCGACGGTAGGCGGAGCATCCGGACCTCTTTACGGAACAGCATATATGGAAGCCGGGAAGGTCGCTGCCGGAAAAGAGACCATTACCGCGGACGAATTCAACGAGATGCTTCTTGCAGCTATTGCCGGCATCCAGAAGAGAGGAAAGGCTGTCCGAGGCGAAAAGACTATGCTGGACGCTCTGATTCCCGCGCAGGAGACATATGCGGCAAAGGTCGCTGAAGGCGCCGGAATTGTGGATGCGCTGGATGCCGCCTGTGAGAAGGCGCATGAAGGAATCGAGTTTACGAAGACCATCCGCGCCACAAAAGGACGCGCGAGCTATCTGGGAGACCGCAGCATCGGTCATCAGGATCCGGGTGCGACATCCGCAACCCTGACTCTTGAAGCGATTCGCGATTATCTGAAGAGCAACTCATAAGGATCTGAACAACCGTCAGCATCGTATAAGGAGTGAATTATGGTAGGTCTGGTTATAGTATCGCACAGCTGGAAGATCGCTGAAGGGGTAGTGGACCTGGCGCAGCAGATGGCCGGAGATTACAAAGGTCTTCGCGCTGCCGGCGGACTGGAAGACGGTGAAATCGGAACGGACGCGGTCCGAATTATGGAAGCGGTCAGGGACGCGGACGAGGGAGACGGAGTCGTCATTCTTGCGGATCTCGGAAGCGGTGTCATGAGCGCTGAAACGGCAGTTGAGTTCCTGGATGGGGAAGTCAATGTCCGGATTGCCGACGCGCCGATTGTAGAGGGCGCCGTAGCGGCGGCCGTAGAAGCCTGCGCAGGCTCTTCCATGGAAGAAGTGATTCAGGCCGCGGAAGAAGCCCGTGAGATGAGAAAACAGTAAATCGTGAACTATTATTCCGCTTTACGGCGGAATTTGGCGCCAGATGCGCCGGGTAATATTATAACAAGGAGGAACCAGATATGAAGAAACTGATCAATGAGATCGACAATATTGTCGACGAGATGCTCGACGGTATGACTGCTGCTTATCCGCAGTATGTAAAGCGCCTCGACGGACTTGATGTTCTCGTACGCGCAGGCGGCTCAGAGGGAAAAGTGGCGTTGGTTTCCGGCGGCGGAAGCGGACATGAGCCGGCACACGGCGGCTTTGTCGGAAAAGGTATGCTTGACGGCGCGGTAGCGGGAGCTGTCTTCACATCTCCTACACCTGATCAGGTCTATGAAGCGATTATGGCCGCAAACGGCGGCAAGGGTGTTCTTCTTGTAATCAAGAACTATACCGGTGATGTCATGAACTTCGAGATGGCAGCCGATATGGCGGCCGATGAAGGCGTTGAAGTGGAAAAGGTTGTCGTAGCCGACGATGTGGCCGTGGAGAACAGTACATGGACGACCGGACGCCGCGGTATTGCCGGGACTATCTTTGTCCATAAGCTGGCAGGTGCCTGCGCGGAAGCGGGCGGAGACCTGGCAACGGTTAAGGCTGTTGCTGAAAAAGTCATCGCCAATGTTCGCTCCATGGGAATGGCAGTAGATGCCTGCACGGTCCCGGCAGCCGGAAAACCGAGCTTTGACCTTGCGGAAGATGAGATTGAAATCGGCATCGGCATCCACGGCGAACCGGGTGTGAACCGTGAGAAGATCAGCTCTGTCAATGAAATCGCCGACAAGCTTCTTGCAAAGATCCTCGATGAAGGCATCTATGGAGAAGGTGATGAAGTTGCTGTGATGGTAAACGGAATGGGCGGAACTCCGCTGATGGAACTGTTTGTGGCGAACAAGCACATCGCTGAAGTTCTGGCAGGAAAGGGCATTAAGATCTATAAGACTCTGGTCGGCAACTTTATGACCTCCCTTGACATGGAAGGCTTCTCGATCACGCTCCTCAAGCTGGATGATGAACTGAAGCCGCTGCTGGATGCTCCTGCTGATACACCGGCATTTGTCCAGGTCTGATCCTTCGGAAATACGGATTCAATTGTTTACTAAAGTATTACATATTATTCAATCCGCTTGACATTAAGGCTCAACCGGAGTAGATTTGAAAATTGTAGGCAATGCCGCATAGGATGAAATGCCTGTGCGGCATTTTTATTGATCATCATGAAAAAGGAGAATCAGATATGACAACTGCCAACAAGCTTACACTGGTGCGTATCGCTCTTATTCCCGTATTCTTAGGTGTGCTCTATGCCGGTTTCCCGGGATCACGCTATGTCGCGCTTGCGGTTTTTATCATTGCGAGCCTGACAGACACGCTGGACGGGTATATTGCCCGGCATTATAACCAGATCACGAATTTCGGAAAATTCATGGATCCGCTTGCCGATAAAGTGCTCGTTATGTCCGCGATGTGCTGGTATGTGGAAGAGGGAAAGATGCCCGGATGGGTGCTGGCTATTGTTCTGCTTCGTGAATTCGCTGTTTCCGGTATGAGAATGGTGGCAGTGGAACAGGGGAAGGTCATTGCGGCGGCATGGTCCGGCAAGGTCAAAACGGCTTGTACGATGGTATGCCTCTGCCTGATGATGGTTCCGATTCCCGGCTGGCTCAACACAGTTTGCATCATCATCATTCTGGCAACGACAATCTATTCCGGTATCGAGTATTTCTACAAGAACAGGGAAGTTTTTAAGAACGCCGACTGATGAAATACTGAGTATTAAAAATGAATAAGCTTTAAGACATTGAAAAACGCGCGGGAGATGATCCCGCGCGTTTTTTGAATTGGTGCTGTCCGGATCCGAAAGGATCAGCCGACAGCGCTGATATTACGTGTTGCGACTACATTGACGCCGCTGTCGACGACATTTTCAATCATGACATCGCCGATCCTGACAGGAGCCTGAACGCGTACCGCGTCAATTTCCTTCATGCAGTCGAAGATTCTGTCTTTCGGGATATTGCCCGCCGTCTTGACAGATACTCTCGGTTTGTCGCCGCCGTCGACTACGACTGTAGAGGTGACGGTTCTCTCCGGGTGAAGCACTTCGTTGCGCGCGTATTTATCGCCGATCGCGCAGGTGTTGCCTTTTACGGAAAGAATCTCACCATGTTCAAGTTCTACCGTAATCTGGCATCCCATGGGACAGCCAATACAGGTCAGTTCTTTTCTTTCCATAATTACTCCGCCTCTATCTTAATGGTGATGGTTTTCAGATCTTTAATTTCCGCGAGTTTCTTCTTCTGCAGAATGATCTGTTCCATTTCTCCGGGTGCGAGAATTCTCTTCTTGTTATGCATCACGCGCTCGTCGTCGAAATAAACGCTGACGTAGGAATCCTTATAGACGTCGCCGACACGGAAGCGAACAGTAAGCAGGTCGTCCATGCGGTCGATATCGATGGTGGACGGAACCGTGTAACGCGCACCGCTTTCGGCCTTCAATTCGACGACATGGCCTTTCGGGGCTTCCGTGCCGCCCGCGAGAACGAATTTCGCGGCATTGGCGCCGGCTCTTTGAGCCTCTTCCGAAACGTAGTCTACGAGATCGTGCACGTGGAGCACATTTCCGCAGGCGAATATGCCGGGGACATTGGTCTCGAGGCTTTCATTTACGACCGGGCCGCTCGTAATCCGGCTCATTTCGACGCCGGCTTTTTTCGAGAGCTCATTTTCCGGAATCAGACCGCAGCTGAGGAGCAGAGTATCGCAGGTATAACGCTCTTCCGTGCCCGGAATCGGCTTCCTGTTTTCATCTACAGCCGCAATCGTAACCGCACTGACATGTTCCCTGCCTTCGATATCCACAACCGTGTGCGAGAGCTTCAGCGGAATGCCGAAGTCGTCGAGACACTGAACGATGTTTCTCTTAAGGCCGCCGGAGTAGGGGAGGAGTTCCGCTACGACTTTGACCTTGGCTCCTTCGAGCGTCATACGGCGGGCCATGATGAGGCCGATATCGCCGGACCCGAGAATGACAACTTCACGGCCGGGCATATAGCCTTCGATATTGACAAGCCGCTGGGCTGTACCGGCGGAGAAGATCCCTGCGGGACGATAGCCCGGAATGTTCAGGGCGCCTCTCGGACGCTCGCGGCAACCCATAGCCAGAATGACAGCGCCGGCTTTGATCTGGTACATGCCGTCGTTTTTGCTCATGGCTGTGACGACGCGGTCTTCGGAAATATCCATGACCATGGTGTCCAGCCTGTATTCGATTTTCGCTTCCAGTACTTTTTCAATGAAACGCCATGCGTATTCGGGACCGGTCAGCTCTTCTTTGAAAGTATGCAGACCGAAACCGTTATGGATGCACTGATTCAGGATGCCGCCGAGTTCCTTGTCGCGCTCCAGAATCAGGATCTTATCTACACCGGCTTCTCTGGCGGAGACTGCAGCCGCAAGGCCCGCCGGTCCGCCGCCGATGATCACAATATCATAAGAAATCATGCTTCGCCTCCGTTCGTGCCCTTTGTACGTTCCAGGACAATGTTGCTTGTGCCGCCTCTCTTGGTGATTTCCTCATAGGGAAGTCCGAGTTCTTCATGCAGAATTTCCATGACTCTCGGTGAGCAGAAACCGGCCTGGCAACGGCCCATACCTGCGCGTGTACGTCTCTTGATGCCGTCGAGGGAACGCGCTCCGAGAGGCCTTCTGATCGCGTCGAGAATTTCTCCTTCGGAAATGGATTCGCAGCGGCAGATAATCCGTCCGTAAGCAGGTTCCTTTTTAATGAGTTCATTGCGCTCTTCAATGGAAAGATTCGCCGGATTGAGGACGTTTTTGATTGTCGGGATCCAGTTTTCCTTCTTCTTGAAGCCGTATTTGTCGGAAATGATGCCGGCTGTGTATTCGCCGATAGCGGGAGAGCTGGTAAGACCCGGGGATTCGATTGCGGCGCAGTCGAAGAAGCCGGGTGCTTCCGTCACTTCCCCGAGGACGAACTCATGGCCGTCTTCGTGTGCGCGGAGGCCGGCGAAGCTTGTAATGACAGAGCGGTACGGAACGTTTTTCACGCAGGTTTCACCGCGCTCGATCAGCTGTGTAAGGCCTTCCTGGGTAGTAGCCGTTGCCTCTTTGTCGTCAAGATCGATCGCTGTCGGTCCGATAAAGAGATTGCCGTGAATGGTAGGAGCGATCAGGATTCCCTTGCCGTATTTTGTCGGCTGCGGGAAGATCGTTCTTTTTACATGGCCGCCCACGGTTTTGTCCAGAAGCATGTAGTCGCCGCGTCTGGGCGTGATGTGGATTTTCCTGTCGGCCACCATATTGTGGAATACGTCGGAATATACACCGGCCGCGTTGACGATAGCGCGGGTCTTGTATTCGCCGTTGTTGGTGCGGATGTGCCAGATTCCGTCTTCGTCACGGGTAAGCTTTTCCGCTGCGGTATTGAAGCGGAAATCCACACCGTTGACATTGGCGTGTTCAGCCATGGCGATGTTGAGACGGAACGGACAGATAATGCCGGCGGTTGTCGCGTAGAGAGCGCCTACCGTATTGTCAGACAGATTCGGCTCCATGGCGAGAGCTTCCTCCCGGTTCAGAATCTTCATTCCGGGAACGCCGTTCTTCAGGCCTCTTTGATAGAGATCCTCGATTCCTCCGAACTCCGATTCGATGGTGCAGACAACGAAAGATCCGTTTCTTTCGAACGGGATATCCAGATCACGGGCAAGGTCGCCCATCATTTCGTTTCCGCGTACGTTCATTTTCGCCATCAAAGAGCCGGGCTGACAGTCATATCCGGCATGGACAATCGCGCTGTTTGCCTTGGATGTTCCGGAGCATACGTCCTCACCTTTTTCGAGAACACATACTTCCGCATCGTAGCGGGACAGTTCACGCGCGACCGCCGCTCCGGTTACACCGGCTCCGATGATGATTACATCATAGATCACGTGTATCTTCTCCTTTCTTTAGTAAAATCAACCGTTTTGTCTGAAATTGAGAACAGTTTTACTTAAGAGGAGAGGCGGAGGACCATGATCCGCCGCCTCTTCTTTAATTACGCTGTCTGATCAATGTTCAGTTCAACTTCTATTATATATCAGTGAAGTACATTGTAAACCAGAGAGGCTACGACTGCTGCGCAGATCGGAGCGCAAGCCGGAATCCAGCCATATCCCCAGTCCGGATCCTTCTTGCCTTTGTTCGGAGCAAGAAGCTGATAAGCGAGACGCGGAGCGGAGTCTCTGGCCGCGTTCATAGCGTATCCTGTCAGGCCGCCGAAGGAAGCGCCGCAGGCTACGATGACGCCGTATACGAGAACCCAGCTGACACCGGAACCGCCTGCTTCGGCCGGAATGGAAGCCAGTGTGTAAACAAGGATGAAGGAAGCTACGAATTCGGACATGAAGTTGAGACCCATGTTGCGGATGGACGGTCCTGTGCAGAAGCAGCCGCGGATCGTGGCATCGTCATCAGTCGCTTTGATGTGGTCGCCATAGAGAACGATCAGGATCGCTGCGCCTAAGAAACCGCCGATCATCTGAGCGATGATGTAGCCGGGAACGGACTGCCATGGAAGTCCGCCGCGGAGTGCAGCACCGATTGTGACGGCAGGATTGAAATGAGCGCCTGACATGGAGCCGAATGAGAACGCCGGAACCATAACCGCCATGCCCCAGCCGATCAGGATGTGGACAGGACCGGCACCCTTCATACCGGATTTATTCAAAGAAACATTGCAGCATACGCCATCGCCGAGAAGAACCAGCATCGCTGTACCAATTAATTCTGCTATATAAGCCTGCATAATAGTTACCCCCTTTAGAAAAATCTGAAAACATTGGTTACTTTATCACTGCAGATCCTTTATGGATCCATGCATTCATTATTATTCCTTTGCCCAGCCGCGTGTGGAAGCAACAGCTTTCTTCCAGTTCTTGAGCTCTTTGGCTCTTGTGTCGGCATCCATATCCGGTTCGAATTCTCTGTCGAGAGCCCAGTTCTTGATGACATCCTGCTTGCTGCTCCAGAATCCTACTGCAAGACCCGCAAGATAGGAAGCACCCATCGCCGTTGTTTCGACGCAGGCCGGACGCTGAACCTTTGCGTTGATCAGGTCGGACTGGAACTGCATGAGGAAGTTGTTCTTGCAGGCGCCGCCGTCGACCTTCAGAGCGCTCAGCCTCACGCCGGAGCCTTCTTCCATGGCTGCCAGAACATCGTTGGTCTGGAAGGCCAGGGATTCAAGTGTGGCGCGGATGATGTGATACTTGTTGACACCGCGGGTAAGGCCTGTGATCGCGCCGCGTGCGTACGGATCCCAGTACGGAGCGCCAAGTCCTGTGAAGGCAGGAACCACATAGCAGCCGTTTGTATCCGGAACGCGTGTCGCGAAGTATTCGGAATCCGGAGACTGGTCAACAAGTTTGACCTCGTCACGCAGCCACTGAATAGCAGCGCCGGCTACGAATACAGAACCTTCGAGAGCATATTCGACTTTGCCGTCGAGACCCCACGCGATCGTGGTCAGAAGTCCGTTGTTCGGGAAGAGCGGCTTGTCACCGATGTTCATCAGCATGAAGCAGCCTGTTCCGTAGGTGTTCTTCGCTTCGCCCGGTGTGAAGCAGGTCTGGCCGAAGAGAGCAGCCTGCTGGTCGCCCGCGACGCCGCAGATCTTGATCGGGCCGCCGAAGAATTCCGGATCGGACTCGCCGAATACGCAGCTTGACGGTTTTGCTTCCGGAAGCATGCTCTTCGGGACTTCAAGTCTTTCGCAAAGCTCGTCATCCCATTCAAGGGTGTTGATATTGAAGAGAAGAGTTCTGGACGCGTTGGAATAATCCGTTGCGTGAACTTTGCCTTTTGTCAGCTTGTAGATCAGCCAGCTGTCTACAGTACCGAAAGCGAGTTCGCCGGCTTCGGCTCTTTCGCGAAGGCCTTCCACATTGTTCAGGATCCAGCGGATCTTTGTTCCGGAGAAGTACGGGTCAAATACGAGACCTGTCTTCTGATAAGCACTGACCGCGATGTTCGGATATTTGGCAATAAGTTCGTCCTTCATGTCAGCTGTTCTGCGGCACTGCCAAACGATTGCGTGATAAACAGGCTGTCCTGTCGCTTTATCCCAGACAATCACAGTTTCACGCTGATTTGTAATGCCGATCGCCGCGATATCTTCGGGTTTCGCGTTCACTTTCTTCATAGCTTCGCGAGCTACCTGAAGCTGTGTCTGCCAGATTTCGTTCGCATCATGCTCAACCCAGCCGGGCTGCGGATAATACTGTGTGAACTCTTTCTGGGCAACTGAGCACATCTCGCCCTTTTCATTGAAAAGGATACATCTGTTGCTGGTTGTTCCCGCATCAAGCGCCATTACATATTTTGCCATGTCTTGCTCCTCCTTATTTTGGATTTCGGCAATATTGTTAAAGCACCACGCTTTTAACATACTACTTGAGTGCCTCATACAGCTTCGGCCTTGCCGAGGTGTTTTGGCATAAAAAAAGGAACGTTACCACCAAGGAGACCGCCATCTCAACGACAGTTCCTATAAAGAAGTTTATGTTACGTTCTCTTCGTCTCCATGAAACAAAACAATGTCTTAAATTAGTAAACAATATAGCATAGTATAGTGCAAATTGCAACAACACTTTAATGAAAATTTTAGATTTATGCGCAAAATGCACTGAACTAAATGGCGAGTTTTGGAAAAATGTAATGTTTTTGCAGTGCAAAAAGAGAGGATTGGGGATCTGATTTATGCAATTAGCTGTATTGCAAAAGGCCGCGTTCAGCGGCCTTTCAGATTCTTCAGGATCTGCTCGGCGGTCCGGATGCCGTCCGTGGCCGCGGACATAATGCCGCCGGCGTATCCGGCACCTTCTCCCGTGGGATAGAGACCGGCGATGGCGGATTCCCTTGTTTCGTCCCTGAGGATCCTGACCGGTGAAGAAGTACGGCTTTCGAGTCCGATTACATAACACTCTTCAGATGTAAAGCCCCGGATCCTCGTTTCAAACTGTTCCATTCCTTCCAGAAAAGCCTCGGTCAACTCTCCGGGCAGAAGAGTGTGGAGAGGAGCAAAAGCAGCAGAATCCGTAAGGCATAAACCGTCCAGTTCCTGTTGGGAAAGAGTGCTGCAAGAAGGATCGGAATTATTATTGTATGACAGATTGTGTTCTGACGCGTGTTCGTATTGAGATTTGAATACTCCATACGATTCGACAGGCACTTTTCCTTCAGCCAGCTCAAAGGCCCGTGTTTCAAGCATTTCCTGGAAATGCATTCCGCCAAATACAGAGCCGTCCGCAAAATCGTCCGGCCCTACGCCTATGACAATGGCGGAATTGGCTCTGGCCGAATCCCGGGCGTAGTCGCTCATTCCGTTGACAGCCAGCTTTCCGGGCTCGGAGGACGCATTTACCACATATCCTCCCGGACACATGCAGAAACTGTATACAGAGCGGCCTTCCTTCGTGTGATAAGTCAGTTTGTAGCTTGCCGGAGGCAGACGGAGCTCTTTCATGCGCTCAGGGTCGGAAATGCCATAGCGGGCTTCGTTGATCATCGCCTGCGGATGAGATACGCGGAATCCGACGGCGAAATTTTTGGCCTGCATGGGCACATTGTTCGAGTACAGCATGCGGAACGTATCCCTCGCGCTGTGGCCGACCGCGAGAATGACGGTATCGGTTTCGATCCGTTCTTCCTTTTGAGGATCATCGGCGGATTCGGTTCCCGAAAGAGTCCGGACCGCACTTACTTTGCCATCTGTGATTTCGAGACCGGTCATACATGTATCAAAGCGGATTTCCCCGCCGGCCTCTTCAATGTGCTTTCTCAGACGGACGATGACGCCTCTTAAGAGGTCCGTGCCGATATGGGGGAGCTGTTCGGTGAGAATATCATGGGGCGCGCCGGCCCGGACAAATGTTTCAAGGACATAGCGCTGATATCCTCCGCTGTCCCCGGATCCGCAGCTCAGTTTTCCGTCGGAAAATGTACCCGCGCCCCCTTCTCCGAACTGGATATTGGAGCGGGGATTGAGCACGCCGGTTTCCCGGAAATGCATGACGCATGAGATTCTCTGATCCATCCGGGAGCCGCGTTCCAGTACGATCGGTCTTTGGCCGGCCTCCGCCAGCACATAGGCGGCAAAGATTCCTGCCGGACCGAAGCCGACGATGACCGGACGCTTCTGTTCCGGGCGGGGGGAGGGCAGTCCGGTGAAGTCCGGCCTCCAGACAGAGGGTTCTCCGTAGGTGATATTGGGATTCTTAAGCTTTTGGACAAGAGCGCGTTCCCGCTTTTCATTTTGCAGACGGACGCCGGCTGTGTAGACATCGAGCAGCTGGCCTTTTTTACGCGCGTCGACAGAGTGCCTTAGTATTTCCCATACAAAAGAATCTCCGGTTTTGAGGCGGAGATTCTTTCTGATTTTCGTTTCCAGGCACTTGGGATCAGTGCCTGCGGACAGATGTAACTGTGTGATCTGGATCATAGACCGAACTCTTTGACGGTATTATAGACGCAGGCGGCGCTTTGCTCGAGCTCTGAGCGGGTCATGCTGCCGTCCTCAAGTGCCTTCATCACGCCGTTGAAATCGTCCTTGGAACCCGGCATATAGATGCTTCCTCCGGCTTTCAGGGTCTTCCAGCAGACGGCGGTGTCATGGGCATGTCCTCTTTCCGCCATGGCGGCAATGACCCAGTCTGTCATATTGAGACCTTTGAAGCCGAATTCGGAACGAAGCACGTCGATGTTCAGATCTCTTCTTTCGGAAGTATGTGTGCCGTTAATCAGATTGTAGGAAGTCATGATCGCTTTGGGCTGTGAATCCCGGATGCAGATCTCGAATCCCTTCAGATAGATTTCACGAAGGGCACGTTCACTTACGACAGAGTTGTTGGCAAGTCTGTTGCGCTCCTGTGAGTTGGCCGCAAAGTGCTTGATGGTCGTACCGCATGCCGGATGCTTCTGCACGCCCTTTGTGATCGCGGCGGCTACAAGACCGCTGATCAGCGGATCTTCCGAGTAGTATTCGAAATTTCTGCCGCACAGGACGTTCCGGTGAATGTTGAGAGCCGGCGCGAGCCACAGATGAATGCCGTACTTCTCCATTTCGGTACCGATGATGTCACCCATGATCTCGGGAATGTTCAGGTTCCAGCTTTGCGCGATCGCGGTTCCGATCGGAACAGCGGTGCAGTACTGGTGCAGGATTTCTGTATTCTGGTCCACTTTTCTTCTGGACGAGTTTTCCATGATGGTTTCGATGAACGCGGGAAGGATTTTTACCATATCTTCCGGCAGGGGAGAGCCGATGCCCTGAGGCACTCCGTTTTCATCGAGGAAATAATCCTTCGTCAGTCTTAAGCCGGCCGGGCCGTCTGCCATAATAAGAGCCCCGATTCCCCTGTCACGGAAACGCGTGCTGGTTTCGCCCGCAGCGCCCGCGACGTCCTGAGCCGCATTGCCGATGATGGACTGAAGGCCTCCGCCGTCGGAAAAATGCCCGATTGAAAGATAGGCGAGTTCCTCGTCGGTCATCGCTTCGACCACGGGGTCGACCTCTTCCGCGTAATCGTAGGCAACCGTCTGTGTACTCAGAGCGGACAGATCCACATCCAGTATTTCAAGTCCGTCCGGGAGCTCCCAAGCCGGTCTTTCGGCCGGTTTCCAGTCCGTGAAGCCGGGATCTCCGAAGGCGTTTTTCACCTGGAGAACACGGAATTCCTCCTCGACATGAAGAATGCAGAGCGGCGAAGTATCCGCGGAGCTGGTTCCGGCTCTCAGTACGTAATCACCTGCTTCCAGAATCCAGGCGGCGGATTCCGGATCGTAAGAGACGGCATCCTGAATCGGGAAGGAAATGGTGACCGTCTCTTTTTCTCCCGGCTTCAGTTCTCCCGTTTTCGCGTAGGCAATGAGTTCCTTGACCGGATGATCGAGCTTCGTCTCCGGACGGGAGACGTAGATCTGGACGGTTTCCTTACCGTTGAAGGAACCGGTGTTTTCCACTTCAACGCTCACGGTAACCAGTTCGCCGTCAAGCGTCACGCTTTCATTGCCGAGTTCGAAGTCGGTGTATCCGAGGCCGAAGCCAAACGGGAAGAGCGGTGTTTTTCCGACCGCGTCATAATAGCGGTAGCCTACATAGATTCCTTCATTGTAGCAGGTGTCATCCAGATTGCCGAACTCTCCGATATCGGAAAAATCTTTGGGAGCGGCCCAGGATGTAGTCAGTTTACCGGAAGGATACATTCTTCCGAGAAGGATCGAAGCCAGGATATACCCGGTATCTACGCCGAGCTGTGACAGGAACAGGATGTTTTTGACATCATGAAGCGGTGAAAGATCAACCGGTCCGCCGGTATTCAGAACGAGCATGAAGTATTTATAGCTGCGCTGAAGAGCCTGGATGTCCCGGATTTCGGTGTCGGTCAGAAGAAGATCGCCCTTTACGGCTTTTCTGTCGGAACCTTCGCCGCAGATTCTTGAAAGAACGTAGACGGCGGCTTCTCCGGACCCTTCAAGCGGAAGAGAGTATTCCGGCTCGGGCATGGTTTTGCCGAAGCCTTCCATTACGGGAATGGACAGTTTCTTCAGTGAGCTCTTGTAAATGGATAATTTAAAGTCTTTCTGAGCTTTTTTAAGGATTTCGTCATAGCTGTCGAGCCATTTTTTGGATGTGATAATAAAGCCCGCTTTCTCGAGCCCTTCTTCGACATTGATTACAAAATGGGAATTGACGTTGCCGGAGCCGGTCCCGCCTTTGATTGTATGGCGGACACCGTTTCCGAACGCGGCGATCTCACCGGGTCCCGGAAGCGGAAATGAACCGTCGGACCGAAGAAGGACGGTGCACTCCGGAAGATATTTGCGGATTGCTTTCAAATGTTCTTTTTCGTGGGCTTCCATCTTCATCTACAATACCTCCAAACTCTATTCATGCTGCAAACGGGTTGATTGTTTATGATCTGTTATTCCGCTTCTTCCGGATCTTCCTTTAAGGGGAGGAGGTCCGTACTGAAATCGGTGTAATCATTTTCGTTGAGTATGTCGAAACTTGCGACGAGGGTTTCGACGGTACTGATGTCTTCCTTTTCGGCTTCCGTCTTCTCAAGAAAGACTCTCGCCATGGTTTTCTTTCCGGGAAGCAGGTGCTCGAACATGATCAGCGGAATTTCCGTTTCGTTGACGAAAGAGGAGTCCGGGATGATCGACACGGGATGATCCGTATTATTTTCCAGATAAATATAGAACGGATAGAGGAATTCCTCGTCGTCTTCGTCGATCGCGTTCTCCCCTCCGTAGGCTATGATAATTCCGCCGACATCGTAGGAAGGCTGCAGCTCTTTCGAAAGATCTGCCTGCTCCGCCTCTTCGCCGCAGGTGACCGTGACCAGATCGGAGTCAACGGGAGTGCCGCTGAAATCATCGGTATTCTGGGCATACATGATGAATTCCAGCTTCGCGATCTCTTTAATTCCGTAGAGGCGGAGATATTCGGAAGGCACATGGAAGAGAACCGTTGCCTTGGAAGTGTTTGCTTCAATCTCGTTGCTCTGTTCCACGGGCACACAGGGAAGCTTGAAATCATTGATGTAAAAATGATCGTCGAGCATGGCCAGGGCGATCGAGTAGTCATTGCCGTTGTCTGCCTGTATTGTAAAATAGGCTCCTTCCGTTTCGGACAGAACGATTTTCGAATCGAGAGACGCCTTGATGTTTTCCTTGTCAAACAGGACGGCGGAATCGGTCTCGTAAATGACGGCGTCGTCCGGTGCGGGAAGTGTGACCGGGCCGGAGGCTTCTTTCGCATTTTCTTCTTTGGCCGCTTTTCTGGCTTCCTTCAATGCTTCCTGAGCCTCTTTTACTTCATCCGATCCTTTTCTGGCCATGACAAATTCCGTTTCTCCATCTTCCGTTTTATAAGTGATGAGAAGATGGTCGGCTTTCTCGTCGTAGCGGCATTTGAAGGTATCGTCGTACCCGTCTTCCTTGAGAATGAGCGTTCCCTTTTCTTCGGTCCAGGTTCCGGTGTAGACTTCATTTTCATTGCCCATAAGGATCGTCCCGTCCTTGTTCAGCCGGACCGAGATGTTCAGGTCGAGATAGCTGAGTGGCAGATACGCCCCGCTGTAATTCGCACCGATCGCGGACCAGTCGTCAAAAAGATCGCCCTTGATGGTCTTCAATGGGGAAACGGAAGATTTCTTTTCGGTTTGAGACGCTGAGGAATAGACAAAAGAAGGAACAGATCTGTCCGTCCTCAGACGCAGCGATACGAAGCCGCCGATCAGAACGGAGAAAACCGCCGTGCCGATTGTAAGTGCCGTAAGCGATTTTTTCATGAACGGTCAGCCCCTTTCTTATGTAAAATGTCGTCTTTCAAACATACCATGTTACCATTATCCCCGAACGGGAAATAAGTGTCCAGTGAAAAAAATGTTAAGACGGGCGCGGAAATGGCCCGGATTATGAGACGTCCCGGTACCATTCCGCCAGCATTTCCGCCAGTTCTTCATAGGAAGAGGCGGTGTTGATCCGGGCTCTCAATGCCGCCGAACCGGGCAGGCCGCTGGTATACCAGGCGATGTGTTTCCGCATCTGCAGGACGGCGACGGCAGCATTTTTTGTATCGACCTGGGCGCGGGCATGCCGCAGCATCATTTTATAAACTTCCTCAAGGGTCGGCGGGGCCGGAAGATCCTCTTTCCTCAGGGTTCCGTTCTGTTTCCATGCGGCACACGCGGCAGCGGCTTCCCTGAAAATCCATGGATTTCCTTCGGCCGCCCTCGAGATCATGACGAAGTCGCATCCTGTCTCCTCCATCATGCGGACGGCATCGGCGCCCGAGCGGACATCCCCGTTTCCGATCACCGGGATGGAGACCGCTTCCTTTACTTTTCGTATGATATTCCAGTCCGCTTTTCCGGTATAATACTGTTCCCTTGTACGGCCATGTACGGCGATGGCCGCGGCACCCGCGTTTTCAAGGCGCATGGCCAGTTCGACCGCGTTGATTTCCTGATCGTTGAATCCGGCACGAATCTTGACGGTGACCGGGCGGGCGGTCTGGCTGACGCACCGGGCCACAATGGCTTCCGCTCTGAGCGGATCCCTCATAAGGGCGCATCCTTCTCCGTTTTTGACGATCTTCGGCATCGGACATCCCATGTTGATGTCGAGGACGTCATAGGGAACGGAAACGAGCTTTTCGATCGCGATGGAAAATGTATCCGGATCCGGTCCGAACAGCTGAAGGGAGACCGGGTGCTCTTCTTCGGAGATATCGATAAAGTCAAATGTTTTCCGATTGTTGTATTTCAGCGCGTTCGCGCTTACCATTTCCATTGAAGTAAGCGCCGCGCCCATTTCATGGCAGAGAACGCGAAAAGGCCGGTCTGTCACGCCGGCCATCGGTCCCAGAACCATGGGATTTTTCAGTTTCAGTGATCCGATCTGAGGTGTCATTTTACAAAGAATATCAGCGGTCTATGATCCGCTTTTCCGCGTTTTCTTCCGGGATATAGCGCGGAAGGACGCGCAGTTTATGGAGATTCAGCATATGAAGCCTGTCGATTTTCGCCTTGGCATCGGGATCCGGGCAGACGCCGGTGAGGATATATTCGTCAAGGGCGGCATAGGTGAAGCCCAGCTTGTCTTCATCGGAAAGTCCGGAAAGCCCGTCCGAAGGAGTCTTTTCGATCAGGTGTGACGGAAGACCCATTTCACGGCCGATCTGACGGACTTCGTGCACGAGAAGACCCGAAAGAGGGCTGAAATCGCCGGCCGCGTCTCCGTATTTCGTAGAGTAGCCGACATAGTCTTCGGACATGTTGCAGGTATTGACGACGCGGCCGCCGTTCGGAAGCATCTGTCCGACAGCGTAGAGAGTCGTCATGCGAAGGCGGGGCGGAAGATTGATCCGGGCATCCTTGGTCAGTTCGTCCGTACCGCAGGAAGTAAGCAGCTCCTTATTCGTCTCGAGCATCTTTTTCATGGCGGTGAACGCTTCGCCTATATTGAGTTCGCAGGAGGGAATGCCGAGGTGGCGGACCAGTTCCCTTGAATCGGAAATGTCGCTCTGCTCCCCGTTAGGCATCAGGACGCCGATTACGCGTTCCGGTCCGAGCGCTTCCGCGCAAAGGGCGGCGGCAATGCTCGAATCCTTACCGCCGGAAATGCCGATGACAGCGGAGCACGCCGGTCCGTTCGATGCAAAATAATCTCTGATCCACTGGACGATTTCATCCTTTGTTTTCTTCGGATTCGAAAGCATTTGTCTTTCCTCCTTAACCGTATATTCTACTGTCGTTATTTTACATGATTCCGCCCGGAATCTCAATCCTGGCATGTCAGCGACGCGATTTTATAAAAACTTTGTAAATCGTAAATCTGATTGAGTCCACTCCTGATTTTTTGTGTTACAATACACTTTGATATTGTCAGGGGAGACACCCTGAATAGAAGGAGGAACCAATAAGATGGCAAACAGAATTGTACTTAATAACATTTCTTATCATGGAGCAGGCGCAATCAAGGAAATCGTTCCCGAAATTCAAAGAGGCGGATATAAGCATATCTTCGTGGCTTCCGATCCGGACCTGATCAAATTCGGCGTCACGGCGAAAGTGACCGATCTTCTTGACGAAGCCGGCATCAGCTATACGGTTTATTCCGATATTAAGCCGAATCCGACGATTGAAAATGTCAAGAACGGCGTAGAAGCATTTAAGGCCTGCGGCGCTGACGCGATCGTAGCGATCGGAGGCGGTTCCTCTATGGATACGGCTAAGGCGATCGGTATCATTATCGAGAACCCGGAATTCGCGGATGTCCGTTCTCTTGAAGGTGTAGCTCCGACCGTCAAGCACGCCGTTCCGACAATCGCCGTTCCGACAACAGCCGGAACAGCAGCGGAAGTTACAATCAACTATGTCGTGACTGACGTCGAAAAGACCAGAAAGTTCGTCTGCGTCGACACGAATGACATTCCGTATATCGCAGTGGTCGACCCGGATATGATGTCCTCCATGCCGAAGGGCCTGACAGCTTCCACAGGTATGGACGCTCTGACACACGCGATCGAAGGCTATACCACAAGAGGAGCGTGGGAACTTACCGATATGCTTCATCTTGAAGCGATCAAGATGATCGCCAATAACCTTCGCGGAGCTGTTGCCAATGAAGCGGAAGGCCGCAGAATGATGGCGATGGCACAGTATATCGCGGGTATGGGATTCTCCAACGTAGGTCTCGGAATTGACCACGCCATGGCCCATACGCTTTCCGCTCACTATGACACACCGCACGGTGTCGCATGCGCGATGTTCCTGCCGATTTCCATGGAATTCAACCGTGACTACACAGGCGAAAAGTACAGAGAGATCGCCCGCGTATTCGGCGTTGAAGGCGTTGATGAGATGAGCCAGGAAGAATATCGTGACGCAGCGATTGCCGCCGTCAAGCAGCTCTCCATCGATGTCGGCATCCCGACCAAGAACGAGAAGATCCGTGAAGAAGATCTCAGCATCCTGGCTGATGACGCTCTGGCAGATGCCTGCTATCCGGGCAACCCGAGAGAAGCGACAAAGGATCAGGTTATCGAGATGTTCCGCATGCTCATGTAATTGTGAGGCTTACGGGTTTACGAATGCTTATTACAACGGATGTAAAAAGGGAACCGGGAGGACCGGTTCTCTTTTTCTGCCCCGTAAAATATTGCAAAAAAGGCCCGGATTGCATATAATGAAGCTCTGTTCGGAAAGATATAAAATTTTGGGAGAAGCAGTTATGAAGGACAAAATGACAATCAGAGATTATTGCTACATCGGTTTGTTTACTTCACTTATCGCGGTAATGGCTCAAATCAGCATTCCTATGCCCGCAGGCGTACCGATGACGCTGCAGACATTCGCCGTGCCTCTGGCCGGAATTGTTCTCGGAAGGAAGAGGGGCTTTTTCGCGGCAGTGGTCTATGTCCTCATTGGGGCGGTTGGTGTTCCCGTATTTGCAGGCTTTACCGGAGGGATCGGCATCCTTCTCGGAGCGACCGGAGGCTTCCTTGTCAGCTTTCCTCTGATGGCATATATGGCCGGCTTCGGTATGGAGAAGAATAATCCCGCTTATCTTTGGGGAAGCCTGATTCTCGGAGCGCTTCTCAATTACGCTTTCGGATCGCTCTGGTTTATGGCGTTTACGGGATCCTCTCTTCAGACAGCTCTCATGGGCTGCGTTGTTCCGTTTATCCCGACTTCAATTGTCAAAATTATTCTGGACGGGACCGCGGGTCCTCTTCTGAGAAATGTACTTTCACGCGCGGGCCTCATCGACAGCCGCTCCGCGTCATAAGAGGGCAGCGGATAATCAGGGAATAAACTTCGTTTTCTATTTGACGTTCGGCCTTTTATGTGCAAAAATGAATCGAAGAGGTTCTGATGATGAAAGAATTGGTTGTTCAGGCAGCACTGGCCAATTTTACAAGGGTTCGAGATTTCATTGATGAACAGCTCGAGGGGCACGGGTGTCCGATGAAGCATCAGCTTCAGATTGCGGTAGCGGTCGAAGAGCTTTTCGTCAATATCGCGAATTATGCTTATCCGAAGGAAAATGGAGATGCTTCGGTCTCGATCGATTTTGAGGAGTCACCGAAAGCCGTGCGTATCGTTTTTAAGGACCATGGTATACCGTATAATCCTCTTGAAAAAGCAGATCCGGATGTCACTCTGCCGGCGCATAAGCGGAAAATTGGCGGGCTCGGTATTTTTATGGTAAAAAAGGTGATGGATGAGCTGTCTTATGAGTATAAAGACGGACAGAACATCATGACAATACGAAAATATCTGTAATATTCAGTTATATATAGTGAGAAGCAGATTGTGTAAGGAGGTTATACGATGTTAAACATTACAAAGAAGGCGGAGGGATCCAAACTGACTGTATTTCTGGAGGGCAGAATCGATACGACGACTGCTCCTTCACTTGACGATGAACTGAACGCGTCACTGGACGGCGTGGAAGAACTCGTTATGGATCTCGAAAAGCTTGATTATATTTCCAGTGCCGGTCTTCGTGTTCTGCTTTCCGCGCAGAAGACCATGAATAAGCAGGGCAAGATGATTGTGAAGAACGCTTCCGAAGAAGTCATGGAAATCTTTGAGGTTACCGGCTTTTCGGATATTCTTACAATCGAATAAGAAAGGGCATTTCTGCCCCTTAAAAGGTGATGATTGGAAGGCCTGATGATCTTTAAGTAAGATGATCAGGCTTTTTGACGGTATATTATATGAATTATAATCTTCTTGGCCGCGCCGTCGTGATAGCGGGCGGGATATTGCTGGATTTGATTTTCGGAGATCCTCCATATCCGTTTCACCCGGTCCGTCTGACAGGCGCCCTTATAACCCGTCTTGAAAAAATATTGCGAAAGCTGTTCCGCGTTCCTTTTCCGGCGGATCTGAATCCGTTCAGCGATCAGTTTGACGCCATGGAACGCTCCTATCGAAAACGCAGCTTTATTGCCGGGATCCTGCTTGTGATCCTGACTGTTTCCATCTCCGTGGGAATACCGTTTCTCATTATATGGGCCGCGTCTTTGTTCTCATCCTATCTCGGCATCCTGATTTCCGTTGTATTTGCATGGCAGATGCTCGCGGGCAGAGAACTCTGGAATGAGGCCATGGCCGTAAGAAAAGCGCTGCCGGAGGGAAAGAAGAACGAAGTTGAACGAAGCGGCGTGAACAGATACCAGGCTGCCGAGCTTCGTCTGAAAGAGGCCAGAAAAGCGGTCGGCCTAATTGTCGGCAGAGATACCGGCAGGCTGAATGAAGAGGGTGTGATCAGGGCAGCGGTTGAAACCGTTGCGGAGAATACTTCCGACGGTGTGATCGCCCCGTTGATTTATATGGCTTTGTTCGGAGTCTGCGGCGCATTCTTTTATAAGGCCGTCAATACGATGGATTCGATGGTTGGCTACACGAACGAACGCTATATGGAGTTCGGAAAGGCCGCGGCGAAAACAGATGACCTGCTGAACTTTATTCCGTCGAGGATCAGCGCGCTGCTGATGCTGCTTGGCGCGGTGTTTCTTCATATCGTGGATCCGGTGTTCGACGCGGTGAGAGGGTGGCGCATTTTCAAACGGGACAGAAAAAAGCATGCCAGTCCGAATTCCGCCCAGACTGAGGCGGCCTGCGCCGGGATTCTTGGTGTCAGGCTGAATGGGCCGGCGTCTTATTCCGGGGTTATGTATGATAAGCCGTGGATCGGAGACGCGACGCGGAGAATTGTGCCGCATGATATTTCGAGGGCACTGATGCTGATGGCGGTCAGTTCGGGGATTACGGCGGTCGTGGCGGAGGCGGTGGTGATGATTATCGCCCTCAAGGGGTGATTAACTGAGCCCACTAATGAGAGGACGCTGAGATCACTAATGAGAGGACGCTGAGATCACTAATGTGAGGATGCTGAGATCACTAATGTGACGACGCTGAGATCATTGTATAAACAATTCAGACGGCTTCCGCTCTGAGGAAGAAATCCTTTCAGGATTTCTCTGAACTCGCTCAAAGCCGCGAGGGGCTCCCCCGATCAAAGATCGGGGGCAGAGAAGAACTTCTAAGCTCCTCAGAAATTGCTAAAAGCGTTCGAAAAAATCCCAACGAAAAAATCCCAAACTCGCTGCGCTCAGACAGTGTGATTTTTTCGAACAACACAATTTCTGACGAGCTAAGAAGTACTAATCACTTGTGCAGATGTCTAAATTGTTTATACAATGATCTACAGCGGATTCAGGTAACATGAAAATGATTGTACAGTGATTTTTAGAAGGTTCCCAGTTGCATGTGATTATACAATGGTCTCAGAGGAGCTCGGACTATTGGAGAAAAGCAAACATTGATAGAGAGGGAGCAGATGAGGCAGGCAGAACGCGGAATTGTATACGGCGTCGGAGTAGGACCGGGGGAACCCGGCCTTATTACTGTAAAGGCCCTGAATGTGATAAGGGAGGCGGACGTGATTGTGATCCCGTCGTCACCGGCGGCAAGCTGCAGGGCATATGGGATTGTCGCTGAAGTGATGCCTGAAATAGCAGGGAAGGAACTGCTGGCCCTGGACTTCCCCATGGGAGGAGGCGAGGCGGCCCGTGATCGGTATCACAGGGAGGCCGCGGAGCGGTTGGCATCGCTGTCCGCTCAGGGAAAGACGGCTGCTTTTCTGGTGATCGGTGATCCGTCTGTGTATTCCACCTATACGTACATTGCGGAGATTCTGGAGGAGATGGGAATACCGACGAAGAGTGTATCGGGTACAGCGTCTTTTTTGGCGGCAGCATCGGTTCTCGGAATTCCTTTGGTCGAAAAGGATGAAATGCTGCATCTGATCCCCGGAAGTACAGACGTGGAAGAGGGGCTGAAGCTCCCTGGAACGAAGGTGTTCATGAAGAACAAGAGATCTTTCCCGCGTTTATTGGCGCTTCTCAAAGAAGAGGAGAGGGCGGGCCATGTGTTTGTCAAGGCCGTCTCCGGATGCGGGATGCCGGATGAGAGAGTTTTCGGGAGCGCGTCTGAGATCCCGGAAGACGCTCCTTACCTTACAGTAGTGATTGTGAAGGACCGATCCGCACAATAAGCGCTAAAATAACATGTAAATATGTACGGTGAAATGTAATACATATACGAATGTATTTTTAATTTGAATTCTATTCTGATAATAATACAGTATCGAATAGAGAATGATATGGCAAATTGATACAAAATCGAGGAATATTAAAATAAACAATCACTTCTTTCTGCGGAGTGCGAGGAACATACATTTATACGGAGAATAAAGAATGCAGGACGAAGAGCTCTATTCTGGCACGATATACCTGATCCGTCACGGAATGACGTCAGGAAATAGAGAACGACGCTATGTCGGAAGCACGGACGAGGACATTCTTGAAACGGAATGGCCTGTTCTTACGGAACGGGGAAACAAACTGAGGGCCCGCGGGGTTTTTCCGGAACAGCCCGGATTTCTTGCGGTCAGTCCCATGATCCGAAGCCGCACAACCGCGAAGCTTCTGATGCCCGATACGAAACAGCATATATATAAGGATCTTCGGGAATGCTCTTTCGGGGCATTTGAATACCGTAACCACGAAGAGCTGCTGGGAAGACCGGATTACGGACATTTTCTGGAGACGTACGGAAAATGCGGATTTCCCGAGGGGGAAAGTTACGAAGCTTATTTCGACAGGACAAATGCGGCATACCTCGATGTTTTAAGAGACGCAAAAGACCGGGGACCGCTTGTGATCTGTGCCCATGGCGGCACGATCCGCGTCATCCTCGCTTCCCATGCCGAGGAGCAGAGAGAGTTCTATGAATGGCCCGCCGAAAATGGCTGTATCTACAGATGTGAACGGGATGGCGAGACAGGGAAACTTAAGGATGTCACGCTTCTGACCGGCCCGTCAGACTGAAGCAACGGAGGAACGGATCAAAATGGTGGAAATTTACTGCGGAGAAGGAAAGGGAAAGACAACCGCGGCAGCCGGACTGGCGCTTCGTGCGGCAGGAAGAGGGCGGAGCGTTCTATTCGCCCAGTTTCTGAAGGACGGCAGTTCCGGAGAAATTGCGATGATGAAGGTCTTCGAGGAGATCGAAATTCTTCTGCCGAAAAAATTTTACGGATTTTTGTCCGGCATGACGGATGTGCAGAAGGAAAAGGCGAAAGAAGATGCTGGGAAGATGCTGGAGGAGATCCGCGTCAAAGTCCGGGAGATGGAATTCCGGGATCTGTACAGCTTTTTGCCGGATGAGGGGGAACCGGTCCGCGGTGTGGTGATATTGGATGAGGTATTTCACGCGGTCAACGCGGGACTCATAGAGGAAGAAGAACTTCTGGACTTCATTCGGGAGATTCCCCCGGAAGTCGAACTGGTCATGACCGGGAGAGATCCGTCTGAGAAGCTGCTGGCGGAGGCGGACTACATTTCCGAAATCATCAGCAGAAAACATCCTTATGAGAAGGGTGTCTCCGCGAGAGAAGGAATCGAGTATTAAAGTGGAATCGGGGGTATTGCTGCCATGGATCAGATACAGATTATCGAACTGAAAAAAACGCTTCTTGAAAACAATGACGCGGACGCGGACCTTCTTCGCAAGGAGCTTCTGGCCGAAAGGACCTTCTACCTGAATGTGATGTCCTCTCCCGGATCCGGAAAAACGTCCTCGATTCTGCGCCTGATCGAACAGCTCCGCGACCGGCTTCTGATCGGCGTTCTCGAGGCCGATATCGACGGAGATGTCGACACGGGAATCATGCTGGCTGCGAGCGTCCCGTCCGTGCAGCTCCATACGGGAGGCATGTGCCATCTGGACGCGGAGATGAGTCGGCAGGGACTGCGAGCGATCGGCTCTCAAAAGCTCGATCTCGTGATTCTGGAAAATGTGGGCAATCTGGTCTGCCCGGCGGAATTTGACACGGGAGCGGTGAATAATCTCGTGATTCTTTCCGTGCCGGAGGGAGACGACAAACCCCTCAAATATCCGCTGATGTTTGAGAAGGCCGACGCGGTCCTGGTCAATAAAATGGATGCCGCTGACGCGTTTGATTTCGATCTGACCGCGTTTGAGGAACATGTGCGCCTTCACAATCAAACGGCTCCGGTTTTTCCGGTTTCGGCAGTGACCGGTCAGGGATTTGAAGAAGCGGCAAAATGGCTTTATGACGAGACTGAAAGATGGTTTTCCGGAGGAACGGATCATGAGTGAAATAAAAGTCATCAACGTGAATACGGGCGTTTTCGAATACAATGACCGTATCGCGGAAAAGATTCGCAGGAAAAATGAAGACAATCATACGCTGATGATCAATCTGATGGCTTCTCCGGGAGCGGGGAAGACAACGTTTCTTCTTCGAACGATCGGGGAAATGAAAGACAGCTGTAAAATCGGAGTGATGGAGGCGGACATCGACGCGTCCGTCGACGCCGAGAAAATGCAGAAGGCGGGGGTACCCGTCATTCAGGTCCATACGGGCGGAGAGTGCGCGATGGACGCTTCCATGACCGAAGAAGCGCTGAGAGAATTTGACACGAACGGTCTGGACCTTCTGTTTCTGGAAAATGTGGGCAACCTGGTCTGCACGGCCGAGCAGGATACCGGCGCGTCACTCAATGTCGAGATTCTTTCGATCCCGGAAGGAGACGATAAGCCGCTGAAATATCCCCTGATGTTTCAGGTCTGTCAGTTGATTGTCGTCAATAAAACGGATACCCGCCGGTATTTCAACTTTGATGACCGGGCATTTGAAGAACGCGTGCGCCGTCTGAACCCCGGTGCCGATATCATTTTTCTGTCCGCGAAAACCGGCGAGGGATTTGATGCGTGGATTGACTGGCTGAAAGCGCATCTGATAAAATGAGTTCACAGCCGGTCCTGCGGAGGGGTATCGCTTCGGCGGTATTGCCTGTGTCTGGGTCCGAACATATGAAGAATTTCCCGCAGAACACATGGCAGCCGGCTTATTAATGACAGAAATTAAAAAGGGGAAAACCGATGCTGCCGAAAGATCCCGCCATTTTACTCAGCTTTGTGAATATGAAACTTCGGAATGAATACGGTTCTCTGAAAGAACTGTGCGATGATCTTCAGGTTGATATGGTCGATCTGTGCCGTCAGCTGGACAAAATCGACTATCAGTACAGCATTGAGAGAAATCAGTTTATCTGACACGGAAGTGATGTCAGTCTGATGTGATGAGCAGGATGTCTCCGGCACAAAGGAGCGTCCTGCCTTTTACTTTGAGCGGCTTTCCGTCTCGGACAATCGTGGCGATGACGAGATCCGACGGAAGCTGAAGCTCTTTGACCGTCTTCCCGCACCAGGTGTCGCTCTGGGAGAGCTCAATGCTCAGAAAACGGATGGAAGATTCGTTCTCACTTTCCTCAAGGCGATGGATTTTGGAATACTGTTCGACGAATCCGGCGGAAATAATACCGGTTGGAATCGCCACGATGCCGACGCCGAGGAACGTGATGATAATACTCAGAAAGCGGCCCAGAGTCGTGACCGGATAGATGTCTCCGTATCCGACGGTCAAAAGTGTGGATGCGGACCACCAGATTCCGGAAAATGCGTTCCGGAACACATCCGGCTGCGCGTCGTGCTCCAGAGAATACATGCACAGACTGGTCGCGACCATAAATACCGCGATAATGAATACGGAAGACAGAAGCTGCTGCTTTTTTCGTTTGATGACTTCCGTGATGACATTTAAGGAATCGTAGTAGGCGTTAATCCGGAACAGCCGGAGGATTCTTACGACGCGGAACATGCGGAACGCCGCGATGCCGGCCGGAAAGAAAACCGGAAGATAATACGGAAGGAACGACAGAAGATCGACGACTCCCGAGAAAGAGGTCATGTAGGCAATGAGCGCTTTTCCCTCGCTTTTTTCGGGATAGAGCTCTTTGGCCGTGTAGATCCGCAGCACATAATCCACTGCGAAAAAGAGAACGGTGACCGACTCGATGGTCAGAAGCAGCGTGCCCCATGACTCCCGGACCGACTCATATGTATAGAGGATGCTCGCGACGAGATTCGCGATCAGGGCACCGGTGCTGACGATGTCGTAGGCCTGGTTGACCGGTTCGTCAACCACACCGACGGATACCATTCGGAACACCCGGCTGCGGAAATCATTTCTCGAATTCGCACTGTCTGAAGCCATGCAAAGCACCTCCGGATTTCATTTTCCTTCATTCAAAAGGAAAATGCAAGATCAGTGTCAAAAAATGAGTTGACAGACTGTGATATGATAGGTAATGGAACTGAAGTTATAGGTATAAAACTCTGCCCGGTACGTGAACGGGCAGACAAATATAAGGAGAAACAGTATGTCCACAAAAGTTGATATTATCTCGGGCTTCCTCGGCGCAGGAAAAACGACCCTTATTAAGGAACTGCTCTCGGAGGCGTATGCCGGCGAGCAGGTTGTTCTGATTGAAAATGAATTCGGCGAGATCGGCATCGACGGCGGCTTCCTGAAAGACGCGGGCGTCGAAATCCGCGAAATGAATTCCGGCTGCATCTGCTGCTCGCTCGTCGGTGACTTCGGCGAAGCGCTGGGCGAAGTGATCCGCCAGTATCATCCGGACCGGATCGTGATCGAGCCGTCCGGCGTCGGCAAGCTTTCGGATGTCATCCACGCTGTGGAAGGCGTGAAGGATGAGGACGACATCGTCATCAATTCCGCCACGACCGTTGTCGATGTGCTGAAGTGCAAAATGTATCTGAAGAACTTCGGTGAATTCTTCAAGAACCAGGTCGAATCGGCGGGTACAGTGATCTTAAGCCGTACCGATACCGAAAAGGCGACTCCGGAGAAGATCGAAGCGGCCCTGGAACTTCTGAAGCCGCTCAACCCGGATGCGCGTTTTATTACAACTCCGGTTTCCGTCCTTGGCGGAAAGAAAGTTCTGGAGACGATGGAAGGCATCACTATCGACCTTTCGAAAATCGAGCCGCCTCATCACCATGATGATGACGAAGAAGACGAGCATGAGCATCATCACCATCACGATCATGATGATGACGAGGATGAACATGAGCATCACCACCATCACGACCATGATGATGACGAGGATGAACATGAGCATCACCACCATCACGACCACGATCATGATCATCACGGACATCATCACCATCACCATCATGCCGACGATGTATTTACAAGCTGGGGCAGAGAGACGGTACGGAAATATACAAAAGAGCAGATCGCGGAGATCCTCAAGGCGCTCGACGATTCCGAAACCTATGGCACTGTCCTTCGCGCGAAGGGAATGGTTCCGGCGGAAGACGGCACATGGATTTATTTTGATATGGTTCCGGAAGAAACCGATATCCGGAGCGGAGATCCGGAATATACCGGCCGCCTGTGCGTGATCGGCGCGGAACTGAAGGAAGATAAAATCGCGGAGTTATTTGGAGTATGAGAACGAAAAAAAGAGAAGTACCCGTCTATATCATGACCGGGTTTCTGGAAAGCGGAAAGACCAGCTTTATCAATGATACCGTTCATCAGGACTATTTCAGGATCAACGGAAAGACTCTGATCATCAACTGCGAGAGCGGAGAGGAAGAGTACGACGAGGCAGATCTTCGCAAGGAAAATACATTTGTCTACAATGTCGAGGAACAGGAGGACTTCAACAACGAGGTCCTCGCTGAACTGGACAGAAAATATCTTCCGGAACGCGTGATCATCGAATTCAATCCGCTCTGGAATATGAAGACCTTTGATGAGGTAACGCCGCCGGATTCCTGGGAGATTATCCAGACGATCGTCACGGTGGACGGTTCGACATTCCAGGTTTACCGCACCAATATGCGTTCTCTTTTCGGGGAAATGTGCAAAAAGGCGGATCTGGTGATGATCAACCGCTGCACGGAGGATATGCCGCTCGGAGATTTCCGCCGTGCCATCAAGGCCGCGAATCCTGCTACGGACGTGGCATTTGAGAGAACGGATCATCAGATGATCGATCTGTTTGAGGATACGGTTCCCTATGATCTGGAAGCCGATCCGATCGTGATCGATGACATCGACTACGGCATTTTCTATATTGATCTCAGGGATAATCCGGACCGCTACAGAGGAAAGCGCGTGCGCTTTCGCGGAAAACTGATGAAGAGCAGACATTTCGGAAGCTCCGAGTTCGTTGCGGGACGTATGGCCATGACCTGCTGCGCCGCGGATACGAGTTTTATCGGCTATGTCTGTATCGGAAAGCAGGCGGAACCGTTCAATACCGGAGACTATGTGGAAGTCACCGCGAAAGTCGACTGGAAGTTCAGAAAGGAATACCGCGGGAAAGGGCCTGTGCTGATCGTCGAAAGCTGCAGCGCGTGCGAGCCGCCCGAATCGGACATGGTCTATTTCAACTGAAGAACGTTTGTGACAAAAGGGACAGAAATGTCCCTTTTTTATTTTACCCCTTGACTTTTGATCAATATATGATAAATTATTCATATGAACAATAATTCATTATAAGAGGGCAGAGATATGATGGACGAAAAACACGGAGTGAGTCCGGAAGAAGCAGACTGCTTTCAGCATCTCATCGAAAATGTATCGGAAGACGAACTGTCGGAGCTGGCGGAGCTTTTCAAGGTTTTCGGTGACTCGACCAGGATCCGCATTCTCTACGATCTGTTTCGGGGGGAGAAAAATGTCACCCAGATCTGCGAGGATCTCGAGATGAACCAGTCCGCGGTCAGCCATCAGCTGAAGATCCTTCGGACATCAAAACTGATCGCTTCCCGCAGAGACGGAAAAGCGATGATCTATTCCCTGGCGGATGATCATGTTAAAACAATCATAGCCATGGGCAAGGAACACATTGAGGAGTAAAACACAAAAACCTGAGAGGACAGGTGTGTCATTAAGGAGGAAGATCATGAAGAAAAAGTTCAAATGCGAAATCGACTGTGCGAACTGTGCCGCGAAAGTGGAAGAGGCGGTTAAGAAAATTGACGGCGTCAATGACGCCAAAGTGAATTTCATGCTGCAGAAATTCACTCTGGATGCAGACGATGAACGTTTCGATGAGATTCTGAAAGAGGCTGTAGAGACGGGAAAGAAGATCGAACCTGATTTTTCTGTTGAGATGTGAGGTAGAAGAAGATGTCTCCGAAACTGAAGTCGGAAATGAAAAAGATTGCCGTGGCGCTTGTGATCTTTTTCGCTCTTATGATCGTGGAGAAGAGCGGAGCCGCGGCGCCGGTGATGGAAAACCGCCTGATCAATCTGATTCTTTACCTGATTCCCTATCTCATCGTGGGTTATCCGGTACTCAGAAAGGCATTTCTCGGAATCAGGAACCGTCAGCTGTTTGATGAATCATTTCTCATGACACTTGCCTCGTTGGGGGCATTTGTGACGGGACAGAACGAAGAGGCTGCGGCGGTCATGCTGTTCTATCAGGTCGGCGAATGGTTCCAGAGCTACGCGGTCGGACGTTCGCGGGAGTCCATTACGGAGCTGATGAATATCGCGCCGGAATTCGCGAATCTTGAACACGAAGACGGAAGCGTGGAGACAATTGATCCCGATGATGTGGAAGAGGGAAATATTCTCGTCATCCGGCCGGGAGAGAAAATTCCCGTGGATTCCGTGGTCATTTCCGGAGAGAGCATGATTAATACGGCGGCGCTTACAGGTGAATCTGTTCCCCGTTCTGCGCGTCCCGGCACTGAGGTCATTTCCGGTTGTATCAACGGAGAGGGGCTGTTAAGAGTTCGTGCCCAGAAGGACTTCGAGGATTCAACCGTAACCAAGATCCTTGAGATGGTGGAGACCGCGTCCGAGAAGAAATCCCATACGGAAAACTTCATCACCCGTTTTGCAAGATACTATACGCCGATCGTGGTCTGCGCGGCACTGGCGCTTGCCATCATTCCCTCTTTGATCACAGGAAAATGGCTGACCTGGATTTACAGGGCGTGCACATTTCTCGTTATTTCCTGCCCCTGCGCGCTGGTAATTTCCGTTCCGCTGGCATTTTTCGGAGGAATCGGAGCTGCTTCTAAAAACGGAATGCTCGTAAAGGGTTCAAACTATCTGGAGCTTCTGGACCGCCTGGATACGATTGTTTCCGATAAGACCGGTACTCTGACAGAAGGGTGTTTCCGTGTGACGGAAGTGATCCCCGCTGAAGGCGTAGACCGTATGGAGCTTCTTCGCTGCGCAGCGTATGCCGAAGGTCTTTCCACCCACCCGATCGCGGTTTCCATCCATGAGGAACTGGAGAGAATGGATCCGGAAGCGGCCGCGAAAGGGATTGTTCCGGAAGATACTGACAACGTCAGCGGCCAGGGTCTCATTTCCAAAGTAGATGGACGGACCATTCTCGTGGGAAATGAAAAGCTGCTGAAGTCCCATTCCGTACCGCTTACGGAAATTCCGACATCGGGAAATGAAGCCGCAACCGTGTGTTACGTGGCGGAACTCATTTCCGAAAAGGAGTCCCGTTTCCTCGGCACCATCTATATCAGCGACAAGGTGAAAGAAAATGCGCTCCGCTTCGTACCGGCAATGAAAAGGGCCGGTGTCAGAAAGATCGTGATGCTGACCGGAGACCGAAGTTCGGTTGCGGATGCGGTTGCAAAGGAACTGGGTATCGATGAGACGTATTCGGAACTCCTTCCGCAGGATAAAGTGGCCAGGGTTGAGGAGCTGCTTCGGGAAGTTCCGGAAGGCAAGAGCCTCGCTTTCATCGGAGACGGAATCAATGACGCGCCGGTGCTGACAAGGGCGGATATCGGTATCGCCATGGGCTCCATGGGATCCGATGCCGCAATTGAAGCGGCTGACGTCGTCATCATGGACGATGACCTCATGCGCATCCCGCAGGTTACGAAGATCGCGCACGGAACGCTGTCAATCTCAAAGGAGAATATCGTATTTGCCTTGGCAGTGAAGATTCTGATCCTCATTCTGGGCGCGCTGGGAATCGCGAATATGTGGGCGGCGGTATTTGCCGACGTCGGTGTCGCGGTACTGTGCATCCTCAATTCGATGCGCCTCATTACGATAAAGAAGACGATCTGAAACCAGACAGTAGGGACAGTCCCCGGTGTCTTATAAGACACCGGGGACTGTCCCTACTGTCTTATCAGGGTTTCTTCGTCAAGGAGCTCGGGCAGGACTTTGTCCTTTCGCGGATGATCCGGCAAACTATAGAAGAAGTATGACAAAAGGACAGTTCCCTTTGCCATGCTTCTTCTATGTTTTGCACGATTGACAGGAAAACGCGCGGGAAATAAAATAAAAATAAATATGATTGAATTTCAAGGAGGCGGCTATGGCAGAAATCAGAAGACCTGACAATATGGTTAGAATTACAACGGCAGCCCTGGCGGATGCTTTTATTGATGAGCAGGTAGCGTTGATTCGGGAACAGGTAGGGGATAAAAAAGTGCTCCTTGCTCTTTCGGGCGGAGTAGACTCTTCTGTTGTGGCGGCGCTCCTTATCCGTGCCATCGGACAGCAGCTCGTCTGCGTCCATGTCAACCACGGACTCTTGAGAAAAGGCGAGCCGGAGCAGGTGATCGAAGTCTTCCGGAATCAGATGAAGGCGAATCTGATCTATGTGGACGCGGTTGACCGCTTCCTCGATAAACTTGCCGGCGTCTCCGATCCTGAAACCAAGAGACACATAATCGGTGAAGAATTTATTGAAGTTTTCGCGGATGAAGCCAGAAAACTGGACGGAGTGAAGTTCCTTGCCCAGGGCACAATCTGGCCGGACATTCTGGAGAGCGAACACGGTATCAAAGCACATCACAATGCGGGCGGCCTTCCGGAAGATCTGCAGTTCGAACTGGTCGAACCGGTCCGCATTCTCTTCAAGGACGAAGTCCGTGTTGTCGGAAAAGCCCTCGGCCTTCCCGACAATATGGTATATCGTCAGCCGTTCCCGGGACCGGGACTCGGTGTACGCTGCCCCGGCGCGATTACACGTGACAGACTGGAAGCTGTCCGCGAATCTGACGCGATCCTGCGTGACGAATTTGAAAAATTCGGCCTGGCGGGACATGTCTGGCAGTACTTCACTGTCGTTCCGGACTTCAAGTCTACCGGCGTGAAGGACGACAAGAGAACATTCGACTGGCCGGTCATTATCCGTGCCGTCAATACAAGAGACGCGATGTCCGCGACGATTGAGAGACTGCCGTACGAACTGCTCGAGACCCTGACAGAGCGTATTACTACGGAAGTGCCGGGCGTTAACCGCGTTCTTTACGATCTGACGCCGAAGCCGAGTGCCACGATCGAGTACGAATAATTAAAGCGAACCCGGGAGGCCGCATAAATACTGACTTTTTCGGGTTCCATAGGTGGCTTTGATAGCATTTTGATAGCACTTTATCCTGTTGCCATTATTCTAAAGGAACATTTACTATGTGACCTTCGGGGTTAACGGCTCTATAAGATCTTAAAAACGACCCTGCCGAACTGATGTAAAAAACAGTTCGGCAGGGTTTTCTGTGTCTTGAGAAGAATTATTTCATATCATTCTTTTTTCTCATTTCAAATCCGGCGGGACTTCCGCCCAGATATTCCCCTTGTCAAATTTCGGATAGTGATAACGCCAGGCGTTGTAATCCTCTTCGGAGATCTCGCCAGCGCGGTATCGGCCTGCTTCTGCGGCCAAGAAGTAAACAGATCCCATAAGAAGTCTCTTTTCTTGATATCTGTTCCAAATAATGTTTTCGTTAAGGATTCTTGTTACAACTATGCACCTTTAATCAGTCGATCAGCTCTGCAGCCATCTGGAACAGCTCTTCGCTATCAATACTGTCACTCGTGTACAGGTGATAAAAAACACCATCCTGTTCAAAAGAAACACCTTTATAGATGATGGTTTCCTCTTTGTCCGACCCATAGCTTACAAAAAAGTGATCATCATTTTCCATCCTGTTTTTTACAGCTGCATCCAGCTCACTATTCTCATCTGGAAGGAACAGATACTCGTCACAGTTATACTTGACGTCTATACCAGCAATCGTTCTTGATTCGGTTGCAGTACGGTCATTTTCATCAGCCGGATGGGTGGTTGCAGAAACAGCTACTTTTTTGCCGGCCTTGTCTTTATATTCTGCCTGCAGATCATTCCATTCTCCAACAGTGTTGCCGGATTCATCTACACCGTTTACGTGCACGTTATTTCCGCCTGCAAATGAAAAGCTGTTTCCAAGAGATTCCGGGAAGGCAGGGTTCATGCTGTCGTTCGCATCATTGAGTTGTGCAGTTGTTTTGTAATCGTAACCAGCCTTTGAGGAAGCGTTATAGGATGAGATTTTTCCAGCAGCGAAAGCGGTGACTCCAGTAATCATTAAGCAAGCTGCGGCAACGGCGGCTGCTCTTTTGAACGTCCATTTCTTCATGTGATTAGCCTCTCTTTCATTGGTTTTAATCTGCGACCACACTAACTTATTGTGCAGCCTGTCCTTATCAGCAGTCTGGAACCGAAGTTCATCCATGGACCGTTGGAATTCTTCTTCAAAATATCTGGACATAGTTCATGACTCCTTTCATGGTGAATACTTTCTATTGCCTGTCGAGCATTAGACGTAGCTTCTGTCTTCCGCGCCGCAGGTATGTTGAAATGGCATTTTCTGATTTCCCGTACATGGCAGCGATTTCTTTTACCTGATAGCCTTCGTAATAGTGAAGATAGATGCTGACACGGTAATTTCTGGGAAGGTCCATCACCAGATCCAGCAGTTCTGATTCGGGTGCATTCGGAGCGGGGATTTCCGCAAGGATGTCCATTGTCTGATTCCGTTTCCAAAATGTTGTTCGCAGATGATCTTTGCAGGCGTTTATGGTTGTGCGGATAATCCATGATTTCTCATGTGCGGGGCTGTTAAATATGTATTCCCCTGACAGAAGTTTCAGGAATATTTCCTGACAAATATCTTCGGCATCATATGTGTGCTTCAGATACATATAGCTGATCCTCAGGATCATGTCTGCATAAGTGTTGATCAGTCTGTCTGCGTTTTTGTTGTCCATATAAGGCATTTATCTCACTCCGGGTTCCTTTTTCTGAAGGCCTTCATCTATAATACGATTCGAAGTGTCAAAATCTGGCACTTGTTTTTTTTATGGTCTGAAGTCTGTGGAGAATGGGTTTCAAATGGCAGATGCTTTATAATAGTATAGATGAAAAGGAATCTCTTACCGGATCCGGGATGAGCATAAGAGAGAAAAACATTGACAAGTAATGATCTTTGCAATATCTTATAAGTGGGAAATCCCACATTGACTATATGGAGGTGATTGCATGCCGACAGCAGTTAAAACATATGATGCAAAGATGGATTCGAAAAAACGTATTACACTTCGTAATGCTTTGTATGAATACTATCATGTAGAAGAATTTGACGACGGAAGAATTGTTCTGGAGCCTCGTGAACTGGTTCCACCTTTTCAGATCTCGGAGAAGAGCCTCGCTATGATGGACCAGGCAATGGAAAACATGAAACAGGGAAAAGTATCCAAGGCCGTTGATCTATCTGCATTCGAGGGATGAGATGTTCGAGATTCATATGGGGGTTCCGGAGATGGAGGAATTCTGGAATGCTTTAACATAACATAGCAAGAATTCCCCCATCCTCTGTAGCCTGCAAATAAAAAGTCAAGGCTGAAATGATGTTCTTTGAAAATTTTATACAGGTTGAAATGAAGGTATAAAAAGAAGACCGCCAGAATGCCGGC
>ONPU01000009.1 GCA_900319795.1 uncultured Eubacteriales bacterium | reverse complement strand
TCTCCATGTAATGGTACTGCGTGGAGGGGAGCGGCATCAGCTCTTCCTTTTCTTCTGCCCAATAGTAGGAGCGGCAATGCTCCTTCTTCTTAAACGGAGCGTCATTTAGCTCATCCAGCTTCTCCCAGAGGTCTTCATTGAACTGCTCAAGCGAGAAATATCTGCGTTCTTCCAGTTCATGGAAGAACCCTTTCTCGAGAATGCCAACCGCGTTTTCCACAGAAGATTTGAAACGGGGTTTCCGGACCTTGGCGGGAAGAATCACGGTGTGGTTGTGCTCCGCCCATTCTGCGTAGTCCTGATTCAGTTCTGGCTGTATCCAGTCCTTGTTTGCGATCACGGCTTGTTTGCAGTTATCGCAAACGACGATAGCGGGAACGCCGCCAAAAGCCTTCAACGCGTTGTTATTGACCTCGATCCACTGCATCTCCTTTGTGGATTCCATACCCTCAGCGTAGATGTACTGGGAATACGGAAGGATAGCAACAAATACGACGATCGGTGTGATCTCGCCGGTAAGACGGTTGATCAGATCAAATGTCTTGCCTGCAAAGTCGACTTCCATCGTCTGAGCGATCACGGCTGTAAAGTGCGCTGTTTCGTAGTTTTCCTCGCACCACTTGCCGAAGAGCTCACAGAACTGCCGGTACTGGTATGGTTTCTTCTCCTCAGCATTGCAGCGCTTGACATACCGGTCCCAGCACACCTGAAGCGTCATGTTCTTTCTTTCGTTCATGAGCTTCAGAACCTTCGGGTAGTCGGGGTACTCGTAGCTTTCATCTCGACCGCCTTCGCCCGGCACTTTGCCATACACCTTCATGGCAATCCCGGCGTTTGTGATCCCGGGCGGGAGTGGGAAATCCAGATCTTCGCATTTTTCGAATGCGTGGATAAACTTCTGTATCCCGGACTTGCTCATACCGGTTTGCCGGAGGAGATAACGGAATTCAAAACTCAATAAACCCGGCCACTCGCTCCGCTCCGTGGCCCCTTACGGCCGCAAAAGCGGCCACTGGGATCCGCCGTATGCATATTATGAGAATAAAAAAGGAGCATGTTATGAAGTTTACAAACGGCTACTGGCTCATGAAGAAAGAGATCGAGCCCGCATTCGCGGTCGAATATTTTGATCATGAAATTGACGGAAATGATCTCGTGATCTATGCCGCGACGAAGCATATTCCGGACCGGGGAGCGACTTTGAACAGCCCGCTTCTTACAGTGCGGATTTCAAGTCCGATGGCGGATGTGTTCGGTGTGAAAATCGTTCACTTTGACGGTGCTGTTCACACAGATCCTTCTTTTGAAAAACATGAAAAGGAAGGCTCTGTCTCAGCTGCGCAAAACGTCTCCGTGTCCGAGGACGGGATGCTTACGTTTACATCCGGCAGTTCGGCAGCGGTCATCGATATGCGCCCGCAGTCCTGGGGGATCTGGTTTTACCGGGACGGGAAGCTTCTGACGGAGAGTTCCTACAGGAACGAAGCGTATCTCAAAAACCGCGAGAGCGGGAAAAACTACATTACGGAACAGCTGCGCCTGTCCGTGGGCGAGTATATCTACGGTCTTGGCGAGCGGTTTACCCCGTTTGTGAAAAATGGTCAGAGCGTCGACATCTGGAACGAGGACGGCGGAACCGCCTCCGAACAGACATATAAGAATATCCCGTTCTACATCTCCAACAGAGGATACGGCGTCTTTGTCGACGATCCGGGAGACGTGCGCTTCGAGATCGGTTCGGAAAAGGTGGAGCGCGTGCAGTTCAGTACGGAAGGAGAACGCCTCGGCTACTATGTGTTCTGCGGCGGCTCGCCGAAAGAAGCAGTGAGCCTTTACACGGACCTGATGGGGAAACCGGCGCTTCCGCCGGCATGGAGCTTCGGCCTTTGGCTTACGACGTCCTTTACAACCGATTATGACGAAGCGACCGTGACGAGTTTCATCGACGGAATGAAGGAACGGAACATTCCGCTCCATACGTTCCATTTTGACTGCTTCTGGATGAAGGCTTACGAATGGATCAGCCTTACCTGGGACCCGGATACCTTCCCGGATCCTCCTGCCATGCTGAAACGGCTGCATGACCGCGGCCTGAAAATCTGCGTCTGGATCAACAGCTATGTGGCGCAGAAATCGAAGCTCTTTGCGGAAGGCAGGGACAAGGGCTACTTTATAAAGAAAACCGACGGCTCCGTGTGGCAGACGGATCTGTGGCAGGCGGGCATGGCGCTTGTGGACTTCACGAATCCGGAGGCGGTGCGCTGGTACGAAGAGAAACTGGAGGCGCTGCTCGACATGGGCGTGGACGCGTTTAAAACCGACTTCGGCGAGCGAATTCCCGTCACGGGCATCCGCTATTATGACGGTTCCGACCCCGTAAAAATGCATAACTATTACACCTATCTCTACAACAGGACCGTATTCCGCCTGCTTGAGAGAAAGCGCGGAAGGGGAGAGGCCGTTCTGTTCGCCCGTTCGGCAACGGCGGGCAGCCAGCAGTTCCCGGTCCACTGGGGCGGCGACTGCTCCGCGTCCTATCTGTCGATGGCGGAGACCCTGAGGGGTGGGCTCAGCCTGTCCCTGGCCGGCTTCGGATTCTGGAGCCACGATATGGGCGGATTCGAGCAGACCGCCTCTGCCGACGTCTATAAGAGATGGTGCGCGTTCGGCCTTTTGAGCACGCACAGCAGGCTCCACGGTTCGTCATCCTACCGCGTCCCCTGGCTCTTCGACGATGAGGCCTCAGACGTCCTTCGTTTCTTTGTAAATTTGAAATGTACCCTGATGCCCTACATTTACGGCCAGGCGGTGCAGGCCGCCCGCACGGGTGTGCCGGTGCTCCGTCCGATGCTTCTGGAATTCCCGGAAGACCCGACGTGCGCGTATCTCGACCGCCAGTATATGCTGGGAGATTCCCTTCTTGTCGCGCCGGTTATGAGTGAGGACGGCGTTGTGACGTACTATTTGCCGAAAGGCCGGTGGACTCATTTTCTTACAAATGAGGTGCGGGAAGGCGGCACCTGGTACACGGACCGCTATGACTATTTCTCTCTGCCGCTCTACGTCCGGGAAGGCACCATTCTTCCTGTCGGGGAAAATGAAACACGTCCGGATTACGACTACACACACGGAACCACGCTCCGGGTCTACGAGCTGCGCGATAATGATACGGCAAATGCCCGGATTCCGTCCCTGGACGGCCTCAAAGAAATCAATATTTCCGCGGAAAACTGCGGCGGAACGATCAAGGTTACGGCAGATGGAGGGACATCGCTTCGCGTCGAAGCCGTTCCCGATGCCGGCTGTAAAAAGGAGCTTTTTGTAAAATGAAAGCCGTCAACCTGCTTCTTCTCACCAGAATGGAGGACCCCCGGGCCATAACCTGGCTGTACCGGGAGCTGTCCGGATGCGGCAAAAATAAGACGATCAGCCCTCACGAGGCGGCGTCCCTGTGCTCGCTCGCCCATTTGATCACGAAGACCCTGCCGGACGCGGCAGGGCCGGAGACGGACTGGGTGGGGTATCTGGACGGCTTCTTCTTTTCCTATGTCATCGAACATATAGGGAAGGAATTCGATCTTCTGAAAATATCCTCCGACGGAGAATATGTCCTCAACATCGAGCTGAAAAGCGAAGAGATTGGAGAGGAGCGGGTTCGCAAGCAGCTGGAACAGAACCGGTATTATCTTTCAAATACGGCCCATACGATTTTCTCATTTACCTACATCATGAGCACCGATACTCTGTACAGTCTGAATGAAAAGGGATATCTGAAAAAATGCGGCGCGGAAGATCTGATCCGGATCCTTCTCCATCCGTCGCTTCGGGATTATCTGGAGGAGGGAATCGGGCGCTTTTTCCGCTCTTCCGACTACCTGATTTCCCCCGTGGCCGTCCCGGAGAAGTTCCTTCAGAAGCAGTATTTCCTGACGAATCAGCAGGCGGATTTCAAGCGCAGAATCCTTATGCATCTCAAAAAGGAAGAGGCGCCGTTCGCGGCCGTGACCGGGATCGGAGGCACGGGAAAGACCCTTTTAATCTTCGATCTGGCGGTGGAACTGTCGAAAAAGCGCAAAATTCTGTTCCTCCATGCCGGGCAGCTCCGTAAGGGGCATTTCATTTTGGACAGAAGGCTGAAAAATGTGGACATCCGGGCAGCCGAAGAGCTTGAAGAAAGCCCGGATTTGAGTGAGTATTCCGGACTCATCATCGATGAAGCCGCTTATCTTTCTCCGGAAAAGATGCGGATTTTTGTAAATGAAACAAAAAAGGCCCGCATTCCCCTGATCGCGGCCTATGATCCTCTGCAGCTCCTCAACGAGCGGACCGGGGACGCCGCGGGGTCCGAAACCGCGGACTTGATTCAAAAGAGCTGTACGCTGTTTCTGGCATTTACCGGAAATATCCGGATCAACAGGCCCGTTTACTCCTTCTTAAGGACGCTCCTTTGTCTGAAGGATCACCCGGGCCATCCGGATTACAGCTGCATCGATGTGATCTACGCCGCGGACGAGGAGGAATGTTCGCTCCTCGTCCGCCATTACCGCCAAAAGGGTTATAAACTGATCAACAGCCGGCCTGCCGCCGGGCTAAAGGGTCTTTCCATCGCTTCGGAGTATGACAAGGTACTGTTCGTTCTGGATGAGAACTACGCCTATGACGACTCCTTACATCTTTGCTGCAGGGACGGTTCTGAGGAGCCGATCCGGATCCTTTACGAGGGCCTCTCCAGAACGAGGGAGAACCTGTGCCTTGTGATCAAGGGAAATCCGAAGCTGTTCTTAGAGGTCCTTTCGATCCGTTTAGGAAATAAGGAACTGATCCAGCCTTTCGAAAGCCTCCTCAATCCGTGAAAATGGAGAGGCAAGGTTCATCCGGATCGATGAAGGTCCGTGGAACGGCCGGCCGTCCTGCCAGCCCACTCCGCGGTTCCATCCTTCCTTAAGCAGCCGGTCAAATGGGATGCCTGCCTGTTCGCAGTATTTGCCGCAGTCGAGATACAGCATATACGTACCCTGCGGCTTCGCGAGTTCAATTCCGTCATAATGGGCGCGGATATGATTGTAAGCGTACTCGGCATTTTTGCTCAGGACGGCGCAGAGTTCGTCGACCCATTCCATTCCCTCTTCCGAAGCGGCTCCGATCTGCGCATACATCGACAGAATATTGATGGAGTTATAGTGGGTTTTTGCTGCCGCCGCGCGGACGCGGTCCCTCAAGTAAGAATCGTAAATGATATGATAGCTGCCGATAAGACCCGCCAAAGAGAAGGTCTTGCTGGTGGAATAAAGCGCGATGACGCGCTTTTTGGCGTCTTCATTTACGGACTGCAGCGGAATGTGCCTGTGCCCGTCAAGAAGGATGTCCGACCAGATCTCGTCGCTGATCACGACGCAGTCATTTTTCCGGTACACCTCCATTGCTTTTTCAAGCTCTTCCCGCTCCCAGACGCGGCCGGTCGGATTGTGCGGACTGCAGAAGACGGCGACGTGAATCTGATGCTCCCGGATTTTCCGGTCCATGTCTTCATAGTCCATGCGCCAGATTCCCTCTTCATCTTTTTTCAGCTCGCTTAAGACAATCCGATAGCCGGATTCTTCGATCGAATGCGTGAAGCCGATATAAGTCGGGGAGTGTAAGAGGATCTTGTCGCCGGGCGCGGCAAATGCCCGGATCGCCGACGCGACTCCGCCGAGGACGCCGTTTTCGTAGCCGATGCACGCCGGCGTCAGGCCGGTTACGCCGTTCCGTTTTTCGTGCCAGTTGATAATCCCGCTGTAATATTCATCCCGGATTTCGAAATATCCGAAGTGCGGGTGCTCGAGACGTCCCGCGATCGCCTGCAGAACAGCGGGGCAAGTCGGAAAGTTCATGTCCGCGACCCACATCGGGATCTCGTCATATCCGTCGAGGGGCGCGCCGGGGCCGAAGCCGCCCGCGCCGACGGCGTCCAAAGCGATGGCGTCGTGGCCTTTGCGCTCCATCTTGGAACTGAAGTCATATTTCATATGGGTTTCTCCTTTTTCTGTTGACGGTCAGTCAAGCCAAAAGTATGCTCTGAGATCATTGTATAAGCAATCGCAAACTCGCTTCGCTCAGACAGTGCTGATTTTTTCGAACAACACAATTTCTGACGAGCTAAGAAGTACTAATCACTTGTGCAGATGTCTGAATTCCTTATACAATGATCTTCAGATGCACTTTTGGCGTAAAAGTCATGCCATGACTTTATTATAACCAGTTGATGAAGTATGTTAAGATGGCGATTTCAAAAGTAAGGCAGAGAAACCATCTGGCTTTAGGTTTACCCAGGAGCGACAGCCCCGTATACTTTTCGGCAGGTGTATCATATAATGATGGAAAAGTCAAAAGTACTTCGCGCGGAAGCCGTCTGCATTATTTATACAATGATCTCAGAGTATACTTTTGACGACTCCATCATACCAAACAAAGAGGAGAACACCATGGCAAAAGCGGATCCGAAGCTTCTGGAAATGGCGGAAGTATTCCGCATCCCGAAAGAAGCGAAACTGAAATACATCATCCTGCCGGCTGTCCTGCCCGGCGTATCCAAAATGCTTTCTGAACGGGACGCCCTGAAAAGGGAGAAAAGCAGATCCGTCGCTCAGGGAGGAGAAACAAAATGACTCTTCAGCTGCTCAATCTATCCAAATCCGTCTCCGGCAAGGAAATCCTGAAGGACATCAACTGGGAAATCTCTCAGGAGGACTGCTTCCTGCTTGAAGGCCCCGCGGGCAGCGGCAAGACCCTGCTCATACGGCTCATGCTCGGCCTCGAGAAACCGGACAGCGGCTCCGTCAACCTGCTGGGAGACTATAAATATTCCTCTGTCAACGCGGGAGTCGTGTTCCAGGAGGACCGCCTGTGCGAGCAGTTCAGCGCCGTTGAGAATGTGGCCATGGTCAACAAACGTCTGTCCGAAAGAGTGGCCGGCGACGAACTGCTGAAATTTCTGCCGAAGGAGCGGATCTGGATCCCGGTATCGGAATTGAGCGAAGTCGAGCGCAGGCTTGTCGCAATCGTGCGGGCTTCCATTATTCCGTCCGATATCCTTTTGCTGGATGAGCCTCTTCGGGGAATGGACAGTGACCTTCGGAAGAAGGCCGTGGACTATATCCGCGACAGGGCAGGGCATAAAGGCATTGTATTTGCCCAGCGGGACGATCAGGGGCTCGAGTCGTTGAGACGGTTTGTGATCGGATAAGGGTTTTATTTTCCTTAAAGAGGAAAAAGGAGGAAGAGATATGCGTCTGTTTGTGGCGGTTCAGCTTTCCGACGAGATGAAAAAGTCGATCGGCGAAACCATGCATGAACTGAAAAAGAAGGGCGTGAAAGGAAATTATGTCCCTTTGCAGAATCTGCATCTGACGCTTGCGTTCATCGGGGAGACGGATGATCCCAAGGCGGTCAGGGCAGCGCTTGAAAATGTGAAGGTCAAGCCGTTTAAGGTGTCACTTTCCGATATGGGGACCTTCGACGACCTTCTCTGGGTCGGCATCAAGGGAAATCAGGGCCTTTCGGGCGCGGCCAAAGCCGTACGCGACGCTCTGGACGCGGCGGGCATTTCCTATGACAGGAAGAAATTCGTGCCGCATATCACCATCATCCGGAAGGCAGCCGGAAACTGGAAGCAGGCGCAGCCGCCGAAAGGGGATATGATGGTAAAAGAGGTCACGCTGATGAAGACGACGTTTAAGGACGGGAAGCCGGTTTATTCGAAAGCCTGACCGTGGGAGCAGCAAGAACAGCAAGAGCAATAAGAACGACAAAAAGGGGGAAGGCCTTTCGAAGGCCTTCCCTTTTTATTGATGTTCAAATTGACAAATCGTTTTAATCAGTAACCGATCAGGTTTCCTGCGATCCAGCCGTAGTCATATGCGCCGGCGAGGTTGACTTCGTACCAGTCAAGTCCGTCCCTGTGGATGACGTTTCCGGTGGTCTCGACTTCCGTTCCGTTCGGAATCGTGAAGAAGACTTCGCTGTTGAGGCCCGGAGTCTGTCTGCAGTTCGCATAGTCATAACCCGGTGTATCATTAAAGACAACGCGCTTTGCTCCGCCGACTACATTTTCAAGGGAAGCGTCATTGATTTTGTTCATTTCGTTCATGGTATTTCTCCTTATCATTTATCAGATGTAATTGTTTTGGGTTAGTTGTTATTTGTTGTGTTTTTGTTTTGTGTTTCTTGTTTATGTCATACACTCTAGCACAGGAAGTGTCACAGTTCTGTCACTGGAGTTCGATCTGCCGCAGGAACAGAAACGGATTCCCGGTTTTAATGATCGATTGGAAGTGATAAAATTATTAAAAGGGAGATTTTCCCAAATGACTTGCAAAAGGAGGGTCCCGGATGGAGAGCAATATTGCACTGTTGCTGCAGGTTCTGTCAGTCCTTTTAGAGACAATCGGACTATGGCAGATTTTCAGAAAGTGCGGCATCAAGTCCTGGTATTCGCTGATTCCGTTTGTCAGGGAGTATCAGCTCGGCCTGTGCGCGGATAAAGAGGAGGAGGGACGGACCTATACCGTCATTTCCGGAACCCGCTTTGTCCTGCAGATGGCGAATATCGGGCTGGTTAAGGGCAGCAGAGAGGCATTGATTGTCCTGCTGATCCAGATCGTTCTGCAGCTCGCCATAATCGTGTACGAGATCCGAATTTACCTCGGCCTTATCAAAGTATTCCGCAGAAGAAAACGCTGGATTCTGGGATTTATTTTCCTGGAAGGGCTTACGGTGTTTCTCTGGGGTATTTCCAAAAAGTTCGTTCCGTCCAAACAAGTGGTCAACTTCAAACTGGTCGAAGGAGCGAAAGTGTCCGGAAGCGCCGTAAAGGCGGTGTCGGACGGCCTCACGATCAATATCAGAGAGCGTTCGGCGTTCGATTTCTTTAAAAAGAGGGCGCTCCTGAAAGACATCCACATAGTCATACCGAAGGGGCATATGGTCCTTCTGCTCGGGGGATCCGGTGCCGGCAAGACGACATTTGTCAATGCCGTGACCGGGTATGAAAAAGCGGACGCGGACATACAGCTTGACGGGCAGGACGTCTATAAAGAGTATGAGAAAATGATGTACGATATCGGCTTCGTCCCCCAGCAGGATCTGATGCGGGGAAATGACACGGTCATGCTGACCTTAACCGATGCCGCGTCGCTTCGGATGCCCTCAGGGGTTTCATTTTCCAAAAAAAGAGAAAGGGTCAATGAGGTTCTTCAGGAATTCGGACTTGCCTCGGTCAAGAACAGCCTGGTGGAGAAGCTGTCGGGAGGCCAGAGAAAGCGCCTTTCGATCGCGATGGAGTTCATCTCGGATCCGACGATTTTCTTCCTCGACGAGCCCGATTCCGGACTGGACGGCGTCGTGGCGAGAAATCTGTTCGTGAGGCTTCGCGCGATCGCGGACCAGGGCAAAATCGTCGTGGTCATCACGCATACGCCTGACCGCGTAATCGATCTTTTCGACGATGTTATCGTGCTCGCGAAAGACGCCACGAGGACGGGGCGGCTCGCGTGGTACGGGCCGGTGGACGAGGCCTATGAGTTCTTCGGGAAAACATCGATGGAACAGATCCTTCTTTCCATCAATCAGCAGGATGAAGGCGGAGAAGGAAGAGCGGATGAATTTGTTTCCGAGTATGCTTCCCGCATGCGGAAGGTGGGGTGACGGATATGGCAGACAAGAAAGTGAAACACAGCGGCCGCCTACCGCAGATGATTATCTATCTCGGAAAGCTCTTCAGAATGTTTATTTTCCAGAATGACTGGAAAGTGCTCCCCATGTCGGCGATTATCGCGGGACTTGTTTCTTTCGCGGTCGGTTCGAATCTGTTTAAAACGATGGAAGGAACGGTCCTGGGAACCTTTGCCATGGCCTGCATCTGTATCTGGAACGGCTTTTTCAATTCGATCCAGGTGATCTGCCGGGAAAGAGCGATTATCAAAAGAGAGCACCGGTCCGGTCTTCACATCAGCTCGTACATCCTGGCGCATATGATTTATCAGGCAGTGCTGTGTATCGCGCAGGTGATCATTACGATCGCGGTGCTCAATCTGACGAAAGTGAAGCTGCCGACAAAGCCGCTGATTACGCCGTGGGCGATTGTGGACCTTGGGTTGACGCTCTTCTTCGTGACCTATTGCGCAGACATGCTGGCGCTCATGGTCTCGGCGATCTCAAAAACGACGACGACGGCCATGACGATCATGCCGTTTCTTCTGATCTTCCAGCTGGTCTTTTCGGGAGGCTTTTTCAGTATTCCGAAGTCGGCGGAGCCGATTACGAACCTGACTGTTGCCAAATGGGGTCTTACGGCTCTCTGCGCGCAGGGAGATTACAACTCTCTTCCGATGGTATCCGTCTGGAACAGCCTGTATAAAATGCGCGGCCTGGAATACCAGGGCATGAAACCGGTGGAAGAGATCACCGATTATATTCTGGAAAATAATCAGCGCGATGAATTCATGATGAAAACAGCGGAGTACAACCGGAATCCGACTTACGATTTCGATCCGGCGATCGTTATGAAATGCTGGGGCTGGCTGCTTTTGTGGACGTTCGTCTATGTGTTGATAGCCACGATCCTGCTGGAATTTATTGACAGAGACCGAAGGTAGCTTACGCCGGGAACCTCGCCGGATTGAAGCCTTTGACGATGCTGGACCAGGATCCGGCCGAGTTGATGTATTTCAGATAAGGACTTGCGTAGGTTTTATATTTCTTCGTGTCCATATAGCGGAAGACCTTCGCGGACTTCTTGGGGTTGCTGAAAGAGGACCGGTAGAGGCTGACGTGGAAGCCCTGAGCCTCTTCGGACGGATCGCTCTTTTCCCTGTGGATCGCGATCATATCGATATTCGGGTCGAATTCCGCGAGGTAGTAGGCGTAGGCAACGGCCGCGGCCTGCTCGGATTCCATTTCCCTGCCCTGATAATAGGAGCTGATGCCTGTCTCCGGAAGGATAATGTGGACGCTCTTTCCGTAGATGTTTTTGATCCATTTCGAGAGCTTCCGCATATTGAGCATGGTGTACTGTTCCGGCGTGCCGGAGTCTGTCGCCAGCCTGCTTCTGTTCCAGAAACGGGGATCGAGCTCGGGCGAAGGATAGGGGTGAAGCGCGATGTCCCAGTGGATCGCGCCCTGCTTTTTCAGGTAAGCGTTGATGCTCTTTAAGAGGGTCCTTCCCTTGTAGGAGCCTTCGAGACGGAACGACAGATTCCAGTTGTGGTCAAAGGAAAAATAGGTGCGCGCATTTTTCACGCGGCTTTTGACGGCCGTGTTGAACATGCGGAACGCGTCGGCGTTATATTTAACATATTTGGCATAGGAAATGTCCCCGCTGTAGTTGTAGAGCGAATAGTGGTTGATCTCATTTCCGAATACCCAGTTGGCCACGAAGGAGCCGTTCGAGCACAGCTTGTCCGCCAGGCAGCTGAAGAGCGCCTCAAGCTTCAGCCGGTTGCTGTTGCTTGTGTTGACGTTGAAGGTGGCGCGGCCGCTCCTGCTTCCGCGCGCGGCCTCGGGCGGCATATATTCCGTAAGGTTCCTGTCGGAGAGATAGAAGACGCCGGTCACGACGATACCCTTGCTGCAGATTTTCCGAAGCGCTTCCTGGAAATCCAGGACCGCGGTCGAAAAGTAATAGGTCTTCCCGTTGTAGCGGTAGGGGAGACCGCTTCCGTCCAGGAATATTTCCAGAGGAAAATCCACGGCGACGTGGCTGCAGTTGAGCTCCGTGATCTTATTCCGGTATTCGCTGCTTAAGATCTGCGACTTCAGGCCTTTCTTCGTGCCGCGGGCCGGTTTCGGAAATGCCGTAGTGATGCGCGCGGCCGCCTGCGGATTCTGGATGTAAAATGAGTTGCTCGCGTTCTTCCACGAATCACCGTTTTTCGCGGCGAAAAGAAATTTCTTCTGCAGGACAGAGTCCGAGGTGCCGAGATTTAACGGGATGCTGCAGCTGATGGTTTTCCCGCTGACTTTCAGGGTCTTCTTGCTGCTCTTGACCGACACTTTCGTGGCATAGGACGGTACCGCGAAAAGCTGAAGGGCCGTTCCGGTGCCGAGATTGTTGTTCTTTGCTTTCAGAATGACGTTATTTCCGGAAATTTTGCAGGATGTAATCGTGACCGAGGAGGACGTGATCTTTTTCACGGGGGTCGGTTCGGAGACCTTCGCGTAGACCATTTTCTTCACGCCGGTCGCGGTCTTTTTGTATGCCGGATATTTGTATCCCTTATTGATATAGTGGAGATAGTAGAGCTTATACTGCTTTCCGTATCTCCTCCTCAGGGCCGGATTGCCCCTGTAATAGGACTTCACGTCAAAGGATTTGCTCGCCCGCTGGCCTTTTTTCATGCCCTTTCTGACGAAGTAGCTGAGGGCTTTCTTCGGGTTATTTCCCACCTTCTTTTTGACGGAGGGATACTTTTTCATGTAGTACTTGAAGCTGTAGACCTTCGCGTAATTGACGCCGTTATAGATGGTCGGGTACTTCTTTTTCGAGGCCGCGGACGCGGAAATCGGGAACAGTCCTATGACAAGAACCGCGGCAAGGAGAAGCGCGGCGGCGCGCTTCAGGATTCCATGCTTTTTTGGGGAACCGAACATACTCATATGGAGACCTCCCATAAGTGAGATGGTTCTGATTTTAGCATACCTGCACCAAAGGTGCCAGACCCCGGTGGTGCACTTTGCACCACCGGGGTCTGGCACCTTTGGTGCAGCGTAAGGGACTTGAACATTTTATATATATAGGGTATTTTTGAAATAGCTTTTTTACGACTGAGTCCAAGCGGGAGGTACATGATGAAGAAAAAAGATGCTATCGAAAAAGAAAATATGGAACTTGACGAAAAACAGCTGAAAAAACAGCAGAAAAAGAAGAAAGCCCGCAGCGTGGCCTTCGGAGTTTTCTGGACGCTGTTAGTCCTTTGCGGCGGCATTATGATCGGTGTGCACTGGAACGTGATCCTGAAGAAAATCAAAGGCGAAGAGGATCCGGAAGACTGCGGCTGCCCGGTTTACAAGGGCAGACTGTCCGATTCCATGAAGTCGGCCGGAGAGCTGATCGCCGGAAGCGAACTTCTGAAGTCCGCCGGGGATCTGCTTGAAAACAAGAACGTTCTGAAGGACGCCCTGGAGGCTGCGGAACTGAAGAAGCTGAAGGATCTGATCGATATCCGGAAAGTACTGAACCGAATCGGAAAGTAACGAAAAGGAAGAATCCTATGAAGACATTGAAGGGCTATATGCACGGCATCAACCTCGGCGGATGGTTTTCGCAGTGCGACCACACAAAGGAACGCTACGACCGCTTTATCGTGAAGGAGGATCTCGCGCGGATCGCCGGGTGGGGCCTCGATCATGTCCGCGTTCCCGTCGACTACGATCTCGTCGAAGACCGGGACGGAAACTATCTGGAAGAGGGTTTCGCCTACCTTCAGAAGGCGATTGACTGGTGCGGCGAGTACGGGCTCAACATGGTCCTCGACCTGCACAAGACATTCGGCTACAGTTTCGACGACGGCGAGGAAGAGAGCGGTTTCTTTGAAAATGAAGCATTTCAGGAGCGTTTCTACCGTCTCTGGGAGCAGTTCGCGACCCGCTTCGGGAAGTATAAGGACCGCCTGGCGTTCGAACTGTTAAATGAAGTCACCGACAAGGAATACTGTGAAAAATGGAACGACATCTCCGGAACATGCATCGCCCGCATCCGCGCGATCGCTCCCGATATCAAGATTCTTCTCGGCGGCTATTACAACAACAGCATCGCGGCGCTGAAGGACCTGGCCCTGCCCGCTGATGAAAATGTGATCTACAATTTCCACTGCTATGAGCCGCTGATCTTTACGCATCAGGGCGCTTACTGGGTTAAGGGAATGGATCAGTCCTTCCGGCTTCCGATCGACGCGACCTACGGCGAATTCGCGCGCTGCGCCAAAGAACAGATCGACTATTTCTATACGGATTTTGAAAAATACGGCCAGGACCGTCCGTTCGGAACGGAGTTCTTTGAGGATCTTGTCGCCGAGGCCGTGAAGGTGGCGGAAGAGCGGGACGTCCCGCTTTACTGCGGCGAATTCGGGGTCATCAATCTTGCCGACCCGGAAGATACGATGAAATGGTACCGGATGATCTGCTCTGTTTTTGACAAATACGGCATCGGCCGCGCGGCCTGGAGCTATCGCGAGATGGATTTCGGCTTTGTCGACGAACATATGGAACAAGTGGTGGATGAGCTCGTAAAGATTCTGTAAATGCGCAGGATGGAACGGTATTAGAAAGAAAGAGCGTTATTGATGAAAAAGTTATACCTGGAATTGGGCAGCGGTATCAGCGGCGATATGATTGTCGCCGCTCTTTTGGACCTTGGTGCCGACGAAGCGGTCCTTAGGGAGGTTCTTGAAGGAATCAGAAAAAAGGAAAGCGGCTTTGAAATCCGGATCAGCCGGGTTGTGAAGGGCGGTATTGACTGCTGCGATTTTGACGTGATCCTGGATGAGGAGCATGACAATCACGACCACGACATGCACTATCTGTACGGCCATCTGGAAGCCGGACATGAGCATGAACATGAACACGCACATGAGCATAGTCATGAGCACGGACACGGTCACGAAGAAGGCCACGCACACGGCCATGACCACCCGCACCATCACAGCCACAGAGGTCTTCGCGAAATCGTTGAGATCATCGATGGTCTGGAGATGACCGAAAATGCCAGGAACCTCGCGAAAAAGACCTTCTTCATTCTGGCGGAGGCCGAGGCCGAAGCGCACGGACAGCCGGTGGAGGAAGTACATTTTCATGAGGTTGGAGCGGTGGACTCCATCGTAGACATCGTGGCCGCCGCGGTCTGTTTTGACAATCTCGGGATCGGTGAAGTCATCATCCCGAAGATCTGCGAAGGCCAGGGGACGGTGCGCTGCCAGCACGGAATCCTTCCGGTACCGGTGCCTGCGGTTCTGAATATCGCGAAGCAGAACCATCTGCCGATCGCGATTACGGGGCGGCAGGGCGAACTGATCACACCGACGGGAGCCGCTTTCGCGGCAGCGGTCATGACGTCGACCGAGCTTCCCGAGGTACTCATTCCGACGGGAGTCGGACTCGGCGCCGGAAAGAGAGAATACAAACAGCCCAGCATCGTAAGGGCGGTTCTTTTTGAGGGACAGCGGGAAGGCGATGTCGTCTGGAAACTGGAGTGCAATATTGACGACTCCACGGGCGAGCAGCTTGGGTACGCGATGGAGCGGTTGATGGAGGCCGGCGCGAGGGATGCGTTTTACACGCCGGTTTACATGAAGAAGGGGCGTCCGGCCTGGCTTCTTTCGGTCCTTGCGGATGAGGAGAAGATTCCGCTTCTGGAGGAAATCATTTTCAGGGAAACGACCACGATCGGGATCCGCAGGCAGCGCATGGAGCGCACCATCCTTCCACGCGTCGTCCGGGACGTGGTAACCCGCTTCGGCGGCGCGCAGGTCAAAGTCTGCACCCATGACGGATACGAAGAGTTCTATCCGGAATACGAGAGCGCGGTGCGCCTCGCGCGGAAAACGAACAGGACTCTTCGGGAGATCTATGACGAAATCAGGAAGTGCGGAATGAACTCTTGTAAAATCGATTTGTAGGTCTTACAATGTGACGAAACGTCTTTAATTCAATGCAGCACGACTGCATTTTACAAATTCGAAACAACAGGAGGAGCTCCAATGCCTGAACAAACAAAATGGAAACTGCTGGTAATCAACCCGGGCTCGACTTCCACGAAGCTGAGCCTTTTTGAAAATGAGACGAAGCTCTTTGAGCACAGCCTCTTTCACGACGCGCCCGAGCTGCTGAAATATCCGCATGTCAACGACCAGATCCCGTTCCGCTACGGCGTGATTATGGAAATGCTGCGCGAAGAAAACGTGGCTCCGGAGACGATCGACGTCTTCGTCGGACGCGGCGGAAGTGCCCATACCCAGCCGGGAGGCGTCACGCGGATTGACGAGAAGCTCTATGAGGACACCGTCGCCGCGGTCGGCGGAAGCGAGCATCCGGCCAAGCTGGGCGTGATGCTGGCATGGAAATTCGCCTGCGAATTCGGAAAGGAAGCCTATACGCTGAATCCGACCAATGTGGACGAGTACGGCGATTATGCGAGACTGACCGGGATCAAAGGCATTTACCGCGTTTCGCACTCCCACGTTCTGAATCAGAAAGCCGTTGCGGAAGCCCATGCGGAAAAGCTCGGAAAGCGCTATGAAGACTGCAATTTCGTCGTCGCGCATATCGACGGCGGCATTACGGTCAGTGCCCACGATCACGGCCGTATGGTCGACGGAAATATGGGCGCGGACGGAGAAGGCGCTTTTACGCCGACCCGGATCGGCAGCATCCCCGTGCTGTCCCTTCTGGACTACATCGACGCCGGACATTCGACGGATGAAGTCCGCCTTACCTGCTCAAGAGCCGGCGGTTTTGTGAGCCTCTTCGGCACATCCAATTCCGATACGATTCACGACATGGCGGAGGCGGGCGACAAAAGAGCACAGATCGTCTGGAACACCATGATCTACCAGATCTGCAAAATGATTGGCGAGATGAGCGTCGTTCTCGAGGGAAAGGTGGACGGAATCCTGCTTACGGGCGGCCTGATGCGTTTCGACGATATCGCGGACGGGATCAGAAAGCGCTGCGGCTGGATCGCGCCGGTCACCATTTATCCGGGAGAAATGGAACAGGAAGCGCTGGCATATTCGACGCTGAAAGTTCTGAGAGGTGAAAAGAAAGCTTTGACCTATACCGGCAAACCGGTATGGGACGGATTCGGGTTTTAGGAAACAATGGATCAGGAGAAACGAATCTGCATAAAATGAGAGGGGCTGCCGCTGCCCCTCTTTTAATTACTGTTGCTATTCAAATGTTTACTTCCAGGTCGGCTTGTAAGCGGCGAATTCCTTCTTCTTTTCGTCCAGGAATTCTTTCTTCTCCATGAGGATCGGGATGCAGATGCGCATCATTTCGCCGATTTCCGCGTGGTGCTCGTTAAGTCCGACGAGGGTGTTTCTCGCGCGTTTTACTTCTTCCGGCGGGAAAACGATTTTCAGCTTGCCGTCCACGAGGGTCATCTTACCCTTGGAGCCGCAGACCGCGCAGGTGCAGGTGTCGGTTCCGTCCACGGTCATGAGGTCCAGGTGGCAGGTCGGACATGTGCCTTCTTCACCGAACCAGGTCGTATCGTCGTATGGAACGCCGAGGTTGTTTGTGAGATTTTCGCCGAGTTTGAAGACATCGTCCATCATCGGCGGATCCAGGAACGGGCTGGTCTTGCGGCCCTGGTCGTTCGCGTTGATCTGGCCGACGACCTTCATCGCCTGTGAGCAGCTGAAGAGGTGCATCATCGGAAGGCCCATGCCTGTCCAGTCCGGAGTCCATGCTCCGCCGACGGAGATGTAGCTGACCCAGCGGTCTTTGAAATATCTCTCGTCCAGAAGCGGACGGCCGTCTGCCTTTCTCTTTTCCTGTTCGTCGATCATGGAAGCTCTGTCGTGCGCGGCGCCGAAACGGTCCGTGATGTTCTTCAGCTGGCCGACGATACCGACGGAGTAGACCGGCGCGACAATGATGATGCCGTCCGCGTCCAGAATCTTGTCTTCGAGCATCAGATAGTCATCCTTCAGGATGCACTTGATTTTTCCGTCCGGAGCTTTGCTGCAGGCCCCGCAGCCGCGGCACTGTCCGATATCGAGTGTAATGGTGTTGATAAACTCCACTTCGACATCCTTGCCGGATTCCTTTGCAGCCGCTTCCACGCCCTTCAGAGCCTGTTTGCAGTAGATATCACTGCGCTCGTTTTTGCGTCCCATGGAAATGCCGAGTACTTTCATTATTTCGTTGTCCTCCTTTTTGAATTGCGGAACCTGTTCCTGTCCTTTATGCGGACAAAATATTTCCTGTATTTGAGCATAAATGAAACAGGTCGGCTTTAATATATCGATTCTGACCTTTTCCTGTCCTCATTTTACGCATGTTCCCCGCCTGCGGGAATCTGACAGAGTCTTCGTTCCCGCGGACTCATCCCGTAGGACTCCCGGAAAAGCCTGTGAAAATAGCTCGTATTTTCATATCCGACGGAAAGCGCGATGTCGCCGACCGGAAGGGTTGTATTTTTCAGAAGATAGTCGGCCTGCAGAAGCCGTTTTTCAATGAGCAGGTCTTTAAAGGTCCTGCCGGTCTTTCTTTTGATCAGGCGGCTCAAGGTGTAGACATCCTCTCCCTCGCGCGCCGCGAATTCCGAAAGGGACGCGCTGCGGTATCCGGTGTCGATGTAGTTGAGGAGCTTCAGCATCAGGTTCTGTTCGTAGGAATTTCCCGCGGCGTGGACGTGCGAGACCTGGTCGATCAGGGTCAGGAAGAGCAGGGTGATCGTGTGCTGGCTCAGCGTGCGGCGGCTGAGGGGCTCTTTCAGCATGATCCAGATCATATTTTCCATGAGATTCTGAACGGGCAAAATGTCGGCCGCGTCGAAATACAGATAATTGCCGCCCATGTCGCGGTCCGTCAGGCAGCTGATGAGAAAGTCGCGGAGGGATCCGGACTCATTTTCCATATTTTTGAGGACGGAATCGAAAAACTGGGGCAGAATCATGAAGTTGACGGCGATGTCGTCCTTCGAAGCCGGGAGGATCTCCTGCTCCGCGTGCTGGTTCATGAAGAGCAGATCGCCTTCTTTAAGGACAATCCGCGTCCCGTCGATGATATGGGTCGTCGAGCCCCGGCACATATAGACGAATTCCACGTAATTGTGGGTGTGCTTCGGGAAATGGACAAAGCGCGTGTGCGGCCGCATATCGATCAGCTTCCCGTTTGTAAGGACTTTTTCCGCGTCGATTTCGTCGGCGCGGAAGGACTTCGCCGGCGCTTTTTCCTCACGGTAATAGAGACTTCGGTTGATGGAGTTCTGGCCGTTCAGGATGGCCTCTTCCTCTGCCGTGACCGGCATCAGCTGTTCCAGTAATTCCTCTTTCATGAAAAAAATCCGCCGTGTGAAGAGATGATTTTTATCTGCTTTCGGGAACTATCATATCGGATGGGAGTTAAAAAGGCAAGAAAGGACGCATTTTTCATCAAATAAGAACCTTTACGCGCAATTTAAGTCCCTGTATACTGGTTTTAAATCAATTTGGAATCTCCGGCTGGCGGAGAGTTTTACGTAAAAAAGGAGAACAGCGATGAAAGTACTGGATTCGAAACTGATGAAGAGCTACGCGAGAATGGCCATGGACGGCTTTAACCAGGGCTGGCATGAGCGCAACGGCGGAAACTTGAGCTACCGCATGAAGGCGGAAGAAGTGGAAGCGTTAAAGGACGACTTCAAGGAAGGCGAGTGGAGAGTCATCGGATGGCAGAAGGGCGATGAGTCCGCATTTCCGGGACTTGGCGGCGAGTTCTTCATGGTGAGCGGATCCGGAAAATATTTCCGCAACATCGAGCTCGATCCGGAAGACAACGTCTGCATCATCGAGTTAAATGAAGAAGGCAATCGTTACCGCATCGTCTGGGGTCTTGTGGGTGGCGGCATGCCGACGTCCGAACTGCCGACACATCTGGCGAACCTCGAAGTGCTGAAGGCCCGTGATCCGGAAATGCGCGTCGTCTATCACTGCCACCCGGGCAATACCATCGCCCTGACCTTCGTACTTCCGCTTGACAGCCGCGTCTTCACAAGGGAAATTTTCGAAATGGTAACCGAGTGCGCCGTCGTCTTCCCGGAAGGCATCGGCATCGTTCCGTGGGTCATCTGCGGCGGCCGCGAGATCGGCGAACTGACGGCAGAAATCATGAAGAAACAGGACGTCGCGGTCTGGGCACATCACGGCGCGTTCTGCTGCGGCCATGATTTTGACCTCGCTTTCGGCCTCATGCATACGGTCGAAAAGGCGGCTGAGGTGCTCGTGAAAGTGATGGCGATCAGCCCGAACAAGATGAATACGATTACTCCGGATATGTTCCGCGCGCTGAATGAGCCGTTCGGCATTCATATCAATGAGGACTTCCTCTATGAAAAGAGAGGAACGAGAATCGGCCAGCTTCCGGAAGACGTAAGGAAAGAAGCGACCGAAAAGACCGTGCGCCAGCTTCAGGAGACTGCCGGCAGCGTGGTGGAGCAGCTTCTCGGAACCGCGGGGAGCGTTCTCTCCCAGCTGAGAGAACTGAAAAAGGGAGACGCCGCGGCTGAAGACGCGGAAGAAGAGGAACTCATAAGTGAAGAAATCTTCATCGAAGAAGGTGACGAGGAAGGTTCTTTCTGCGAGGCACCGATGAGTGAAGAAGCGGCAGCGGAAGAACCGGCCGCCGAAGAGGCAGCGGAAGAGACGACCGAAACCAATATCGAGATCGAAGGATAAGAGGCTCACTATGAATACGACTTACTATCTTGCTGTGGATATCGGCGCGTCTTCGGGGCGCCATATCCTCGCCCATATGGAAGACGGAAAGATCGTCCTTGAGGAAGTCTACCGTTTCTGGAATGGCAACGATACCGTGGACGGCCATCTCGTCTGGGATACGGAACGCCTTTTCAGCGAAGTCGTTGCCGGGATGAAGAAATGCACGGAGCTTGGGAAAAAGCCGGTTTCCATGGGCATTGACACCTGGGCCGTCGACTATGTGCTGCTTGATTCCGACGACTCTCTGATCGGAAAATGCTACGGTTACCGCGACGCGCGGACCGAGGGCATGGACGAAAAGGTCTATGAGATCATTTCCCGGGAGGAGCTTTACGCGCGGACGGGGATCCAGAAAGCCATTTTCAATACGATTTACCAGCTGATGGCGGCGAAGGTCGAAGAGCCGGAGACGCTTGAGAAGGCGGAGAGCCTTTTGATGGTGCCGGATTATCTGCATTTTCTGCTGACAGGCGTGAAAAAGCAGGAATATACCAACGCGACTTCGACACAGCTTGTGAACCCCGAGACAAACGAGTGGGATCTCGAGCTCATCGGGCGCCTCGGCTATCCCGCGAAGCTCTTCGGGAAGCTTTCGCAGCCGGGAACCTTTGTCGGCAGCCTGCTGCCGGAAATCCGGGAAGAAGTCGGCTATGACCTGAAAGTGGTGCTCCCGGCGACGCATGACACGGGGTCGGCAGTCATGTCGGTGCCGTCCAACGAAGAGGATGTCTGCTACATTTCCTCCGGAACCTGGTCGCTTCTTGGCGCCGAAATTATGAAAGCCGACACTTCGCCGGCAGCGGCAGCGGCCAATTTTACAAATGAAGGCGGGTACGACTATCGCTACCGCTTCCTGAAAAACATCATGGGGCTTTGGATGATCCAGTCCGTAAAGAGGGAATTCGAAGCGGGCTATGAATACGAAGGACGCAAGGACGGAGAGGATTACGGCTTTGCCAATCTCTGCGATATGGCCTCCCGCGAAGAGATCGCTTCGGTCGTGGACGCCAATGACGCGCGGTTCCTCGCACCGGCTTCCATGGTTGCCGAAGTACAGGCGGCCTGCCGCGAAAGCGGACAGGAAGTGCCTGAGACACCGTGGCAGATTGCCCGCGTGATCTACCGCTCGCTCGCTGAATGCTACCGGAAGGCTGTTCTCGAAGTCGAGAGCCTGACCGGAAAGCACTATGACAGCATCAATATCGTAGGCGGCGGCTCCAAAGCGGACTGGCTGAACCGCCTCACGGCGGAAGTGACCGGACGCCGCGTCCTCGCGGGACCCGGCGAAGCGACCGCGATCGGGAATCTCGGCGCTCAGATGATCGCGGACGGAGTCTTCGCGGATCTGAAAGCCTTCCGAAGCTGCGTCTTCGAATCTTTCGGCGTCCGGGTTTACGACTGATAAGACATGAAAAGGAGAGAAGCAAATGTTAGTAAATACGAAAGCAAGAATCGGCGTGTTCGCCATCGCGCTCGGCGCGTACCTGCCGCAGTTCCCGTCCCTCGTGCCGGAATTTGAAGGGCAGTATGAAGTATTCAAAAAGAAGATCCCGGATTCTGTCGAAATCATCGACGGCGGAATCGTAACGACAAAAGAGCTGGCGCAGGCCGCGGGCGACAAGTTCCGTGCCGCCGACGTGGACCTGGTGATCCTGCAGCTCCTGACCTACGCGACATCCTACAACATGCTTCCGGCGGTCCGGGACCTCGACGTACCGGTCGTGCTGGTCAACATCCAGAAGCTGAAAGCTCCGGATTATGAGAACACGGATACCGCCACATGGCTCGGCGAACTCTATGCCTGCGGCGCTGTTGGTGAAATGGTCGCCGACCTGGAGAGAGCCGGCAAGAGACACGCGGTGATCACGGGTGTCGAAGAAGGCGGAGATCCTTACGTACAGGCCGAAATCGAAGACTGGTGCCGGGCCGCTCAGGTCAGACGCCGCTTCCGCGATACGAACCTTGCCCAGATCGGCCGTCCGTATCCGGGCATGATGGACCTCTATATCGATGAGACCAATCTCTATCACAGAATGTGGCTCTATACGAAGCAGTTCGACTGGGAGAAAATGTGGGCGATCGCCGACGATATCACGGACGAAGACGCGATCCGGGCCAAGGCCGAAGACATTCTCGACACCTTCGACATCGAAGGCGGCGGCACGGTCGAAAAGGTCTGGGATATGGCGAAGTATGTCGTGGCATTTGAAAAATGGGTCCGCGACGAGAACCTCGGCTTTGTGGCATCCCACTATGACGGCTTTGCCCAGGGCATCGCGGGCAAGCTGGACAGCATGCTGATTCCGGCATTTTCCATGCTGATCAAACAGGGAACGGCCTGCGCGGTCGAAGGCGACATCAAGGTCGCGATGGCGATGTCCATCCTGAAGACCATCTCCGGAACGGGCCAGCTCTCCGAGATGTATTCGATCGACTTCAACGAGGATATCTGCATCATCGGCCACAGCGGCTCGGGCGACGCGGCGATCTCGGTCGGCAAGAAGCCGACAATGAAGATCGTACCGGTCTTCCACGGCAAGGCCGGCGGCGGGTATCTGACACAGTTCTATCCGCCCGCGGGCGAGATCACCTATCTCGGCATCACGCAGGACAGAGACGGACACTTCAAATTTGTCGTGGCTGAGGGCGTCAACGAGGAAGGACCGATCTTCACATTCGGCGACACAAATATGAGAACCCGCTTCTCCTGCGGCGCGCGCGAATTCTGCAACCGCTGGAGTGAGGCCGGCCCGACACATCACATGGCGGCCGCGATCGGCAGACATATCGACACGATCCTGAAGGTCGCGAAGATCTTCAACGTGCCGGTGGACATTGTGACCAGATAAGAGTAAGTTCAGAAATTGTGATGATAGGGGCTCTCCTCCGTCCGGAGGCGGGCCTCTTCTTTTATGTCCGAAAGGCCCTGAAGGAAGCGGTCCACTTCTTCTTCCGTATTGTAGATGCCGAAACTTATGCGGACCATGCCGGGGGTGTTGGCGTCGTCGCATTTGACAAAGCCGCTCAGGTCGTCGTAGGGAATGTCCATCAGCCTCCATACATAGGGATGCGCGCAGAAGGCTCCCCGCCTTGTGGCGATGGCGCATTTTTCAGAAAGAGTCTGCGCCAGAAAATAGGAGTTGATGCCCGGGAAGTTGAAGGATACGACGCCGACTCTGCCTCTGATATCCTCCGCGTCCCCGTAGAGAATCACGTCGTCAAAGCGTTTCAGGCCGTCGAGCAGCTTTTTCATGAGTAGTTGTTCATGATTGAAAATAGAGTCATAGCCAATCTCCGAGAGCACATCGATGGCTTTGCCGAGGGCGACGATGCCGGGAAAGTTCGGGGATCCTGCCTCATAGACGGCGGGAGCGTCCTTGTACCTCTGCCAGTCGTCGGCGACGATCCAGACCGTGCCGCCGCCGCGGACAGCCGGGCGGTGGTTATTCAGAACGGATTTTAAGCCGACAACCGCGCCGGAGCCGAAGGGCGCGTACATTTTGTGTGAGGAAAAGACGAAAAAGTCGAGATCCTCCTCCGGGGTGTCACCAAGCATGGAAATGTTGCGGTGGGAAATGATCTGCGCTCCGTCGACAATGATTTTAGCGTCATATTTGTGAGCGAGTCCGGCAACGCGATGGATGTCGGTAATGTATCCCGTGACGTTGGAGGCGGCGGTGACGGTGACGTATTTGACATCATTTTCCTGAAGAAGTTTTTCGATTTCGTCGTAGTCGATCCGGCCGCTTTTGTCCGTTTCGGCATAGAGAACCCGGCAGCGTTCACGCCAGGGGAGGTCGTTGGAGTGGTGTTCCATTCGCGTGGTGAGAACCACGTCGTCGGGGTCCGTAATGAGGGCCGAGGCGAGTTTGTTCAGGCCGTCTGTGGCATTATTTGCAAAAAAGCAGGTATATTCGTCCGGCTCCGCGCCTACGAAACGGAGAATCTTCATCCGGACACTTTCGACAAGGTCGGTGGAATAGTCGGATTTCCGGGAGAAACCTCTGCCGATGGAGCCGTACATGGCAAGTTCCCGGCAGACGGTCTCAAGGACCGGCTTAAAGGCCGGGGTCGTGGCGGCGTTGTCGAAATTGACGAGGGGCCGCCGGGAGCCGTCCGCAAGAAGGACCTCTTCATCGAGGCCGACGACAAGGTTTCGTATCTGTTCCGCTGTCATGCTCATAAGGCGCGTCCATTCCTTTTTGTTTTCCATGATAATCGTTTCGGGATGCCTTGTCATCTGAATTCGCGCAGAACACGGGTGTTGGAAAAACGGGCGGAAGCGTGTAGAATAGACACGGTAAAAAGCCGGAAGCGCAAAATACTTCGAACCGGGAACATCTCCGGCGATATTCGGAAAGGATGCGGATCAGTGATGAGAATGATGGAAAAAGTCTTCGAAAAGGCGAAAAAGGATCTTCGGAAAATCGTGCTTCCGGAAGGAGAAGAGGGAAGGACCGTTCAGGCGGCGGCGATTCTGAAAGCAGAAGGACTGGCGGAAATCGTGCTCCTTGGCAACCCGGAGATCATCCGGGCGGAAGCGGAACAAAGAGGTGTTTCGGTCGAAGGAATCGAGCTGATCGATCCGACGGACAGCCCGAAAGCGGCGGAGTACGCGGAGGAACTCTATGAACTTCGCAAGGCGAAGGGGGTTACCCCGGAAGACGCGGCCGCTCTTGTCGCGGATCCGATGTATTACGGCATCATGATGGTGAAGACGGGAGACGCCGACGGGCTGGTGTCGGGCGCCGTCCATTCCACAGGAGACATGCTGAGGCCGGCGCTTCAGCTGATTAAGACAAAGCCGGGGAGAAAAGTGGTCTCTTCCAGCTTCCTTATGGAATGCCCGAACCGGTCTCTGGGAGAAGACGGGCTGATGGTCTATGCCGACTGTGTCGTCATGCCGTGCCCGACGGCGGAGGAGCTGGCGGAAATTGCCGTGACAAGTGCGGAGACCGCGAGAACGCTCTGCGGATTTGAAGAGCCGAGGGTCGCGCTTCTGTCATTTTCCACAAAGGGAAGCGCGAAGCATGAACTGGTCACGAAGGTGCGTGAGGCAGCGGAGATGGCGAAAAAGCTCGCGCCCGAACTGATTCTCGACGGAGAACTGCAGCTCGATGCCGCTCTGGTGCCGGAGATCGCGGCGTCCAAGGCGCCGGGCAGCCCCGTGGCCGGCCGGGCCAATGTCCTTGTGTTCCCCGATCTTCAGGCGGGAAATATCGGCTATAAGATGACCCAGAGAGTCGCCGGGGCGGAGTGCTTCGCGGTTCTTCAGGGACTGGCGAAACCATGCAACGACCTCTCGAGAGGCTGCTCCGTGGAGGATATTGTCAATACTGTCGTCTGTACCGCGGTACAGGCGCAGCAGGCTTAAGGAAATGAAACATGTATGAATTCACATCAAGAGTAAGATACTCGGAAACCGGGCCGGATGCCCGCATGAAACTGTCGGCTCTGGTTGCCAGGATGCAGGACTGCTCCGTCTTCCACAGCCTTTCCATCGGGCGCGGCCCCGAGGACTGGGCCAGAGAGGAATGCGGCTGGATGATCATGAGCTGGCGGATTGTGGCGGGAGACATGCCGCTCTGTGGAGAGCCCGTCACGACGGCGACATGGGCCTACTCCTTTACGGGGGTCCGCGGAGGACGCAATTTTACGGCAAAAGATAAGGATGGGAGGATGTTCGCGAAGGCGGATTCCCTCTGGATCTATTTTGACAGGAAGAAACACCGCCCGATCAAGGTGCCGCCGGTGGAAAGCCTCGGTTACGGTACGGAACCTCAGCTTGAGGACTTTGAACCGGCTCCGAAGAGAATCCCGCGTCCGGAAGGACCGGGAACGATCCACGCCCCCATCGCGGTAACGGAGGCCTATATCGACACCAATCACCATATGAACAATCTGGTGTATATTGACCTTGCGCTCGGTTTTCTGCCCGAGGGCTTCAAGGTGCACGAACTTCGGATCGAATACCTGCACCAGGTCCGCTTCGGGGAAAAGCTGATTCCGAAAACCTGGGAGAAGGACGACGGCTATTACATCATTATGGAAAATGAAGAGGGCGAAATCTGCGCTATTGTGCAGTTTTTGCCGGCGGTTCCTGACACATCAGGCAGGTGAAGACTTTATTTACAGGCTGATCCAGATCATCTGAGGGAACGGAAGCGGCTCTCTGGATCTCAAAAGCAGCGGCGGCGATGACAGCATTTTTACAAAGAGGAAGAAAACGGTCGTAGTAGCCGCCGCCCATGCCGAGGCGGCGGTTCTCATCGTCAAAGGCCGTACAGGGGCAGATGACGTAGTCGATTTCTTCGGGCGGGATGACCCTCCCGCGGTCCGGGTCCGGCGCCGGGATGCCGAACGAACCTTTTTTCCATGCGGGGCCGTCCGTATCCGGGCTTCCGGGTTCGACGGCAAGCATGCGGCCGTGTGTGAGGCAAAGCGGATAGACGAACCGCTTCGGCTCCGGGGAGGCGGCGTTCACGGTCTCCAGAAGGTCGAGGCGCGCTTCGCCGCGCACGGCCTTGTAGATCATCACGGTTTTCGCGTTTCTGTAGGCGGCGTCTTCAAGAATCCGACGGCAGATCTCGTTGGAGCGTTCGAGGCGTTCTTCCGCGGTCAGACTGTCGCGGGCGTTGATTTTTTCTTTTCGGAGAAGGGTTTTTTCTGTCATTCTGAAATCCTGCCTGTTTACGAAAGCGGTGATTCATGGTATATAGAACAGAGTTCTCTTATGATTATACATCGGAATAAGACAGTGGGCTATGGGAGAAGAAGAACGGGTAGTACGGCTTGCGAAGCCGGTCAAAAAAGGACTTTTGCGGATTGTATTCAGCAGATTGTTTCTGATCATCCTGCTGCTGATTGTGCAGCTTGTGGTAATGGCGGGACTCTATCTGTGGCTGGCGGACCGGTATCCGTGGGTCCTCTATGTGCAGTGGGTTCTGACGTTCCTCGTGATCATGTATCTGTTCAATATTGAAATGGACAACTCCGCCAAACTCACGTGGATGCTGATCATCGCGGTCGTGCCTGTGGCGGGCACGCTGCTGCTTCTTTTTACGCAGTCCAATCTGGGACACCGCGTGGAGACGAGACTTGTCAAGGATCAGATCGACTCGACGCAGGGGTCGCTGAAACAGGACACCCATGTCTCTGAAGCACTTTCGAAAGACGGGTCGGGCCTCGACGATCTCAGCAAATATTTGAACCACGGCGGAGATTTTCCGATCTATGACCAGACGGCGGTGACCTATTTCCCGTCGGGCGAAGCGAAGTTCGAGGCCGTTATGGAAGAACTGGAGAAAGCCCGGAAGTATATCTTCATGGAATACTTTATCATCGCGGAAGGATATATGTGGGGCCGCATTCTGGACGTGCTGATCCGCAAAGCCGCAGAGGGCGTGGATGTCCGCGTGATGTACGACGGCATGTGTGAAATATCGACTCTGCCGGCCGATTACTGGAAGCTGCTGGAGAAAAAGGGCATTAAGGCGAAGGCCTTTTCCCAGATCAGGCCGGTCGTGTCCTCCCATTATAACTACCGTGATCACCGGAAAATTCTGGTTATTGACGGAAATGTCGCGTTCAACGGCGGCGTAAACCTTGCCGACGAATACATCAACAAAATAGAGCGCTTCGGTCACTGGAAAGACACGGCGGTGATGCTGAAAGGGCCTGCTGTGAAGAGCTTTACCCTGATGTTCCTGCAGATGTGGAATATCGGGATTGAAAATGCGGACTATGAGCCGTTCCTTTTGGAACCGGCCGTCGCCCATCCCGAGGCGAAGGGATATGTCATGCCGTTCGGCGACAGCCCGCTTGACGAATATAAAGCCGGCGAAACGGTATACATGGATATGCTGTACCGCGCGACGGACTACGTACATATCATGACGCCGTATCTCATCCTGGACGGGGAACTGATGACGGCTCTTTGCTTCGCGGCCCTAAGGGGCATCGACGTAAAGCTGATCCTGCCGGGAATTCCGGACAAGAAGATGGCCTACGCGCTGGCCAAGACACACTACAGAGCGCTTCATAAAGCCGGCGTGAAGCTCTACGAGTACACTCCGGGATTCGTACATGCCAAAGTGTTCGTAAGTGATGACACCAAGGCAGTCGTCGGGACAATCAACTTCGATTACAGGAGCCTCTATCACCACTTCGAGTGCGCGACGTATATGTATAAGACGGAATGCATTCCTGACATAGAGAAGGATTTCCGAAGGACGCTTAAAAAGTGCAGAGCGGTGACGGATGAAAGCATTAAAAATGAGTCCCTTTTCTACAAGGCGGCAGGTCATTTGCTCAAATGGGTGGCTCCGCTCATGTGACAGGTCAAAAATGGACAACAATAGTTTTCTTTTTCCGGGAAATGAACCTGCATAAGTCAAAAATGAGGAGGGGGCAAAGTGTTTCCCGCAATAGAAGACAGGTCATTTTCGGGATAGAATAAAGACAATCGTGGCAAGTCAGGTGACCTAGCCATTTATAACACAACGCAAATCGAGAAGGAGGAATCAATCATGAGCAAAAAACTTCCGGTCGGCATCCAGGTATATGGTCTCAGGGATCTTCTTGAGAATACTCCGGAAAATTTCAAGAATGTCATGCAGCAGGTGAAGAGTCTCGGCTATGACGGCGTCGAGCTGGCAGGACTTTACGGACTGGAACCGGCCTATGTGAAAGCCGTTCTGGACGAAGTAGGCCTTATTCCGATCAGCGCGCATGTGGCATTCGCGGAGATGATGGAAGATCTGGACAAAGTTATTGCCGACTATTCCGTGATCGGTGTCAAGTATCTGGTTATGCCTTATATGGCGGAAGAATATCGTCCGGCCAATCCGGAAGGTTTCAAGGAATTCCTTCCTCTTCTCAATAAGGTCGGCGAGAAGATCCATGCTGCCGGAATGACATTCCTGTATCACAACCATGACTTCGAGTTCGTAAAGCTGGCAGACGGCCAGTGGGGCTATGACGTGATGTTCGATTCGATCCCGCACGACAACCTGATGTCCGAGCTGGATACCTGCTGGTGCGATGTCGCGACAGGCGAAGCTCCGGAATTCATCAGGAAATACACAAACCGTATCCCGGTCGTTCATCTGAAGGACTACATCAAGAAGGGCGAAGTCAAGAATATGTACAAGCTGATCGGAATCGAAGAAGAAGAATCCGACGGCGACACAGGCTATTTCGGCTTCAGACCGGTCGGCTTCGGCCAGATGATCTGGGAACCGGTTCTCGAGGCATCTCTTGAGGCAGGCGCAAACTACGTGATCGTCGAGCAGGATGAGCACTATGAGCTTGAGCCGCTTGAATGCGCAAGACTCAGCCGTGAATATCTGAAGATCCTCGGCTGGTAAAAATTTTACGGAAATAAAAGAACCCGAAACGGTAAACAGGAAACTAATACAATACAAGGAGATTATTCAATGAAGGAAATGAGAATCGCCATCATCGGCTGCGGCATGATTTCACACAGACATATGACGGTCATCGAGAACCTCAACGCTCTGGGCTACAACCTGAAGGTCGTGGCAGCGGCTGAAATCAAGAAAGACAGACTGGAAGCATGGGGCAAGCAGTACGGCCTTGACGAGAAGGACCTGTATCAGGACTTCCGTGAGATGCTGAAGAGAGACGACATCGACGAAGTCGAAGTCTGCGTCCACAACAACCTGCATACTTCCGTCGCGACAGCGGTTATGGCAGCGGGCTTCCCGTGCTATTCCGAAAAGCCGATGGCAGCGAGCTATGCGGATGCCAAGATCCTCTATGACGCACAGAAGAAGTACAATCAGAAGCTGGCGATCCAGATCAGCTCGATCTACAATCCGCAGACCCGTATCGCGAAGAAGATGGTCGAAGAAGGCAAGCTCGGTAAGGTTTACCACGCAAGATCCGTCGGCCACAGACGTCAGGGCCGTCCGGGCTATGATATGCCGTTCTTCAGCCAGGACTTCATCAATCCGAAGATCGGCGTCCACGGACCGCTGTTCGATCTCGGCATCTATCATCTGGCACAGATGCTCTATGTTCTCGGCATGCCGGAACTTGAGAGCGTATACGGCTTCCAGAGCTGCGATTACTGGACAGATCCGGCGATCGACAAGCTTGTCGGACGTACCGCTCCGGTCGAAGACCTTGGCGTTGGTATGGCTCGTTTCAAGGGCGGCCTGTGCATGGACATCTATGAAGACTGGGCGATCCATATGGAAGATATCGGCGGCAGCTTCATCGCCGGCTCCCTCGGCGGCCTGAAGTTCCTCGATGTCGACCAGACCGGCGGCCCGATGGCTGTTCCGGCAGGCGGCCAGATCGTCGGCGGCGGCAAGCTGCAGCTTCCGAGACTCGTATACTACGGAGTCAATGATGAAGCACAGCTCTTCGAAACCAAGCTTGACTGCGCGATCGGTGATGTCACAGGCCAGCAGGAACTGCTGATCCATCCGGAAATCGCTATGTACAACGACAACCAGCTGCAGTGGTATTCCTATCTGTGGGGCGACCTTACGGACGAGACCAGAATCGACTCCCCGTACATTGCAATGCAGACTGCGTTCCTTTCCGAAGGTGTCGTCCTTTCCAGCGACCTCGGACGCAGCGTCACAGCAGACGAGATCAAGGCTATGGCCAAGTCCATCGCGCTGCGTGAGCAGGAGACAGACTTCGGCGTCATCAAGTATGACTTCGACGACTACAAGGCTTGATTCTTACAATGAAATAAAAGTGCTGCCGCATATGCGGCAGCCTTTTTTATTGTATCTTTTTTCTGAATTCCGGGTCGGAACGCCTCTTGAAACCGAGGTAGCAGCTTCCGACGCGCGTGGCGTTGAGAAGGTTGACGATGTCTTCTTCCGAGAGGGATTCGTCGTCCTCGATCCAGGAGAGGGCGCCGAGGAAATGCATTTCCAGAAAGAGCTTCATAAAATGGGACCGAAGCGCGTCGTCGGGATGGCCGTCACTGTCCATCACGCGGCTTAAGTATTCGCTCATGACCGCCTTCATCTTCTTGACGAAATAAGGGTCTCCGTTTTTGCGGTCAAAGAGGGCGAGAAGCTCTTTTGTGTGATCCCGTACGAAGCGGAACCAGACCGTCAGCACTTCGGGAGGCGCGTAATCGAATTTGTCAACGAAGAGGTCCGCGGGGATTTCGGAATAGGAAGTATAGGAGATCTTCTCGTATCGTTCCGTCAGATCGGCGAGGAGCTGGTCTTCGAGCGATTCCATCAGAGTATAGATATCATCGTAATACTGGTAGAACGTGCCCCTTGTGATCTCCGCTTTCGCGCAGAGCTCCTTGACGGAGATTTTGTCCCAGCGCTTTTCGCGCATCAGGTCCAGAAAGGAGTCGAGGATCCTTAAGCGGGTTTTCTCTGATTTGCTGATTTTGACTTGATCTGTTTTCGGGTTCATGAAAGCCTCCGCATATTGTGGTTCCTTGTCGAAAATATTCAAAAAAGAGACAGATATCGTTGCCTAAAAGGTCACAATGACCATATTTTCTTCGTCTCTTTGCCGTTACGATAATGATGATTGGCGCTCTATGCGAAATTGTTCCGGTCGACTGCAATTATACAACAATGATTTCCGGAAATACAAGCTGAGGGAATGGAGGGGTATATATGGAGAAGCTGAAAATTCTTCTGGTAGGAGGACTGATCACCGTCGAGCACCAGGGCAGACTGATCACTGCGCGCCTGAGGGAACTTCTGGAGGCGACCGGCCGCTTTGAAGTGGTTTATACGGAAGAAATCCGGAATATCACAAAAGAGTATCTGGAGCCGTATGACGCGCTTTTTATCGACTATGACGGGAAATTCTTCCCGACCGAGAAGTCCGTCCGCTTCGGAGAGCAGACCGAATCCGTGATTTTTGACTTTGTCTCTGAGGGCAAGGGCGTCGTGATCTATCACTCCACGGTCTGGGTCGATCCGCACTGGCCGGATGAGTGGAGAAAGATGCTCGGCGGATACTGCGATATGACAAAAGGCTGCCGGCGCTGCCCGAAGGACGACCACTTCGTGGAAATCATGGATCCGTCGAGTCCGATTACGAAGGATATCGACGCCAAGTGGATGAACGTATTCGACGACCTGTTTTCGCAGGTGATCATCCATCCGGAAGCAAAGATGCACGTTCTGGCTTCGATCTACGACGACGTCGAAAACTACCGGGTTCCGGGATGGCCGCCGGCGCATCATCCGGTCGAAATTCCGGACGGCAAGCTCGAAAACATGCCGGGCGTCAATGAATATACACCGGTCATCTGGACCAATGAATACGGCAACGGCCGTGTGTTCGTCACTTCGATCGGCCACTGGGAAGCCCTGGACCGCTTCAACTTCATTACGATGCTGGTCCGCGGTACGGAATGGGCGGCCTCCGGAGAGGTGACACTCGGACGTCCGAACCGCTCGGGAGACAACCGGCTGAAGCTGTTCCCGTACTACTGATCGGGGCGTTGGAGGTGCATTCTGGAGATCATTGTATAAACACTTCAGACGGCTTCCGCGCGAAGAACTTCTAACCTCCTCAGAAATTGCTAAAACCGTTCAAAAAAATCGCAAACTCGCTACGCTCAGACAGTGCTGATTTTTTTGAACAACACAATTTCTGACGAGCTAAGAAGTACTAATCACTTGTGCAGATGTCTGAAGTGTTTATACATTGATCTTTAGCTGCACCTGCACAATACAGGAAATCAGGGAAAAATGAACAGATTTCGCCGAAGTGTTCTGGTTTCGGCGGAGCATTTTTAATAAACTCATATCATCAAATGAAACATCCGCATTAAGGCAGGATGCATCAGATAAGTAAGTTCATAAAACAGGCCGTAAGAGCGGCAAAAAACGAAACTCAGGAGGAAAATGTGATGAGCAGAGAAGAAATCGTAGCAAAGCTGGTTGAATTTGCAGCAATGTCCTTCAAGAAGGACGCGTCCGGAATCAACGAAAATACCAACATTTCGGAAGAACTCGGTGTGGCATCCTCCCAGAGAGTCGCCATGACCGCTTCCATCGAGGATGAATTCGAGGTCATGATCCCGGTTGCCCGTTTCGGAAAATTCGAGACAATCGGCGACCTTGCGGACTATATCGAAGAAGAAATGTAAAGATACGCGATAAGGAGAAGAAAGAATGCTGACAAATGTTAAGCTCGGGAAAAATATGAGAAGCGTCTCAATCGTCGGCATCGGCGCCACTCCGTTCTTTAACGGCGTGGAAAACGAGACCTACAAGGGACTCACCAACGGTGAGCTGTTTGGACACGCGGCTCTGGATGCCATGAAAGACGCCGGGATCGAGCCGAGGGACGTACAGTATTTCTTCCACGGTTCCGCGAACCCGCACGTTCTCAACAACTGCATCACTCCGAACCTCCAGGTGGCGGACTGGTTCGGTATGAGAGGAAAGGGTTCCCTGTCCCATTCGGAAGGCTGCTGCACCGGTCATGTCGGTCTGGAAGAAGCGGTTTTCGCGGTAGCGAGCGGTGCCTATGATATCGTCCTTTCGGGCTGCTCCGAACAGGGCACGGGCATGCCGGACGGCAATACGCCGGCATTCATGAGAGTTCCGCTGACCTCCGAAGTGCTGTTCCCGGACCTGGATTCGATCTTCGACCGCGCCTACGGAAGATTCTTAGGCGGCGGCCCGGGCATGAACCACGATGACTGGATCAACTATTACGCGAAGGAAAACGGGCTTACACCGGATCAGATCGACGATGTTCTTTCGCATCAGGCCTATCATTTCCGCCGTGCCGCCGCTCTCTGCCCGCGCGCGATCCGGAGAAAGCCGTTTGATGAGATGGCGAAGGAAGCCGGTTATGACGATGTATGGGAATACATGAAATCCCGGAACAACCCGAAGATGACCCAGTATCTCCGTACTGCCAGCGACTCCTGTGTGGCGGACGGCGCCGCGGCATGTATCGTGGTTCCGACGGAAATGGCTCATCAGTTCACGGACAAGCCGGTCGAAGTTCTCGGAGTCGGAGCATCCGTTCTCGACGCGATCGTTCCGCATCTGGAGAAGAAAGCGACTGCGGAAGCGGCGCGCCAGGTCTTCGAACTGACAGGTCTTACGGCAGACGACATCGACCTTCTTCTGGTCAATGACTTTATCGGTTCCTCCGCGTTCCTCGCGGCCGAGGAGATCGGCTATCTTCCGAAGGGCGAAGGATGGAAATACGTTCTCGACGGCAGAATCGCCTACGACGGCGACAAGCCGATGAACACGAACGGCGGAAGAACTTCCTACGGCCACGCTTTCGGAGCATCCGGTATGGCGGACGTCTTTGAAGCGGTGACCCAGATGCGCGGCGAAGCCGGCGAGCGTCAGGTGAAGAAGCTTCCGAAGCGCACGTTCCTGCGCGGCTTCGGCGGTGCACAGAATGTCCGCTGCATCATCCTGGAATCGAAGTTTTAAGCACACATGTCTGTCCGAACAGACAGGCTTTACAAGGAGAAGAGAGAATGACGAGTCCCGAAAGAATGAAGACAGAAGAATTCTGGAATCCGGAACACATCGTGGAGAAGTTCTGGAAAGGTCTTGCGGAGGGCAAAATCTACGCGAGAAAGTGCAAGGAGTGCGGAGCGATCGAATTCCCGCCCCATCTGGCATGCAACACCTGCGGATATCATGAGACCGAATGGACCGAGTTAAGCGGCAAGGGCATCCTGAAGAGCTTCGTGTTCACGGGCGTTCTGAACGCGAGACTTGAGCTCGAAGACAGAGGCCTCAAATATGTCTGCGGCGAAGTGCAGTTTGACGAAGGCCCGGCCATCAACGCGGTGATCCTCGGAATCAACAAGAAGAAAGCCCGCGAGATCGACGGCAAGCTTCCGGTTCGCGTCCGCCCGGTATTCTACGATATGGGCAGATATACAACGCTGTTTTTCGAACTGGACGAATAAGAATTAAAGAGAGCAGGGAAGGATCTGAGGTTCTTCCCTGTTTTTCGCATAACAAAGAGAAAGAAGATGTCCCGTGGGGAGAGCCGTCTGGAAGCACCGGACGCCGGGATCCGTACAGGTGACGGACGGGGAGGTTTCATTTTCGGAAAATGAAAACCCGAACGCGGTCAGGTCCGTATCGACGCCGATACCGCTTCTTTTTACATAGGCCTCCTTTAACGTCCAAAGCCGGTAAAACCACTCATTGCGGAGATCCTCCGTGATCCCGCGTTCCGAAAGCAGCTGCCTTTCGGCGGGAGAAAGGGCCCTTTTAATCAGGATTTCAGGGAAATAGCCCGGCATCTCCGCGTCGACGCCCACTTCTTCGGAATCAAACGCGCAGGCGGCAAGACCGGCGCAGTGCGTGATGTTGAAGCGGATTTCGGGATATCCCGAAAGATACGGCTTGCCGCTGTCCGGCACGGACAGCATGTCCCCGATCCGGTCTTCATCCGCGGAAACGCTGTATAATTCCGCAAGTCCCCGGATGAGCAGCCGGCGGCCGAGGCGGTGTTCGAGCCGGTTCTGTTCGGAAACCGAAAGCGGTTCCGGATCGAAGGCAGTATAGAGGATATACGGCATGGACGAAAGCCCCCTTGATAAGTACTGTGCTTATATATAGTATACGGACATTTTTCTTTCGGTAAAGGTTTCATTTCAAAGAGAATGATGTTTCATTTCACAAATCAGATCAATTACGAGGGAGGAAGCTCCAATGAGCTATCAGTTTTTTGTTAAGACCAACCTTACTTTCGGAGCCGGGGCCGTGAAGGAACTTCCGGCGCTCATCGGAAAGTACGGCATGAAGAAGGTCATGGTCGTCTATGACGGCGGCGTCAAGGCGGCGGGGATCGCCGAAAAGGTGCTGGAGCAGGTGGAAAAGAGCGGCGCGCAGTACGTCATTTTCGACGGGGTCATTCCGAATCCGACCAATGAAGTCGTGGAAGTGGCCGCGAAGCTTGCGAAGGATGAAAAGGTTGAAGGATTCGTGGCGGTCGGCGGCGGCAGCAGCATCGACCTGGCGAAAGCCGTGAATGTCCTCATGACAAACCCGGGAACAATCGGCGAATACGGCGGCATGAACATGGTGAAGAACCCCGGACTTCCGCTGATCGCGATCCCGACGACGGCCGGTACTTCCAGCGAAATCACGAACGTGAGCGCGCTGATTGATACGGAAAAGGTCATTAAATACGTCATTATCGATGACAAGATCGTCGCGTCCGACGTCATCTGCGATCCGGAATTCACGAGAACGGTTCCGCCTTCGGTGACGGCGGCTACCGGTATGGACGCCATTACGCACGCGGTTGAGAGCTACATTTCCAATATGGCGACGCCGCTGACGAAATATAACGCTCTGGCCGGCCTTAAGATCCTCTATGACAACCTTCCGGCAGCGGTAAAAGACGGGAACAATATGGAAGCCCGCGAGCAGATGATGCTCGGCTGCATCATTACCGGCTTCAGCTTCTCGAACGCGAACCTGGGCCTTGTCCATGGCATCGCGCACACGCTGAGCGCGCATTTCGGACTGGCGCACGGCATGGCCAACGCGACGGTTCTGCCATATGTCATGGCATATAACGCGGAGAACTGCCCGAAAGAGATGGTCGAGCTGGCGCAGGCGATCGGAATTGAGCCCACGGGCGACATTGAGAAGGACAAGCTCCTGCTTTCGGAGGCGCTCCTTACTCTGACGAAAGAGCTTGGAATCAAGACTCTTTCGGAGCAGGGAATCAGCCGCGATGATTTCGAGATGCTTGCCAAAGATGTCCTTATGGAGCCGGTGCTGAACTTCAATCCGCGTCAGGGCATCACAAAGGAAGATGTGCTGGATCTTCTCGAGAAGGCATATTGAACGCGTTTGAGAGGTCATCCCGGAAACGGCGTATGAATGAAGAAAAAATCGGACAGAATTGCGGATAGTGTTCTGTTCCGGGTTTCGTAAAAATCATAAACTTGATACAGAAACAAAAACAGTATCTGATCACTGAAAAGAAAAAGGAGGCTTAATGATGAAAAAATCACTGGCGCTGTGCACATCGATCCCCGAGAAGTTTATGAAAGAGATCGAGGAGTTCTGCGATGTCACGATCTGCGGCGAACTGAAGCACGGCAAGGGCAATGTGACGGAAGACATGACCCGTGAAGAATGCATGGGCAAGGAGATTGTCGTGCTCGGCGATGAGTACGCCGGAGCGGATACGATCAAGGCATGGGCAGCTTCCGGAATGAAATTCCTCGGCGTGGCCAAGGGAACACCGGCGACAGTGGACTATGCGGCGATTGATGAAGCCGGCCTTCAGCTTTCCTATACACCGGGCAGAAACCGCGTGGCGGTTGCCGAATTCAATATCGGCCTGATGATCGCGGCGGCCAGAGGCCTTGTTTTAAGCGCGATCGGCCTCAACAAGGGCGAGCATACCGGTCCGGCGAAAGAGAATATCTACGATGTTCCGGATGTGAAAAATGTCACCTTCGGACCGCTCGATGAAAATCATCCGTTCACGGACTACGGCATCGGCTTCGAACTCTACGGCAAGAAGCTCGGCATCGCCGGCTACGGCGCGATCGGCCGTGAAGTGGCTGTCCGCGCGAAGGCGTTCGGAATGGAGATCCTGGCCTACGATCCGTACTGCCCGGCAGAGCGTATCGAAGCTGACGGCGCAAAGGCGGTTGACCTGGATACCATGCTTGCGGAAAGCGACATGATCAGCCTTCATCTGCCGGTTCTTCCCTCCACAAAGGGAATGGTCAACAAGGAATGGTTCTCCAGGATGAAGAAGTCCTGCATCCTCATCAATACGGCGAGAGCCTGGGTCATCGAACAGAAGGATTTCGTGGAAGCTCTTCAGAACGGCGACATCGCCGGAGCAGCGGTAGACGTTTACTGGGAAGAGCCGGTTCCGGCAAATCACCCGCTTCTCAAGATGAGAAATGTCGTCTGCACACCGCATATGGCAGGCCTTACCACAGACGTCGACGGATGGTCAGGCACGATGATGGGAGAAGAAGTGCTGGCTTATCTCCACGATCAGCCGAGAAAGTATATCTGGAAGATCAGGAAATAATCTTTACCACATAAAAAGGAGAAACAGATGGGAGCGAAAACATGTCCGGGAAAGGCAAAATATCCTCATTTGCTGTCCCCCTTAAGAATCGGAAACTTAAGACTTAAAAACAGAATCATCGCGTCGGCGACCAGCCCGAGCATGATCACGACCGAAGGACATTTTACTCCGGAAATGATCGCCTATCTCGAAGAAAAGGCAAAGGGCGGCGCTGCGGTTGTCACATACGGAGAGGCGATCGTTCACTCCGCGACGGGAAAATCCCATAACAAGCAGCTGCAGCTGGACTCCTTCGGCGTGAAGCAGGGGCTTGCCGAGGCGGCCAGAGCGATTCACAACGGAGGCGCTTATGCCAGTATCCAGCTTTCCCACGGCGGCATGTACGGCGGACTTGCTTCCGTCGGCGGCGACGAGGACGGCTGTGAAATCGCTTACGGACCGAGCAAGTGCACGATGCCGGCCGGTGAAGTGGAAGAAATGCCGAAGGAACTCATCTATGAGATCGTGGAGTCCTACGGAAAGGCCGCGAAACTCGTAAAGGACTGCGGATTTGACATGCTGCAGGTCCATGCGGCCCATGGATGGCTGTTCTCTCAGTTCCTCTCTCCGGTCATCAACCAGAGAACGGATGAATTCGGTGGTTCCCTGGAGAACCGCGCCCGTTTCCTGATGCTGGCCCTGGACGCGGTCAGGAAAGCGGTCGGACCGATGTTCCCGATCGAGATCCGCATCTCCGGTTCGGACATGACCGACCGCGGCATGAGTGACGAAGAATGCATGGAAGTCGCGAAGATGGTGGAAGACAAGGTCGATATCTACAATGTCTCCTGCGGCAACCATGAAGATCCGGATATGTTCTGCAGAACGCATCCGTCGGCATTTTTCCCGAGAGGTATCAACGTACAGTTCGCCGCGAAGGTGAAGAAGATCGTGAAAAAGCCGGTTGAATGCGTCGGATCCCTCAATGATCCGGCTCAGATGGAACAGATTATCGCGGGCGGCGAAGCGGATGCCGTGGCGATCGGAAGAGGCCTTCTGGCGGATCCCGAGATCCCGAACAAGGCGCTCTATGACCGTGCCGACGATATCACACCGTGCCTCAGATGCTATGAGTGCTTCGGCGAGACATCGAAGAGCGAAACCGTCAAATGTACCGTCAACCCGGTAATGGGACAGCAGCTTCCGCACAAATACGGAATCGCGCCGGTTCAGAAAAAGAAGAAGGTTCTGATCGCGGGCGGCGGCCCTGCCGGTATGGAAGCGGCAATCACGGCGGCCAGGAGAGGACACAATGTCACTCTCGTGGAAAAGAGCGACAAGCTCGGCGGAAACCTGCATCCTGCGGGAGCGGCCTATTTTAAGGAAGATATCCGCAAGCTGGCAGTCGTCCTCGAGCGGCGTGTGAGGGAAGCGGGAGTCAACATTTTCCTGAATACCGAAGTGACGCCGGAATATGTCGAAGCGTTTGATCCCGATGCTCTCATCGTGGCGATCGGTTCGAACGAGCTTCGTCCCCCGATCAAGGGCATGGATCTTCCGAACGTGATCATGGCAATTGACGCGGAACTGCATCCGGAAAAACTCGGAAAGCGGGTCGCGATCATGGGCGGCGGCCTCGTCGGCGCGGAAGCGGCAGTCGGCTTTGAACATGAGGGCCATGAATGCTCGATCATTGAAATGAAGAAAGCGGTGGCGGAAGAGGTCAATTCCTTCTATCGCGGCGGCCTCATGGTCGAAGTCAACCGCGCGGCGAAGATCTACACCGACACGAAGGTGAAAGAGATTCTGCCGGAAGGCGTGAAAGTGGAGCATGACGGCGAAGAATTCGTGATCGAAGCGGATTCCGTGGTATGCGCGCTCGGCTTCAGAGCTCCCTGGGCGGCAGTGGACGCGCTCTGCGAAAAAGTGGACGAGTCCTATGTCATCGGCGACTGCTCCAATGTGGGCCAGATCTACCAGGCGACGAACCAGGGCTATTACACAGCGCTTCGGCTGTAATGATTGATTGAAAATACAAACGAAGAACCGAATATAAAGGAGGAGATTCACATGAAATACGAAAACATCAGAAAGACAGTTCTGGCAGCGATTCTGGAAGCGGTTGACCAGGGACTTATCCACGGCACGAGCGGCAATATCGCCATGAGAGATCCAAAGGAGAGAGATATTGTAGCGATTACTCCGAGCGGCATTTCCTACACGGGCATGAAGCCGGAAGATATCGCCATCGTCCGCATGAAGGAAGACGGCACCAACGAATGGATCGACGGACCGTATAAGCCGTCTTCGGAAGTTCCGATGCACACGGCTGTCATGCGCGCAAGACCGGACGTAGGCGCTACGGTTCATACACACAGCATGTTCGCGACGATTATCGCGATGGGCCCGAATCCGGAGCTTCGTCCGATCACGCCTCCGCAGTGCGAATTTACACCGGTCGGCATTGTTCCGTTCACGATGCCGGGCAGCAATGACGTGGCTGACAAGGTCGTGAAAGCCCTCGGAGAAAAAGGCCGCGCCTGCCTGATCAAGAACCACGGCATGTTCAGCTGCGGCAAGGACATGAAGGCCGCGATGCACGCCACGATCTATACCGAAGAGATGGCGCAGACAACCTATTACGCGAAGATTCTCGGCACTTATGAACCGATGCCGGAAGAAGCGGACCGCAAGATGAAGGAACTGATCGCTGCGGATCAGGCTGTATAATTTGTAAAAATGAAATAATCAGCAAGGAAAGGCCTCCGGAATGAAATATTCATTTCGGAGGCCTTTTTTGAAACGCTGCGTGAATCTGCGCAATATTGATGTATTTTCGGGCGTAAAAATCGGCGTTTATAATAAAAAATGAGCGAATGGGGAGAGCGGCTGTGTTATACTTGTTATCAGTTCTGGATGAGGGAAACAGAAACGCAAAATATAAGCATCCTACTTAAGAAAGGGAGGAAATGGTATGAAGCTTGGCTTTATCACGGCGATTCTGGAAACCTACAGTTATGAGCAGGTAATGGACTTCGCCGCTGCCGAGGGCTTTGAGTGCGTGGAGGTTGCCTGCTGGCCGCAGGGAAAAGGGGAAAGACGCTATGCCGGAACAAGCCATATCGACGTTGTCCGTGTGACGGAAGACGCGGAGTACGCAAGGCATATCACGGATTACGCGAAAGAGAAGGGGATTGCGATTTCATCGCTTGCTTTTTATCCGAATCCTCTGGACGCCGATCCTGAAAAAAGCGCGGCGAATATCGCTCACATCGGAAAACTGATCGAAGCAGCCGCGATTCTGGGCGTCGGAATGGTGACAACGTTTATCGGAAGAAATCAGTTCAAGACCGTCGAGGAAAACCTGGAACTGGTGCGTAAGGTCTGGCCTCCGATTGTAGAGAAGGCGCGGGATCTTAATGTGAAGATCGCTATTGAAAACTGCCCGATGCTGTTCGGACCCGACCAGTGGCCGGGAGGACAGAACCTGATGACGACGCCGGCGAACTGGAGACGGATCTTCGAGATCCTTCCGTACGACAACTTCGGCATCAACTATGATCCGTCACATTTTGTATGGCAGATGATCGACTATATCAAACCGCTCTATGAGTTCAGGGACAAGATTTTCCATGTTCACTACAAGGACATCAAGGTCTATCCGGAGAAGCTGCAGGAAGTCGGCATCATGGGCTATCCCCTTGATTTTATGTCGCCGAAGCTTCCGGGCCTCGGAGACGTGGACTGGGGAAAATATGTATCTGCCCTGACGGATATCGGCTATAACGGATATACCTGCATCGAGATCGAAGACAAGGCATTTGAAGACAGTGAGGAATCCATTTTGAACTCGCTGCGCCTGAGCAGGAAATATTTGAAAAATTTTGTAATCTGAGTGAAAACGCGGAAGGCCAAAGAGGTCATTTTCGTAAAAAGAAACGGTAGAATAGGAATATATTTTACGGGAACAGCGGTATATAATAAAAAGACAGTGTATCTTTCATAAGATTCATTACACGAAAAGAGAAAAGGAGAACGGTATGGCAAGAAAATTCGGTATTATCGGTCACGGATTCATGGGTCATGAGCATGAGACGATGCTGACCGATTTCGAAGGAATTCAGGTTGTGGCAATCTGCGATATTGATCCTTCCCAGCTGGGCGATGTGAAGGAAGGCATCAAGACTTATGAGAAGGCAACGGATCTTATCAATGACCCGGATGTGGAAGTGGTTCTTATTGCCGCCAACAACAACCAGCATAAGAAACTGGTCATCGAGGCTGCCGAAGCCGGAAAGCAGGTCATCTGCGAAAAGCCGGTGGCGCTGTCTCTGGAAGACCTCGACGAGATGGAAGCGGCCTGCAAGAAAGCCGGTGTTACATTTACCGTTCATCATCAGAGAAGATATGACATCGATTTCCGTACCGCCAAGAACGTCTTTGACTCCGGCGAACTGGGCGACCTCTATGTCGTCAAGTCCGCGCTTTACGGATTCAACGGCAATATGCATGACTGGCACGTCTTCAAGGATCAGGGCGGCGGCATGCTCTATGACTGGGGCGTTCACCTCATCGACCAGATGCTCTGGATGATCCCGGGGAAGGTCACACAGGTCTTCGCGAATGTCCGCAACGTCATCAACAAGGAAGTGGACGACTATTTCCACATCATGCTTCGTTTCGACAGCGGCCTTGTGGGCGAGATCGAACTCGGAACCTATTATCTTGAGGATAAAGAGCATCATTTCGAACGCCATTGGTTCCTCGGCGGCAACAAGGGATCCGCTTATATCGACGGCTTCTTCCCGGAAGGCAAGATTGTCCATACGGACGGACTTCTGCAGAACGTCGGCGGAAAGCGCACCATGACGGCAGCCGGCCCGACAAGATCTTTCGGACCGCCGCCGGAAGGCAAGCTGATCGTCAAGGACCTTCCGGTCGCGACGACCTCTCACAGAGATTACTTCAAGAACTATCTGAAGGCTCTCGACGGAGAAGAAGAATTCATGATCAAGATTCCGGAGACCAGACGCGTACTCGCGCTGATGGACAAGATCCGCGAATCCGCAAGAATCGGCAAGTCCGTAGACTTCGAATAAAACACATAAAGAAACGGCAGGGTCAAATCCCTGCCGCTTTTTTATGCCCGGGTGCACCACAGGTGCCTGGCACCTGTGGTGCAGTCAGATCTGCAGGCGGAGGTCCCACAGGCAGATGGCGTGGGGCGGAAGGACGACTTTCAGCGTGAGGCTGCCGTCGGAGTGCAGGAAGGTGCGGCGCTCGAACGGGGCGCAGGGAACGGCGCGCCGGAAGTGCGTGAAGACGGGCGTCTTTTTGGTGTAATAGAGGAAGTCGAGTTTGTCGACGTTGCTTTCGGCGTATTCCTCGATCAGGGTGTCCAGCATGGATCCGTGATCGCGGTTGAGGATCCGGGTCGTCAGGTAATAGGTGCCCGGAGTGAGCCCCGAGATATCGAATGAAAGCGAGGTCTCCTCATCGTCGTTAAAAAGCTCGTAGATGCTGTCGAAGTCCAGGACGCTTCGGATTCTGGGATCGGCCAGAGAGCGGAAATGGGTATAGTGGAAGGCCAGAAGCTGATAGTGGTTCTTCGCGAAATGCGTAAAGCTGCAGAAGGGACCTTCGAAAATGAGGTTTTTGCCGAGGTCCGTGAGAAACTCGAACGCGTAATAGGAAGCATAGGGCTGAAAATGCGGTCCGAAAAGACCCCGGCCGAACGACAGCGAGGAGCCGCTGAGGGCGGACGGAGGCAGATCCGTATCGCTGAAGAGCCAGTAAGCGGACAGATCGGAGTATTTCCTCAGAATGAGAGCCGTTCTCACGATAAAGGCAGCCTGATAAAGCGATGCGGTAATCGGGATATAGTCCGCGGATACGGAGTACCATTCGGTAATATAGAGGGGCAGATCGGGCGACGCTTTGGACAGCGAAGCGCGAAGCTCGCGGCATATTCGTTCAGCCAGATGGGGGTCCGTGCTGAAACGCTGCCCCTTGCCTTCAGGGGGCAGATCGTAATGGACTGACGCGGAGAAGAAATCAGGCATGATATCTTCCTTCCGGAACGCGTTGAAAAGCTCGCTCGGAAGACAGTTGTGCGACGCGGCGTCATATCCCGGACCGCCGATACGGGCTTCCGGGATAAAGCGGCGGATGAGCCGTACCGCTTTGGCGAACGCTTTCGCGTAGGATTCGCAGGTATCCCTTGGGAGCATCCACAGCTCAAACTGCCACCTGTTCAGCCAACTGAGGGGCCATCTGCGGGAGACATGCTTCAGAAAGCTCTCGAGGACACGGAAAAAACGATCGTCACGGGGTATGGAGTAATGCTCCATATATCCGTTTTCCATTTCAAACAGGGCCTCGGTTTTGGTCAGCTCGATAAAGGGCAGCACGTCATTTTCATAAAAAAAGTTCAGGACGATGTCCACGTTCTGAAAATAGTGCTCATAGTGCGGAAGCAGCATGGGTATAAAACTGTTGCTCAGGATTTCTTCGATGCGGACATATTGAAACTGCATCTTTTTCAGGAAATTGAGAAAGCAGATGCGGTATTTTTCCGAAAGCAGATGCCGGACGGAACCGATATTGATCATGCGGTTTGAGCGCGGCATGATCCTGCTTGTGCCGGACGCGTCAAGCGAAATATGATTGGTCAGAAGGTCGGCCTCAGTCAGGCGGTCTTCTTCCGCGAAGTGTGCTGTTTTGAGCGCTGTTTCCGCTGCCGTCTCTTCGCGGAGGGATTTTGAACGGTATGCCGACGGTGAAATGCCGTACACCGCAAGAAAGTTTCTGCGATAGGAAGAAGGGCTCATAAAGCCGCAGGAAAGCGCGATCTCATTGATCGGGATATCGGGATTCCTGAGGTCCGTAAGAGAATAAAACAGCCTTTTCTTATTGAGATAGGTTTTAAAATTGGTGCCGAATTGTGAGCTGAAAAAAGCGGAAAGATACTGCGGCGTCAGAGAGAACTCCTGCGCGAGATCCGTAAGAGACAGATTTTCCCCGTAGTGGAGGTCGATATAGGCTTCGATTCTGCGGAGCCGGTCGGCGTGCTGCTCGTTTCCGCCCCGGAACCGGTGGTTCCAGAGAATATAGGTCAGTTCTTTCAAAACCAGATAAGAGGAGGAGAGCAGGCCCAGATGGAAGAGCCTGGAATTCGCGTAGTTGAGGGCATAGTGATAGGTGTGAAACTCTCCCTCCAGACCAAGAAGCGCTCTTTTTAACGCGTGGTAATCCGTTTGCGCATCGAGTGCCGAACTGAGGAGCGGAAGCGGATCGATCCGGAGCTGGTCTTCGAGAAATGTACTCTCAAACCCGACAATGAGCAGCATGGTTTCGGGAGACGCTTCAAATGAAACACTCCTCCCTTTTGGCAGGAAAATGAGATCTCCCTGTCCGTGCCTGATGACTTTATTCCCGAAATCCGGCATGGCACTGCCCTTCAAAATGAGGACAAATGTCGGCGTCGAAAAGCTTCTTTCGAACGGATGAGTAAGGGTCACCGTTTCGATTTCGGAAACCGGATAGGCGGAGATGTTGGATACAGTCTGCATAGTTTTCCTTTCTCACAGAAGCGCGTCGGTACGGGAGGAGTAGAGCTCCATGGTGATGAGCAGGACTTCGTTTCCCTGCAGTGTGCGTTCAATCGTAAAGATATCGTCCTGCTCCAGCTTTTGAACCGAGATATTCGGAAGAAGCGCCGATTTTTGTTCGAGTTCCCGGATGGAGGAGGGGTTCGGCGGGTTCAGAAATCCGTATTCCCGCCACGTCGAATACAGGCTCGAGTGCATGGTGTCGATGCGGTATTCCCTCATGATATAGACTCCGCGCTGGGCATTTTCGATGCGGATCTGAAAACGGCTTTCCTCATTTAAATGAAATACCCTGAAAGGCTGAAGGAGGTCCGGCCGGGAGACATTTGCCACAAGAAAATGACTTGCCGGATGCTCGTAGCGATAAAGGAGGATCTGAAAGCTGCCGGTGGAGTTGGCGGTGATCAGAGCGTTCCCGCTTTGGCGGATCCGGTAATGCCCGAGCATGGACAGAAGCCTGAAAGCATGGAACGAAGGCTTGGGCGTATCGCTGTCCGTAAGAAGCCCCCAGCCTCCGAAGAGAAAGTCGAGAGAATCCAGATAGCGAAGCGGCGTATCCGAAAGAAGATAATAGGCAAGCGCGTTGATCTTCAAAGAGCAGACTTCCAGAACCAGCTTAGTGATATAGACGGCCTGATACACGGAGTCATTCAGGTAATTGCGCGAGGAGAGGTTGGAGTTGAATTCCGTGATCCAGATTTCACAGTCCGGAACCATTGTTCTCACGATTTCCGTAAACGTTCTGATTCTTTCGAAGCCCAGATTTACCTCTTCGGAGAGCGAGGACCTGCCTTCATTGCTGATCTCGATCGGGTAGGAGTAGGCGCTGAAAAAATCGGGAGTCACTCCGAAAGAAGTGAGCAGCTGTATGGCCTGGCGGATTTTGGAATTGTCTGACCAGTCGTTAAACCCGGGTCCCCCGATCCGGCAGGAAGGGGAGAAGCTCCGAATGAGCTGATAGATCCGCCGGAACATCTCGGCGTACTGTACGATGCCGAAATGCTCGCGCTCCGCGTTGTCCGTGTACATGAAGCTGATTTCAAAACACCAGTTATCGATATTTTCCTGTCCGTAGTGATTGATGCAGGCCCGAAGGAAATGGGGAAGCACATCCAGAAGGTGCTGATAGTAATCCTTGGACGCGACCGGGGAGACAGGAGTCAGTGAAAAATCCGTTGTCTCCTGAATGAGGAACGCCTTGTTCCCGAGTTCCAGAAAGGGAATGATTCCGTGGATTTCCAGAGAGTCCAGAAGGCTGAAAACAGCCGAGAAATCGTAGAAGGAGCGTCCCTGGGAACGGGATTCCGAAATCAGGTCCGTAATGCGGCAGATGCGCGCGTAGCGGAAGCCGAGCTCGCCGCAGGTCCTTTGGAGCGCGGAATCCAGATTCTGAGAGCGCAGATTGACGGCATAGCCCAGATTGATAAGTGTTCTCCAGAATTTCGGGAAGCTCATATGGGGATCGATCTTGGCCCTTAGATGGTATTCCCTCATATGGCCGGACAGGTCCTTATTGTCTGTATCGTCCACGGAAGCGATACTGAGTCCCGGAGCGGGTGACGGTGCCGGAAGATCGGATTCATAAAAAACCTGAAGAGCTTCCTGCTGTTCCCGGGCGGCGGCCCGTATGCATTCGCGGTAATTCATTCCCGTTGTTTCCTGCAGGAACTTTCCGAGGTATTGCGGTGTAAGCCCGAATATCTCCGCGCATTCTGCCTGAGGGATGTCAGAGGCGCAGTGGGACGCGATCCAGATCATCAAAGAGCGGTAGAGCTTTTCCCTGTGCGAAGAAAGCGGAATCGCGGAAGGAGCAATGGTCCAGGAAGATTCCAGGGACCTGTTCAGAATGTTGAGGATGCCGTAAACACAGGCGGCAGATTTCAGTTCATTCTGGGAGGTTCCCTCCTTTGTGGCAAGCAATGAATAAACCATCTCTCTCAACTGGATCCCGTCCCTGGATGAAAAACGGGTACAGGCGGATTCCTCTTTCGGATAGTGTCCGAGGGCTTTCGCGATGATCATGGGATCAAACCGCACAAGGACATAGTTGCTCGTCTGCTCCGGCGTAAGAATGATCTCGTTTTCGGAGAAAAGGAAAACAACAGGTTCATTCGAATGGAAGGAGCCGGCGGAAATCCCAAGGGAGCCTTCAAATGTAATGAAAAGATTGCAGCTGCGGCTGTACAGAGAGCCTTCTTCGGCTAAGCTGCGGTGTTCAATGCTCTGCAAGATTTTTTCCGGGAGAAATGAGGACTTCATAGCTGTATCTGAAAACTCCTTTCTGAACGGACCGTTTCCGCCGTCTGTAAAAGCTGTTCCTAATTATAGAGCCAAAAACGGTGCCTGACCAGTTTATAAAAACCAAACTGATCAAAAAAGTGGTCAAAATTAGAATATACAGGTTCTATGGAAAATGTGGGGCGGGCATTTCGGTATATTTGAGGAATCGCAAGGTGAAAAAACAGGAATTTTCGGAAAAATGAAGTTGTTACAATACAATAAGCTCATTATCTCTTTGTTCAGGAGAACATAACTTTTAAATATGAATCCGCGTAAAGGAAGACGGATTCCAAAGTGCAAAGGAGGAAGGAATGGCAGGAAGACAGATTTACAATCCGGATGGCTTCAAAAACGTCGAAAAAGACGGAAGCGTCTGCGGCTTCGCGTTTCAGTTCAAGCTGCAGTATTACAGAGGCATTACGCTCTCGATTATCCGCGACATTAAAGTGACGATCGACGGCGAGGAGATGCCGAGAGAAAGCGTCAGCCTTACGGTAAACGGAGAGACATTCACGCTCGAAGAGTGCCGCACGGTGGTGAGCCCGCTTTACCGCTGGGAATTCGGTGAATATGCCGAGGTGACTGTGGCGAAGGAAGGCGGCCTTTCGAAGGGACAGCACCATATCAGCGTTCTTCAGCACATTGCCCCGTCTTATATGCCGTTCCCGATTCAGGTCAACTGCGACGCGGATTTCGAAATCTAAGGAAGGAGTGAAGAAATGAGCCAGATTAAAAGAAGCGTATCTCTTTACAGCTATCAGGATTCTTATTACGACGGAAAACTGGATCTCGAAGGCTGCCTTCGTGAGACAGCCGCGACCGGCGCGACCGGCGTTGAGCTCCTTGCGGAAACCATGATCAAGCAGTTTCCGAACCCGATCTTTAAGGAAGAGTTCCAGGCTAAGTGGAAGGAATGGCTTGCGAAATACAACCTGACACCGACCTGCTATGACGCGTTCCTTGAGAACCATATCTACGACAATCGTACTCTGAGCCTCGGAGAACAGGTTGAAATGATGCAGCGCGACTTAAAGTGCGCCTCCATCCTCGGATTCTCCTGCATCCGTACACTGGTCTCCACCCCGATCGAAGTCATCGAGGGAAGCCTTGCGTACGCGGAAGAAGTCGGCGTCAAGATCGGTCTCGAAGTTCATGCTCCGTTCTCGCTCAATTCCACATGGGCACAGGGTTATCTGGATCGTCTGAGCGGCAATGACTCCAGATACAACTATTTCGCGTTCATCCCGGATATGGGCATCTTCTGCAAGAGAGTCCCCGATGTTGTGGAAGACAAGTGGAGACATGCCGGCGCGAAGGAAGAATTCATCAAGATCGTCAATGAGGCATTTGAGGACCGTGTCGCGAACGGATTCACCAAGATCGAGTACTCTCTGAACCTCGGCGAAGCGAATATGAATTACAGAAATGCCAACGGCCAGGCAAAGCTTCTCGAACTCTTCAAGGAAAAGGGCGCGGGCCCGGCTGACATCGGCTATCTCATGGCCAGCTACACATATTCCTGGAGTGATCCGCAGGATCTGATCGACAATATTGACCGGATCTGCCATACACATGCGAAGTGCTACAACACGCATGAAGACTATGTCGAAACAGCTACTGCCATTCCGGAAGTAGTGGCAGCCTACAAGAAGGCCGGCTATGACGGATATCTGAGCACGGAATACGAAGGCGGTGAGTCTCTCCGCGACCGTATGATCGTCGACGATATCGAACAGGTCCGCCGTCACCAGGAAGCGCTGCGCCGCGCGATTGAAGGATAATTGAGAAAGGAAAAAACGACCATGGCTGTAATGAATCAGACTAAAGTGAATCCGTACCTGCGTTCCGTTTCGATTATCGGCGTCGGGTGCACCCCGTTTATGTACACAGTGGACAAAGAAGAGACCAACGGCCTGACAGAAGGCGAAATGTTCGGCTATGCGGCTCTGAAGGCGATGGAAGACGCCGGCGTGAGCCCCAAGGATGTGGACTTCTACTTCCATGGCGAAGCCTCTCCTCTGAACGGTTCCAACTATCTGACTCCCAATATCCAGGTTGCGAACTGGTTCGGCATGAAGGGCAAGGCCTCCATCCACCATTCCGAAGCCTGCTGCACAGGCTATTACGCGATCGAGGAAGCCGTGAACGCGGTCGCCTCCGGCAAATACAACTGCGTCCTCTCCGGCTGCGTGGAATTCGGTGATGCTGTTGCCGTCCCGAATCATCCGTATAAACGTGAGAAGATGACAATGGAGAAATTCCTCCAGACAACAGCCTGGCTCTATGAGCGCGGCTACACCAGAAGCTTCATGGCCGGCCAGGAGCTGATCTACGACGATGCCGCGGAATGGTACAAGAGAACCCGCGGAATCACGGATGAGCAGATGGACGATACCCTGAATCATATGTGCATCACCAACAGGAAGAACGCTTCCGTCAATCCGCTCGCGATCGAGAGAAAGACTTACGAAGAACTCGCGAAGGAATTCGGTTATGACGACGTAATGGACTACATGCGTTCTCCGTATAACCCGAAGATGGGTGATTTCCTCCGTGCCGGCGGCCTTGAGATCAAGTGCGACGGCGCCGCGGCCGTGATCGTCTGCGCGACGGATATGGTTGACAAATATATGGGCAACAAGAGCCACAAGCCGATCGAAGTGCTCGGTGTCGGCTGCGCGGCATGCGAAGCGATTACTCCTCATTTCGAAGTAACGGCTACCGAAGAGGCTGTCCGCCAGGTTTACGAAGTGACCGGAGTGAAACCGGAAGAGATCGATGTATTCTACTCCAACGACTTCATCATTACATCCCACCTCGTATCCGCGGAAATCGCCGGATATCTGCCGTATGGCGAAGGGTGGAAATATATCTGCGAAGGACGCACTGCCTATGACGGCGACAAGCCGATCAACACGAACGGCGGACGTACTTCCTTCGGACATGCTCATGCCGCGTCCGGTCTCGCGGACCTCTATGAAGCGGTTCATCAGATGCGCGGCGAAGCGGGCGAGGGACAGATGAAGAAGATTCCGAAGACCGCAATGCTGAGAGGCTACGGCGGAGCCCAGAACATCTGCACTTATATCATTCGTACGGCGGACTGAAGGGAGGAACGAAAGACATGGCAATCAAACTCGAAAAAGTAACGGAAAAGTTTTATCAGGCCCTTGAAGAGGGAAAGATCCTCGGACGCAAGTGCCCGAAGTGCGGCGCCGTGGAGTTCCCGCCGGTCTATGCCTGCAACACCTGCGGCAACTACGAGACCGAATGGTATGAGATCTCCGGAAACGCGAAGATGCATTCGATCGTAATGCCGGCTCCCCTTTCTTCAAAGCCGGAATACAAGGCGCTCGGCAAATACGCCTACGGCGAAATTGAGCTGGAAGAAGGCTCGAGATTCAACGGCGTTGTCCGCGGCATTACCAAGAAAAAGAGGAAAGAGCTTCTGGAAGCAGGAAAACTGCCGCTTCCGGTAAAGGCAGCCATCTATCAGAGAGACGGTTATAAGACCGTCGTGTTCGATCTGGTTGAAGAATAAGGATTTAAAAATGCTTCCCCCGTGACGCGGTTCACGGAGGAGGCATTTCAATAGAAAAAATCAAAATAAGGTGAAATAACAAGGAGAAAGACATGGACAGAAAAGAACTGGAAGCAAAGGTATGTGAACTCGTAGCGATTTCCTACAAGCAGGATCCGTCAGCCGTGACTGTCGAGACAAGCTTTAAGGACGATCTGAAGGGCGCGTCTGTTCAGATGGTAGCTCTTGTTGCTGAAATTGAAAATGAGCTCGAAGCGGCCGTTACGCTTCAGGAAGCATCCGCGTGCGAAACAGTCGGAGATCTTGTTGACCTCGTAGAAGAGGAAATGTAAAGGAGAGGATCCTATGGCATATCGGATATTTGCTATTAACCCGGGTTCCACTTCTACAAAAGTGGCGATGTTTGACGGAGAGACATGCATTTTTTCCAAAAATGTTGCCCATGACGCTTCCGAACTGGCAAAGTATTCAGACATGTCGGATCAGCTTCCGTACCGCAGAGATATGATTCTGGATCTCCTGAAAGAGGAAGGACTTACGCTGGAAGGCGTGGATGCCTTTGTCGGTCGCGGCGGCGGACTCTTAAGCGTGGAAGGCGGAACCTACGAGATCGACGACCTGATCCTCAAGCACGCCCGTACATGCGCGAACGGCGTCGTACATCCCGCCACTCTCGGCACACAGCTGGCAAATGAATTCGCGAAAGCCTACGGCGCAAAGGCCTTTACCGTCAATCCTCCCGATACGGAGGAACTTCAGGACCTGGCAAGAATGACCGGTATCAAGGGCGTATACCGCACCGTTCATCTTCACGCGCTGAATCTGAAAGAAACGGCGATCCAGCACAGCAGAAAAGTACTCGGAAAGAAATACGAGGAGTGCAATTACGTTGTGTGCCATATCGGAGGCGGAATTTCGGTCTCCGCGCACAGGGCCGGAAGGATGATCGACGGTTATGATATCGTCGGCGGCGAAGGCCCGATGGCTCCGACAAGATGCGGATCGATCTCCGTTTATGATCTTCTGGATTATATGGAGAGAGAGAACAAGGACGTGAAGGCAGTGCGAAAGCTCTGCACAAGAGAAGGCGGATTCGTCAGCCATCTGGGAATCTCGGACGCGATTGAACTGACGGAACGCGCTGCCAACGGCGACCGCTACGCGGATATGGTATGGAACACCATGATCTATCAGATTATCAAGGGAATCGGCGCGATGGCGGCGGCCCTTCATGGCAAGGTAGACGGAATCCTGCTCGGCGGAGGCATGGTTCACAACAAGGATCTGGTTGCCAAGATCACGGAAGCGACTGAGTTTATCGCACCCGTAACCGCCTATCCGGGCGAATTTGAGATGGAGGCGATGGCAGCCGGCGCGATCCGTGTGCTGGACGGGGAAGAGCCGCTGAAGAAGTACAGCGGCAAAAAAGTTTTTGAAAAGTTTGATTTTGAGTGACAGACAGCTGATTTCATGCTGCTCTTTGGATGATTAAAGGGCAGCGGATTGCTTTCTTCCTTTCTGGGTGCCGCCGGTCGTAAATTGGGCCGGCGGTATTCCGGGTAAGAAGAGGAAAAGGGGGACAGGACTGTTGAAACAGACGGGTAAACTCCGCATCTATATCACAATCGTGTGCATTTGTTTTCTGCAGGGACTGCAGTTCGGGCCTTCGCCGGTACTGGCGCAGATTCAGGAACACTATCCTCAGATCCCGACATCCCTGGTCCAGATGCTGATTACGGCGCCTTCCCTCGTCGGGATGGTCTTTGCCCTCGTCTGCGGCGTCCTTGTCACGAAGATCAGTAAGAAAAAGCTTCTTCTCGCAGCGGCTTTTGTGGCATTTGTCACGGGTATGATACCGCTCCTTTGGGACAATTTCTGGCTCCTCATCGGTATGCGTACGCTTTACGGCTACTCGCTGGGACTCGCAACCGCGCTGAATACGGCGGTGGTCGCGGAATGGTTTACGGGCGATGAGCGTGTGGTGGCCATGGGCGTTCAGTCCGCCAGTGTCGGCGCGGGCATCGCGGTTGTGACGGCCGGTGCCGGAAGGCTGGGAGCGGTTGATTTCACGAATTCCTATTTTATCAATATTATCGGCGCGATCAGTTTTATCCTGATCCTGATCTGTCTTCCCGATACGGGAGCGTCGAGACCCGAAGGCGATAATCAGGTGCGTCTGAATCCGCGGGTGTTCCAGGTCGCGTTTCTCGGATTTCTGGAATATGTCTTCCTGATCAGTTATACGACGAATATCGCGATGCATCTTCAGGGCGATCTGGCCGGAAACTCTTCCGCGGCGGGAAATCTGACAAGCCTGTTTTCAATCGCGCAGATCATTATCGGCCTTCTTCTCGGATTCCTGACGAAAATCACCAGGAAGCTGACTTTGAGTACGGCCATGCTCTCTTTTGCGGCGGGCGCGCTTTTGCTGGTTCTGTTCCCGGACAATTTTATCCTTCTGGGAGCCGGGTCGCTGCTCTGCGGCTTTTCACAGGGAGCGTTTGTTCCCACGGCGATGGTCGAGGTTTCCAACGCGGTGCCTCCTGTCGCGGCGGCAATGGCATCAGGCGTTTTCACCTGCGCCACCTGCATCGGCCAGGTGATTTCCCCTCTGTTTTTGAACACGGTGGCCGGAACGGTTCTGGGGTCCTCCACAACGACGCACGTCTTTATGATCGACGTGGTGGGCATGCTTGTTTCGGCGGCACTGGCGGCTTTCATCATGCTCAGGCAGGGGAAGACTCAATAATAATTCTATTTATAAGGAGACGAACATGAGTGATTTTATTTTCAAAATGACAGAGAAAGCCCGCAAGAATCCCAAGAGGGTGGCGTTCCCGGAAAGCGAAAGCGTACCGGTTCTTCAGTGCTGCGCCAGAGTGGTGGAAGAAAAGATCGGCACTCCGGTGCTGGTGGGCAATCCCGAGACCATTAAGGCTCTTGCGGCCGAGAACGGCGTGAATACGGAAGGCTTCGAATATTTTGACAATAACGATGAAGAGTCGATCGCGGCATTTGTGGCGGAATACATGGAGAAGATCGGCAGCAAGGAGAAGATCATCCGCAAAAAGCTGGTTCTGAACTTAAGATGCGCCATGATGCTTCTGAAGCTCGGCCGCGTGGACTGCGTCGCAGCCGGCAAGGAATGCTCCACCGGCGACGTGATCGTCGAGACAATGAGCGTGATCGGCATGCAGGAAGGCGTGACATCGCCGTCGTCTCTCGGAATTGCGGAAATTCCGGGCTTTGACGGACCTCAGGGAGAAATGCTGGGTCTCGCGGACTGCGCGATTACCGCATGGCCGAACGCGGAGGAACTTGCAGGTATCGCGATTGCTTCCGCCGATACCGTCAAGACACTTCTGGACTGGGAACCGAGAGTAGCGCTGCTGGCATTCTCTACGACCGGATCCGCAGAGCACGAGACGATCGACGTCGTCCGCGAAGCGGTGGGAATCGTTCATGAGAAGCGTCCCGACATCAAGTGTGACGGCGAATTCCAGCTGGATTCGGCGATCATCCCGGCGGTTGCGGAGCATAAGGTGAAGAGAGAAAGCGAAGTGGCGGGCAAGGCCAATATCATCATTTTCCCGAATCTTCACGCGGGCAACATCGGCGTCAAGCTTATACAGATCTTCGGACATGCCAACGCGTACGGCCCGGTGCTTCAGGGCTTCGCTCAGCCTGTCTGCGATTTCTCCAGATCGGCACCTGTTGAGGAAATGCTCGGCAACGTGGCCATGCTCATTATCCGTGCCGGCGCGTAAGTCATCACCCAAACAGATCCGGTTTTTCAAAAAGAGAAGGCTTTGGCCTTCTCTTTTGAATGTTTATAACGAAAATAATTGAAACTAATTAAAAAATGCGCTTATATCAGCAGATAATAAGTAAATAATAAGCCCTGAAAACCGGCGTGATGATCATAATAGATAGAAAGGGAAGAATTACTGTTTCTAAGGGAAATGTCCGAAGAATACTTTAAGAGCGCGAGGTTTAAATGGTCAAAAAAGAACATTTCAGACTGGAAATACTGGATGAGGTCAAAGAGGGGGAACATTTTCATCAGAACGTGGAATTGATCTATGTCCTGGAAGGGGCCATGGACGTGGATATTGAAGGACGCGTTTCCCGGCTGAAGGACGGGGATGTCTGTGTGATCAACGCCAACAGAAAGCATGTCTACAGGAATACACACGGACTGTTCTGGCTGCGTCTTCTGATCAACTATAAACTTGTAACGGAAAATTCCGATATCGGTGAAGCGATCTTCTGGTGCGATTCTTCAACGCTTGACAGTGACAAGTACGAACGACTCCGGAAGCTTCTTCGGGCTATGCTCCAGCACTATATCGAGAACAGGGAATACGAGGAATCCCTGGGCTATCTTGCCGACTGCTACGGGATTCTGGATTATCTCATCGCCCACTTTATGCTCCGCGTCGGAGACATGCGGAAAAGTGACGAAGGGGACCGCTATGAAGACCGCCTCCGCCAGATCGACAATTATATCTACAACAATTATGATCAGCCGATCAGCATGAAGGATCTCTCGGAAAAACTCTATCTTTCCAACGGATATCTTTCCCGCTTCTTCAAAAAGAATTACGGAATGAGCTTCGCCGGTTATCTGACGAACGTGAGGACGCTTCACGCGGCGGATGACCTTCTCTATTCCGATGAACCGATTACCAGAATTGCCTATAACAACGGATTTACGTCGGCGGCACTTTTCAACAAAGTGTTTAAGAAGGTCTACGGACAGACGCCCTCGGAATTCCGTAAGAGAGCACTGAAAAACGCGGAAAACAGCGATCCGGCTCATCAGCAGGAACTGGAAAAGCGTCTGGAACAGATGCTGGAGAAAAAGCTTCTGCCGGAAGAGGCCGAACGGGAAGTCCTCGAGGCCGGCGGAGAGTTCTCCGTTCAGTTTTACGATGCTCTGAAGAGTACCTGGGGCCATACGATCAATTTCGGAGATGCCGCGAATCTGCTCCACTCTGCCGTAAGAGAGCATCTCTCTTTACTTCACAACTCTCTCGGATTTGAATATGTCCGCTTCTGGGGACTTTTTACGGAAGAGTTCTTTATTTCCCCGAATCAGGAGACATGGAATTTCGGACAGATCGATTCGGTGCTCGACTATATCCTGGAACTCGGAATGAAACCCCATATTGAGCTGGGATTGAAGCCCCGGATGATCCATTACACGGTAGGCAATACAAAAGAGCACAAGCAGATCTCGATGGACGACTATACGACGGAGCGCTGGGAAGAACTGATGCAGGCTTTTATGCGCCACCTTTCCAAACGCTACGGACAGAACCTTCTGGATGACTGGCGCTTCGAGCTGTGGTTTGATGAAAGCTGGCGCGTAAACGCGGATCTCAACGGCAATACCGACCGGTATCTTCAGCTGTTCCGCGTGACCCGTCAGGCAATTAAGAAGTGCAACGACCGGATCCAGGTGGGCGGATACGGCATCCGCATGGACATCGGACATGAAAAGCGGCTTCAGGTTCTGAAAAAATGGAATGACAGTTCCTATCGTCCGGATTTTCTTTCCGTCGGATTCTATGCCTATGAGAGACGGGAGGACGGAATTGATCGTTTCGCGAAACGAAATACCGACAACGAAGCACTGCTGCATCTTCTGACACGTGAAAAGGCGCTGATGACGGAAGCCGGCATGTGGGATCTTCCCCTGTATCTTACAGAGTGGAACCTGACGCCGAGCGTCAGGAATTACGTCAATGACACCACGTTTAAAGGTGCCTATATCATCAAGAATATGCTGGATATCTACGGAAAGGTTTCGGACGCGGCCTATGGCGCGGGAAGTGACCTGCAGTATGCCAGTTACGATACGCCGGAGCTTCTCTTCGGAGGTACGGGACTTTTGACAAAAGATACCGTCATGAAGCCGGCGGCCTTCGCGTTCAATTTCCTGAGCCGCCTGTTCCCTTATTACATAGGACATGACGGGAACTGCCTGATTACGTCGGACCTTCACGACAATTACGCGATTGTCTGCCATAACCAGCAGATTCTCAATTATAACTATTATCTGACGGCGGAAACAGAGATGGAACGCTCCGCCATGTGGAAATACTACGAGGGAAGGAAGACCCTTCATCTTCGGATCAAGCTGGAAGGGGTTACAAACGGAACCTACCGCGTGAAGGTGTACCGGATCAATGACCAGCTCGGCAGTGTAATGAAGATCTGGGATGACCTCGGCTATGAAGAGGAATTGTCCAGAAATGACCTTCACTATATCCGCCGGGCAAGTCAGCCGAATATGATGATCCAGAAAATGGAAAGCCGGGACGGTGAACTGCTGATCGAAGAGAACCTTCTTCCTAATGAAATCACGCTGATGCGTATCTTTTACGGTGCCTAAAGAAGCTTAAGGCTCCTGAAAGATCTTTTATTAGCTATGAAGAGGTCAAAATAATTGCAGACCGTGACGCTTTGACTCTGGGACAAACAAACAGGTCATTTTTTAACTTATTTATGAAAAATGGGATGCGTGTCAATTTGTGACCGGATTGATACAATAACACTTACAGCAGTATCGGAAACTGTGTCGGAGCGTGTCCGGCATATGAAATTGTTTCATAAGAAAGGAGAAAACATGAAGAAAAAGATCGTAGCACTGCTTTTGACTGCAGCAATGGGAATGTCCCTCCTTGCAGGCTGCGGTGCAGAGGAAGCCGCACCGGCAGGAGAAGCGGCAACGGAGGCGGCAGCTGAGGAGGAAGCTCCGGCTGAAGAGGAAGCTCCGGCTGAAGAAGAAGCAGCGGTTGAAGAAGAAGCAGCGGCTGAAGAAGAAGCCCCGGCGGAAGAAGCTGTTGAAGAAGAAGCACCGGCTGAAGAGGAAGCAGCGGAAGAAGCTCCGGCAGAAGAAGCTGAAGCGGCAGAAGAATCAGCCCCGGTCGGCGACATCGATTTTGACGATGACCCGGTGGAACTGAAGGTTGCGCTGATGGCCCTCGGCCCGATCCCGTCGGATATTACAGACCATATCGAAGAAAAACTCAATGAGATCTCTCTTGCAAAAATCAATGCGACAGTCGACTATACCTGGTTCGACGGCGGCTCCTATATCACACAGGTTCCTATGATGCTTCAGGGCGGCGAACAGCTTGACCTCGTCATGTTCACACCGATCCCGGCAGCCGGCTATCAGTCCTTCATGAATCAGAAGCAGCTTTGCGACATTTCTGAATCTCTCGAAGAATATGGCCAGGGCATCCTGAAGTATATGAGACCGGATGCGGATACCGACTATCTGGAAGCGACTTCCAGAGACGGCGGTGTCTACGGCGTCGGCGTTCTGCAGGATATGTCCGGAACATGCTCGATTGATATCAGAGGCGACCTCATGGAAGCAGCCGGTGTGGCGGATGCCATCAAGAATGCGACCAGCTTTGATGAAGTCAAGGAAGCGGTCGCGAAGGCTGTGGAAGCAAATCCGGATATCAACGGATTCGTCAACATGGACAACCAGGGCACGGTTCTGACTCCTCAGCCTTATGCTGTAGGCAACGGCAGCTTCGCCGATGCGGAATGGCTTGACTGCGGCGGTGACAGCTATCAGTATATCTACATTGATCCGGCAGACGATAAGGTCAAGTGCTATTTTGAAAATGAAAAATGGCAGGATGGCATCCGCATGGTCAAAGACTGGTATGATGCCGGCCTCATCTACAAAGATGCACAGACGGCTCAGGACTATGGCTCGACTCTGATCAAGAACCAGGTCGGTATGGGCATGATGCACGCGGTCGAGATGGGCAACCAGGCGCTTGTTGAGTCTCAGACAGGATTCCCGGATATCCAGGTTGACATCACTCCGTGCAAGGTCAATACGGCTTCCTTCACCAAGTTCGGTATGTGTGTACCGGTCACAACGGTTGACCAGGACCGCGCAGTAGCCCTTCTGAACCTCATCTGGGATGATCCGGAATACAGAGATACCATCGCCTGGGGTGTGGAAGGCGTTGACTGGGTCAGAACAGACAAGGGTACCGCAACTTACGCAGAAGGCATGAATGAACAAAACGCTTATCATACGGCAGACTTCCTCTATGGCAACCGTCTGGAAACGATTCCGTGGGATTCTGATGATGCGGAAACTCTTCGTGAACGCCAGAAGGCCGCGAATGCGGAACTGGAAGTTTCCAAGTACTTCGGCTTTGCTGTAGACGCAACGGATGTGGCTGATACGGTAGCGGCGGTCAAGAACGTTGTCGATACTTATTATCCGCCGCTCAGCGCAGGTACGGTTTCCGATACGGATGCTCAGCTTGAGAAATTCGTCAGCGAACTGTACGGCGCCGGCATGCAGACATTGCTTGATACCTATCAGGCACAGCTGGATGAATGGCTTGCATCTAAGTAAATTACGGAATGATTAAAGTACAGAAGGGGCGCGCCCGCGCGCTCCTTACTGATTCAAATCCGGCAAGGGAGGTATCTGAAGTGGACAAAAAGTCTTCTCTAATGCGTATTCCTGAAGCAGGAGAAAAGTCGCTTAGAATCGAACTGATTCTGGCAGGCCTTGTCATGGGGGTCATGACTTTCCTTCCGTTTGTGGGATATACCTATAAAAAAGCACGATATACGCTGTCAGGTATGTCGCTGATCAGCGGTAAAACGATCTGTGGAGGAAAAGTTGTTCTGACGCCGAGCGTACCGGTAATCCTGATGCTTGTGGCTGCGGTCGCAATCATTCTGGCAGGTGTTCTGTGCAGTGTTTTTTCAGCGGATAAGGGCATGCTGATTGCAGCCGCAGCTTCAATTGTTTCGCTTGCCTGCAATATGTTCTTTGCGTCTTCTATCTCCGGACAGATTTCGAAAGGCAAGAACATCACGGTTTCCGTGGGCAGCATTATCGCTCTTATATGCGGATTCCTGGTTCTGATCTGGACTCTGTGGGCGCTGTGGAAGATGAAAGTTCTCTCCGCACTGGATTTCATGGCAGTGCCCGGCATGCTTTACTTCTTCATCAACAACTATATTCCGATGGCTGGTATTATGATTGCGTTCAAGAAGATCGACTACAGCGTCGGTATCTTCAAGAGCCCGTGGAACGGCCTTAACAATTTCAAACCCCTGTTCGTTTCGGCATCGGGAGGAATTCTGGCATCGGATGCTTTCAAGATTACGAAGAACACATTGCTCTACAATATTGCGTTCATCGTGCTCGGCATCATCGTCGGCGTGGTCGTGGGCATCTGCCTTTCGGACATCATGAGCAGCATTCTGCAGAAGTTCTTCCAGACGAGCATTCTGCTGCCGCAGCTGATCAGTTACGTTATTGTGGCCTACATCGTCTATGCGTTCTTCTCCAATGACGCGGGTCTTGTCAACCACGTACTCGGAACAAACATCAACTTCTACAGTGAACCGAAGTACTGGCCGTTCGTGCTGATCTTTATCAACATCTGGAAGATGGCCGGTTACAACGGAATTATCTTCCTGTCTTCGATCGTCGGCATCGACAAGAGCATCTATGAAGCGGCTTCGATCGACGGCGCAACCAGATGGCAGAAAATCAAGTTCATCACGCTGCCGCTTTTAAAGCCCACAATCATGACTCTGTTTATGCTTCAGGTCGGCCGTATCATGTATTCGGACTTCGGTCTTTTCTATCAGGTCCCGCTGGATTCCGGCGCACTGAGATCCGTGACGGATACGATTGATACCTATGTGTACCGTTTCCTCATGACCATGAACAACATCGGCGTGTCTTCCGCTGCATCGACCTATCAGGCGATCGTCGGATTTATCCTGGTCATGGTTGTCAACTCCATCGTCCGCAGGGTCGATGAGCAGAACGCATTATTCTAAGAAGGAAAGGAGGACATGAATATGGAAGATTCTAGTGTAAAATCCCCGGCTGACCGTACTTATCAGGCAATTATCATTATTATTCTGGCGATTTTCGCATTCTGCGCGATTGTACCTTTTATCCTTCTTGTTTCCTCATCGCTTACGGAAGAGAGTACACTGCTCCGTGAGGGGTACAACTTCTGGCCGAGAAAGTTCTCTGCCTATGCGTATGAGTACCTCTTCAAATCCAACGGCAAGCAGGTGTTGAGGTCGTACGGAATTACATTCTTTATCACGATCGTGGGCACAACGGTTTCACTTCTGATCGGCCCGATGCTCGGATGGGTTATGAGCCGCGCAGACTATAAGAGAGGCAGACTTCTGACCTTCCTGGTATTCTTCACGATGCTGTTCAACGGCGGTATTGTGCCGAGCTACATCATGTATACGCAGCTCTTCCATATGAAGAACAGTATTCTGGCACTGCTGATTCCGACGCTGCTCTTTAACGGTTTCTATATCATTTTGTACAAGAACAACTTTGCGTCGAACATCCATCCGGCCCTTGTGGAGGCTGCGAAGATTGACGGCGCCGGCGAGCTCTATATCTACTTCAAGATCGTGCTCCCGCTGTCCCTTCCGATTCTGGCGACGATCGGCCTCATGGTAGGTCTCGGCTACTGGAACGACTGGACCAACGGTCTGTACTATATCACGGATATGAAACTCTATGCTCTGCAGCAGTATTTGAAGAGCATCATTGATAACATCAGTACGCTGGCATCACTTGCCTCCGCATCGGCGGAAGCCGCGGCGCAGTCCGCGAAGATGCCGGGTTCCTCCATCCGTATGGCGATGGCTGTGATCGGCGTCATCCCGATCATGGTATTGTACCCCTTCTTCCAGAAGGCCTTTATTGCAGGTATCGCTCTTGGCGGCGTGAAGGAATAATCGGATTCTGTTACAGAAGTCACAAGGGGAGGATGCCCTTTGTGGCTTCTGTTGTTTATTTGGAGACGTATTCATCGGATGAAATTATTCAGTTTTGACAGTCCCCTGATGTCGGGCGTTATGAAGCTCGGGTCGCTGATCGTCGTTACATTTTTGTGGCTTCTGTTCTCAGTACCCGTATTTACGGCGGGGGCGTCCACAGCGGCATTTTACTATACGATTCAGAAAAACCTGAAATACAGCCGCGGTTATACAGTGTCTTCATTTTGGGAAAGCTTTAAAAGAAACTTCAGTCAGGCGACTAAGATCTGGCTGATTTTGCTTGCCATGATCATCGTGCTCGTATTGAACATCGGGGCAGTGAGAACACTTGTGGCTGCCGGCAAAGCCGTCGGAGGTCTGGAAATTCTGATCCGTGCCGTACTGATCCTGATCGGGCTCTATGCGATCTGGGTTTTCGCGTGCGTGGCCCGGTTTGAGAATACGACGGGTCGTATGATGAAAAATGCCCTGTACCTGACAGCCGGCAATCTTCCTTTTGATATTCTGATCCTTCTGGCTTTCGCGGGGGCCGCGTTCGTGATCTGGCTGATGCCACCGCTGGTGCTCCTTATGCCGGGAGTCGCCATGTGGCTTTCGAGTGAACTCATCGAACGCGCATTTCGGAGAAATATGACACCGGAACAGCGCAGGGAAGAGGATGAGCGGAATATGGAGTGGAAGAACGACTACGATCAGGAAGAGCAGACGGGCGAAGACAATGGCAGTCATTGAGAATACATTTTCTAAAACGAAAATGACGTAACAATCATCTAACTATTACAGATTTACGAAGAGAAGGAGGAAATGAAGAATGTTTGATGCGTTTCTCATCAAACCGGACAGTCTGAGGAATGATTATGACGCGGACGGGAAAGCGATCGGATTCCAGTTCGCGGTGCGTATAGCGGATTACCGCGGGTGCTTCCTGTCTCTGGTAAACGGCTATTACATCAACGTGGACGGAACGGAATACGGCCGTGAACTTCAAACCTTCGAGATCAACGGGAAAGCGCCGCGTACTTATGAAGAACTGAAGACCTGTGTCTGGGAACACTGGAACTATGACGACGCGGGCATCGTCCATGTGAAAAAAGAGGGAGGCCTTGCTCCCGGAAGGCATAAGATCGGAATTCTGCAGAGCATTCTGGCCCAGTACGGCTATATGCCATGGGATGAAGAGTGGGTAAAGAACCCGCCCGTACCGAAGCCGGGAAGCGCGGAAGGCGGCGGCAAGACGGAGACGGTCAGCGAATTTGATCTCGAACTTCAGGAAGGAGGCAACGCGTAATGGCAATTAAGAGAGGTGTATCCTTATACAGCTATCAGCAGGCCCAGTTCTTCGGAAAGATGGACTGGAAAGCCCAGGTCCGCGAAGTTCGCGAAGGACTCGGAACAGACGGAATCGAGATTATCAACCAGCAGCTGATCCGGGACTATCCGTTCCCGTCGGAGCAGTTTATCTATGATTGGAGAAATTACCTCGCCCGTTACAATATGAACGCCGTGACGATGGATGTCTATCTGGATGTTCACCAGTTCCGGGATCATGTCATGAATTATCGCGAAGCAGCGGAACATCTGAAAAATGATATCCGCCTGGCCGCGAAGATGGGCTTTAAAAATGTCCGCTGCCTCGTTCTCGTTCCGATTGAAGTCATCGAGATGTGCATTCCGGAAGCGGAAAAATATGACGTCCGCATCGGCAAGGAGATTCATGCGCCGTGGCCGATCAAGCCGGGCACTGTACACGATAAGGCGACCAAAGGCATGGCGGCCGGAATTAACTTCAATGCCGTGGACGAGATGCTGGAGCTTCGCCTAAGAACCGGCAGCCCGTATGTCGGCCTCGTTCCGGATTTCGGTATTTTCCAGTTTGCTCCGTCTGAAGTGTCGATCGAGTATATCCGCAGACACTGCCATAACCAGGACGCGGTCGATTTCATCCTCGAGCACGCTCCGGAATACAAGCACGACGAATTGATCGATGTCGTGGACGAGAAGTTCCCGGGACACGGCATTCCGGTGAACAGCATCGACCGCCTCGCGCTGCATAAACCCTGCTGCCAGCCTGAAGACATCAAGGATATCATTCCGTACATCATCAGTATTCACGGCAAGTTCTACAACATGACCGAGATTCCGGGCAAGCCGGGACAGTACGAGGATAAGTGCATTGACTACGCGACGCCGATCAAATATCTGCTGGAAGGCGGTTTCGACGGCTATATCGATTCCGAATTCGAAGGCCAGAGAGACCAGCAGGATCGCGGTGTAGAGTATCTTGTGGATGAAGTGGAACAGGTCAGACGTCATCACGAGATGCTGAAGAGACTTTGCGGAGAAGCCGACTGAAAAGAAACCATGATAAGTGCGTCGTTGAGGCGCCCTCATTTTTAAAGAGGATCCTTAAGGAGAGGGCGGCAAGGAGGAAGTCCGATGGCATTTGCTATGCGTTTTAAACTGAATGACGAGATTATTAAAAAAAGTACATTCAAAAGCTATTACATTAACGGCAGAAAGAACGGGTTCGAATTTGACATTCAACTGGCGTATTACCGCGGGCATTATCTGTCCTGCATAGAGGTATTCGAGGTATGGTTGGACGGCGAACAGATACCGGAGACGGATATGACGTTCGAACTGAAAGGCAAGGAGATGCCGGTCTACCGCATCAAATGGGCGACGACGGAATTCTGGAGTCAGGTGGAGCCCGCAAAGATCCGCGTGATAAAAGAGGGCGGCATTGCTCCGGGAGAACACGAGCTGGAGCTGAAGCTGATGCTCAGGATTCCCTATATGCAGATCGGACCGGGGCATACATATATGCCTCTGGATGCCGGAGAAAAAGTGAAGGTCACGCTTCCCGAAGAGGAAGCAAGGGAAATCCCCGCATCGTACGCCCCGGAAGTAAAAGGAGCAAAGCTTGGCGCGACGCTGTTTTGCTACACAACGGAATACGCGCAGTACAAGTATGATTTTGAGGACTGTGTACGCGAAGCGTATCTGGCCGGAGCGAAAGGATATGAGATCGTCGGCAGCCAGATGATTCCGGAATACCCGAATGTTTCGGATGAATTCCTCGGCCTGGTGGCATCTTTGAAGGCAAAATACGGGATCGGCCCCGTCGGCTACGGCGCGAATCAGGACAAGGGCATGCGCCCGGACAGAAACCTCACGGATGACGAGATGGTGGCGGACGCGATCATCGATCTGAAGACGGCCAATAAACTCGGCTGCCATACGATGCGTGTCCAGTACATGATGCCCGCGACGGCCTTTGAGAAGCTGGAGCCTTACGCAAAGCTTTTCGATGTCAAGTGCGGCATCGAGATTCACAATCCGGAGACGCCGAAGACGGCTGCCATTCAGGAGTATGTGAAGGTGATTGACCGCCTCGGATCAAAATACCTCGGCTTTGTAACGGACTTCGGGTTCCTTGCGATCCATCCCAATAAGCCGCAATGGCTGAAAGCTATTAAAGCGGGAGTGAAAGAGGAGCATCTTGAGATCGCGGCTCAAATGCGCGCGGCGGGAAAATCTCAGGAAGAGACGATGGAGAAGCTTGGAGAGCTCGGCGCACATCCGGCCATTATGACCGCTGTGGCCGGCATGTACGGTTTTGTCCAGTTCACCAATCCGGATGAGCTGCCGCGCCTCCTTGATGAACTGCGCTATATTCTGCCCTATACCTTCGAGATTCACTGCAAGTTCCACTATCTCGGAGAAGACGGTCTCGAACCGAGCATTCCGTATGAAAAGATCCTTCCGATCGTAAAAGAAGAGGGATTTGACGGATGGCTGATCTGCGAATACGAAGACGAACTGTTCTGCGGAGGATATGACTTTACGCGGAAGATGCTTTCACTCGAGCGAAAAGTTCTGGAGTAAGCAGCAGGATGACAGGATACTGGATTTAAAAAAGGAGACAAGATGAAAAATATTCTGACGGAACAACAGGCAGCCAAAGTGGAAGCGCTGCTTCAGGAAATGACCCTGGATGAGAAAATCGGCCAGATGAACCAGGAGTCCCCCTCGATCGTAGGCGGATTTGACGTGCCGTTCGAGGAACTGATCGAAATGATGACCGACGGGCGGATTACGAAGGAAGAATTCGGCAAGATCATGGCCTCGGCGACACAGGATTTCCATGAAGACGAAATCCGGAAGGGCGGCGTCGGCTCATTGATGGTGCAGGATCCGGTGAAGGTCAACGAGCTTCAGAAGATCGCCGTTGAAGAGTCGAGACTCGGAATTCCGCTGATCTTCGGTCTGGATGTCATTCACGGTTTTCGTTCGGTCTATCCGATCGCGATAGCGGAGGCCGGCGCATTTGACACAGACCTGTTTGAACGGACGGCAAGGATGGCCGCGAAGGAGTCGAGAGCGGCCGGCGTTGCGTGGCATTTTGCGCCGATGCTGGATGTGGCCAGAGATGCCAGATGGGGCCGTGTATCGGAAGGACCGGGCGAAGATCCGTATCTCGGATCGGAGTTTGCCCGCGCGAAGATCCGCGGACTGCAGAATGACCACAGTTCGACCGACAACTATGTGGCGGCCTGCCTGAAACACTATGTCGGCTATGGTGCGGTTGAGTCCGGACGGGACTACAATACTGTCAGCATGGCGATGCATCTTTTTTATAACAATTATTTGAAGCCCTTTGCGGCAGCGGTGGATGAAGGTGCCATGACCGTCATGGCCGCTTTCAATGATCTGAACGGGGTGCCGTGCACGGTCAACGAATTCCTCCTTCGGAAGATCCTGAAGGAATCGCTCGGGTTCCCGGGTTTCGTGGTCAGCGATGCCAATGCGATCAGGGAATGCGTCGTCCACGGAATCGCCGAAGATGAAGTCGATGCGGGAATCAAAGCCGCCATCGCGGGTATGGACATGGATATGGGTACGGAGATTTACGCGAAGACACTGAAAGAATCCGTGGAATCCGGAAAAGTGCCGATGGCCGTGATTGACGAAGCCGTACGCAGGATCCTGACGGTCAAGATGTGGCTGGGTCTGTTCGACAATCCGTATGTCAGCGAAGAGACGATGAAGCGCTATGAGACGCTTCCGAAAGAGCATACGGATCTCGCCAGGGAAGCGGCTGAAAAGTCGATTGTCCTTTTGAAGAATAAGGACCGCATCCTTCCGATCGCGAAGGACCGGAAGATTGCCCTTGTGGGTACGCTGGCAGAGAGCAGGGAAGAGATCATCGGCGCCTGGGCCATGAGCTGGCAGGAAAAGGACTGCGTCAGCATTCTGGACGGCATGAAGGCGGAGTTTGAACATGTGAAATATTTCCCGTGCGGAGGCCCCGAGGGGGATATCGACAGAAATGAAGCGATCCGGGCGGGTGACTACGGTGATGTGATCGTAGCGGTGCTTGGTGAGACGGCCGCCATGTCCGGCGAGGCCTCGTCGAGAGCCGACATTACGATTCCGGGAAGACAGAGAGAACTGCTTGAGATCCTGATGGAGACCGGAAAACCGGTGGTCTTGGTCCTTATGAACGGACGTCCGCTGGCTCTGTCGTGGGAAGAAGAATTCGTTCCCGCGATCGTCGAAGCCTGGCATCCGGGCATTCAGGCCGGAAACGCGCTTGCCCGCGTGCTGTCCGGCGCGGTGAATCCGGAAGGAAGACTTGCCTCTTCGTTCCCGGCTCTGACGGGAATGTGCCCGGTCTACTACAACCATATGAATACCGGACGTCCGGGATCCAAGAGCAAATTCACATCGCGTTATCTCGATGCTCCGCTTGACAGCCTCTATCCGTTCGGCTATGGCCTCAGCTATACCACTTATGAGTTCTCGAATCTCAAGGTGGAGGAAGACGGGGATGTGCTGAACATCTGCGTGGATGTCGCCAATACCGGAGACAGGGACGGCCGCGAGACGGTGCAGCTCTATACACAGGATGTGGCGGCTTCGCTTGTGCGTCCGGTGAAGGAACTGAAGCGCTTTGAGAAGGTGGCTCTGGCTGCGGGTGAGAAGAAGAGCGTGTATTTCGCGCTTCCGAAAAATGAACTCGGATTCTGTGACAATGAAGGGAACTATCTCCTGGAAGACGGTCTGTTCCGGATCTACGCCGGCGGCAGTTCAAGAGAATGCCTGTCAGAAGAGATCTCGCTCAAATTTTGACAAAAAAAGAGGAACAGGCCATGATCTTAAAAACAAATACACAATACGGAGCCTTGGAAGGTGTTGCCGGAAACGGATATTCCATTTTCAAAGGCATCCCTTATGCGAAACCGCCCGTGGGTGATCTGAGGTGGAAGATGCCGGTAAAACCGGAGTCGTGGGAAGGCGTCCGGAAAGCGGATACGTTCGGAAATATGGCAATGCAGCGGATGCCGGCAGACAGTGACGAGTGGGGCGTGAACTTCAAAAAGGAATTCTATAATAATCCGGAATTTATCCCGCCGATGAGCGAAGACTGTCTCTATCTTAATGTATGGACTCCTGCCGAAAGTCCTGAGGAGAAACTGCCTGTTGCCTTCTATATCCACGGAGGAGGCTTCGGCGGCGGATACAGCTCGGAAATGGAATTTGACGGAGAGGCCTACGCGAAGAAGGGCGTTGTCCTCGTGACGATCAACTATCGCTGCGGTGTATTCGGCTTCCTTGCCCATCCCTGGCTGAGCGCGGAAAGCGAAAGAGGCATTTCCGGAAATTACGGGATCTTTGACCAGATCGCGGCTTTGGAATGGGTATATAACAATATAGCTGTTTTCGGCGGTGATCCGGAAAATATAACGGTATTCGGGCAATCTGCGGGCTGCATGAGCACGCAGGTGCTGATTTCGTCAGAACTGACCGGAAATATGATCAGTAAAGCGATTCTGCAAAGCGGGGTGCAGGCCACGGAGCCATTCCTGGCTACACCGACTTTGGAGAAAGAGGCGGAATATGGTCAAAGGATCGTAAAGATTACCGGTGCTTCCGATCTGGCCGAATTGAGAGCCATGCCGGCTGAGGAACTGATGCAGGCTAAAGATCAGTTCGATATGGAAATCATGCGGTTAATTATGACCGGCAAGGATACGGACGGAGGAGACTTCCTTCGGATCGTTCCGAATGCGGACGGTTATCTTCTGAGAAAGAATGTACGGTGGAGAGCGATCTGGGAACAACGGATGAGGACAGGGCAAAGGGAGACCCCGGAATGCTGGCCAGAAGCGACCGTGAGTGGTGTATCCGTCAGGATGAACTCAATAATCCCCCGGCCTACTGCTATGAGTTCAAACATGATCTGCCGACTGAAACAGGGCAGGAGACGGCATTTCACTCTGCGGAACTTTGGTATACATTCGGAACGCTGGGAAGATGCTGGAGACCGATGAAAGAAGAAGACTACGCGCTCAGTGAAGAGATGGTCCGGGCCTGGACGGACTTTATGAAATGCGGTGATCCGAACGGACCCGAAGGCGGTTCGTGGAGGCCGTGTACGAAAAAGGAGACTTTTGTAAAAATCTTCAAATGAATTAAATAAAACAGACTGAGATTTCAGAAGGTCAAAAACGAGAGGTCATTTTTACCAGTTTTTGACCTCTTTTTTCTGAAAAGTGAAACCGAGGACTATTATTTGTAGCCTATTGAAAAGCGACGGGGGGGCGATTTCGTTAGAATGGACATATGAAACAGGCCAATACCGCTTGAAGAACGGGAGTGAGGACTATGAACATTTTAGGAATTTCCTTCGGGAGAAAGAATTCAAATTGTGACATCGTATGTAAAGAAGCACTTTTCGGATGCCGCGAAGCGGATCCGAATGCCGAGATTCGGTTTGTCAATACCATCAATATGAATATCGGCCGCTGCCGCGGATGCGGGGCATGTTCCACCGCTCTTGAAAAGGGCAAGGACAATGTGTGCATCTTCAAGGACGATTTCCAGGCTCTGGAAGATGAAGTCCGCTGGGCTGACGCGATCATTGTTTCCGCTCCGGTCTACACGCTGACACCGACGGGACAGTTCAAGGATTTCGTGGACCGCTTCTCCTGCAGACATGACGTATCCGCGATCAACTGGGTACTGGATAAGAGACGCAGCGGAGAGATGCCGGGAGATCCGGACGACTTCCCGATGGAAAGACTCAGAAAGAGAACCGTAGGATTCATCTCTGTCGGCGGCGCTTCCACAGATAACTGGACATCGTTCGGCACGCCGCTCCTTCAGACATTCGCAATGTCCGCAATGATGAAGGTTATGGGCAACTACAACGCGAACAGCATGGGTACAATCGGCAATCCGTATCTTGACGATCAGCTCATCGAGAATATGCATGAACTGGGCCGCCGTACGGTCAAGGGCCTCAACGATGATTCCGTCGAGTTCTTTGAGCCGTCCAACAAGCCGAAAGGCGTCTGCCCGTTCTGCCATCAGAGACTGATCACGATCCTGCCCGGAACCACAAAGGTCGAGTGCCCGGTCTGCGGTATCGAAGGACAGCTTTCCATCGTTGACGGCGCCATTGAAGTGGACTTCCCGGAAGCCCAGGTGGCACGCGCACGCGGCACATTTGCGGGACTTCGTGAGCATACTGTGGAGATTCAGGGATTCGGCGCGATCTGCGGACCGAAGATCATGGCGAACAAAGAAAAGCTGGATACGCTGATGAAAGAGCGGATCCGTGAATTTGACAAGGCGATCGGAAATCCGTAAGCCTGAATGTGAGCTGATACATTTTAAACAAGGAACCTTACCCGGCCATTCCGCAGCCTGCCACTATGCGGAAAAGTTCATGAAATAAGAAACAAAAAAAGAATACACGGAACGCGGCAGGCTCTATGCCATGCCGCGTTCTTTCTAAAAATGACTGCTGATGGCGCTGGTGGCGAAGCACGGACCGATGTTCGGGTGATTTTCGTTTTCAGCTGCGCGATCGTCGTCACTAAAAACTTTTTTTAGCTGCACGGACGCCGTCACCACAGAGCTTTTGGGAACGGCTGCGCCTCGCAGGGTTTCTAAGGCTCATAAATAGGCAAGGGGTCGTTTCTCGAAAGCCGGACAACGTCAAAGCCGTGAGCCTAAGAAAACTGTGTCGGCTGTAGATATTCCCAAAAGCTCTGTGCTGCCGGCTTCACGAAGGAAGGCATAAATAACAGGTAAAATTATGCCCTTATTATAATGATCATCATGCTGCCCTAACAGGATAATTGTCCGCATATCGGACATGAATACTTGTGTTCACGAGCTGGGGATGCGGATCTGTCTGAGGACATCTACAGGTTTCGACAGTTTTGTTAGGTGGTCAGGTTCTGCGTTGATTGCTTCGAAATCAGCTCCATTATAATTTCACATACAACCCTGATTTCGAAGCAATCTGCCCTTAGCAGGTTCTGAGCACCTTAGAAAACTGCGAAGCCGCAGCCGTCCTCAGACAGATCTGCATCCCCGGTGACAGCTTAGCTAAAATTCAAAAACAGGTGAAGAAAGGATAATGCCATGCGGGAAGAGGAGAAGATTTTTGCCGGGAAGCTGTTCTGCCCCGGCGATCCGGAACTGAAGGAACTGAAGAGAAAAGCGCATAAGCTGAGCCAGGACTACAACCGCCTCTATGAAGATGAGACGGCGGCGAGGCAGGAGATTCTGTCCGAACTGCTCGGCGAAATCGGCGAAGGCACGTTCCTGCAGGGGCCGATCACGTTCCACTACGGCTGTCATACGAAGATCGGCCATCATGTATTTATCAATTTCAATTTTACGGTACAGGATGACGCTCTGGTCGAAATCGGCGATCACTGCGATTTCGGGCCGAATGTGACGATCGTCACGCCATGCCATCCCATGCTGCCGGATGAACGGGAGAAGTTTCCCGATGAGGACGGCGTGGAGAAGAGACTCTGCTGGGCAAAGCCGGTGAAGATCGGCAGCCACTCGTGGTTCGGCGCCAATGTGGTGATCTGCCCGGGCGTCACGATCGGAGAAGGCTGTGTGATCGGCGCGGGCAGTGTGGTCACAAGGGACATTCCGCCGATGAGCTTTGCGGCCGGGAATCCCTGCAGAGTCATCCGTCCCATTACGGAAGAAGACAGCCTGAGGAGATAGGTGCACCAGAGGTGCCAGACCCCTGTGGTGCAAAGTGCACCAAAGGTGCCAGGCACCTCTGGTGCAGGCTGAAAAGCAGGCGGGGAAGGTCAATTTCGGATATCATTTTTGACCTCTTGGGAGTGGCTTTTTTCCACAGGCTGAGATTGATTCAAAATAATGGTAACTCAGTGAAAAGTCATAGAAGGCCGCTCTATTTTATAATGTGATATATGGCGACCGGTCGCTGACGGTTTTGTATGTCAGCAAAAACGGAGGCGGACGGTTAAACGAAAAAGGAACCGTCAACACAAGTATCCGGGAATACCGGGGAAAGAAGGAGAGCATATGGCAGATTTTGAGACTCAGATTGTAGTAATTGCAGGCGGACCGGCAGGACTTTCCGCAGCGGTACAGGCAGCAGAGGATGGCGCGGATGTCATACTGATCGAGAAGAACGCGGCAGTCGGCGGCGCGGCCAACATGGGCATGGGCCCTCTGGCGATCGGAACTAAATATCAGCAGCGCCAGATGATCGACGTCACGGTCGAGAAGTGCCTGAAGTTGTTTATGGAGTATACACATTACAATATCGACGGCAGACTGGTTAAGAGATATTTCGATCAGTCCGCGGAGACGATTGAATGGCTCGAAGATATGGGCGTGGAATTCGAAGGCGCTTTCAAGTACTTCACAAAGTCCGAAGCCACATGGCATATCGTCAAGACCGATCAGGGTATCGGACCGCGCGCGGCTTCCTTCATGAACAAGGCTCTGTTTGCGAGAGCTCAGGAACTCGGCGTAGAGTTCATGCTTGAGACAGCCGGCAAGAAGATCCTCAAGGACGATGAAGGTAAGGTCTGCGGCGTTCTGGCAGTGGACAAGGACGGCAAGGAAATCACCATCGCCTGCAAGGCAGCCATCATCTGCTGCGGCGGCGCCGGTGCCAATCCGGAGTTCATCAAGGAGGAGACCGGATTCACATTCGGAAAAGACCTGTTCAACTTCGCGATTCCGGGCAATGTCGGCGACGGCATCAAGATGGCCTGGGAAGCGGGCGCGGCCAAGCTTCCGGTCCGTATCGAGCAGGCGGCGAACTTTGAAGGCATCGATGAACTTCCGACAGCCGTACCGAACGTTCTGACACAGCCGAACCTCCTCGTCAACAAGTTCGGAAAGCGCGTCATGGACGAAGAGCAGATGCAGAATACGACATTCCTCGGCAATGCCTGCGCACATCAGAAGGACCGTGTGCTCTTCAGCATTGTTGATACTTCCATCGTCAAGGACTATATCCGCAATGGCGTCGATGAAATCTGCCTTGTCCGTATGAATCCGGATGTTTCCGATTTCTTCGAAGGCGTTGAGATCGCTGAGAAGACCGGCAACAAGGGCCTCTTCAAAGCCGATACGATCGAAGAACTGGCTGAGAAGCTGGGCATTGATCCGGAAGCGCTTCAGGAGACAGTCGATGATTACAATGACTATTGCGACGGATACGATGAAGAGTTCTTCAAGAGAAAGAAGTATCTCCGTCCGCTGACAAAGGGACCGTACTATGCGGCAGCGATCCGTCCGGGCGGATACGGCACAGTCGGCGGCATCCGCATCAACGAGAACTGCGAATGCTGTGATGATGACTTCATGCCGATTCCGGGCCTCTACGCAGCCGGCGCAGATGCCTGCAACCTCTATGACGACTCTTACATCTTCCTGCTTCCGGGCAACTCCATGGGCTTTGCGGTCAACAGCGGCCGTATCGCGGGCATGGAAGCTGCGGAATACATCGAAGACGAAGACTGATAACTGTAAAAAACCGTAAATATTGTCACAGGCGGATCCGGTCGGGTCTGCCTGTGACAAGTTCATAAAATGGCGACTTTGGAGGAAAACGCATATGGCTGTCATTACAATTGACGGAAGAAAACTCGAAGTGCCGGACGGTAAAAATGTACTGGAATGCGCACTGGACGCGGGCATTTACATTCCGCATCTGTGCCATCACAAGGATCTCGCTCCCTTAGGCTCCTGCCGCATGTGCATCGTTGAGGTCGAAGGTGAGGAGAAGCCGGTACCGTCCTGCAAGCTTCAGGCAAAAGACGGACTTGTCATCGAGACACAGACAGAGGAAGTAAAGCGCCTCAGAATGCTGGCACTGGAACTGCTTCTGGCAGGTCATCCCGAAGACTGCTCCACATGTCCGAAGTACGGCAACTGCGAACTTCAGATGCTGATCCAGTATATCGGACCGAAGACCGGACGCCTGAAATATCGTACAAAGGGATTTGCCGTAAATGAAGAAAATCCGCTTCTTCTTCATGATATGAACCGCTGCATCCTCTGCGGACGCTGCGTACGTGCCTGCAATGATCTCCGCGGAGTTCATGTACTGCAGTATAACAAGAGAGAGGATCTGGAAGTATATACCGGAGCGCTTCACAACAAGCTCCTTACCGACGCGAACTGCCGTTTCTGCCAGGCCTGCGCGGAAGTATGTCCGACCGGAACGATCCGCGACAAGCTGGCTTCTTCCGAAGTTCGCAAAGAAGATTATGTGGTGCCCTGCCGCGTAGGATGTCCGGCGCATATTGATGTACCGCGCTATATCCGCTTTATCAATCAGGGCGACTATGCTTCGGCGAACGCAACTGTCCGTGAGAAGGTTCCGTTCCCGCACTGCCTCGGCTATATCTGCGTACACAACTGCGAGACAGAGTGCAAGCATCAGTATCTGAATGAACCGGTTTCCATCCGCAATCTGAAGAGATTCGCGGCGGAACATGATGACGGCGCATGGAAGGCAAAGGCATTCCACAAACCGGCAACCGGCAAGAAGATCGCCGTCGTGGGCGGCGGCCCGGCCGGCCTTACCGCGGCCTATTTCGGCGCGAAACTCGGCCATTCCGTAACAATCTTCGAAGGAGCCGAAAAACTCGGCGGACAGCTTCGTTACGGCATTCCGTCCTATCGTCTGCCGCGTGAGGTTCTGGATCAGGAAATCGCGGATATCCTCGAAGCAGGAGATATCACGGTGAAGACCGGAACGAAGGTTGAGCATGTCCCGACACTGCTGAAAGAGGGATTTGACGCTGTATTTGTAGCCGTCGGTACTCATCAGGGCGCAAGACTTCCGCTTCCGGGCAATGACCTCGAAGGCGTTCAGGTCAACACAGACTTCCTGAGAGCTTTTGAAGAGGGAACTGCCACGGTCGGAGAAAAGGTCGTGATCCTCGGCGGCGGCAACGTCGCGATCGACTGCGCCGGAGCAGCATTCCGTCTTGGCGCGAAGACAGTCGATATGGCCTGTCTTGAAGCCTATGACGCGATGACTGCGACGGACGAAGAGAGAGCCTGGGCTGTGGAAGAAGGCGTAGTACTTCACAATTCCAAGACCTTCCCGCAGATTCTGGGTGAAAACGGACATGTGACCGGTGTCGAGATCAAGAGCGTGGGCAATTTCCGCAAGGAAAACGGCCGTATGATGTTCGATGTTCTGGACGGAACAGAGGAGATTCTTCCGGCGGATACCGTGATTTTCGCGACCGGCCAGAGGCCGACGATCCCGATGGATCCGGAAGCATTCGGACTGGAACTGACACACGGCAATTATGTCGCGGGAAAAGGCCCGAACGGCGAGACATCCGTAGAGGGCATCTGGGCAGCGGGCGACTCGCTGACCGGTACCACTTCCGTTATCAAGGGTATCGCGGGAGCGAGAGACGCCATTTCCGCGATTGATATCTATCTCGGCGGCGACGGAAACATCGACGAGAGCCTGGCTCCGGAGCAGAAGAAGGATCCGTATATCGGCATCATCGACGGATTCGCGCAGATTCCGCGTACCGAACCGAACGTGGTTCCGGCACCGGAGCGCGTGACAGACTGGAAGACCTGCGGACCGATGGACAACGGATTTGACGAGAAGAAGGCAAAGTGCGAAGCGGAACGCTGCCTCCAGTGCGATCTGAGACTGTGCATTTCCGCACCGAGAACCTGGGGTGATTTTTCAAAGGAGGCTTAAGGCATGACGAATACATTTGAAGCCGCTAAGGCATTGGGATATGCAGCACTCCTTGAAAAAATCAAAGGAGCGGACCTGCACAACTACGGATTAAAGACAGAAGCTGTTGAAGGGCTGATCTATACGGCCTGTGCGAAAGAGGGCGACGTATTTGTCCATGCGGGGCTTAACAATGCGGATGTGGACGGAGCGCTGCTCGGACTTTTAAAGACAGATGCGGACGCGGTATTTTCCGGAATCTGCATCGGCGGAATGCTCGTCGGCGCGGCAGCCAAGTTCCTGTACCTGCCGGAATGGGAGAAGGAGCTGACCGAAGAAATCCGCGCGAAGGCCGAGGAATACGGTCTTGTGATTGTCAATGATATTATCAATGTGCGCGAGTCGGAAGGAGATCTGGTGCTCCATCTGGCAACAGCGAAGGATCTTGCCGATCTTGTTGACGGCAAGTACGAAGCGGGCGCGTATGTAGCTCTTCCGGGAGAGGCGCCGAAGAAAGTCGCGGCTGATACGAAGGTAGCGGACCTTGTTTCCCTTGATGGAGCAAAGGCCATTTACATGGGCTATCAGTATTACACACCGGAAGAAGCGGCTGATCTTTGCGCAAAGGATGCGACAAATGCTGTCATCCGCGTTCTTACAGAGAAGGACTGCATTGTCTGCGAGACACAGAAAGTGCTGCAGAAGGACAGATGCGCCAGCTGCGGACGCTGCGTATTCTGCCGTGAAGGCCTGATCCAGCTCGAGTACATGCAGAAGGAAACGACCCAGGCCCGCGGCAAGACGAACTTCCTCGATCTTACGAAGGAGATCGGTGAGGCGATGGGCGATCAGTGCCTCTGCACAGTCGGACAGGTATCGGCGAATATCGCGCTCTCCGCAATCAGCAAGTTCGGAAGCGAGTATGAAGCGCATATGAAGAAGAACAAGTGCCCGGCGGGTGTCTGCGCGGCATTTGTCCACATCTATATCGACCCATTGAAGTGTACCGGCTGCTGCGACTGCGCGGATGTATGTCCGGAGGGCTGCATCGAAGGCAAGGCGAAGTTCATCCATATGATCGATGAGTTCGAGTGCACGAAGTGCGGCAAGTGCGTGGAAGCCTGCGAAGAGGAAGCGATTGTCCTCACTGCCGGCAAGCTTCCGAAACTGCCGTCGAGACTGACAAAAGTAGGGAAGTTTAAGAAGCACTGAAATGAAAACTGTATAACAAAGCGGTATCTGTAAAAATGATATCAGACAAATATTCCAAAATTGAAAACCTTTTTCTTTCAGAGGGGATCAATGATTAATGAACCGAGCGCATGGGGCGCCATGTTTTTATATACTTAATTACAGCCAGTGCTTCTGATCAGAGCAAGTTGATGAATTAATTTATCAAAACAATCAGTGTAAACAATTCCAGAACCAGAAACCTATCATACTCAGAAAGGAGATTATTGATGAAGAGAAAGACAACTGCACTTATTCTTGCTGCATTAATGTCAATGAGTCTGATTGCCGGATGCGGAGCAAGCGAAGAAAAAGCTGCTGAAACTCCGGCTGCTGCTGAAAGCGGCGTTACAGAGGAAGCGGAAGTAACGGAAGAAACAGCAACAACAGAAGAAGCGGAGGCAACAGAAGAAGCGGAGGCAACGGAAGAAGCGGAAACAACAGAAGCAGAAGACGACGAAGAGGATGAAGAGGCGGAAATCAGTGCTGTGGTTATGTGCCTCTCACCAATTGATGAAGGTGTATCAGAGCATGTCGAAAAAGCTTTAAATGAGATCACCCAAAGCAAGCTGAATGTGACTGTGGACATCACATGGATGGATGCCGCGAACTACATGTCCCAGGTTCCGATGATGCTGCAGAGTGGCGAAGCGTTGGACCTCATTATGTTCACACCTATGCCGGCGACCAGCTATCAGTCTTTTATGAACCAGCGTCAGCTTATGGATATCACAGATTATCTGGACGAATACGGCCAGGATATTATGGCTCAGATGAAAGACTATCTGAAGGCAACTTCCAGAGACGACCGGGTCTACGGAGTTGGAAATATGCCCGTTCTGGACGCCAAGGTTGCGATAGATATGCGTGGAGATGTGCTTGAGGAGCTTGGTCTGACAGATGCGGCAAGAAACGCTAAGTCATTTGATGATATTGAAGAGATTCTGAAGAAGGTGACTGAGAACACAGATCTGAACGGACTGATCAACAGCGATGCCGAAGGCGGTGTACTTCTTCCTCAGCCGTTCCTGCTGGGAGAAGGAGATTTCAGCAATGCAGAATGGGTTGATACCGTCGGAGACGGATACCAGTATGTGTACGCGGATATGGCTGATAATAAGGTGAAGAATTACTTCGCAAGTGAGAAATTCCTTCAGACTGCTCGTATGACCAGGAAATTCTACGATGAAGGACTGATCTATAAAGATGCTGCAACTGCAAATGAGTATGGCGCAATTCTGATTCAGAATGAAGTGGGATTTGCCATGGCTCACCAGGTTGAGATGGGCAATGAAACGATTCAGTCAGCCGCTACCGGATTCCCGGATGTAGAAGTTGACATTACAGATGGTCTGATTGCCACAAGAGCATTCCAGAAATTCGGATTCGGTGTTCCTGTTATGTCGGATGATCCGGAAGCCGCTATAAAGGTGCTGAACCTTCTGTGGTCGGATCAGGAGTTTATGGATACTTTGACCTGGGGCGTTGAAGGAACAGACTGGGTGAAGAAGGATGACGGAACCGCTGCATTTCCGGAGGGATCAAACGGACAAGGACTGTATCATACTTCCGATTTCCTCTATGGAAACAAGCTTGCCATTACTCCCTGGGAAGGTGACGGCGCTGACATTCGCGAAAGACAGGCTGCAGCCAATGAAGCGATGGAGATGTCTCCGTACTTCGGTTTCTCGGTTGATTCTGCTCCGGTAGATTCGCAGATCGTGGCTGTGAAAAATGTAGTAGATAAGTATAAGCCGGGTCTTGGCGCAGGCATCTATGAAGATGTAGACGGAACAGTTGAGGCTATGATTTCGGAGATGGATGCGGCTGGTATGCAGGATATCATCAACGAATATCAGAAGCAGCTGGATGCATGGCTCGCAGCTCAATAAACCAGGATGAATCTTAATAGGATTCTTTCGTAAAATATGTAAGGGTGCGGTCGCATAAGAGCGACTGCACCCTTGTTTTTGTGTTTCTTACAGGGACAAAGTGCAGCATGCCGCGCCAGTCCACATCATTGGAAGGGGCCTGCGCGTTGGAGGACACTTTCATTCCGGCAAGTACAAGAAGCATTGATACGAATGAAGAAAGGGCGTGTGAAAAAACTTTCGTTTTTTCACACGCCCTTTTTTCAGCTTATAGAATCGGATTATTCCGCCGGATGAGCAGATCTTGCTTCAAGATCAGAACGAATTTCACTGATCTTCTGAGGCGTCAGCTTATAGAAGAGCATCGGGATAACCGAAAGCATACCGACGACCAGAGGAATCAGGTTGACGATGACGTTGATACCCTGCTGTGTACTTGCAGTCTGTTCTGCGCCTGCTACATAACCGACAGCGGACAGGAGGAGGACGCCTACAGCGCCGCAGAAAGCAGTGGAGATCTTGGCGCCGAAACTAAGCATGGAAGCAGCAATCCCTTCCATTCTGGCACCGGTTTTCCATGCACCGTACTCAAGAGAGTCGCCGACAAGGCCGAAGCAGATATTGGCTGCGCAGTTGCAGAAACCACTGATGGCGGAAAGAACAAGAACGACGCCGATTCCCTGTTTTGTGAAGAGGAACATCAGCAGGAAGGAGACGTTCATCAGCATTTGCAGGAAAATCAGGGAATTTCTCTTGGTCAGCTTCTTCGTCATGATCGGAAGAGTCAGCGTACCGACAAGCTGCATGACAGTCATCACCGTGAATACCGTTGCGATATGCGCGAAATCACCGACCACGTAGATAATATAGTAGGTCAGGAGGCCCATACGTCCGGTTACGCAGATGGTGCCGAGGATCGTAGATGCGACAACCATAAGGAGCTGGTCGTTTTTGCTGATGAGCTTTATGCTTTCCAGGAAGCCTCTCTTCTTGCCGGCCGCTTCATCATCACTGTGGAGATGCTTGGTGTATTTTTCCTTGCAGCCAAAACCACAGATCCAGAAGCAGGGAATGATGGCAATGGAAATGATCACCGCAAAGATGAAATACCCTCTGGCATCAGCCGCCTGAGCGCCGGGATTAGAGAATTTCAGAAGGGCGGGTGCTGCTACGATGGAAAGGACAATACCGATGACGGAAGAGCCGATTCCTTTAGCGGTAGCGAGGTTCATACGAACCTGGGAGTCCAGCGCGCAAACGTTCTGAAGAGCCTGATAAGAAATATTGACGGCTGTATAGGCCATTCCGGTGCCGACATAGCAGATGAAGCAAAGGGCGACTTTCGCAAATCCCTGGACCGGGAAAACCGTGAAAGTCAGGATATTGAAAATGGCAAGGAACGGCGGAACGAAGAACAGATAGGGACGGAATTTGCCCCATCTCGTGTTTGTACGGTCCGCGATGTTGCCCATCATCGGGTCGTTGATCGCGTCCCAGACACGGGCGATCAGCATGATCATGGAAATGGCGCCCGCGGAGAGCGTTACCACATCCGTATAGAAAAGCATCAGATAGTTGTTGATCATGTACCAGCTCATGTTGCTTCCAACTTCACCGAACGCGTAACATAGAGCAAGCTTTGGATCGGTTTTTTCAACAGCATTGTTGACTTTGGACATTACAGATTCCTCCTCGTCAGAAATAAAGTTAATGTAAGAAATGAAGTTTCTTATATTAATGTAGCATTACCGACAGAGCGGATTCAAATGGACTATTGCCGTTTCCTTTCGGCAAATCAGGCTATATAGAAAGTGCTGTTTTTATTCCGAAAAACCGCGATCCATACGACTGTCAGCATCGCGCTGAAGCAGATACCGGAACAGCTCGCAAAAGTCCTCTTTAGTCCGGATTTGTTTCATATCTGCCGGATCAAGGTGCTCATGATAAAAAATGTTCAGGAGAAGAAACAGAAGCCGCCTGTGCTCCGGACGGAACGCGGCTGTGACGGCGATATGAATTTTATGGGTATTCCAGGATACAGGTTTTTCCAGGAGCATCACGGACAGCCTGGTCTCTTTGGACGGGACCAGTGAATACAGGAAGACAATGCCGCTTCTTAACGCAGCGGAAGAAATGCGTTCCCGCTTTCGGATATCCGCGGCAAATTCTTCGGGGACAAGCCCGGTGTGTATGAAATCCTCAGCGCAGGTGCCGATCACGGATTGGGAACTGCGGAAGGAGCATTTTTCGTGCCAGAATGCGGTCTCCATCAGGTCCTGCGGATTGACGCCCGGCACCGTACAGATACTGTGCAGCTGTTTGCTCCGTATGTAGGAGGAGATCTTTGGATAATCAGCATAGGTATCCGGTGAAGAGAGAAATATGGTTTTGAGGCCCGGCTGTGTCGTAACAGGACGGTCGACGGTACAAAGAAGCAGTTCTGTATGACTGAAATCATAGGAGTTCGCCAGATTGACCGGAAGTACTTCGGTCAGAAGCAGATAGCTTTTGAATACCGCCAGAATTCGTTTCTGAATGACCCAGGCAGCCGGCATGTTCCTGTGGCAGCACAGGACAGTCCGGATCTTTCGATCCGGGTGTGTATCCTGAAGTTTTTCCAGAGCTCCGTGGACGCATGAAGACAGAAGGTACAGCTCCCTGCTGCTCAGGCAGCGGTGAAAGTAGGATTCGGAAAGCTCTTCAAAAAGACCGGCGATCTCGTACTCGATCAGAAGACGGATCTTGACCTGATCACTGTCCTCTTCGGCCATGGCAGGTGAAACCGGAAGCGAAAGCTGATAAATGTAGTGGAGAAGGATATTCAGGAAATTGACATCCGCGGAAAAATCCAGACCAAAGCAATCGCGGATGTTCTTCAGAAACTCTCCGGCAATATCCCTGAGGTTCACCGGACTGTCTGTCGGCAGGTCCGGCGAAGCCGGATCGGGATAAGAAGGCAGCTGGCCGGAAAGGACTTTCAGGCAGATATAATCTTTTTCAGACCGGCCGAAAGAAGCGCGCCATTCATTTTCCAGATCCTGAAAAATCGCACAGACAGCGCCGTAAGCGCGTTCATATCCCGGGGGCAGAGCCGGAAAATCGGGAAGAACAAAGCCCGCGCGGACTCTGAGATCCATGATGACAAGGGCAAAGGTCAGCGAGACCTTGGAGGGATCGTCGATGGTGATTCCCGCTTCCCGCAGGCGACGGGATACAGCCGTCTTTGCGAATTCTGCCTTTTGTTTTTCAAAAATCGGAAAGGAATAATAGGGATTCCGGTCTGCGGCATAGTCCCAGCCGGACATCAGCAGGCGGTTCATCGTTTCACGGATTTTCTGCTCTTCCGGCGCAAAACGGATTCCTGAGTTATCCCTGATAAATGTCAGGTAAGGATAGCCGTGACAATAGCGGTGCCTCAGAAGACGCAGGTCGCTGTCCAGAGTCGGCCTGCTGATATGAAAATCTTCCTCCAGATCCTCCGGAAGGATCGGGCTTACAGCCAGGCACAGTTTCATAACCAGATGCCGGATCCGGTCATCACCGGTGTAGTCGCCGCTTCCGGTCTGGATTTCCATTTCCGGAGCCGGGGATTCCAGAAAGCGAAACCCTTTGCTGCGAACGGATTGAATACAGGCATTGCCCGAACAAAAGGAGCGGTTGATGGCTTCGATATCATAGCGGATTGTACGCTCCGAGACGTTCAGCCGACGTGCAAGTTCGGCTCCGGTCAGAAAACCGGAGCTGTATTTCAGAATATGGAAGAGCTTTCGCTGACGGCGCGAAAGCTCTATCGTTTTGGCAGACTTTTCCATAGCCGCCTCCGGATATATTTTATTTGTCGCTCTTTCCAAGCGCGAGAATCAGAAGTTCTCCGACGACGCCAAGTGCTGCCGCGACAAGGAAAGCAGGCTGATAGCGTCCGGTGATTCCCTTTAAGGTGTTCATGATCATCGGGCCGAGGAAACCGGCCAGCGCGAAGCCGATGAACATAATGCCGTAATTGACGCTGTTGTATTTTCTGCCGAATTTCTGTGCGGTAAATCCGGGATAGATACCCATAATGCTTCCGAAGCCGAAGCCGGCAAAGGCAAGACCGACATAGAAGATCGCCGGGCTCTGATCGGTACAGAAGAAGAGCATAATTCCTGCGATAATGGAAATGCCGAACGTAAGCCGCATGGTGCCGAGTGCTCCGAGGCGGTCCGAGAGCATGCCGGACGCAAGACGGCCGAGCATGTTGAAGAGCGCCAGAAGGGATACGACAGCCGCAGCCTTCTCAGGCGAGAAGCCCATCATCTGCTGGGCGATCGGGGAGGCCTGGGAGATGATCATCATTCCGGCGAAAGCGCCGCAGGTCAGCGTCATAAGCATTAAGTAGAAAGAACGTTCCTGCAGCATGCCGCGCCAGTCCACATCATTGGAAGGGGCCTGCGCGTTGGAGGACACTTTCATTCCGGCGGTAAATCCGGCAGGCGCCGCTTCGATGACGAACGCGGACGCGATGATAATGAGGCCCATCACCGCTCCGAGAATACGGAATGCCGTGGTGACATGCATGGTACGCAGCATGGCGCTGGCGATAATCGGGATGATAATGGAGCTGCCGCCGTAGCAGGCGGTTGTCAGTCCTCCGGCAAGGCCGCTCTTGTCCGGGAAAAACTTGACGGCGTTGGATACGATCGTGCCGTAGGCCATTCCGCAGCCGAGACCCACGCCAAGGCCATAGGTCAGGATCAGCATCGGAACGGAAGTGGCGAAGCCGGATCCGATCATGCCGAGTCCGAAAAGGACGCCGGCTGCCACGAGTACCCACTTGGGGCCGATGCGGTCATTGACGAAGCCGCCGCCGATCATGGTGATCGGTCCGACCGAGTTGGCTACGGTAAAGACGATCGCAAGGGAGGCGATCTCTTTTCCGCTCAGTTCACTTAAGTAGGCGGACATCGGAGAAGCAAAAACGCTCCAGGCGTACAGAGATCCTACGCACAGTGTCACGAAGCAGCTTGCGATCAGTATCAGCCATCTTTTTTTCATCAGGTCCATCGGGGTTCTCCTCTCGTAGAAAACAGCTTTTTACCTTTATAAGCCTAGCATTTCACAAACATGAAAAAAAGCGGGATTCTGACGTAAGGAGGCTTTATTTATGCCCTTTCTCAGATCCGCCGGCGGATTTCACGGGGTGTGCAGCCGTAAATCTCCTTGAAGAGGCGGCTGAACAGCTTATAGTTGGTCAAACCGTGGCGTTCGCAGAGATTCATGATGCCATCATCGGTATGGACGAGATCGTCATAGAGGTGCGCGATCCGGACGCGGTTCAGATGCTGCAGGAAGGTGATGCCGACACTTTTATGGAAGAGGCGGCTGAAGTACTCGCGGCTGAGTCCGAATTCAGCGGAGACGGTTTCAAGAGTGAGGGGCTCGGCGTAGTGCGCCTCGATATATGCCAGAATCTCCTGGATCCTCAGTGGCTCCGCCTCCCCTTCGGGGAGGTCTTCTTTTACAAGAGGAATTGAAAAATGTCCTGCCAGAAGATACAGGAGTTCCAGCACGATCGATTCCGTCCGGAGGCGGTAGCCCTCCGGTTCGTTAATATAGAGAGGCACCAGCTCCTTAAAGAGGTCGCACATTTTGAGAAAGACCGGGAGCTGCTCACGCGTCAGGTCCTCGCGGCTGCAGACATACATCCGGGCCGATGGTTTCGCTCCCGCATTTGCCCGGAGCTTTTCCGCCAGAAAACTCCGGTCCACGCTGATACGGATCTGCATGAAGCTCTCTTTGCACTGGAATTCGCAGATCCGGCGCGCGTCGACTACGACAAATTCGCCCTGAATCAGTTTCATTTCGGTTCCGTCGAGAATGAGGCCGGCATTTCCGTTCAGGAGGTAGATCATTTCCAGCCTCTTGGAGAACTGCGCGGCATGGTAACTTCCCCTGTCCGTCAGAAATTCGACTGAGATCAGTTCGTTCTGAGCGAGAAATTGCTTGTGAATTCTGGTAAATGCGTCTGCCATATCCTAAAACTCCTCGAAAAACAGCTCCAAACAGGTACTTCATGTCAATAATGACATAAAACTGGTCAATAAACAAGCTTAAATGAGAACTTTGAAAGGGGTATCCTTATAGCTGTCACAGGGAGAGGCAAACATCCGATACAAGGGTGCTGCCGGAAAGGGGCCTGTGGCAGAGAAAAACAAAAAAGAACTATTTCAGAAAAGAAGGTGTTTATTATGAAGAAATTTATGGATTATATAAAGGAAAATGCTCTGTTTTTTGTTGGCGCAGCATGTGCGATGAGCGGATCCCAGTACGAGTTTTTCAAATATCTTGCTCCTTCAATCGAAGAAATGAACAAAGAAAAATAAAAATGTCGGGGAAATGCTTAAAAAAAGCTTGATCACGGAAAAAAAGGTCAAAATACATATATGCTGATCTGTTGTTATGGTTTATAATAGCCTCCAAATGAACAGAAGCTTGTATGGATGCCTGTCTGACGGGAGTTGCCTGAGCTTAATGGGAAAAGAAAGTCCAGTTCCCGGAAAGGAGGCACGCCGTGGCAGACAAAAAAAGAACAGTTGATATGACAAAAGGGAAGCCGGGAAGGTTGATTTTAACCTTCGCGCTTCCTTTGTTTATCGGGAATATTTTCCAGATGCTCTACAACATGGTGGACGCCGTGGTGGTGGGGCGGTTTGTGGGCCCGCAGGCACTGGCGGCTGTCGGCGGAGCCTCTTCAAGTTATAATCTGACACTGGCTCTGGTTCTCGGTTTTACGAACGGCGGGTCCGTCCTGCTGGCGCAGGCCTTCGGGAACGGAGACCGGGTCAAGATCCGCAAATGTTACTACAGCGCGTTTATCCTCATTATGGTCAGTGCTGTATTCTTAAGCGGCATCGGTATTCTCCTCGCTCGTCCTCTGCTGGAGATTCTTCATACTCCGGCCGATGTCATCGCGGATTCGACCGTCTATCTAAGCTGGATGGCGGCGGGGATCCTGGCGACGGCTCTGTACAATTCGATGGCCGCGTTTCTTCGGGCAGTCGGAAATTCCAGAACCCCTCTGATCGCGCTGGTGGTGGCGTCCTGCACGAATATTGTGCTGGACCTTGTCTTCGTGATCGTCTTTCATATGGGCGTGATGGGGGTGGCCGTGGCAACGGTGATGTCTCAGGCCCTTTCCGGATTTTACTGTCTCGTCTATGTCAATCTCAATATTCCGGAGCTGAAGATCCGTCTGAAGGAGATTGAATTTGACCCGGCCGTGGCGAAGGAAACCCTCCGGATCGGACTTCCCGCGGCGCTTTCCACAGTGGTCGTCACCATGTCGGTCATGTTTATCCAGAGGGCCGTCAACGGTTACGGGTCTACGGTTATGGCCGCCTACACGACCGCCAACAAATCGGAGAATATCTGCTTCGCCTTAAGCTACGCGACGGGCATGGCTACCGGCGTATTCTGCGGTCAGAATATGGGCGCGGGCCGGCTGGACCGTGTTCGCGAGGGCTTATTTACGGGAATTAAAATCAGTCTCATCTATCATCTGGTGATGGCTGTCGTATTATTTTTCTGCGGAAAATATATCGTCGGGCTTTTCACAACCGACCCGGATGTCATCAGTATCGGAAGCGGAATCGTACGGATTACGGCCTGCTTCGCGCCGGTTCTGGGCATTCTGTTCATTTTCCAGCACTTCCTGCGCTCTGTCTCGGATGTCCGTCCGACGATCTATATGAGCGGTGCCGAGATCTTTTCCAGGGGCCTTTTGCCATACGTGCTGGCGTCCCGGTTCGGCTATTACGGGATCTGGTGGGCAACGCCGATCGGCTGGAGTCTGTCTCTTCTGATCGGAATCCTGCGCTATCGTTCCGGCAAATGGAAAGCGTATGTAAAAAGCGAGCAAACAGAAGCCGCCTGAAGGTTTCTTTCAATACAAAAAAGGAGACTCCTAAATGCTGAAAAAATTGTTTCAGACAGTGGATATGACGACCGGTGAGCCGTGGCAGAAAATTCTCATTTTCACACTGCCGATGCTGCTCGGGAATATTGCCCAGCAGCTGTACAATACCGTAGACAGTATCGTTGTCGGCCGCTATGTGGGAGACAACGCGCTGGCGGCAGTCGGAAGTGCGGGGCCGATCCTGAACCTGCTTCTGGTTCTCTTTATCGGGGTCAGTATGGGTGCGAGTATTATGTGCTCGCAGTTTTTCGGCGCGCGGGACCGCGAAGGACTTTCCTATGCGGTCGGCAATTGCATTACACTGATCCTTCTGGCCTCGGTCCTGATGACAGTACTCGGAATTCTTCTTGCCCGTCCTCTTCTGGAGGTTCTCGGCACACCTGATGAGATCATCGACTGGTGTGAGTCCTATCTGAGAATACTGTTCCTCGGAAGCATCGGCATGGGATTCTACAATATTTTAAGCGGCGTACTCCGCGGAATCGGCGATGCGGTACCGGCGCTGGTTTATCTGCTTTTTGCCACGGGTATCAACATTGTCCTGGATATCCTCTTCGTGGCACAGTTCCATATGGGAGTGGACGGCGTAGCATGGGCTACCATTATCGCACAGGCTATTTCGGCACTTCTCTGTCTGAACCGTCTTCGCCGGATGAGCAATCTGTTCGATTTCGGTCTTCGTTTCCTGAAATGGAAACCGCGCTACGCGAACAGGATTCTCCTTTTGGGGCTTCCCTCCGGCGTCACGCAGGGTATTATCTCCATGTCCATGATCCTGGTGCAGTCCCTGACCAATACGTTCGGACCGACCCTTATTGCCGCGAACGTCATCGTGCAGAGGGTGGACGGTTTTGCCATGCTTCCGAACTTCTCCTTCGGTACGGCAATGACGACCTATGCCGGCCAGAATGTCGGTGCCGGGAAAATGGACCGCGTTCAGAAAGGCGCAAAGCAGGGCACACTTCTCGCTGCAGGAATTACGACGTTCCTGACAGCCCTGATCCTCATTTTCGGAAAACAGCTGATGGGAATTTTCACGGAAACAGAAGATCTGGTCGAACTCGCGATGCGGATGATGCGGATTCTGGCAGCCGGTTATATTGTTATGGCGGTTCTTCAGAGCCTTTCGGGAATCATGCGCGGCGCCGGGGACACCACGACACCGATGTGGATCTCCATTATCCAGACGTTCTTCCTGCGTGTGCCGCTGGCATATCTGATGGTCAACATGACAAAGAGCCCCGAATATCCGCAGGGACGGCCGGAGATGCTCTTCGCGTCGATGCTGATCGCCTGGACGATCGGTATGCTGATTACGGTGTTCTTCTATCGAAAAGGAAACTGGAAGAAGAAAGCGCTGGTATAAAAGACATAAAAATAAAAGCACATTTCCTTGGGTTTGGGAAATGTGCTTTTTGTTTATGTCTGTAAATGGCGCTCAGATCGCCGGGAACGTGATGTCTTTATAGTGCTTCTTCAGCTCCTGAATTTCTCCCTGACGCTTCATGAAATCAATTCTCGTTTCGATGATTTCCTTTAAGTGCAGCGCTCTGGACTCGTTGATATTTCTGTCGCGGGCGAGACCATTTTCCGCAAGGACGAAGCGGACTTCGCCGTTTTCATCGCGGACGAGATCACCGCCGGCGCCGCAGACCGCGCATTCGAACGGGTATTTCAGGCCATCCCAATGTTCTTCGCCTTTGAAGACGAGGGCGGAGTGGCAGTTCGGACACAGGCCCTGATCCGGGTCGCCCATCCACTTGCGTTCTTCAACCGGAGTAGCGGCAGCTTCATAAATGTTTTCACCCATCTTGTGAGCTCGCTCTAACTGCTCGGGACGGAGGAGGACATTGCCGGGACGGCCGTTTCTCGTTGCCATCATCTGATCGACGACGATGACGGACTGAGTGAACATGGTCGCGCCCATTGCTTCCAGAGTGAGCGTCTGCCAGTCGTGGCAGGAGCCGCCGACCGCGATGAGGCCCGCGATTGTGTGCGGATCTTCCTTGACATCTCCGATTTCCAGACGGAAAGACAGCTCATAGGCGAGGAAGCGCTGCGCGAATGTCAGATAGAGAGCGCTGGGTGTGAGATCATAAGTCGGAACGCCAATAATGACGCCCTGGCAGGTCTGCATCTCGTTGACGATTTTATCCATGTCGTCTTTGTCCTTTAAGACGCAGCCCTTGTATTTCTTTGTCGGATCCATGGCTACTTCACCCATCTGCATGGTACAGCTTTCGCAGCCGGTGCAGTGCAGAATGTGATAGTCGAAGAGGTTGATCATCTTGCATTCGGCGCCTTTTTCCTGTGCGGCCAGAAGAGCCTCTTTGACAAGGATTTCACTGTTGCCGCCGTGACGGCCTGCTACAATTCCGAGAATTTTCATGTGGTGCTCCTTTCCGTAGTCATATGGATTATTCACGGTTACTGATGGAATTGCATATATTCGAGGGAAATCAGAGCGCGCTCATGATGTCCCAATGTTCGAAAATACCGATCAGATTGGTCGGATGGGCAGGCGGGTTCTCGAAATGGCCCCAGATCCGGCCCTCTTTGGCGCGGCCGCCGTCTTCGGTGATATTTTTAATCTGAAGACCGACCGGATCGTCCGAATCAATTTCATAAAAGTTGATGGCCAGAGGATCGCCGACGGTGTAATCCGCGGAGATATTATGATAGCGGGAGCACTCCACATAACCCGGATATTCCATCAGGTCGTGGGCATGGGTGTAGAGCCACCAGTCGTCCAGAGCCTCGCGGTCCTTCGGATAGTTCATATTCGGGATCATCAGGAACATGTTCGGCATGCCGTCCGGAAGATTCGTCTCGGGATATCTCTCGAGCGCGCCGATACGACGTCGTACGGCATAAAAGTCCAGAAGTTTGAATTCAAGGCGTTCGATACATTCGTGAACGAGTTCTTCGTCCTTCGCCTTAATGGCTTCGCATACGGCCTGCGGATCATCCGCATTGATGCGGAACATGGTCATCATCCGAACCGGTTTTTCCCAGAACGCTTTGAAAAAGCCCGGTGTGACTTCGCCGTAATCGAAATCCCTCGCGATGTAGCGGTGGACGCTTACGACGCCCGGAATCTGCCTGTACGCCGGGACGCAGGTCTTGTCATACCAGACGTTGAATTCGGACATCCGCTTTTCATCCGTGCAGTGGAATACTTCAAGTGCCATGGTTCTTACGGGAAACAGTTCGCTCATACGCAGGTCCTCCATGCAGAATTGATTTTTATGGTCTTAAAAACGAAGAGCTTTTCTTAAATGCAGAAAAGCCCTTTTCTCTTTATCCTATCTTCTTATGTTTTCAGTCTTTTTTATATCGGTTTTTTGACCTTTCCGCTGCTGCGGATTGACTTCTCAAAAAGAGAAGTGCACCACAGGTGCCTGACCCCTGTGGTGCACTTTTTATCTGAGTTTCCGGTTTTCCGCTATGGTGATGATGCTGCCGATTTCCGCGGAAGCGGTGGCGGCAAATATAACCCTCATGGCCTTCAGCGCCTCTTCGGCCGGGCAGCGGCACTCCCTGCCCGTGAGGACGCAGTCGACAAATTCGTCGATGACGCCCGAGTTCTGATTCTTGCCGGTTCCGACCGTCTGGTCGGCATTGGTCAGCATGCCTTCCGTGGAAAGGAAGTTGGTGCGGCCGTCCTTCGTTTCGAGAATCAGGCTGTATTCCCGGTCGTCGTAGCAGCGGATCGTGCCTTCGGTGCCGTGAACGACGATGGAGTTGTACTCCTGGCCGTAATCCGTCCAGCTGACGTGCATGGTGCCTGTAGTGCCGCTGTCCATCCGGTAAATGCACCATGCGTTGTCTTCGACGTCGATGAGCGATCCGTCCGGATAGCGTTTATCCAGTGTCGATGTCACGGCGTAGACCTGTGTGATGGCTTCGCCCGTCAGGTAATGGATCAGGTCGGTTTTGTGAATGCCGAGATCCGCGAGGGCGCCCATGCCGGCTTCATTTTTCCGGAAAAACCAGGTGGCGTCGGTACCGGTCCAGCGTTCCGGTCCGGGGTGGCCGAACTTGGTTTCGAAAGACAGAATTCTCCCGATCGCGCCTTCCGCAATAAGCTTGCGGGCTCCCGCGTGGGCGGAAGAGAAGCGCTGATTTTGAGCGATCATCAGGAGTTTTCCGGCCTTTTTTGCCTCTTCCGTCATGGCGATGCATTTCTCAATCGAGACATCCATGGGCTTTTCACAGAGCACGTGTTTCCCGGCCCGAAGTGCCCGGATGCTGTCATGGGCATGCCTGGCGTTGGCGGTACAAACGCTCACGGCGTCCAGATCCATGGCGACGAGCTCTTCCACGCTGTCGCAGATGACGCCTCCGAATTGCTTCTGCGCCTCCTCGGCCCTTACTCTGGTACGGTTGTAAAGCGCGCATATTTCCACGTCTTCATGAGCGGCATATTCCGGAAGATGGCGTCTTTGCGCGATCGCGCCGCAGCCGATTACGCCTATTTTCAGTTTGCGCTTCCTGGTCAAGGCTTTCTCCTTTTTAAATAAGTTCAAAGAAATCGAATTCCGCTCTGTTGCTGCTTTCCGTTCCGTTTCCGCTCGCGTACATACCGAGCATGGTTCCGATCATGCAGCCGACTTTTTCCGGATTGATGATGTGGCCGTCAAAGTCGCAAAGCTCTTTCAGGTCATCTTCGGAAGAGCCGTAAGAGATCTTCCAGTCCTCACCGTCCATACTGAGGCGAAGAACGACGTCCTCGGCGTCATACGATACTTCGGCGACGGTATTCTTCTCGGTATGGCTGGAAAAGCCCGGAAAATACGGAGGAGTAATGAAATCCGAAGTAACGGAGATCACGCGGAGAAGCTGCTTCCCGTTTTCTTCGCAGCGCACGATATGAAGCTGGAAGTTCATTGCCTGCACGAGAATGAGTCCGGCCGTTTCATTTCCCTTGGGCATGAAGCTCATCTTCGTTGTCACCCGGGTCTTCGGCTGTCGCTGACGCCTTGCCACATATGCGACAAATGCGTTTTTGTCTAATGAAGGTTCAAAACCCATTGCCTTCACCTCGTCGTCCGCGCTCTGCGGGATGCAGCGAAGGGAGAGCTTCGAGTCTTTGATCTCATAGTATTTTTCGTAGGGCGTTCCCCAGAAAGTCCAATAAAGGGGCAGTTCATCACTGTCAAATTCATCCCTTGTGGGCTCCGGAACTGCTGTTTCTTCCGGAAGGCACTTCGGAGCGTCATATTCCCACTCCACCTTGCCGGTTTCCGGGGAGAAGATCGGCCAGTCGCGTTCCCAGATCACCGGGCAGATGAACGTTTCGCGTCCGAGGTTCTTGCATTCGCCCTCAATCAGCCGGCTTCCGAGGAATACCGCGTACCAGGATCCGTCCGGAAGTTCCACGAAATCGGCATGTCCGACATTGATGATCGGCGCGTGCCAGCCCATATGGCGGTGTGTCAGAACCGGATTGCCCGCGTATCCTTCGAAAAATGAAAACAGTTCTTTGCTCCGTGCGACTGCCACGGAATGGAAATGTTCCGTCCCGCCTTCGGCGATCATCAGATAGTAATAGTCTCCGATATGGTAGAGATGCGGAGCTTCCGGAGAAGAGGCGACACGAAGGGCGCTGTTCCAGATCGTGAACGGTTCGCCGTCCATTTTGAAATGTTCGATGTCATATTTGGCAAGCCAGATGCCGCGCTCCATGACGCCGGCGCCGTTGTCCCAGACATTTCCCGTGCCCATGACATAGCACTGTCCGTCATTGTCAAAGAAGAAAGAGGCGTCAATCCCCGGGATGTCGTCCAGCCAGTGGATTTCCGACCAGGGACCGGCCGGATCCTTCGCGGTGACCATGAAGTTTCCTCGGTCCGCAAAGTTGCAGCACAGGATATAGAACGTGCCGTCGTGATAGCGGAGTGTCGGGGCCATCATACCGCCGACGCCGCAGTTCGCTTCCATGTGAAATGCGTTTTCCGGCCCGACCGCATGTCCGATCTGCGTCCAGTGAATGAGGTCACGGCTGTGGAAGATCGGGATGCCCGGGTAAAGTTCAAAACTGGAGCAGGCGATATAGTAGTCATCACCGACGCGGCAGATGCTGGGATCCGGATAAAATCCGGGGATGATGGGATTTTGAATTTTGGACATGTTGCTCCTCCTTGTAGATGTAAGTGCACCAAAGGGGTCAGGCACCTGTGGTGCAATAGAGAAAGGGGCGCTTTTTGACGCCCCTTATATTTCGGCAGTTTACCGAATGATGCTGTAGTAATTGTCTTTATGAGCGAGCGGTTCCGGGAATCCGTTGGCGGGATAGCCGAGGATCACGTTGCCGACGCCGATATACTGCTCCGGGTCATAGCCGGCTTCTTTCATCAGTGCCTTTCCGAGTTCGTCTTCCAGCATGCCGTCGGCACGGTTGATCCAGCGGCCGCCAAGACCCAGAGCATATGCGGCATTCAGCATATTGCCGATACAAAGGGAGCCGTCTTTGACCGCGTCCGGAGTACTTTTATCCGCCGCGACGACGATTACGGTCGGGGCTCCGTAAAAGACATCAAATCCTTTGGGGGCTCCTGCGATCTGAGCGTTCAGGGCGCAGAGTTTGTCAATCCATTCGCGGTTCTGTACGACCACGAAGACCGCGCTCTGGCGGTTGCCTCCGGAGGAGGCGTTCATCCCTGCTTCAAGCACTTCCTGAAGCTCTTCGTCGGTAATCTGTTCCTGTTTGTACTCTCTGACGCTGCGTCTCATCTTCAGATCCGTAAGTGTTTCTCTCATAACCGGCTCCTTTTTATTGAAAACTATATTGCAGTGCTGCCTGATTTATTATTCCCCGATGTGCAGGTACGGCTTCTTGAGTTCCGCGAGGTTTTCGACCTTCTTCTGGGTCATCGCGCCGTCGGCGATCTCATTTCTGTGTTCCAGCTTGCCGGCATATTTCAGACGGCTTCTCATCTGTTCTTCCTTCGAGAACTTATATGTGATCTTTCCGTCCACAAGGCCGACGGTTCCGTTGATGCCGCAGATCGCGCATTCCACAAGGTCGGAGCCTTCGTGTACGCGGAACATGCTCTGGTGGCAGACCGGGCATGCGCCGTCGGTTTCTCCTCTCCACTTTGTGCGTTCTTCTTCGGTTTCGGCGGCAAGAGCGTCGATGATGTTCTGCGCCATTTTATCCATACGTTCCATCTGTTCCGGAACGCCGAGGACGTGCTGGACGTTCATGGCGCCGAAATAGGTATGGGTGTCGATGACGTCGACGCCGGCGGACATCATGCTTTCATACATGATCGGAACGGTAAAGATGGTCCAGTTTTCGGTTCTGGCTCCGCCTACGCCCACAAGAGCGCCTACACGCGGTTTGAATACGATCTCGTCCGGAAGGAGGACGTTCGGGTCGCCGGAAGCCAGACGGTCTTTTTTCGCTTCGGTCAGGAACGCGATATCGTGGGACGGGCCAAGGCGGTCGCAGAAGGTCTTAAATGTGCCGCTCGGAGAAGTCTCGTAAACCGGAGAGCCGACGATGATGGCGTCCGCGGAATAATAAGCCTCTTCCACAATGTGGAAATCGTCTTTATGGATACATGTCCCGTTTGTGCGGCCGGTAAGGATGCCGACAACGCAGCCGCAGCAGCCGGTGCAGGGCTTGATGTCGAGATCGTCCGGACGGATGAACTGAATTTCATGTCCCGCTTCCTGACATTTTTTCAGGACTTCCTTCAGCATCACTTCTGTGTTGGACATCTTTCTTCCGAATGAAAATGCTACAACTTTTGCCATTTGTGTTCCTCCTTTTGTTTGTGCAGTTACTTGAAATGTCTTTAAAGTGGTTTATTTCAAAAAATTAAATACTGATTTGTCTGCCGGTTCCTTTTTCAGAGGAACAGGTCAATCCGGATCTGTCCGAACATGCCGGTCGGCTCAATAACGGTTCTTTCCTTTCCGAAGATTCCGGGCTTTGTGTTCGCGTCCCGAAGCGGAGTGGTGGCGACACGGATACAGAGCTCATTCGCGCCTTCTTTAAGCGCCTCTGTCAGGTCGGCCGTGTAAGGCGGCGCAATGACGTTCGGAAGCGTTTTGCCGTTGAGTTCCACACTCATGCATTCAAATACATATTCCGCGTTGAGAACCGCCTTCTTCGGGAGTTCGGATATAAGGAATTTCGTCCGGTAGATTATGGTGCCGGAGAAATCTCTTCTTATGGAAGAGACCGGCTTCGGATCGAAACCTTTTATGACTTCTTCCTCTCCGGATCCGATCGGAACCAATGTCAGATCGAAAGTCTGAAGGGACAGCTGCCCGCATAACTGATACTTCGGTTCGGCCGGTTTCGCATGTTCCGGATTCGTTACAAGAATCAGGGACTCATAGGGCGCGATCCGAAGAGATGCCGTGCCGTCCGATACGGAAAGCGCCGTCGTCTGATCCTTCATCGCGTCATAAATTCCGAAGGACGCGGCTTTGGGCAGATGGAACGTTTCCTCGACATTGAGGCTCAGGGAAGTATTCATCAGCATCCAGAAATCTCTTCCGTCTTTTCTGTAGTGATACTGGCGGAGACAAGGGACGCTTCTTTCGGTGAAGAGTTCGTCCGCGCAGCCTTCCCCTCTCAGAACGTCGCCGAGTTCCGGAAGCGGAACGCAGGTCCGGTTTCTGAGCGCGTTTTTAAGAAGCTCTTCCGCATTTTCACAGGGTCCTGCAATTCCCTCCGGGAAATGATTGACGTAGAAGACCGGCAGATCCGGATGATCCGCGATGAACGAAGCGGCTTTTGCCGGAATGAATTCGCATTCCGGAACGACAAACGCGTTCATGGAGTATCCGTTCACGATCAGTTTGCCGTCGGATACTTCACAGCCGTAATAATCGGGATCCGCAAATACATCCGCCGGGATAAAGAAGAAATCGACCTGGTGTGTGATCAGTTCCTTTCCGACCGTGCATCCGTGCATGGCCTTTCCGGTCCAGTCCGCTTCCGCTTCAAAGAGCACAGCGGCTCCGGGAACGCTCTGACCATCCGAAAACAGATTTGAGAGACGGTCCGTATAGCGCATCAGGTCGCAGAAATACGGATACTCGGGGTTGTTTCCGCGCGCATGGAAATGGGGCGGGCAGTCGGAATCCGGATATTCGGCCATGGAAAACGCGTGCGGAACGAAATAGTTGACGCCCTGCGCGATCAGGTAGTCCGCCAGCCATTTCATGTCGCGAACGCCGAGGCGCCAGCCGTAGGCGCCGAAATTCTCGCACATCAGACGGCCCTTTTTCAAAGGATCGATGGCGGCAGCGGACGCGCCGAGTCTGCCGATTCCGTAATGATAGAATTCCGGGGAGATATCCTGGGCTCCCGTGTGACGGATGGCCACGTCATTGCCGGGCATCAGCTGGTATCCGATATTGTCGATGCCCGCGATATCCTGGCCGGCCATGGCGCGGAAGTAATGTCCGACACCTGCTCCGAGCCGTTTATAGGCATAATTGTCCTCTACGATGTGGCCGATGTAACGGACACCGTGCGCGCGGCACCATTCGCCAAGCTGGCAGCTGAAGTTCTTGCTGTAGAGGTGGCTGACAGCGTCCATATACGCGTAGCGGACGGCGCGGTGCGCGCCGTTCTTCTCATTGGCGAAGAGGAGAGGCAGATCCCTGTACAGATCGCCTTCGTAGATATTGTGAAGAAGGATGTTCATTTCAGAGCCCCACGGCAGGGTATCGAAGCGTCCGAGGTCGGAAAACTCGTCATAGGTATCTCTGTTGTAGAAGCCGGGCTCGTCGGAGAAGAATCCCTGGATGATCGTTCCAAACAGATCCTTATACCGGGCATAGTGCTTTTCATAGACTTCGTCAATGAGAACACGGACGGAGTCTTCGTCGATATAGTTGATATAATCCGGCTTCGGGCCGATCGCGGTCGTCGAGAAATTGACGTTGATTCTCCAGACCCCTTCCGGGACATCCCATGTAAGGTAACCGTCGCTGACGGAGGAAGTGAGGTCAAGGATTTCTCCTTCGACCGTATCGCCGTCTGAGATACGGGAGGCCGTAACGGACAGGAGCTTCGTCTCATCGAAGAGCGGTGTGGAGACTGGTTTTCCCAGGTCCATCCAGGTCACCTGCTTTGTCAGCAGCGTATCCACGTCAAACTGAGCCGCGGGCAGCGGTCCGGTCGCATCCACAAAGTTGGTATAGAGAAATCTTCTGGCCTTTTCGGGATGGGCAGGCATGCTGCCGTTCGCCATACCGGTCGGGAAATGGGCGTCGTCCAGAATCCAGATCTGCATATCGTGCTTTTTGGCCTCGTCAATCACAATGTCGACGTCGTGCCACCATCCTTCGCCCGCGTAATCCGGGTGAGGCCTCGCTTCAAGGCATACCGATCGGATGCCGGCTTCCCGGATCTTTTTAAGTTCGGTTCTCAGGATGTCTTCTGATTCTCCGCGCATCCACAGGAACGGGAGAATATGGTTTTCTTTCATCGCCGCGTCTCCTTCGTAAAATGTGTCTTGAAAGGGAAAAACTCTGATCATAAAACGCATACCGAGCTGTTCCCGGATTATGAATATCAGTATACAGGAACGGGAAGAAGATGCCTTTTCTTCAGATGTCTCATTTTTTGCATTTTATTGACTTTTGCGCAGAAGATACGGTTTTTGACTATTAATATGCAAGAAATGACCTTTATTCGTTGCGCATGGAAACTTTCGGACGTCCGGCGAATAAAGATGGTTCCAATGAGAGCAAAAAGAAGTCCTCAGTTTGAAAGAAAGCGGATGCATGAACGCATATACTTTCAGTTAGTTCTTCTGTTTGAGCGCAAAAGCGGAGAGATCGGGAAGCTGAGAAAGCAAAAGGTCTTCATTTCCGGTAGAATCACTACCATAGAGAAGTAACGTAAAAACGTACACGATAACAGCGGTTCAGAAAGGAGTGGACGGACATGTACAAGTACGACAGGAAAGGTCCGAAGCGCGGTATTGCACTTTACAGCTATTCCGCTGAATTCGGGCTGACAAAGACACTGGAAGACTGCTTCGAAGACATCTATGATATGGGGGCTCACGGAATCGAAATCCTGGCTAATACCCATATTGAAAATTATCCTTATCCGACGGATGAATGGGTCGAAAAGTGGTGGAGACTCTGCGACAAGTACGAGATCATTCCGGTAGAGTACGGCAACTGGATCGATTCTCATGTCCTCGGAGACAGGGATCTCACGACGGAAGAATCCGTCGAGATGCTGAAAAGAGATATCCGCCTTGCGCACCGTCTCGGATTTACGGTTATGAGAACCAAGATGCCGGTCATTAACGACAAACTGGAGCCGGTTCTCAACTGGAGAGAGATTATCGAAGGCGCGCTTCCGCTGGCTGAGGAACTCGGCATTAAGATGTGCCCCGAGATCCATACGCCGTCCAATCTGAAGGGCAAGCTTGTGACGGATTTTGTCGATTTCATTAAGAAGACGGGCACAAAGAATTTCGGCCTCAACATTGACTTCTCGGTATTCCGCACAGGCTTTTCGGAAGGCGAGTACGTAAGCCCCGAATATACGCCGAACGTACCGGAGGACCTGATCCCGCTGCTGCCGTATATCTATTGCTGCCATGCCAAGTTCATCAACATGAGCGACGATTTCCATGAGACGACCATCCCGTATCCGGAAATCATCAAGGTGATGCAGGAGAACGGATACGACGGCTATCTGCTGAGCGAATACGAAGGTGCCGACAAGTACGACGACGGATACGAAGTAGGGCAGACACTCAGAAAGCATCACATCATGCTGAAGAATCTGCTTGGTGACTAAGGAGGTGCGCAAATGGAAAAACAGGTTATCCAGTCTGTAGGATTCAGAAACATTAAGGACGAAAACGGCAATATCACAGGTTTTCAGTTCAAGGTCCGGCTTCCTTATTACAGAGGCGTGTTCCTTTCCCAGCTTCGCCCGGGTACGCTCTATATCGACGGCGAGAAAATTGAGAAGGACAAAATCACATGGAATATCAAAGGCGAAGACTTCACGAATGAAGAGATGGCAGTTGATTTCCAGACCCACTGGGCAGTTACGTGCCCGGCTGTGCTCAAGGTTGAGAAACCGGGCGGTCTTGCGCAGGGATATCACGATCTGAAGTACGGCTTCTGCTTTACTTCTTCCTATATGCCGCCGGCCATTCAGGATCATCTGGATCCGGATGAGGAGAGTTTCGTATTCATGCCGGAGTTCGGCCACCATGTCAATGAGCGGAGAATGCTGATCGTCTGATTATCATTTTAAGCATACGGGGAAATGTCCCGGAATCATTTTTAAGGAGGGTTTAGTAAATGGCATCCAATGAAAAAGCCAGTCCGAAGCTGTTAGTCGGATACGGTCTCGGAGAAGTCGCGTGCCAGATGAGCTGGTACATGATCAACAACTACCTGAACATTTTCTACACGGACGTAGTAGGTCTGTCAGGTGCCGCAATTTCAGCGATCGTTCTGATCGCACGTATCTGGGACGCAATCAATGACCCGATGATGGGCCAGATCGCGGACCGCACAAATTCCCGCTGGGGCAAATTCCGTCCCTATCTTTATTTCGCACCGCCGTTCCTCGCTCTGTTCAATATCCTGACCTTTACGGTATTCCCGGTACAGGGCATGGCGAAAGTCATTCTCTGCGGCGTCTGCTACATCGGAGCCGGTATGGCTTATACAGCCTGCTCCATTGCTTATCAGGCACTTCTCAATGTTATCGCGGTCGATTCCCGCATCCGTCAGCTTCTGGCAACTGCCCGCAGCACCGGCGCTTCCATCATCGGCATCATCCTTTCGATGGTCGCTATGCCGCTCATTCTTCGCTTCAGCTCCGCTACCAATGAAGCCGGCGAAAAGATGGCGGACGGCCACGGCTACTTTGTCGCGACAGTGATCTTCTCCCTGATCCTGATCCCGGTTTTCTGGACCTGCGCAACGATCTGCAAGGAAACTTATACGGACAAACTTCACAGCAATGCTCCGGCAGAGAAGGCCGGATTCATTGAAAACATGAAGGGCCTCATCCAGAACGATCAGCTGCTCATCGTCGTCATCGCAACCGTTATCGGTACGATCTGCGTAACGGGCCGCTACGGAATTCTGGTTTACCATGTCATCTACGTCGTCGGCGGACCGCAGTACATCGCAACCATGTTCACAGCCATGACAGTCGGCCAGCTGGTCGGTACACTGACAGTTCCGTGGGGAACAAAGATGTTCGGCAAGAAGAACTACATGATCATCATGAACGTCGTGATGGCAGCCGGATTCGTGGCTCTGTTCCTCAATCCGACCAACAACCCGGTATTCCTGATTGGCGCTTCTTTCATCGGCTCCCTTGGCTTCGGCGCTCCGGCAATCTGCTACGGCATGGTCGGCGATTCTCTGGAATACGGCGACTGGAAACTCGGAAAACGTCAGGAAGGTCTTGCAGCATCCATGCTGAGCTTCGGCGTCAAGCTTGCTACGGCGATCTGCGCACCGGTTGTCCTTCTTCTTGAAGCTGTCGGCTATGTTCCGAATATGGAACAGACTGCGTCCACAAAGATGGGTATCAACTTCATGGTCAACATGCTGCCCGCGATCCTCGCGCTCGTAAGCTGCATCCCGCTGATCTGGTACAAGCTTTCCGATAAGAGAGTTTCCGAGATCCGCGAAGACCTGGAAGCCGGAAAGCACGCATGGGATAAGTAATCCCCGCAATGATACAATGACAAAAAGAAAAGATCCGGCCGCGGCCGGATCTTTTCTATATTGGTGACGAATCGCAAGCTTACTCAGAAGCCCTGCTTGGAGAGCGTCATCCAGCTGTTGCGGAGCTTCCGGAGGTCATAATCCAGATCCTTGTAAAGATCCACATAGTAGGGATAGAGCTTGTCGTAGAGGATCGAGTCCTTTTCCTTCGGCTGAATCACTTCCTTCACCTTGATGAGCTCCTTCACAACCTTGGTCAGGTCGGGATAGAGCCCTACCGCGTGGCCGGCGATAAGGCCATCGCCAAACGGAACTTCTCCGGATTTTTCATCCAGGATGAGGACCGGCATATTCAGCATGGACGCTTTGATCTGGGACCATTCGCGGGACTTGGAGCCGCCGCCTGTGATGCGGAGGGAATCGGCACGCCCGCCGGCTTCACGGATGGTCGTAAGAACGTGGCGGAGCGCAAAGGCGGTGCCCTCGAAAACCGCGCGCGTGAAGTCCGCGTGGACGGTGGAGAGCGTCATTCCGATGAACATGCCCCTGGCGTGGGAATTCCATAAAGGCGCGCGTTCTCCGTGCAGATACGGGAAGAACATGACGCCATTGCTGCCCGCGGGAACTTCAGCTGCCACTTCATTGATATAGGTATAGACATTTTTACCCAGCTTTTGGGCCTCGATGCGGTCAATCGCGCCCATGGAATCCAGATACCACTTGAGCGCGGCGCCGGAGGAACTGATCGGAGCGTCGAAGACATACGGGACATCTTTTAAAGCGCAGGGCTTTGTGACAACCGGGATGTCGCAGGCGCTCGGCTGATCGGAACCGACGAATACCAGCGAGGAAGTTCCGGAGGATTCACTCGCTTCCCCGAGCTGCGTAAGGCCGGTCGCGTACATCGAGGTCATGGCGTCGCTTGCTCCGGCGACAACCGGTATGCCGCTGATGAGGCCCGTTTCACGAGCCGCTTCTTCCGTCACGTAGCCGACGATGTCGGTCGGCTGGCACGGATCCGGCAGGTAATCCGTCAGTTTGATCCCGATCGCGTCGCCGATCTCCTGCTCATAGCGGAGGGTATGGATATTGAGGCACTGCGTCCTCGCGGCCTGGTCCATATCGGCGGACATGACGCCTGACAATTTGTAATTGATATAGGAGCTGGCCTGCAGAATCTTGTAGGTCTTCGCGAAGAGCTCCGGTTCATTATTTTTAAACCAGAGAATCTTGTTCGGCAGGAACGCGACGTCCGGCTGGCCTCCGACGAGCTCGACGAAGTGCTCATGTCCGACTTCAAGGGAAATGTAATGCATCTCCTTCGACGAACGGCTGTCCATCCAGATCAGGGCTCCGCGGAGCGGGTTGCCGTCCCTGTCAACAGGAAGCATGGTCACGGTCTGCGAGCTTATGGAAATGCCGCGGATCCGGGATACGATCTCGGGGCCGGCTTTTTCGGCGACTTCCCGGAACACTTCGGCAGCATTGCTCCACCATTCGTTCGCGTCCTGCTCCACCATATTCGGTCCGGGGAAGATCAGGTGGTTTTCCCGGGAGGCGGAGGCGACAGCGTCTCCCTCTTCGTTGATGAGGATCGCTTTCACGTTAGTGGTACCGAGGTCCATACCGATCAGATAGTTTTGTGACAGACTCATGATATTCTCCTTTATGAACTTGAGGAATGATCTGTTCCTTGATTTTTTTCTATTTTAAAGTTTTTTCAACCGTGAAAATAGGAACTTTTCGTCCTTGTTTCTATATGTTTCTGACCTCTTTTGTCGCTCTTAAGGTATATAATGAAGAATACGATGCACCCGCCAAAAGTACGTCTGAATTGTTGATCCGATGATCTCAGAGTAAACTTTTGGCGTACAATCATACGGTGGGGCATTCTACAGAGAAGACTGATCAGGAATAGAGGGGCAACAATGGTGGAAGAACTGAGAATCGGAGAGGAAGGACATCTGCTTTACGGGCGGTTTCATAAGGCTGAAGGAGCCGGCCCGCGGCCGCTTGTGATCCTTTGCCACGGCTTCAACGCCAACATGTCGGAGACCGAGCCATATGCCGTGAAGATGGCAGAAGCCGGAATTCACGCGTTCGCGTTCGATTTTTTCGGCGGCGGTGAGCAGATCCGAAGTGACGGGAAACTGACGGAGATGTCCGTGCGGACGGAAGAAGCCGATCTCAATATGGTGATTGACACTTTAATGGAAAGAGCGGAAGTGGACAGAGAAAACATTTTCCTGATGGGACAGAGCCAGGGCGGCTATGTATCCCTGCTTGCAGCTTCGAAACGTCCCGGGGACATAAAAGGGCTGATTCTGTGCTATCCCGCTTTTAACCTGAAAGACTATGTACTCATGTCATGGGGGAGTCACCGCCGGGTTCGTGAAACGTATCCGTACCTCGGCACCCGGGTCGGGAAGGTCTATATCGACGATGCGTATCCGATTGATATACAGAGCCTGATGCCGGGATATGAGGGGAGAGTATTGATCCTCCATGGGACGCGGGATGAACTGGTTTCGTATACATGGTCGGAAGAGGCGGCGAAGCTGTTTCCCTCGGCGCAACTGGTCCTCCTTGAAGGGGCGGAACATGGATTCTACGGGGCAGATGAGGAACATGCGGCCGGAGAAATGATCCGTTTCATAAAAGCGAACGGCATTCGTGCAGGAAAAGTCGCATTATGATATAATAATGTGCACCAAAGGTGCCAGACCCCGGTGGTGCACAAGTGCCCCGGCGGCAGATGACTTATGCGGTACGTGAAGAGGGAGACGGTTGTGATTCAGGTAGCCATATTGGAGGATGAGCCGCGATACCGGGAGCAGGTGAGGCAGTATCTAGAACGCTTCGAAAGGGAAGAGGGTGTTCAGTTCCGGATCCGGGAATTTACGGACGGGGACGAAATTGTGGAGCACTACAGGCTCGGATATGACCTGCTTCTGATGGATATCGAGCTCCCTTTGCTCGATGGGATGTCAGCGGCGGAGGAAATCCGCAAAAAAGATCCCGATGTCAAAATCATTTTCATCACGAATAATCCGAATTACGCGATCCGCGGCTATAAGGTCGAGGCTATGGACTATGTGCTGAAGCCGATCAACTATTTCGCGTTTTCCCAGGCGGTAGGACGGGCACTCCGGTTTCTGAAGCCCGGAGAAAAGCACTATATCAGCGTCAGGATCCGAAACGGAGTCGCGAAAGTGGATGTCTCCAGAATCCGCTATATCGATGTTCTGGATCACTATCTCTGCTATCATACGACGGACGGCGAGCTCACGACCAAGGCGTCAATCCGCGACGCGGCGGAGGAGCTGAAGGACGAACCGTTTTTCCAGTGCAATAAGGCTTATCTGGTCAATCTCGCCTATGTGGACGGGATGCAGGGCAATGATCTCTTCGTCGGAGATGACCGAATTCCCGTCAGCCGTTCGAGAAAAAAAGAACTGCTTGAGGCGATCAACCGCTATATGACGGAAAAGGGGATTTGAAGCGGTGTTAATAGAGGAGAGAGTGGACTTATTCAATACGCCCGGCATCTATTACGCGCTGGCTTACTGGATCAGCAGTATGATCTTTATCTACCTGCGGCCCTGGCACAAGAAGGGCGCGGCCGTTATAGTGAGGCAGCTGGGGATTCTCGTGGTGCTTTCGGTTTTCATGACCGTCAGCCGCGATGTGCCGAAAGGGCTCTTCCCGCTGTGTGTTTTGCTGGATTTCTCACTGGTGGCGCTGAATATTGCATTTGGCCTGGAAGTGAACATGCTGCAGCTGTGGTATATTTCCATCCGCGCTTTTATGGTAGGAGAACTGGCAGCCGCGTTTCACTGGCAGCTTTTTTATTATGTTCTGACAGTTCCGCGCCTGCCGCTCGCTCTCTGGGTAAACCTGATGATCCAGATCCCGACCTGGACACTCGTTTTCGGGATCACCTGGTATCTGGAAGGACAGGTTGTCCGGTCCGGAAGGCAGCCGGATCTGACGCCCAGACTGGTGGGGATGCTGTTCTTTATCCTTTTTCTGACTTATATCATCAGCAATATCAGTTACGTCCTTAGGGACACGCCATTTACGACATCCAATGCTCAGGAGCTGTTCATCATCCGCACGCTCGCGGATCTGGCAGGCTGCGGCATCAGTTATATTTTCCATCTCGCGATCTGTGAAATGAGCGCCCGCATGGAAGCCGAAAAGATGAAGCAGATTCTGGAAATGCAGCACGAAAGCTACCGCATTTCCTCTGAAAGCATGGATCTTGTAAACAGAAAATATCACGACCTGAAGCACCAGATCGAGTTCTTAAAGAACAGCACGAGCGATGAAGAGCGGAGAAAATACCTCGATCAGATGGAGGAAGAGGTGCGCGTCTTCGAAAGCCAGAACCGGACGGGCAATGAGGTCCTGGACGCGATTCTGGCGTCGAAAGGCCTCCGGTGTCAGGAAGCGGGAATCGAGTTCCACATTGTGGCGGACGGAGAAGCGATTTCATTTTTAAAGAAAACGGATATCAGCGCCCTGTTCGGAAACATCCTGGACAACGCGATTGAGGCCCTTCAGAAAGTGCCGGAAGGGGAGAGGCTCCTTCGGCTGATCGTTGCCGGGAAACAGGGGTTTTTGAAGATTGCGGAGGAGAACCGCTGTGCCGAAGATCTGACGATTCAGGACGGCTTCCCGGTGACCACCAAAACAGAGGAGGCTGGGTATCACGGCTTCGGCGTCAGGAGTATCCGGGCGATTACAGAGTCGTATGACGGGATTCTCGAGGTCGAGACCGAGGATGGTTGGTTTACGCTCAATATTTTGATACCGATACCGCAGGGATGACGCCGGACGGTTTCGGTTAAAGACTTGCAACTTATAAAAAAAAGGTTATAATAATAGTCTAAATTAAAGATCATTAAGAAAGGGAGTCTTCTTGCCATATAAACCGTTGTTTGAGAACAACCGTTTACATGACAGGAAGAAAATTCGTATTTGGGTTTTCAGAAATGGATGTAAAGCACACAATTGAAAGAAAAGCATTTGAAGTAGCGGTGAATGCGGCGTTGAATAAGCTGGACAAGGCAGATGACAGACGGAAAGCCTATATTGAGATCGTGGACTTGATCGGCAAAGTCGGACTGAAGGAGCTGTCGCCGGAAACTCTGAAAAAAGTAAAGGAGGCCATGGCGAATCCGTACCACCGCTGGTTCAATCTGCTGGACGACATCCTCGAACACGCGGACAGGAATGTCGCAAAGCAGACATTGCTCAATCTGGGTTATGAATCCTTTTTAAGAGGAACGAAGACGATCAGGAAAAACCGGGAAATCTACAACTGCAATGTTCCCTGGCTGATTCTCTTTGACCCGACCCAGGCATGCAACATGCACTGCGCCGGATGCTGGAGCGGAACCTACGGACATAAGAGCAACCTGAGTTTCGAGGATATGGATAAAATCGTGACACAGGGGAAGGAGCTGGGCGTCCATCTCTATATGCTTACCGGCGGAGAGCCGCTCGTGAGAAAAGCCGATCTTCTGAAGCTTATGGAGATCCACTCCGACTGCCAGTTCGCCGCGTATACGAATTCCACGCTGGTCGACCAGGCCTTCTGCGATGAGATGAAGAGACTGGGCAACCTGATTCTCATGCTCTCGATCGAAGGCAATAAGGAGACGAATGACGGACGCAGAGGTGAAGGACATTACGAAGCAGTCATGAAGGCCATGGACCTGCTCCGGGAGAACGGTCTGATCTTCGGAACCTCCATCTGCTATACAAGAAAGAATATAGAAGCCGTCACTTCCGAGGAGTTCCTTACGATGCTCGCATCGAAGGGGGCTCATTTCGGGTTCTATTTCCACTATATGCCGGTCGGCAAAAACGCGGTGACGGACCTTCTTCCGACACCGGAACAGAGAAAGGAAATGATCCGGAGAATCCGCTATTTCAGATCTTCCGAGTGCACGATCCCGTTCCTGCCCATGGATTTCCAGAACGACGGAGAATATGTGGGCGGCTGCATCGCCGGCGGACGGAACTATTTCCATATCAATGCCAACGGAGACGCCGAGCCGTGCGTATTCATTCACTATTCGGATACGAATATCCATGACAATTCGATTCTGGAAATGCTTCAGAGTCCCCTCTTCATGGCATATCACGACGGCCAGCCGTTCAATAAGAACCATCTGCGCCCCTGCCCGATGCTGGAGAATCCGGAGAAATTAAGGGAAATGGTTCACAAAACAGGCGCGCACCAGACCAATATGGAAGCCCCGGAAGAAGCAGACGAACTCTGCGACAAATGCGCCGACTACGCCAAGGCCTGGGAAGGCCCGGCAGAGGTGATCTGGGCGAGTCAGCACTGAAAGTGCACCAGAGGGGTCAGGCACCTGTGGTGCAGGAACCGGCAGCACCTGATTACGAACAGAAGATGACCGTTTACGAACAGGAGGATCAGTCCTCCTGTTCGTTTGTTTATAATGGGATCATCCATGATCGTGAAATATGTTTAAAAACTGGAAAGGAGCTGTGAATGAAAAGGCTGGATTTTAATACGGGCTGGGAAGTTCGCTGCGTGACAACGGACAGCGACTATAAGAGCGTTTCGATACCCCACGACGCGATGATCGGTGAGCCGAGGATTGCGGAGAGTATCGGCGAGGGAAATATCGGATTCTTCGCGGGCTACGACTATGAGTACCGCAAGAACTTTTTCGTTCCGGCCGACGCGGAAGGGAAGGCGATGCTGCTGGAGTTCGAAGGCGTCTATCACAACGCGGAAGTTTACGTGAACGGAGAAAAAGCAGCGGAACGTCCGTACGGCTATTCGAATTTCTACGCGGATCTGAGCGGATTTCTGAAATATGGTGAAGAAAATGAAGTCCTCGTCAAAGTGACGAATTCCGACCAGCCGAATTCCCGCTGGTATTCCGGCACGGGCATCTACAGGCCGGTATGGCTCTGGGAAGGAAAAGACGAGTACATCCTGATCAACGGGGTGAGGATCAGGACACTGGATTATGAAGCGAGAAAGATCCTCGTAACGGTGAAAACATCCGGCGACGGCACCGCACAGCTTAAGATTCTCGAAGGCGAGAAGGCGAATTTTGACGGAAGAAGTGATGAGGAACGTCTGATCTCCTCTTACACGAAGAATACGGAAAACGGCGAAGTGACTTTCTGCCTCAGGGTGAAGGAAGGAAAACTCTGGAGTCCCGAATCTCCGAATCTCTACACGGCCCGCGTCCTGTTCGGCAACGACTCAGTCGAAGAGACATTCGGCATCCGCGGCCTTGAATGGGCACCCGGCAAGGGCATGACCATCAACGGCGAGCGCGTCATCCTCCGCGGCGCGTGCATCCATCATGACAACGGAATCCTCGGCGCCTGCGCCTATCCGGAAGCGGAAGAACGCCGCGTGCGGATCCTGATGGAAAACGGCTACAACGCGATCCGTTCCGCCCACAACCCGGTTTCGAAGACGATGCTGGAGTCCTGCGACCGCCTCGGTATGCTGATGATGGACGAGTTTACGGACTGCTGGTATATCCACAAGACGAAGTATGACTACGCGGGCATTCATGCCGCCTGGTGGCAGGAAGACCTGAAGTCGCTCGTTGAAAAAGACTACAATCATCCCTCAGTCATCATGTATTCTACGGGAAATGAAGTCGCCGAGACCTCCGAAGAACGCGGCATTCACCTTACCGGGGAAATGACACGCTATCTGCACGCCCTTGACAGATCCCGCCCGGTGACCTGCGGCGTCAACATTTTCTTCAATTTCCTCTATTCGATGGGCTTCGGCGTCTATTCCGACGACAAGGCCGAAAAAGAAGAGGCCAAGGCACAGAAAGTCGCGGACGGAGGCCAGAAGAAAAAGCCGGTCGGAAGCGAATTCTACAATACTCTGGCCTGCCTCATGGGCGACCGCTTCATGAAATTCGGAGCGACGCTTCCTCCGTCGGACTGGAAGACAAGAGGCGGTTTCGCGCAGATGGACATCGCGGGTTACAACTACGGCATCTGGCGTTACAAGCACGATCTGAAGAAGTATCCGGCACGCCTGATCCTCGGCAGCGAGACCTTCTGCAAGGACGCGTATCTCTTCTGGGAGATCGCGCGCGACAATCCGAATATCATCGGCGACTTTGTCTGGGCCGGCATGGACTATATCGGTGAAACCGGCATCGGTGCTACGGAATATAAAGACTATTATCTGCCCGAAGACGAGAGCCATATGACCGGCGGAAACGGCCGGATCGACCTCCTCGGAAAGCCCCGCGCGGAAGCTGCCTATACACGCGTCGCTCTTGAACGCGAGCAGGGCCCGCTGATCGGTGTTTTCCCGGTTTATGAGGATGAAAAGCTCACGCTTACGGGCTGGCAGCTGACGAAAGCCGTCGAAAGCTGGTCCTGGAGAGGCTGCAATGGAAAGCCCGCGTATGTGGAAGTCTACGCGCGGGCGGCATCCGTCGAACTCTTCGTCAATGGTGTAAGCGTCGGCAGAAAGAAACGCGCGGTGAACGGCTGCATGTACCGTTTCAAGACCACTTACGAGGACGGCGAGATTATGGCCGTATCCTACGATGCTTCCGGTGCGGAGATCGGACGGTATTCACTTTATACCGCAGGTGAGGAGTCATCCCTCCGTGTTACACCGGAAGAGGAAAGCGTAAAAGCCGGCAGCCTCAGCTTCGTCCGCCTTCAGTATACGGACGATGCCGGAATCTGGCAGCCGCAGGGGATCCACAACCTGAAGGTCTCCGTCGAAAACGGCGAGCTTCTGGGCCTTGGCAGCGCGAATCCATACGTCAAGGGCAACTATACATCCGACGAAGTCCGTACTTACTTCGGCGAGGCAATGGCCGTTGTCCGTGCTGGCGAAAGCGGCAGCGTCCGCGTTACAGTAACGGATGAGGAAGGTGATCACACCGTCGAGATCCCGATTAGTGAAGCGTAATTTATCTGGGAATTTGCAGACAGAGAAACACTGAGCAGCGCTTCCTGAGGCGGAGAGCTGCGGAGGGCTACTATTAAAAGAGGAGGAGAAAAACAATGAGCAAATTTGTTCCGGAAGGCTTCTTACACGCGGAAGGCACAAAACTCGTAGACGGCAGCGGCAAGGAAGTCCGTCTTCACGGCGTCAACTTAGGCGGCTGGTTTGTCCCCGAAAACTACATGGGCGTCCAGAGCGTCGGAAACTTTGACACGGGTGTATACACGATCGAGCGCGGCGTCGAAGCGATGAAAGCCAACCCCAACCTGACCGACGAGCAGATTGAGGAACTTTACAAAATCTATATGGACAACTACATTACCGAAAGGGACTTCGAGCGGATTCAGAAGGCCGGCCTCAATCTGGTGCGCATTCCGTTTACCTGGAGGGATCTGACTACGGACGGCATTACGCTGAGAGAAAACGCGTTCCACTATATTGACTGGGCACTGGATATGTGCGAAAAATACGGTTTCTGGGCAGTCCTCGACCTCCACGGCGCGATCGGTTCCCAGAATCAGGACTTCCACTCGGGAGATGACGCTCACTTTGATCTCTACGGAAATCCCGAGAACCGCAGAAAGACGATCGAGCTTTGGAAGATCATCGCAGACCGCTATAAGGACCGCACGGTCGTGGCGGGCTATGACCTCCTCAACGAGTGCCGGAAAGCCTTCGGCAAGTTCGGCGGAAAGATCAACTCCGAATTTTACGATGAGCTCTACAAGGCCGTGCGTGAAGTGGATCCCAACCATCTGATTATCATCGAATACTTCACGTTCCCGATTCACGGCGTCGGCATTAAGCATTTCCCGCATTGGAAAAATGTCTGCGTCGAGTATCACATCTACAATCTGGCACCGGTCTCCCAGCTCAACTGCCTGCGCGGTATCCGTGCCATGCACCTTGTCTCCGGCAATACGAAGGTTCCGGTCTATATCGGCGAATTCAACGCCTGGACGAAGGTATCCGACTGGTCGAAGACAGTGGATTACTTCAATAAGCTCGGCTGGTCCTGGTCCTCCTGGGCTTACAAAGCCAACGAGCAGCCGTATAAGTACGGACCATGGAAGGAAGAGCATGCGGGCCGTGATTGGGGACTTTACGTTCTGAATATTCCGCAGGTGGATTTAAGTACCGCGACATTTGACGAGATTGCCGAGACTTACCGTTCTGTGGTGACGGAGAATGCCCGGAAAACCTATATTGGGAAATTCTACGAGAAAAAATTCGGCGAATAATTTGCCTGATGCACATTTCTTAAGGAGCTTCCGAGGCGATATCATACGAGACACGAAAGTTCCTGTAACAGACAGATTGAATCTATTCTAATCTATTCTAATGAAGGGAAATCAGGATGAATACAAAATTCTTTGAAAACCCCGCTTTAAAGACCAGAATCAAATCATCCAGCGTCAAAATCCAGGAGATGGCGTTCGGCTACCTGCTCGCTCCGTTCTGCGCGATGATTTCGAACGCGATCTTCGGCTCCTACCTGAACCGCTACTATGTGGACGTTCTGGGGTGGACGAAGTTCGGCGCATTTGCGACACTGCTTCCGATGCTGTCTTCGATTCTCGTGATTCTCGGCAACATCATGGTCGGCCAGTGGATTGACAATACGAGAACACCGGCGGGCAAGGCCCGTCCTTACCTGCTGATCTCGATCCCGCTGATCGCGGTCGCGATTCTCCTTATGTTCATGACTCCGAGAAGCGGAGCGAACGGAATTCAGATGATCTGGATTGCCGTGACGTATAACCTCTATTACGCGCTTGCATATCCCTGCTACTATACGGCTCACAGCTCGATGGTTTCCCTTTCCACAAGAAACGCAAACCAGAGAGGTCTTCTCGCAACCCTGTCCAATGCATCGACTGTCGCTGCGGCCGGTATCGGAGCGAGCATCATTGTCCCGGTTCTTCTGCAGCCGTTTATGTTCGTGACAGGCGCGGACGGGAGCCTCGATGTGGATGCCTCCTATGCCAACTGGAGAATCCTCGCGATTGCGCTGGCACTGGTTTCGGCAGCGGGCGTGATCTTTGAGTATTATTTTACGAGAGAACGTATCACGGAAGAGGCCATCGCGCTCGGAATCAAAGAAGAGAAGCTTCCAATGAAGAAGCATATCGATGCCTGCACGAAGGACAAGTACTGGTGGATGGTCATCCTTTTCGTCCTGGTATTCCAGTTCGGACAGCTCTGCAAGAACGGCTCCATGAGCTTTTACGCCAGATGGATGTTCGATAACGTCATGAATTCGTCCAATCCGGAGGCGACTTCCGCGACGATGATGTCCACGCTCGGACTTGTCGGCGGTCTCCCTGCCGTAGTCGGAATGGTCGTTGCCTGGCCGCTGGCCAATAAACTCGGTAAGAAGCGTGCGATAGTGATGGGTCTTATCTTCGCGATCGCGGGTGGTCTGGTAGGCTTTATCAATGTCAACAGCTTCCCGATCGTCTGCGCAGCCGTGATCTTAAAGGGTATCGGCATTGTCCCGGCACAGTACGTCATGCTGGCGCTGATCTCCGATATTCTGGATCATCTTGAAGCGAAGAACGGATTCCGTTCGGACGGTTTCACGATGTCCCTCTACAGTGCGATTATGGTTGGCCTCGGCGGCCTCGGAATCGGCATCATCAACGCGATGCTTTCCTTCTCAGGCTATGTCAATACAGGCCATGCTGTGGATCCAGCGACAGTCACTCTGATCGACGATGTCGCGAACTGGACAGGAAATATCATTTACCGCCAGATGGGCGGCACGGAACAGGTTCTGGCATTTGTTTATCTCGCAATTGACGTGATTACATTTGCCGTATCCATCATCCTTCTTTGGAAACTGGATGTTGAGAAATACGCTGATGATGACCGCAAGGCCATCCTCGAGCACCAGAAGCAGGCTGTTCTGGCCGAAGGCGGCACCTGGGTCGATCCCGAGGAGCGTGCCCGTCTCGAACAGGAACAGGCAGACCGCGAAGCGGAAGAGGAGCGGATCCGTGAGCTGAAGGCCAAGTGCGAGAAGCAGGGTCTCAACTTCGAAGAGGAAGAACGCAAATATCAGGAAGCGAAAGAAAAGAGAAAGAACAGTTTCATAGGGAAACTGCTCGGTTAATCCATAACACAATAAGTGCACCGGAACGGTTCATCTCATACGTGAGAAGGACCGTTCCGGTGCTTTTTGTTCGGCAAAGAAATGCAGAATATGGTATGATTTTGATGTTGCTCATTGTGTCCTCATCCCGGGGCATCAGAGGGTCCGGAAAGCCGGGCACTGACACTTTAATAGAAACAGCAAGAGGTTTGTAATGGATATATACAGCAAAGCGAAAAAAATGGGTGAAAAGGAAGTCAGGGAAGCGGTGTCCCGCGGAGAATATCCCTATCTTCCGGCACTGGACTATTTCCTGGAGCAGACGGGGCAGCTTGCGCAGATGCCGGTCGGCCTTACAGAGATTCCGCTTTCGATGGTAGTCGGGACGAAGACGGTCGGGCGGAGCAATGTATTTTCAAGATCCTTTAAGCCGATCCTGGGCCCGGAGACGGAGCTTGCGTTTAAATGGAACAGCCTTTACCGCGCGCAGATGAGCGAGGGAATCCGCGATCCGGTGAAGGTGTACGAATATATGTGGCACTTCTATGTCGAGGAGGGCAACAAGAGAGTCTCGGTCCTCAAGTACCTCGACATGCCGGAGGTTCTGGCGGACGTCGTGCGGCTGGTCCCGAAGTATTCCGAGGAAAAGGAAGTCCGTGTGTACTATGAGTTCATGGACTTTTACAAAGTGGCGCCCCTGTACGAATTTCAGTATACGGAACCCGGCTGCTACCGGGAGACGGCGGCCATGATGGGACAGGATCTTGAGAATCCGTGGCCCGAGGAAGCCGTTATGACACTTCGGTCCGCGTTCCGGCAGTTTGAAACGCTTTTCAAGGCTCACGGCGGAGAGAAGATCGGTGTCGGTGTCTCGGACGCCTTCTTCATCTATACGAGGATTTTCCGGCTGGACTCCCTGGTCAACGAACCGGAGGAGCTTCTGAAAAAACGCATAGACGGTATCTGGAGCGAGCTGGTTTCCGCCAATCCCGAGGTAGAAACGGTCGTAGCCTATGAACCGGGGGACCTTTCGGCAAAAAACAGTGCTGCTGACGCCCATGGAAGCGTATTCGGCGGGCTCAGGTCCCTCATCAGTACCGGTCCGAAATATACCGCGGACCATCCGCTTCGGATCGCATTTATCCAGGAGAAGAACTGTGAAACGTCCAACTGGACCTATGCGCATAACGAGGGGCGGAAGTATCTGGACGAGGTATTTGAAGGAGTCGTGGAAACGCTGGAGTTCGAGAACTGCGATACGGATGAGGAAATCCGGAAAGCCGTGGAAGCGGCTGCCGCGGATGAGGATGAGGTCATCATTACGACATCCCCGTCCCAGATGCCGGAGATTCTGCGCCAGGCGGTCCGCCATCCGAAGATCCGCTTCCTGAACTGCTCCGTAAACCTTCCCAGGTCTTCGGTAAGAACCTATTCGGGAAGGCTTTTCGAAGCGAAATTCCTCATGGGCTGTATCGCGGCCACGCAGGCGGAAAACCATAAGATCGGATATATCGAGCACGCGCCGCTGTACGGGACACTGGCGGGCATCAACGCGTTCGCGATCGGTGCCGCTCTCATTGACCCGCAGGCGGAGGTCTATCTTGCCTGGAGATCCCAGAAGGATACCGACTGGCGGGCCTGGATGCGGGAGCAGGATATCCGGGTTTTCTCCGGACCGGATTTCGTGCGGCCTGAGGAACGGTCGCGGGAATTCGGGATCTACCGGTATACGGAAAGCGGGAAAATGGAACATATCGCGTCCCCGGTCTGCAACTGGGGCCTCTATTACAAGCTGATCATCCGCTCCGTACTGAACGGCAGCTGGAGGACCGACGCACCGGAGCCGGAGGGAAAACCGGTCAGCTACTGGTGGGGCATGTCCGCCGGCGTGATCGACGTCAAGCTTTCGGATCATCTCAGCTACCAGACGAAAAAACTGATCGAACTTCTGAAAAAGGGTCTTATGGATGAAACCCTGAATCCGTTTGAAGGAGAGCTGCATTCCCAGAGCGGCGTAATCAAAGGAGCCGGCACGCCGCGGCTCAGTTACGAAGAGGTTATCACGATGAACTGGCTTGCCGACAACGTGATCGGCAGAATCCCCGAAGCGGAAGAGATTCGGGACGATGTAAAGAAAAGCGTGGATGTCAATGGGATCAGGGTCTGAAAAGACCGGGGAATAGAGCAGGAGAACATGACAATATGCTGAAGATCGCGGTAGTGGAAGATGAAGAACTCTATATGGAGCAGCTCCTCGGATATCTGAAACGCTACGGAGAAGAGAGACAGATCCCCATCACTGTGAGCAGCTTCGGAGACGGAGAGGACATTACGGAGGATTACAGGGCGGATTTCGACATTATTTTTCTGGATATCCGCATGCGCTTTATGAACGGTATGGACGCGGCGAAAAAGATCCGGGAGAAGGACAGCCGCGTGGTGCTCATTTTCATTACCAATGAAGCGGGTTTCGCGATCAAAGGGTATGAAGTGCAGGCACTCGACTATGTGATGAAGCCTGTGAGTTATGAGACATTTTCCGCAAAAACGGATCGGGCCCGCATGCACATCGAGGAGGATACCGTTGTCTATGTCACGTTTAAGGAAGGCTTCTCCGAAAACAGGGTGGATTCGCGGGAAATTCTGTATATTGAGAGCATCGGACATCAGATGCGGATCCGGACGAAGGACGGGGAATTCCGGACCTACGCGAAGATGAACGAACTTGAAGAGCAGCTTTCCGGATGCGGTTTTTTCCGGTGCAATAAAGGCTTTCTTGTCAATATGCGCGAAGTGGATGGCATGATCGAATCCGACTGCCTGATCGGCGGGGAGAAGATTCCGGTCTCAAGGAGACGGAGGACGGAGTTTATGGACTGCCTGACGGAAATGCTTTAACAGGGGGGCTCCGATGAAGGACTTGTATGCGGTCAGTGCGCCGGGTCAGATTATCACATTTTCATACCAGCTTTTCGGCTGCCTTTTCGTATGGATGAACCGGAGGCGCTTTTCGGCCGCGGTCACCATCCTGATCGAAGTGTGCGGAACAGCCCTTCTTGTTGCACTCGCGAACGCGATTGAATCGCCGGATCTGCGCTTTTATTTTCCACGCTTTTTCATGTTCCTCGGCCTTACCTTCGGGCTGATGTTCCTGTGTATGAAAGAGTCTCCGCACAAGTGCCTCTACTTTCTGCCGTTCGCTTTCATCTACGCGGAATTTACGACGGCGCTGGAGTGGCAGGCCTACTACTTCGGAACGCGGATCCGCTCGGTGGCGGACATTCCTCAGATCCGGATTCCCTTTTTCATATCCGTGTATCTTCTGATATTTCTGATCACATGGATGCTTTACCGTCCTTTTCGGAGCTATCACAGGGAGATGGAGGTGAACCGCCGGGATCTCGTGCAGGTTTTTGTACTGGCGGCAATTATTTTCCTTGTAAGCAATATCAGCAACGTCTATCAGGATTCGGTATTTTCAGCCGCGGATCCGATGCAGGTCTTCAGGCTCCGGACGGCAATTGACCTGGCGGGCGCCCTGGCGATGTACCTTTTTCATGTGGCGAAGAAGGGCTACAGTGACCAGCTCCAGGCGGAAATGCTGCGCGAGACCATGCGTCAGATGCAGGAGAATTACCGGATTTCCAAAGAGTCCGTGGAGCTTGTATCTGAAAAATATCACGACCTGAAGCATCAGATTCTGTACCTGAAAAAGGAAGCCGCGAAGCCGGAAGGCCGGGAGGCGCTCGAACAGATGGAGCAGGAGATTGCCGACTTCGAAGCCCAGGCGGATACCGGAAATGAAGTTCTGGACACGATCCTGATGTCAAAGCGCCTCGCCTGGAAAAAGGAGGACATCAGCATTGTCTGTATCGCGGACGGGGCCGCCGCTTCGTTCATGGACGGCATGGATCAGGCCGCGCTCTTCGGGAATCTTCTGGACAACGCCGTGGAAGCGGTGCTGAAGCTGCCCTCAAAGGAAGAGCGCCTCATCAACCTGACGATAGAGCGAAAGAAAGGGTTTCTGCTGATTGTTTCCGAGAACAGGTGTGCCGGGACGCCGGTTATCCGTGACGGACTGCCGGTAACGGATAAAGCGGATGCCCGGAATCACGGATACGGCACCCGCAGCATCCGCTCGATTGCCGAAAAATACGGCGGAACGGCGAACTACAGTACCGAAAACGGCTGGTTCCGCGTAAAAGTGATGATCCCGCTTAAGGATCTTTAACATAACATAGCAAGAATTCCCCCATCCTCAGTAGCCTGCAAATAAAAAGTCAAGGCTGAAATGATGTTCTTTGAAAATTTTATACAGGTTGAAATGAAGGTATAAAAAGAAGACCGCCAGAATGCCGGC
>ONPU01000010.1 GCA_900319795.1 uncultured Eubacteriales bacterium | reverse complement strand
CACATTCGATTTTCAGGCTGCGGCTCTTTCTGAGTTCAAGGACAGCCTTATAAAGACTGAAAAGGGAAATGATATCCTGCCGGTTGGTGTGATCTACGGCCCGAATGGCGGCGGCAAATCCAACCTTCTTGCCGCTCTGGGCTGCGTAATCTCCCTTGTTACTGAGCCCGTCTATGAGCTTGGCAAGAATCACTCCCGTTTCATCATGCAGCAGAAGGTATCCTGTGTCCCCTATCTGTTCGATGAGGATTCCCGGGAGGAGCCTTCCCGCTTCCAGCTGTTTTTCCGCATCGGTGAATATGAATACCGCTACTATATTGTGCTTCAGGGCGGCATAATAGAGGAAGAAACACTCTATCGCCGCAAGCTCGGGGCCAGCCGGGCAGCGAAGATCTTTGAAAGAAATCATGAAGGAATCTCCCTTGGAACCATTCTCGGGAGTAAGAACATCAACACCGAGGTAAATGCCAAGATGCCGCTGCTCTCCTTCCTTGCGATCAATTATTCCATCCCCGTGATTGCAGAAGTCATTCGCTGGTTTGAAGAGTGCATCATCAGAAACTATGCGAATCCATTGGCCGAGCAGCAGATCCTTCTCTCCGATAACGACATTTCAAAGAAGCAGTTCCTTACCATGATGAACGACATGGGAATCGGCATCACCGGATACCGTTTTGACCAGCAGAGCAATGAATTCTACCTGCAGAGAACCCTGCATGATACGCTCTATGAGCTCCCGTTTTCCAGTGAGTCCGACGGAACCCGCAAGCTCTTTGCCGCTCTTCCGGTCATCCTTTTTCCAGTGAGTCCGACGGAACCCGCAAGCTCTTTGCCGCTCTTCCGGTCATCCTGATGGCCCTGAAGGAGGGACGTCTGGTAATCGTTGATGAACTGGATGCCAAGCTGCATCCGAAGCTTCTCCGCTATGTCATCCGACTCTTTACAAACCCGGAGATCAACAAAAACGGAGCTCAGCTGCTCTTCACTTCGCACGACATGTCCACAATGAAGAACAGCATCTTCCGCAGGGACGAGATCTGGTTCGCCGTGGAAGGTCGGTATGGGGCTGACCCCTACCTCAGGAATATGCTGAGCTGGGAGGTGTGACGATGAGCCGTAAGCCTCCTAAAAAATCGGACATGGGCAAATCCTGAATGAAGCCCCGTCGTGATTCCCGGCAGATGATCTCTCCGGAATATCATCTGATCGTTTCCGAGGGGGCTCAAAGCCGATGTCCAGTGGACATCGGCTTTGAGCCGACCGGAGCGGAGCGGAGACCAAAAACAGAACCGAAGTATTTCGAGAAAATCAAAGAGACGATAGATGCCAAATACCGGGATCGCATCTCCGGAGTCATTTTCATCTGTGCAAGCGCTATCTTCATATACCAGGTATTCCCTGCCTGCCCCTGTCAAAGATATTCCTTTGTTCGTTCTTTCAAATATCAGTATGCCCAGTTCTTCCTCCAGTTCACGAATATGGGAAGCTCTTTGCAGGCAAAAGAATCTGTATCCACCCGCATCTGCTTTACCGGGAAGATAATAATCCTCATTCCAGTTCTCCCAGCATCTGTGCCGGATTATCAGCGGCCTTCACCTTATCAAATGCCCTAATGATAATGCCATTCTCATCGATCAGATAGGTTGTCCGAACAACACCCATGCTGACCTTCCCGTAATTCTTCTTCTCTTTCCAAACATCATAAGCCTGAATCACTTCCTTTTCCGGATCAGAGAGAATTGTAAAGGGCAGGCCGTATTTCTCCTCAAACTTCTTGTGGGATGCCACACTGTCCTTGCTCACACCAAGAACAACAACGCCCTTCTCCCGGAACTGCGGATACAGTTCTCCAAACGCACAAGCCTGCTTAGTGCAGCCGGCCGTCATGTCTTTCGGGTAAAAATACAGAATTACCTTCTGACCCCGGAAATCTGCAAGGCTTCTCATTTCTCCGTTCTGGTCCGGCAGGGTAAAGGCCGGAGCTTTGGTTCCAATCTCTAACATCTCGTATCCTTTCCGCTGTGTATACCAGCTATCAATCAAACCAACTACCCTCTGATAGACATCTATTCCGTATTCTGGTGCCATTTCGAAAGTTGCAAATAAAGCATATTCAACTATTCGTTTTATAATCTCTGGCTTAAATCAATGCTTCGTCAGCCAGTCATCCTTCGTCATCAGATTGACATGCCCAGTACGCTTCTCATGCATGAGCGGGACATCAACCCCTTCAGTGGTCCACTGATAGCGGAAGCCGCATTTCTCCTGCACTCGTTTTGACTTGAGGTTGCCGTCATAGTAACCGCACCAGACCTTTTGCATACCGATATCCTCAAAGGCATGACGCAGCATTTCCCGGACAGCCTCCGGCATAATTCCCTGACCCCAGAAAGGTTTGCCCAGCCAATAGCCGAGTTCGCACTCATCGTCACGCTCTGTCATATCCGTGTGGCCGTTCAGTTTCAGTTCAATCGCTCCGATCGCTTTGTAATCCGTCTTCAGACAGATGGCATACGATTCCCGGCCGTTAAAGACATTCCGAATCACATCCAGGCTCTCATCCACACTTTGATGTGGAGGCCATCCGGCGATAGGACCGACGTCCGGATCCTTCGCATAATAATATAAATTCTCCGCGTCACTCTCTTCCCAGCGGCGCAGGATCAGTCTTTCGGTTTCCAGCATTTCCATCGCCCTCACAATTCAAATCTCACATACACAAGTTTCTGAAACCCTGACAGGCGGGATCTGAAACCAAAATGACCGCCTCATTTCATCATGCTTCGTCATCAGTTCAGTGCAAATATGATTACAAATACTTACTTAGTGCAGATGGATCATTCAGGACACTTTCTATAATGCGGCTCAATATTCCACTGTAGCCTTTTCCCAGAGCCTTTGCTTTCTGAATTGCCTGTGGAGTAAGCCGCAAAGTAACATTCTGTCTCCTGCGATCAACGCGTCTGCTCTCATGTACTCTGCGAAGCGATGCCAACTGCTCATCAGTTAATTCGGGATTATCATCATCCTGGACAACAGGACGTTTAGCTGCCGCCTTCACCATAAGGATTTGCTCTTCCGTAAGTTGCTGCTCCGGGCGTAAAACATATTTCTTAATAGCCATAATAACTCTCCTTCTCTTTCTTTGTCGCGATTCTGGCGGATATAATCCGCAGTGCACTGATACGTTCTGTATAAACGACCGTCAGAACATCCTCAACCAAACCAATCGTTATATAGCGGTCTTCATCAGCTGTACTGTGTTTTTCATCAAAAATCTCCAAGCGATCCGGATCCAGAAACACATGACTGGCTGTTACAAAATCAATACCATGTTTGGCAATATTGATCTGTTCCTTTTCTTCGTCCCATTCAAATTGTAAATCCATGACACCACCTCACTTTTCAATTTAAGTATGCCATTCCTTCTCTGAAAAAGCAATGCTTTTTGCATTGCTTTTTCAGTTTCACTTCTCACCAAAGATGCCCCGGCCTTCTGGTCAGAGCATCTTCGTTTCCTTCTGTCAAGTGCTCGTATCTCTACGCATCTTCGTATATTTTCTTTTCCAAATGGTGTCAAAATTGGTGTCAGACCACTTTCCATATGCCCACAGCGCCTGATTTTACGAGGTTTCCGGCGCTTCTCTTAAAATCCTGCCGTGGCAAATAAACAGTATTTTTATCATCTCTTCATCTCCCTTCAACCGCGTGATTTGGAATTAAAAAAGGCCGGAGGAGATAGTTGCCCCGAAAGGGGATAGCTGTCTGATCCGACCTGTGTAATGAATATTAAACACCTTCGAGCATCCTTGTAGCTTCCACAAGATTCAAGTGCAGTTTTGTCACTTCTTATGTTTTTTGACAAAATTGCACGGCAAGGTAGAGATGTCTGATGCACGGGGTGTCTGTTTCAAAGCAAAAAAGGCGCTTACCTCTCATTCGCAATGAATTCATAGGTAAGCGCCAGGCTTCACTAAGCTTATAATCGAAAAAACACCATAATTATTGACATTTCAACCTTAATTACTTCCGCACTTTCCACATCTGCTGCATCCATTGCAGGTAAGCCTCATTCCGCAATTCGTGCACCGTTCTCCAAAATACGGCTTGTACAGTCCTTCCTCCTCAAGTGGATATCCCCATTCATCGCTAAGGTGCCATTCCATCCGTCTTCCTTCAAAGCTGAGACCTGATTTATACGCCTGCTCACTCTGAATGCTTCCTTCCAGCTTATAAAGCTTTCCGTCCTTCACAAATCTACGTCCGGTGCCGCAGAATACAAATGTTATATTATACGCTGCGCATTCATCCCTCAGCGATTTTACCCATTCATAATGACATGGACGTGCGCCTCCGTAATTTTCTCCGTCACAAAGAACCTGTTCGATCTGCCCTGCAGGAAGGTATTCCCGAATACTCACCGGGCCGATGTAGGGAGCACACATGATTCCTTTATGTTTAAATGGTAAATCCAGCAAGATCGGGATCCGTTCATCAGCCCTCTTCTGATTCTCACACGAGACATTAAACATTACGTTTTCCCAACCATCTCCCCAGTTCCATGGGAGATGATCCGCCACGCGTTCCGGTCTTTTTGTCAGCAGGAAGAACTTTACATCAGATCTTTGACGTATAATCTGCCAGGCTTCATCACGCCAGGGATCTGCTTCTTCCAGAAAGAAATCTGAAGTCATACAGACCCGGATCATTTCTCCGCTTTTCACCTTAAATGTTCCGTCACGGTATTTGGAAAGCGGATATTTAAATCCTGCTTTTGTCCTGTATATTTCAGATCCGTCCTTATCTCTCAGAGAATCCAGATAATACATGTAGCAGTTCTGGCAGCCCTCACTGCACTTTCTGCAGCCATGCCACGGGTTCCATATATCGTGCAATGGAGGTCACCTCACTTTCTCAAATCAATTCTGCTTTTTCTTCGCCGATTTTTTCACTTCTTCGTGATAAAAATAATTCACCACAACAGGAGGATCTCCAAATTCCGAACGATGCTGATCATCATCACGCATATATGGCATGGACTCCCTGGCGGTATACTCCCTCATCTTCTGATCAAGCTCAGTCCAGTACGCGCGGCTCTTTTTGCTGTATATCTCATGGTAAAGATCATCCAGCTCCGGATGGTGTTCATGGATCCACTCCAGAATGCGTACTCTGTAGTCACCGCGAAGGTTCAGGTTCTCCAACCAGACGAGGTTGCACTGTTTCTTTGCCTGTTCGGTGATTTCAATCGGGTCTGTGATTCCCGGAAAAATCGGTGAAATGAAACACGTTGTCTGTACTCCGGCTTCATAAAACTGTTTCATGGCTTCCAGACGCTTCTTTATGCTGACGCCACAGTCCATCTCCTTGCGAAAATCCTCGTCCAGTGTATTAATGGAGAAAGAGACCCTGGCATTCGGAAATGTCCTGATTAAGTCAAGATCCCTGAGGACCAGATCGGACTTGGTGGCTATGCTGATACTGATTCCGCTCCCCTGCAGCTGCTCCAGCAGTGCCCGGGTCCTCTTATACTTTGCTTCACACGGCTGATAGCAGTCAGTCACAGAGCCAAAGAATGCTTCCCTGCCTGCATATTTCTCCGGCCTTTTGATTTCCGGCCAGTTTTTCACATCAACAAACTCACCCCAGGGTTCCGGATGGTTGGTAAAGCGCTTCATAAAGGACGCATAGCAATACTTACACGCATGGGCACATCCGACATACGGATTGACCGAATAGTCCGATACCGGGAGGTTGGATTTGGTCATCACGCTTTTCACGTTAATCTCTTTTATCTGCATACTCTTTATCCCCTAATAATTGCCAGGATGCCTTTTGCGCTTCTTAGATCCGCATCCTTAAAATGATTGCCCGGGTTCATCTCAAAGGCCACATCGATTCCCGCTTCCCGGAAATGTCTTGCTATTGCTTCCGTATTTTCCTGTACATCTTTCATGTACCGGTTTCTTGTCCTTGCCTCTTTATCTCCAAGTGAAAGATAGAGCCTGTCCGGTTTTCTCTTCATTTCATGCGAAAGCACATATTTCTCAAAATCCGGAAACCACAGGGAGCCTGACATACTGGCTGCACTCGCAAAAACATCCGTTTGATACAGAGCATACAAAGCAAAAAGCCCTGCAAGAGAATATCCTGCAACGCTGATATGAGAAGGCATTCCATCTATCCTTTTCAGGCACTCCGGAAGGATATCATCCAGAAGGAGCTTCAGGTATTCATCCGCTCCGCCTGTATATGGCGTGTCATTTGGTGATGTCGGCGGACAATACCAGGGCGTCAAATCATGATCCCAGTTAAGGTTTCCAACGCAAAGGAGGCTGAAATCTTTTTCTTTCAGCCTCTCAGCCGTTTCCATAACGGATTTCCCGTCTCCTGCATAGTTATTAAATATGATCAGAGGGCTTCCCGAGCTCTTCGAATGATAGAGGGTCGCCTCTTTTCCTGCTGATTCGAATTTCTCTATATTCACAACCTGGACTCCTTATGAAGTTATCGATATTGTGCCCTTACTTTTCTTTCCTTTTTTTCGTTTCATAAGATGCATAAGCGCAAATGACAGGTGCAACCCTCCGTGCATCACTCAGCTGACTGCTCTGCACACTGCATGCAGTCATTTCTCCAGTATCATCCTGCTCCGGTCCATCCAGTGGCCTTTTTTGTAATAGATGGCCATGACCGCTGCCGTGAGCAGCCAGGACGCGGGATAACACATACACAGGACAAACAGTGTATGAATCCTGAGGAAAAGGGTTGCCATCCAGATGATTCGCAGGAGGCAGATGCCCAGACTGATGATGATAAATGGGCGCATGGTATCTCCCGCGCCGCGCAGCACCGCGCTCACTACCTCGATCACCGTCCATACGATATAGAACGGGACAAAGCATTTCATCATAAAGTACGTCGTTTCGACAACGGCCGGGTCATCCGTCAGGATATTCAGCAGCGGAATGCCGCCCAGCAGGATGACGCTGCTGATCACAATGGTGATAATGGCTGAGAGCAGCATGCCCTGCCGGATGCACAGCTTTACCCGGTCTTGCCGCCCGGCGCCCATGTTCTGCCCGATAAAACTGGTGATTGCCGCGCCCATGGCATTGCTGACCGCCCAGAAAATGCCGTCGACCTTACTGGTCATGGCCCAGGAGGCTACAACCACGGTTCCCAGGGAATTCACGCCGACCTGCACAATCATATTGGAAACCGCATACATGGATGACTGCATCCCGGAAGGAATGCCAAGCCGCATCATATTGGACAGATACACCCCGTTCAGGCGGAGATTCTTAAGGGACAGGCGGTACGGCTGTCTGGTCCGCATGAGGCGCAGGGTAAGAAGCACCATGTTGAGGATCTGTGCCAATACCGTCGCGATGGCAACACCCGCGACGCCCCAGTGCAGAAAAACCACAAACACAGTATCCATAACAATATTGGAAATGCAACCAATCACCATGTACAGAAACGGTCCGACCGAATCTCCCACGGCGCGCAGCATGTTGGATTCCATATTCAGCACAAGCATAAAAGGCACACCCGCAAAATAAATCCGCAGATACAGTATGGCACCCGGAATGGTATCCGCCGGTGTTTTCAGAATGTGCAGCATAGCAGGCGACGCGGCCATGCCAAGGATGAGGAGAGCACATCCGAGGATCCCGAAAACTGCAATGGCGTTTCCTGCAGCCTTCTGCACATCCTCCGTCCGCCCCGCGCCGTAAATCTGCGCAATTACAACGGATGCCCCTGCGGTAGATGCCACAAAAAAGCCGATCAGCAGATTGATGATCTGGGCGGAGCTGCCGCCCACCGCCGCCAGGGCTGTTGTCCCGACAAACCGGCCCACAATCAATCCGTCGACCGCGTTATACAGCTGCTGAATGCAGGTGCCGGCGGCAATCGGCAGAAAAAACACCAGCAGCCGCTTCCATACGATTCCTTCTGTCAAATCACTTTTAGTCATTATTTCAAGCTTCTTTCCTATCGGTAAACCAGTATTCGGAAAACTGCGCCAGAGCGCCGGCCAGCTTTTTCAGATCCTTTCCGGATGCGTTGATTGTAAGGTCAAATGTACTGTGATCGCTGCCGCTTTTTCCGGTCAGCACTTCTCTGGTCCGCACCCGCGCCCGGTCAATCCGGCGGATATTCTTGCGGATTTCCTTTTCACTGAGCCGCTCTCCCTCCGGCTTTCGCAGCTCATAGGCCATCGTGCGCGCAAGCCTGGCTTCCATGTCAGCACATACAAAGATCCGGAACGGATCGAAATCATGCAAAATCACATCCGCGTCCCGGCCTACAATCACACAATCATGCCCTGAATCCGCAATTTCGCGGATGATTTCCTTCTGACGCAGAAGGAGCGGCAGATGGGAACCCGGATGAAACATCATATGCGAAAAACTGCTGCGGTAGGTCAGCTGGATATGGCTCCATCCGTGATTATTCAGCACTTCCCGCACGTCATCCTCGTCCATACCGTGCTCCGCCGCAAGGGCTTCAATAATTTCCTTATCGTAATAGTCCCATCCAAGCGCCGCAGCCAGCCTGCTTCCCAGCTCCCGGCCGCCGCTGCCGAACTCCCTGCTGACAGTTATAATACGCATACGGGTATACTCCTTCCTGAAATATCTCACTAAATATAGCAACCCCTGACTATATCCTCAGTCAGCAGGACTGACTCCTGGTGAAACAGCTCGCGGAGATCTTCCGCAATTTTCTGAATGGTGTCTTTTTCCGCGTCAATCAGGGTGAGCACCAGCGTTTTCTCTTCTACATAGTCCCCATTATCATGGAAATATCCGCCTTCTTCAATTCCCACTGAAAATGGAACATGGTAAGTGAAACATATTTCTTTCAGCTGCTGCAAATATTTCTCTGTCTCAAATATCTGCTTCTTGGTTTCAGCGTCATTCAGCCCCACATATAACCTGGTCTCCACCATCTGTATCTTTCTACCGGATTCAAATGAGCCCTCCATAAGGCGTTGCTTTGCCCGAGCAAGTTGCTGCTGTAATAATCGCTGCTTTACCAACATGTAGTCATTATACTGTGCCATTATTATTTCACCTCTGCCTCTGGAATTACCTCAATTCTATTCGATCTGTCCGTGAAATTCCAGTTCAGAATCGTATTCCTTTCGAACGTTACGGCGAATGGATAAAAAAGCCCCCAGCCGGTGTCCCGGCTGAGGGATATAGTTTCATGTGCGTATGATTATTTTAAAATAATTTTTCAACTATGATCGGCATCAGCTTCGCAGTAGATCTGAATTGCGTGATCGACAAACTCCGCGGTCCCTTCCCCGCCATATTCATCGATATTTTTCGTAAAATCACCGCCGCCGGAATACATCTTTCCCAGGCTTCTCAAAATCGTGTTCGAGCAGGTATACATATTCTCGGTTATATAATTCTGTATCCTTTTCACGAGGTCCTGCGCCTTGGGTGAAGCCGGATCCGTGTTTCTCATCTCTCCGGCTTCTTTGAAGAGCAGCATGAATCGATCCGCGAGAAGCTGGTCCTCTTCCCTGGTCCGATTCTTCTGCTTTTCTTCCATTTCCTTATATTCCGGTGTATTCTCGTAAAGTTCTTTCGCCCTTTTGGAATATTCATCCAGCTTGCTTCTGTCAAAAGCCTTAAAATCCATATTTCTCACTCCCATCATTTTTATTCCGAGCGCAAAGTTAATCAGGTTCTCGATATGTTCCTTTTTCAGCTGAAGCAGTTTGATCTGTTGTTCCAACGCTTTGCTTCTGTCAAAATCAGGACTGTTCAAGATGGCCTTGATCTCTTTTAACGGGAACTCCAACTCACGAAACAGCAGGATATGCTGAAGGCGTTCCAGATCCGTATCGTCATACAGTCTGTAGCCTGCATCGGTATATCCCGTCGGACACAAAAGTCCGATCTTATCATAATACTGCAGAGTGCGTATACTCACTCCGGCAAGCCTGCTCACTTCATGTACTGTCATCATTGGGGTATCCTCCCTTCGCCCGGTAACGGTAATATAAACTATTACGTAACGTAGGAGTCAATACTATTATCAAAATTTCTCACATCCGGTTTATAAGCCCTGAGGCGTAAACCGGCCGTAGATTGCCGCATTTCCCTATACATGTTATGGTAGACCTACAGGAGGTGCATATACGTGAAACAATCTACACTCGGCTCCTGTATTCGTGCCCTGCGAATGCAGAATCATATGACACAGGTCCAGCTGGCAGCCAGACTGTCCGTCACCGATAAAGCTGTATCGAAATGGGAACGCGATGTATCCTATCCGGATATTGCCCTGTTTCCCAGACTGGCGGATGTATTGGGCGTAACGGTGGATGATCTTTTGAGAGAGTGCAAGACGGAATGCCGTTCATCAAAACTTTTACGGGCATTTGAAGTATCAAGGGACATTCGGACGCCGCTGCACATTATGCTCGGATTCGTAGAAATCGCGAAAAATAATTACAACGACCCTGAAACACTTCTCAAATATCTGGAGGGGATCAAGGTTTCCGGAGAATACCTGATGACACTTCTCAACAATATCATGGAGGCTGCAGGCAGCAGCGACAAAAGATCCGCATTCGAAGATTTTCCGGTAGGGGCGAAACATCTGGATCAATATATTCAGGAAAAAATCTGCTCCGATCCGAAAGATTCTCAAACCTTTGATTTTTCCGGAAAACGGATCCTGATTGCGGAAGATATGGCAGTGAACCGCGAAATCGCGGCCGAAATTCTGAAACAGACCGGTGCCGAAACCGAATTCGCGGAAGACGGCCTTGCCTGTCTTGAAAAAATGGAATCTTCACCAACAGGATATTACGACCTGATCCTTATGGATATTCTTATGCCGAACATGGACGGTCTGGAAGCGACGCGGCGGATCCGCCATTTGGAGGATCCGAAAAAAGCCTCCATCCCGATTATCGCCATGACGACAACAGTTTCGGAAAAAGACCGGAATGCCGCCTTTGAGGCAGGAATGGACGCTTTTACGGAAAAGCCGATATTTGTGGACAGATTTTATGCCTCGTTGAGCCTGTATCTGAACAGGAAAGATGAAAAATAAAACAGCGGGGGCAGCCCCGCTGTTTTTGTATGTAAATGATTCGAAATCAGAGCGGAAGGCCATTTTTTGAAAATCACTTTTCATTTCCTCCTTCAAAATAAGACATAAAAGTAGTATTTTGAACCCTCCATGATATAATCATAAGAGTTTTCAGCACTCCGGTAAAGGGAAATTGCATTTTCCGGAGATATGTTTTTTTATTCAGAACAATACTTAAGGAGTCCTGTATATGGCGGCATTTTTCGGAGCAGATGAGATATGGACAAGGCGTGACGACGGCGGAAAGGAGCCGGTCATACTGGTCGGAGTCAGGGAGACTTCCGGGAAAGAACAGGTGTCGGAAGATGAATTCCTGCACTCTCTGGACGAGCTCGAAGAGCTCGCCAAAGCCTGTATGATGGAGCCGTGCGCCGTGCTGACGCAGCTGCTTCCGCACGTCAACGCGGGACTTTATGTGGGCAGCGGAAAAGTGGATGAGATTCGCGCGGCGGCGGAGGCATTTCACGCGCAGCGTGTCATTTTCAATGATACGCTCTCTCCTTCCCAGATCCGGAATCTTCAGAAGGAGCTGGAGCTTCCGGTGATGGACCGGACGGCGCTCATACTGGAAATATTTGAAAGAAGAGCCAGAACGCGTGAGGCCAAACTGCAGGTCGAGCTTGCGAAGCTCCGGTATCTGAAGCCGCGCCTTATCGGCATGTGGGAGACCCAGAACCGCCAGGGCGGCGCGTCCGGCGCCATGTCCGCGAAGGGCGAGGGCGAAACGCAGCTGGAAATCGACAGACGTACGATCGACCACCGCTTAAGCGAGCTGGGCAGGGAACTGAAACTGGTGGCGCGCGAAAGGGAAACGCAGAGAAAAAAGAGACAGGGATCCGGGCTGCCGCTCGTGTCTCTGGTCGGCTATACCAATGCCGGGAAATCCACGATCATGAACGCGATGCTGGATCGCTATGTTCTGAAAAATGTTCCTGCCGCGGACGAAACTCATGTCCCCGCTTCTTCAGACCAGACTGCGAAAGGCCTTCCTTCGGATCCGTCTGCCGAGCAGAAAAGAAAAGTATTTGAAGCGGATATGCTCTTCGCAACGCTGGATACGACGATCCGGCGGATTACCGTGGAACGCGGAAAAGAATTTCTGCTTTCCGACACGGTCGGTTTTATACACAAACTCCCCACGGCGTTAGTGCAGGCCTTTCACTCCACTTTGGAGGAAGTGACTGAAGCGGACCTGCTTATTCAGGTCGTCGATGTCTCCGATCCGCACTCGCTCGAACAGATCGAAGTGACGAAAAAGACGATCGAAGAGCTCGGCGCCGGACACATTCCGATGATTACCGTCTTCAACAAATCCGACCTGGCCGATCCGCCTTCGGAGTATCCGCGCAGCGGCATCACCGTGCAGAAAGCGGATGAAGTGACGGATGAAACCATTTATATTTCCGCGAAGGAGCCCGCTTCCATCGAATTCCTGACGGAGGCCATTTTCCTGCAGCTGCATGGGGGAAATGTGGAAGAGACCTTCCTCATTCCTTATGAGAAGGGCGCGCTCACGTCCTGGCTGATGGAGCACTCCGTGGTTCTTTCAACCGATTATACGGACAAGGGAACGCTGCTGCATGTCCGCTGCTCGCCGGCTGACGCGGAACGGATCTCACAGGCCTTATTATGAACAAAGCGTGAAATCAGCGATCTGGTCACGATTTCTTCACAAGCGGTTGCGTAATATAGACGAAACCTTTCGGATCCACTTAAAGGTTCTGCATCATAACAATCAGTCTTCGCCCGATCGAAAGGAGAACGCTCATGAAGAATAAAACCTTATCTCTGATCCTTACTTTTTCTCTCGCAATGGCATCTGTATGCGGCAGCGCGCAGGCAGCGTTCGCTGACACCAATACTTCGGCAACGGAAAGTTCCGTCGAAACCGGCACGGATGATGCCACAGTAGAAACAACTCAGGAAGGCACTCAGCCGGAAGGTACTCCGGGCGAGGCCCCTCAGGGTAATCCGCCGGAAGGTGCTCCCGGTGAAGCTCCGGACGGCAATCCTCCCGAAGGTGCCCCGGGTGAAGCTCCGAACGGCATGGGTCCCGGTGGTCAGGGCGAAAACGGCATGGGCCCCGGCGGCATGGGCGGACCGGGTGCCGCAAGCGCGGACATCGAATATAAAGCTTCCGCAGAGATCAACAGCGCGGACAGCCAGAGTGATCAGACCTACGAAAGCACCTCTTCCGATGAAAATGCCCTTCTCATCGACTCCTCCGAAGAAGTGAGCGTCACCAACCCGACCGTTACGAAATCCGGCGATTCCGACGGCGGCGTAAGCTGCAATTTCTACGGCCTCAATGCCGCGGTTCTTGTCAAAGACGGAGGCACCGCCACCATCACCGGAGGTACGATTACATCCGACGCTTCCGGAGCGAACGGCGTCTTCAGTTACGGCGGCAACGGCGGACAGAACGGTGCCGAGGGTGACGGCACAACGGTCAACATTTCCGATACAAAGATTGTCACGACCGGTGACGGCTCCGGCGGAATCATGACCACAGGCGGCGGAATCATGAACGCCTCCAACCTGGACGTCACAACATCCGGCAGATCTTCAGCCGCGATCCGTTCCGACAGAGGCGGCGGGACCGTGACCGTAAACGGCGGCACTTATACAACAAACGGCCTCGGCTCCCCGGCGATCTACTCGACGGCCGACATCACGGTATCCGACGCGGAACTCGTATCGAACCTCTCCGAAGGCGTCTGCATTGAAGGCCTCAATTCCATCACGCTGAACGACTGCTCTCTCACTGCTAACAATACGGAACGCAACGGAAATGCGACATTTCTCGATACCATCATGATCTACCAGTCCATGTCCGGAGACGCGGCGGACGGGACGAGCCATTTCACAATGAATGGCGGCACACTGACGAGCAAAAGCGGCCATGTGTTCCATGTGACCAATACCAACGCGGTCATTTCGCTCAATAATACCGAAATCGTCAATGAAGATGAGGAAAATATCCTCCTCAGCGTCTGCAGCGACGGCTGGAGCGGCGGAGGCAACATCGCGGAAGTCAATGCGGCGTCTCAGAAGCTCGAAGGAGCCGTGAAAGTCGGCGATGACTCGACTCTGACTCTGAACCTGACCGATGGCACGACGTTTGAGGGTCTCATTGACGGCAATATCACGAACGCTTCCGGCGAGACGGTTTCCACAGAGGCCGGTACCGTATCCGTCACGATCGACGACGACAGCAGCTGGACGCTGACAGGCGACAGTTATGTTACGGAATTCAATGGGGATGCGGAAAATGTCATTTCCAACGGCTATACGCTCTATGTCAACGGCGAAGCACTCGAAGGAACAAAGTGAAAATGCGGAATGGGGGCTTCGGCCCCCATTTATCAGCAGAATACATTCTTGATTTCATGTGCCGCATTCTATAAAATAAATACAGCCTGAAAGTAAAAAGGAGCGCACTGGATGAAGTGCTCTCTTTTTTATTCACAGAGAAAGGAGAACGTCCATGCTCAGAAAAGACACCGTCTATATTACCGGACATATGCATCCTGACACGGATTCCATCGCGTCGGCTATCGCCTATTCCTTTTTCAAGAGGGCCATGGGCATTCCGGCCGTGCCCTGCCGGCTCGGGCAGCTGAACAAGGAGACCGAATATCTGCTTGAGCGCTTCGGTTTCGAGCCGCCGATGCTTCTGACCGATGCCCGGGTGCGCATGAGCGAGCTCGACCTCGATCCGCCGCATTCGATCTCACCGGAGACAACGATCGCGGAAACTCTGAAGATTATGGATCAGGAAAAGCACACCTACTGCGGCGTCGTGGACGAGGAAGGGCGGCTTGTCGGACTGGTCACAAAAGGCGATATCGCGCTGGTAGGTCTCGGGGACACCGCGTACAACATCGACATTCTCTCCAAAGCATCTGTGGAAAATATCCGGAAATCCATAGACGGCACGACCGTCTACGCGCCCGATGAGCGGTCTCTGCATCTCAACGGACGTGTCAGTATTATCGCGATGACGGACACTTCCAAACTCAGGAACTACGATTTGGAGGACCGTGTCGTCATTCTCGGGGATAACGCGGAAGCGCAGTTGCTCGCGATCACGCGGGGCGCGGGGCTTCTGATTCCGGTCTGGACGAAAGAGATCTCTCCGGAAGTTCTCGAGTGCGCGCGCAGGCACTCCTGCCCGATCATTCTGTCGGGACATGGGGCGACCAACACAGCCCGTTACATTTATTTCGCGCCTTCCGTCAGTCAGATTATGAATACGAAGGTCGTGACATTTAACGACAATGAACTCGCCGAAGATGTGGGCCTCAAAATGCAACGCTCCCGCTACCACGTCTACCCGATCCTCAACGCGGAGGGGAAACTGGTCGGCTACGGCTCGCGCTACCATATCATGAATTCGGAAAACAAGAAGCTGATTCTGGTTGACCACAACGAATTTTCACAGTCGGTCCGCGCGATCGAAAAGGCCCGCATTCTGGAGGTGCTGGACCATCACCGGATCAATGATTTCTCCTCTACGCAGCCGGTGGCATTTCGAAATGAAATCGTCGGCAGTACGGCGACGATTGTGGCAACCATTTTCAGAGAAAATCAGATTCCGCTGCAGCCGAATCTCGCGGGCCTTCTGCTGGGCGCGCTGCTCTCGGACACGATGGCATTTCACTCTCCGACCACGACGGACAAGGACCGGCAGACCGCCAACATCCTGGCCGCAATGGCCGGACTCGATATCGACGAGTTCGCGAAGGAAATGTTTACGGTCTCGGCCAGCACGGAGGGACGCAGTCTCTATGAAATGATCAACCAGGACGTCAAATTCTACGATATCCGCGGCTGCAAGCTCGCGATCTCCCAGATCATCACCGGGTCCGCGAAGCAGCTCCGCACGGACAGCGTGTCCGTACAGCCGGCGATCGACCGCTTCGTCACCAGAAAGAGGGTGGATCTCGCGGTCGTCGTATTTACAAGTATTGTGGAAAACGGCTCCGTTGTGTTCTGCGGCGGGGACCGGGCCGGATGGGGCCAGGAGGCATTTCCCGACAGGGAAAATGAGGAGCACAGCTTCCAGGAGGGGCTGATGTCCCGCAAGCAGCAGATTCTGCCGCGGATTACGGAGATCATCGAGCACTACATTTAAAAAATACATTAAAAAAGATGCGCCATAACGGTGCATCTTTTTTCGTGTAAGCTTGTATTATTTTCCGCCGAGAAGAAGTCCGAGGAGCGAACTTCCGTCGGAATCGCTGTCGTCGTCCTGCCCTTTGAAGAGGGAGCCGAGGAGGCCGCCCACACCGCCGGCTGCGGGAGCGGAAACATTGCCGAGAATTCCTCCGAGAAGACCGGAAGAAGCCGCGGAGCCGAGATCGAACGCGCCCTGCTGAGCCTGGCCTGCGCTTGTCGTCGCGGACAGAGAGCTTAAGATTGCCGGAGCGGAATTCGCGAGAACAGAGTTGACCTGATCATTGGAAAGACCGGTCTGGGAAGCGAGGTTCGCGATCGTAGCCTCTTTATTTCCACCGAGAATATGATTGATGATCTTACCGCCGTCTTCCGCGTCCGCATTGCTCAGCTGATCCGCCATCGGCATGTCGTTTTTATGCTGCGCGAGGGCTCCGAGAAGAGACTGCGCGCCTTCCTTGGAAGAAGCGTTCTGGGTCAGGGACTTCAGAAGGATCGGAAGGGCCAGCATGAGGAGCTGCTTGACAGCTGCGGAAGAGATGCCGGTCTTGCCGGAGAGGGAGTCCACGGAGGAACTCTGAGTCATGGAACCGAGAAGAAGTGATAACAGATTCATATGCAGCCTCCTTTTGTGCGAAAAATATATTTACAATAAAGATAACACTATTCGGTAGAATTTGGCAAGTAATGCACCAAAGGGGTCTGGCACCCGTGGTGCAAGTGCACCACAGGTGCCAGACCCCTTTGGTGCACTCCATTGGTGCACTAGAATGAATAGAGCATGATAATCGCGAGGATCAGCACGATTCCGACGCAGGTCATGAGCATCGCGAAGGTGAAGTTCTGTACGAGCGGCTGCACCGCCTCGGCGGTTTCTTCGGCGACTGTCCGAAGGAGGCCGGGGTGCATCTTCTTTCCGCCGACGACCGGTTTTTCCCGAAGGATCGTCTTTCTGAAGAACATAATGACGGCGTCAGTGCTGGTCTCCAGCACCCGGCCGCAGAAGGCGCCGATGATTACGGAGAGCTTCGCCAGCGGTTTGAGGACAACATTTTCCGCGAAGAGTGAGGCGATAAAGCCGCCGATCGCCGGAAGAATTTTCAGAAGCAGCGGACGGTAAACCCTGTTTTCAAGGTCCAGACCGCTGGGCCAGCGGTCGGCATAGGTGCCATTTTCCATCAGCACGCGCCTTACGATCAGCAGGTAAACCGCCGCGCCGATGATGAGGGAAATGCCGCCTCCCTTCAGATTCTCAAGCGAAAATGCTTTGAAATGCAGGATCTCCTCATAGCCGGACATCCGCATAGCCAGCCGCGTCATCACGTACGGCTGCCCGAGAACCGGCAGGATCAGAGACGAACCGAAGACGGAAATGATCCCCGCGATTCCCATCCCCTGCCCTTCCTTGTCGTAGAGGGCCTGGCATGCGGGGTCTTCATTTTTCTCAATGAACAAAGCGATGAACAGCTTCAGCATATAGGCGAACGTGAGGCCGCCGCTGATGAGGAAGATCCACTCAGCCGCGCGAAGGAGTCCCGCGTACTGGCCGAAGGTGTGGATTCCCTCTACGATTCCTTCGTGCAGAAGCGTTTTGCTGATGTAGCCGTTGAAAAGGGGCACGCCGCTGATCCCGAGGGCGCCGAGCGCGAATGCTATTTTTAAAAATGTTTTCCTACGTCCGAACCCTCGGATCCTGTTGAGGTCCAGGGAATGGGCGTCCATCACGACCACGCCGGCTGCGGTAAACAGCACCAGCTTGATCAGCGAATGATTGACCATATGAAGCATGAGGCCGCAGGTCGCGAGGACCACGCCTTCCTCACAGCCGCCCGCGCCGTTCAGGATCATCATCCCCGCGCCGGTCAGAATGAAGCCGATCTGCGACATCGACGAGCAGGCAAGCGTTCTCTTTAAATTGACGGAAAAGAGGGCCAGCACCGCGCCGAGCGCCATTGTGATCAGGCCGAGTATTAGAATCAGGGTGCCAAATGCCGCATTTTCCCTGAAATAAAGCAGCGACACCATCAGAATCCCGTAAATACCGACTTTCGTCAGCACGCCCGAAAGCAGGGCGGACGCCGGTGAAGGCGCGATCGGATGCGCTTTCGGGAGCCAGATGTGAAGCGGGAACATGCCCGCTTTGGCGCCAAAGCCGATGAGCACGCAGATTCCGCCGGCGAACAGGATCCGGGAGGCGGGCAGAACCGCTTCGCCGGCAATCCTTCCGGCCGGATTGTCAAAGAGAAGAACTGCGTCCGGTGCTCCGCCTTCCGCGCTGTTCAGCAGGAGCAGGCCCATAAACAGCACAAGACCGCCGATCACCGCGATGAACAGATACGTATAGCCGGCATTTCGTGCGTCCAAAGTCTCTTCGTGGATGACCCACGTAAACGACGTAAAGGACAGGATCTCAAAGAATATGAAAGCCGTTATGAGATTCGCGGACAGCATCACGCCCTCCGTGGCTCCCAGTGTCACAATCATGAAGAACCAGTAGCGGTTCAGGTTCTCGCGCTCTTCCGCGAAGTATTCCTGCGCGAAAAGAGCCGTCATAAACCACATGAATGCCGTGATGACGGCATAGACACCCCGGAAGCCGTCAAGCGTAAAGCTGATCGCTCCGGTCAGGATCCCCGAAATCGATACAAGTGCACCAGAGGGGTCTGGCACCTGTGGTGCAAATGCACCAAAGGGGTCTGGCACCTGTGGTGCAGCCACAGCTGCGAGCAGCGCGAGCCCGCAGACCACGACGGCGAGGATGTCACGCGCGCGTTCGTTTCGTCTGCCGGTGATGAAGAGAAGGATTCCCGCGAGGAAAGGCATAAAGACCAGTATAAGAAGCAGCATCAGATCACCCCCTTCGCGATGGCGCCGATGAATGCGATGACCGGTCCGGGCGCGATGCCGAACAGGATGTTCGCGACCGCGAAGACCGTCATCGGGATCAGCATGAGCATCGGTGAGCCGCCGCCCGACTTGTCCGGGAAGCGGTCAGAGCCCTGATACGGGAAATAGGCCCTTACGCTGACACTGAGTGAATAGATCGCGCATAAAAACGCGGAAATAATCAGCGCCACGGCGCCGACCACTCCCGAGGGCGTCCCGTCGGCGATGCCGGCTGTGATAAGGAGCCATTTGGAGACGAAGCCGCAGAAAAGCGGAATTCCCGTCAGCGAAAGCGCGCCAAGCGTATATACGGCAAATGTATAAGGCATCCGCTTGCCTACGCCGTTGATCTCGTAGATCCACGACTTCCCGGTCACGTGCATAAACGCGCCCGCGCACATAAAGAGCGCCGCCTTGATAATCCCGTGGAACAGCATATGCGCAAGCCCCGCCTGAAGCCCCGCCGGCGTAAGCAGCAGCACGCCGAACAGCATATAGGACAGGTTGCTCACAGTCGAATAGGCCATTCTTCTTTTAAAATGTCTCTCCTTCACCGCCTTCGCCGCCGCGAACAGCAGCGTAAAGGAAGCCGTATAGATGCAGATTAGCTGGGCATAACTCCCCTTCATCTGTTCCGCGGGGAAAATGTACCACGCCATGCGCACCACCGCGAACACACCGGAATTGACGACCGCCACCGCGTGCAGCAGCGCAGTCACCGGCGTCGGGGCCGCGGAGGCCGTCGGCAGCCATTCCTGCAGGGGAAATATGGCGGCCTTCACGCCAAAGCCGAAAAATCCGAAGATAAACGCGGCCTGCATCAGAGTGCTCGTGCCCGGCCTTAACAGGCTTCCGCCGTAGATAAAGTCGCCTCCGTGTCCGTAAACCGTCCCGATCACAACCGTAAAGAACGCGAGCGACGCGCCGCCGATCGTGTAGGCGGCATATTTCCGGCCCGCATAGAGGCTTTCGTGGTCTCCGTAATAGGAAACCAGCGGCAGCGTCACCAGTGTCAGGATTTCATAGAACACATACAGCGTTGTAAGATTGTAAGCGAAGCACACGCCCAGCGTCACGCCGTAGGTCATGACAAAATAGCTGAAAAACAGGTTCTGGCGGTCCGTGCCCCGGACATAGTCAAACGCGTACAGCATGACCAGCGGCCACATGATCGCCACCATGCCCGCGAAGAGCATGCCGGCGCCGTCCAGGTGGAAGTCGACGGAGAAACCATTTGTAAAACTGTAGACCTGAACGGGATCATGACGCACGGTAAAAAGCGCGATCAGAACCAGGACCGAGGTCAGAACCACGATCGTCTCCGCGTAAATATTTCTTTTTTTCTCCTCCTCGAAACCGAGGAAGAAGATGCCGAACCCGCCGAGAATCGGAAGAATGATCGGCATCAGCAGAAACAAGGGACTCAACTCATCCGCCCTCCTTATCCGATCAGTGAAGTCAGCTGCATTCCGAAGAGGCCCGCGATCAGCGCGACGGCGCAAAGGCAGATCATCGGAACCGTCATCAGTGCCGACGGCTCGCAGTTGTCTGTCGGGCCTTCGTAATCATTTCCCGGGAAAAATGCGTCGACCGCGACCGGGAACAGATAGCCTGCCGTCAGCAGCGCGGAAATAATCAGCACCGCCGGGGCCAGATAGGCAAATATTCCGGTTCCGCTTGAAAGCGCGGCCTGAGAGATGACCCATTTGCTTAAAAAGCCACCCATCGGCGGAATTCCGACCAGTGAAAGCGATGCGATCATGAAGCACCACATCGTCACCGGCATTCTGCGTCCGACCCCTTTCAGAAGGCCGACGTCCCGGATCCCGAGCTTCACGATGAAAATGCCGGCGACCATGAACAGCGTTCCCTTGGAGGCCGCGTGGCTCATAAGATGAATGAGGCCGCCGCGGAGGCCTTCGTCGGAAAGCATCGCAAGGCCGAGCATAATATAGGAAATCTGGCTGACCGAAGAATAGGCCAGTCTCTTTTTGAGCATTTTTTCGCGAAATGCCATCATCGAGCCCATAAAGATCGTCAGAAGGGCAAGAATGATCCACGCCGTCTGCACCCAGGTGCCGCGGATGAACTCCGCTCCCACGGAAAAATACACGAGCCGGATCACACAGACCACGCCGGCCTTCGCGATGATCGCGGACAGAAGAGCCGAAGCAGGCGCGGGCGCGATCGGATGGGCCGTCGGCAGCCACCCATGCATCGGGTACATACCGGCCTTGGTGCCGAATCCCACGATTCCCGCGAACACTGCTGCCAGAAGAATGCCCTCATGCCCCGCCACTTTCGCGGAATCGAGAAATCCTCCGTATGTAAATGACGCATCTCCGGACGCGTAAGAGTACACAAAAAATACCGCGAAAAGCCCAAGGAGCGCGCCGCCTACCGAGTAGAACAGGTATTTGAGGCCGGCGGCGACCGCAGCGCGGTCCATTTCATGCAGAACCAGCGGGAATGTCGTCAGTGTCAACGTCTCAAATGACAGGTACAGCGTGACCAGGTTTCCGGATACGCAGACGGCCATCAGAGCGCCGAAGGAAATGAGAAGAAACGCGAAGAAGACATTTTGCCGCTCTTCATGTTCCATATACTCAAACGCGTAAAAGACTACGGCCGTGTACAGAATGAGGACGACTGCGAGAACATATTTCCCGATCGGATCCGGACTGAACGAGATCGTCACGCCCTCCGCGAGCTTGAAAAGCATCACCGGCTTCCCATAGAGGAGCGCGCAGACTGCCAGCACGTCCGTAAGAATCGTCACGGCCGCGTAGAGCCGGTTGCGCGTATGTCCGTCGGGCATTTTTACCACGGAAACAACCGTGCCCGCTATAATCGGAAACAGAATTGCAATTAGAAAAAGCATCCGCTTAATCCTCCCCCATTTTAGCTGAACATCATAAGGCCCCTGTGGATCAGATCCACAGTCACCCAGGAAAAAAGCCCGAGAAACAGATTCATGACCGTCAGTACCAGCATCGGCACATTGTAGCCCGCCCGGTGGTGCGGGCGCACTTCCATCCTTGTGCTCTCATTCGGACGGCTGTAAATCCGGATAATCGTCCGCACAAAATACAGCGCGTTCAGCATCGAACTGACTGCCAGCGCGAGAAATACCAGAATAAGGCGCCATCCCGCTCCGTCTTCGACCGCCGCGAGACCGAACTGCAGTTTCGCGGCAAAACCGGCGAAAATCGGGATACCGATCATGGAAAATGCGCTGATCGTGAAAAATACGCCCGCGTCCCTGTCGCGAAGCCCGCTGCCCTGCAGTTCCTTAAAGAGCAGGCTGTCGCCGGAGACCTCCGCGAGGCGAGGCGTCGTAAGAAACAGCATGGCTTTGGTCACCGCGTGCGCGAAAATATGGAAAATGGCCGCCGTGTACCCTGCCACACCGCCAATCCCGATGCCCATGAAGATATAGCCGATATTCGCGGCCGAGGAAAATGCCGCCATCCGGTTGATATTGTCCGCGTGCAGTGCCTGCACCGAACCGATCACCATCCCGGCAATCCCGAGCACCAGAAGGATGTTCCGAATCGGCATCCTCTCGACGATGTCGATTCCGATCACGCGCCAGTAGATCTTGATCAGAAGGAAAATGTACGCCTTCGAAACCAGCGACGACATGATCGCGGCCGAAGTCGGCGTCGCCCACCCGTAGGTATCCGGCATCCAGAAATGGAACGGGAACAGTCCGCTTTTGATGGAAAGCCCGATCGTCAGGATCGCGGTCGAAATCGTCAGCACCGGAAATGTATTCGGATCCGCCGCCAGCTCCCGGATCGCATTCTGAATCGGGACCATGAGCAGATGCCCGCTCAGGTCGTAGAGAAGCACGACTCCCAGAAGGAACAGACCGGATCCCAGAAGATTCAGGATCATATAGCGGATCGCGGCCAGCGTGGTGCGTCCTATTTCACGCACGATGAGGAGGCCGCAGCTGGTCAGAGTCAATATTTCCAAAAAGACATAACCGGTGAAAAGGTCATTGGTCCAGATCATCGAAAGGAGCGCCGCCGTCATCAGGTTCAGAAGCGCGTAATAGAGATTTTCCTTGCTTAAATCAAGGTCCTTTTCGATGAAACGGTACCCGCAGAACACGGCCGTAAGCATGATGATCATGAAAATGAGCGCCATCGTTGCTTCGAGTACGCCCGCGCGGATCTCATTTCCCCAGGGCGCGGGGAATTCACCCATCACATAGGTAAATGCGCCATTGAGATACGTATATTGAAGGATCCAGAGGCAGAGCACTGTCAAAAACGCCTCATAGCACATCGTATATCGTCTCGCCGCTTTTCCGGGCAGCATGAAACACAGAGCACCCGAAAAGAGGCTCAGTACGATCGTAAACAGCGGAAAATTCACAACAAACTGCACTTTACCTGTCCTCCATCTGATGTTTGGACAGCACGTAGATCTCGTCCAGGTCCAGCGTGTGATAGCGTTTATAGAGACGGATCACCAGCGACAGCATGACCGCCGTCACCGAAACCGAAACGACGATGCCGGTCAGGACGAGGCCGGCCGGGACGGGATTGATGTAGGCCGCCGTATCCAGAACTCCGTTCGTGACAATAGGCGCCTTCCGTCCCTCGATATAGCCCATGGACGCCAGAAAGAGGAACACTCCCGTGTCCATGATGTTCATGCCGATCAGCTTTTTCAGGAGGTTTCTCTGAAAGAGGAGCATCGTAAAGCCGATGCCGAAGAGGATGATCGCCACCGCTTCCTCACCGTTTATCCATAAGTTCTCAAACAAAGCAGTTCCTCCTCACTCTCCGCCGATGCTTCCGCGCCTAAAGAGGCTGTAGAATCCGAACATCGTACAGGCGACTACCATGCCGACCGCGATATCCAGCGGAAGAATCAGGCCGCCGGAAAAGATTGCTCCGGGCGTTCCCTTCGGCACGCCGTTCGGGATCCCGTTCGCGCCCGTAAAAAAGACATATCCCTTGGCAAAGCTGTAAAATGCCAGCGAAAGAAACGTGATGCACCGGGACATCCGGTACGTAAAAACACGGTCCGTGACAGTAAAACCAAATGCCGCCGCGTAAATGATCAGCGCCGCGCCCATGACCGCGCCCCCCGAAAAGCCGCCGCCGGGCGAGATCTGACCGTTCAGCAGAATATAGATGCCGAAGAGAAAGATGCTCGGCAGAGTGATCGTAGCCGCGATCCGCATGATCGGATCCGTGGAAATGTCGTAATACGGATCCGCCAGCACCGTGTAGTAATTCTCATAGCGCGTCCGCTTGTTCTTTTCGTCGAGACGCAGAAGGATCATGACGCACAAAAGAGCCGTAAAGAGCACGTGCGACTCACCCAGAGTATCGAAAGCTCTGTAGTCGAGGATCATGCCGGAGACGATATTGACCGCGCCGGTCTCTTCCAGGCCCTTCTCGACATAGCGCTCGACGACTTCCTTCGCGCGCGGATTCTCCACCCCGTAACGGGGCAGTTGGGAAACCGTAAACAGGAGGACGCCGATCAGCATCAGGCAGCTGATAACCGCGATGATCAGATAGAACGCGTAGAATCCTCTCCGCTCCGCACGGATGACGGACTGTGTATGCACTCTCCTGCTGATCTCGCGCTCGATCTCATGCTCCTCGTATTTCCATTCTTCGCGGGACTCGTCCGGAACTTCGGCACAGTCGAGGATGTGTTCCATGGGATCGCTCTCGCCGTAAAACCATTTTAAAAAACGCTCTTTCATTCGTTTTCCTCCGTATGGTCTTCCGCGCGAAGCTTTTTCAGCGTCACGAGAAACAGCGTGCCGCTGATACCGGCTCCCACGGCCGCTTCGGTGATCGCAAGGTCAGGGGACTCCATCAGGATCCAGATAAGGCACATGATGGAGCTGTAGGACATGAAGATAATCACCGCGCGCAGAAGATCTTTCGTCAGATTCACCGCGATGGCGCAGACGATCAGGAGGATCAGAAGTATGGAACGGAAAATCACCAGAAGACTCATTTTTCCTCCCCGGAAGCTGTCTCATTTGTCTTCGACCCGGCGATGCGGTCCGAAAAGCGATACAGTTCCTTATTTGTAAAATATTCCACCTGAATCAGAAAATGCGTCGACACCGGAGAATTGAACCACAAAAAGACCAGAATGACGAGAAGTTTCATCATATTGAGGCCCGGTCCGATCGAAAGGATCAGGCAGAGAACCAGACATAAAATACCAAATGTATCACCGATTCCGGCCGCGTGCATGCTGTTCATGACAAAGCCGAAACGGATTGCGCCGATCACCGCGCCGGTAAAGGAGACCATCGCGGCAAAAAGAAGCAGGGCGCAGACTGCGAACAGAATCCACTCCAGCATCTTATAACTCCTTTCCGTCCATATCGATAGGGGTGCTGCCCTTAAATCCTTCTTCTTCCATTTTCCGGCGGATCTCCGCCCGCTGCTCTTTCACGTAGCGGCGTCCCTCTTCCACTTCCCGTTTCACATCCTCGCCAAAGCGCTTCCGCTTCGGATTCGCGGGAATATAGACCGTCGCCAGAATCAGCACCGCGATATAGGAAATCATCGCGTAGATCAGGGCCACATCCGTCAGATAGTTTTCGTCAAGAAGAACCGAAAGAATCAGGATGCAGCAGATGACCATGGTCCCGATCATATTGATCGCGAGGATCCGGTCCGTTACGCCGGGACCGATGATGGCCTTGATCAGCATCACCGCGATCAAAATCGCGAACCAGACAAGGCCGGCGGTAAACAATATGTGATAAGCTTGTGAGACTGACACTTAAAGTACCTCGAACCTTTCTTATTTCATTTTGCGAAGCAGACGGATAAACGAAGAATCTTCTATGCCTTCCGCGTACTCCGGATGCAGGCAGTGAATGAGGAAATGATCGCCCTCCTGGAACACGGTGATCGTCCCCGGCGTCAGTGTGATGGAGTTCGCCAGAATCACATTTGCCAAAGTGCCCCGAAGGCCCGAATGGAATTCGATGAACACCGGCTCCGGCTCATCCGCCCGGTAAATCGTCCCAAGCACAGTGGCCGCGGACTTCACGATTTCCAGCAGAAGATTCAGGGCGTACACGACAAAAAGCGGGAAATTCCGGATCATGCGCAAATCATTTTCCGGAATATATCCCGCCATCCTGTAAGCAAGAAACGTCACTCCCGCGCTGATCACGATGCCAAGCACCACCAGCTCAAGAGTCATTCTTCCATTCAATATAATCCAAAGTACAAAAAAAAGAACCGGCATTGAGATCCCCGCCCCGCTCAAATTCAAAAATAATTCACAACCACCAGTATTATACTCTTGCGCGGGCCAAAGTCAATAAGACACCGGGGACTGTCCCCGGTGTCTTATAAGACAGTGGGGACTGTCCCCGGTGTCTTATAAGACAGTGGGGACTGTCCCCGGTGTCTGGTTTCAATCTTTTCGGTTGCCGAGAATCCTCAAGATGTAGAGGAACAGGTTGATGAAATCGAGATACAGCTGCAGCGCGGAGAAAATCGACGCCTTCTTCAGCAGCTCGCCCTGCCCCGCGTAAAAGTAATAATTCTCGCGGACCTTGGATACGTCGTAAGCCGTATAGCCCAGGAACAGCGCGATGCCCGCGTAGCAGATCAGCGTATTGAACACGCCCAGGTTCAGGAAAATCGACAGGATCCCGAACACGATGAGGAGGATCAGCCCTCCGAACAGGTACGGGCGGATGCTGTCCAGTTCCATCTTGAAAATGAGACTCGCCGCTGCCATCCCGCCGAAAAACAGCGCCGTCGCGCCAAACGCGTAAACGAGAACGCTCAGGTCAAACGCGAGAAAATAGATGGAAAATGTCACACCCGTCAGCGCCGCGTAGAGAAGGAAGCAAAATGCCGCGACAGCCGGCGCCATCTTGTTGATTCCTGCCGACATCGCGATCACGACCGCGAATTCGGCAACGGTCACCACAAGGAGCACTGCTCTGCCCGCACCCGCGAGCATGCTGTAGGCAACACCGCTTACCGCCATCCCGTATGCCACGAGAAAGGTCACGAGAAGTCCGGCGAACATCCATAAAAATGTCTTCGCGATATAAGTGCTCAGCGACTCGGCCGCCATATCGGCGTTGAATCCGGCCATCATCCCTGACCGTCTCGCCGGCTCGGCCGCATAAGTGTCATAGGTCTCATCATGATTCTGATTCCAAAGATCTTCAGCCATAATAATTCCCCCTTTTTATCAATAATCGTTGTCTTTTTTTCGACAGATTATACCATACAAATAAATTATGATCAAAATGTGTCATTTTCTTTTCTTGACAGTAAAATCATCAAATGCTATTTTATCCAAAAATAAAAAACTTTACCGGAAGGATAAAAGGAGAAATTGATGAGCGATCTGAAAACAATCCGGGAGGAAATTACCGAAATCGATGCCCAGATGGCGGCACTTTTCGAGAAACGCATGAAGGCCGCCAGGAAGGTTGCGGCATATAAAGAAGCACATGGTCTTTCTGTCCGTGACCGCAAGGTCGAGGCCGAAAAAATCCAGCGCCAGAAAGAGCTGATCGGGGACGAGGAGCTGCGTTCCTATTACGTCCTCTTCCAGCAGTCCGTGATGGACATCGCCAGCGCCTATCAGGAGACCCTGATCTCCGGCATGAAAGTGGCCTACGGCGGCGTGGAAGGAGCCTACGCCTATCTGGCTGCCAAAAAACTGTTTCCGAGCTCACGTCTCATATCCAATCCGGATTTCAGGGAAGCTTATCGCAGTGTGGAAAAAGGTGAAAACGACTGTGCCGTCCTTCCGATTGAGAACAGCATCGCCGGCGAAGTCGGTGCCGTGATGGATCTCCTCTATCAGGGCTCCCTCAATATCACCCAGATTTATGACCTTCCGATCCGGCACAGGCTGATGGGTATCAAAGGCACGAGGCTTGAGGATATCAAAACTGTTATCAGTCATTCCCAGGCAATCGGTCAGTGCAGCCGCTATCTGTCCAAGCGGCATCTCATCACCGAAACCGCGGCGAATACCTCTGCAGCGGCCGAAAGAGTTCTCGAGAAAGGGGATCCGACGGTTGCCGCGATCGCTTCCGAGGAAACGGCAGAGCTTTTCGGACTTGAAATCCTTGATTCCGATATTCAGAATGCCGGCACGAATACGACCAGGTTCGCCGTCTTCTCCCGGAATCTCAATACTCCGGTAACTGCCGGCAGAAACGACCATGAAAACTTCATTCTGGTATTTACTGTGAAAAATGAAGCGGGCGCCCTGGCCCTCACCTTGAATATCATCGGCGCGCACGGATACAACATGAGAAATCTGAAGAGCCGTCCGCTGAAAGATCTGGCCTGGAGATACTATTTTTATCTGGAAGCCGAAGGAGACATCCACACCCAGAACGGCAGGGAAATGCTGCAGGAACTTTCAGCGCTCTGCGCGGATCTGAAGCTGGTCGGAACATTCCGCGAAGAACCCGTATGATGGGGGAGTAAGAAAATGAGTATGTTATTTAAGAGAGAACTGCCCCCTGCGCGGATCGTGAAGGAAATGTATCCGCTGTCAGCGCAGTCCGCAGCCGTAAAAGCGGAAAATGACAATGCCGTCAGAGCCATCTTTCGCGGCGAATCCGACAAATTCCTTTTGATCATCGGCCCCTGCTCCGCCGACAGGGAAGACGCGGTGCTCGAGTATATCTCGAGGCTTAGGAATCTGCAGGAAAAAGTGGCGGACAAAATCCTCATGATTCCGAGAATCTATACCAATAAACCGAGGACGACGGGTGAAGGATACAAGGGAATGCTGCACCAGCCGGATCCGGACAGCGCGCCGGATATGCTGAAAGGGATCATTTCCATAAGAAAAGTGCACTTAAGGGCCCTCGAGGAAACCGGATTTTCCTCAGCCGACGAGATGCTGTATCCCGTCAACTATCCGTATCTTTCAGACGTCCTCTCCTATGTCGCCGTAGGCGCGCGGTCTGTGGAAAACCAGACACACAGGCTTGTCTCAAGCGGCCTGGATATTCCCGTGGGAATGAAAAATCCCACCGGCGGGATCCTTTCCGTGATGATGAATGCCATCAAAGCCGCCCAGAATCCGCACACATTTGTCTTTTCAGGCTGGGAAGTAAAGAGCACGGGGAACCCGCTCGCGCATGCCATCCTGAGAGGATATTCCCATAAGCAGGGAAGTTCGGCGCCGAACTATCACTATGAGGACCTGATCTTCGTCCATGAACTGTACGAAAAGTCCGGGCTTTTGAATCCCTCGATGATCATCGACACCAACCACGCGAACTCCAATAAAAAATTCGACCAGCAGCCGCGTATCGCCAAGGAGGTTCTGCACAGCATGAGACTGTCTCCTGAGATCCGCTCCCTCGTAAAGGGGCTGATGGTCGAATCCTATCTGGAGGACGGAAGCTGTCCTCCGGGACATGCGGCTTACGGCCAGTCCATCACCGATCCCTGTCTCGGCTGGGAAAAGACGGAACGTATGGTCCTTGAAATCGCGGATCTGCTGTGACCGGATGCCGCCTTTGCTCCTTTTTAATATGCTTGCAAATGTCCTCTCCCAGACATCAGAAACCGTGGCCACCGCCGCCGCCGGAAAAGCCTCCTCCGCCGCCACCGCCGCCGGAGAAACCTCCTCCACCGCCGCCGCTGCCTCCGCCGCTGCTGCTCACATGGCGCCGGCGCTTCTCACTCGTCACAACCCGGTGTACCGAGGCAACCGCAACCGAAGCCGCCGCGACTCCGGCAATATCGGCAGCGCTCAAAGACTGACTGTCCGTAAAGAACAGAACCAGCAGATAAGCAATGCCAAGACCCAGAAGTATCCCGACCAGGATGTCACAGATCCGCTTCATCGGTTCCGCGATCGTTCCTCCGAGAAGGAGGGTCGACATCTGCCGGAAGACTTCCGCCGCGCAGGTGTAGTAATCTTCCTTCGACGCATATTTATAGACATTGTCCGTAATGCTGTTGGCCTTGGATTTCGTAATAACCTTATAGACGCTCTGCCCGCTGTAAATGTAGATCTGGCGGTTGTACATGTCAATGAGGAACAGCGTCCCGTCGGTCGGGCCAAACAGATTCAGGAAATATTCCTCCGCGTACCCGGCTGTATCCCCGGCACGGACCTTGGCTGACACAAATGCCACATGCCCGAACGCCGTCACAGGTGCCATATCGTTCACCAGCTTTTCCCGCTCTTCATCACTTAAAAGGCTCTCATAATCCTGGATATACGCGTGATATCCGGTCGACGGATTGGTGTAAAGAGGCACCCCGTCCACTTCGGACGTGCTCTCCATTTCCGACACTTTGTAGGCTTCCGCCTGAGCGGCCTTTCTGGAGTTGTAATTGTCCATCGCCTTCATGGCCACGCCGACAGCAAGCGCAATCAGCGCAAAAAATGCCACCAGATACGCCCAGCGCAGAACCTTGCGGCGGCGAAGTCGTTTTTCATTTTCAAGAGCAATGCTGACGCCCTTTTCGTTGAAATTTGCCCGGACGTCTCCTGCCGCGGCCATTTCCTCCCTCTGCCGCTCAAAGAGGTGCGGCACGGGGTTCGTGACCAGAAGGTTGTAGCGGAAAATCATCAGCAGCATTCCGAACAGGCAGAGTCCCGTAGCGACTATGGCCGCCGAGTAGTAGGCCCAGTCTTCCGCCGGACGGAGGGCAAGCACGGTGATCGACAGGATGCATCCCGCTAAGGGGCCCGCAATCGCGAACAGATCCTCGACGCGGTTCACATCGACGAGGAACATGATGCTTCTGGCCATCACATAGATGATCATCGCTGTCGCGATCATGAGGAGCAGAGCCCGTTTGTCCGGAAACAGGCGGAACACGGAAGAAAAAATATCGCTGTCCAGAAACGCGAACGCAAGCACAAAAAGGAATACAATCCAGTCAAGCGCTACAGAGAACAGGATATCGATCGCCTTGTCGATCAGACCTTTCGACCCTTCGACGGTCCGGCTCTGCTTCACAAAACGCCGTCCTTGCGTATCCGGGCCGCCTCTCCCGAAGTGTCCGCGGTCATCCAGGTATTCACTGTGGATCACAAGCCTCCGGATCTGGTGCCAGCTTCCGAAAAGAATGGCTGTTGAAAGAACCAGAATCCAAGTGAGGGCGGCCGGCGCGGTCATCGCCGCGAAGAAATGCAGCAGCACCATGGAAACAACCGCCGCAACAGCCGCCGTGACGAAAAATTTCACATAGTCAATCGGAAACTCAGCCGCGACCTCACCGGTCTGCCCGTTCACGACCGCGTAGGACACACGGTTCCGGTGCCGCCAGGTGAGGAACCAGACCGGCAGCATGCTGAGCGCGGAGCCTGTCACCCGCGTGCCGCACTGCGCGGCAATGTCTTCCGGAATCTTCGGAATATCCGGGTCATATCCCTTGACCTTCTTACTGTGCTTGGCCACATCGAGAAAGACCGCCTCGGAAACCAGTTCTTTCGCGTCCTCATCGTAAACCCCGGCAGGAACGTCCGGCTGGTCGGCGTAGAAGCCGAGCATATACGCAGGCGAAAATTTTCTCTCATTTTGGAAATGATACGGCATAATCTCCCTGCTCACACTGTCCCTGAAAGAGGACGACGCGTCGAGATAAATATCCTGTTTCGGATCGTCCAGCGTGCAGTCGAGATTGAAGGTCCGGATCACGTCGTCCTTTCCCTGGCGCGACGTCTTCTCGCCCTTCAGGTGAAGGACGTTTTTCATTTCCGTATGAATGCAGTGGAAGGGCATGTAAATGCCCTGGAAATCCTGAAGGAACTCCTCATTCTGAAGCGCCCCGGGAGCGAACACGGCCGCTTTGGCCTTCTCCTTAAAGGCGTTGATACACCGTTCCTTCGTCACTTCAAAGGGCAGGATCCGGTCCGGCCGCTTCATGCTGCCGTTCTTCACCTGCATCACCACCGTACTGCCGCAGTACCGGCACTTGGTCATCGCGGACAGATTCGCGGAGGTGACTTCCCCTCCGCAGACCGGGCAGGTAAGGAGCTTCATGTCCTGAAGATCCTGCTCCTTTACCTCCAGATCCTTCTCAAATTCTTCCGGATCGAAGAATTGATCGCAATGTGTACACTTGAGTTTCTTTTGCTTTATATTATAGCGCAGCTCCCCGCCGCAGTTCGAACACTCGTACATCCGATCCACCTCCAATCGCCAAGGGCGTCAGGCATTGAATAATTCCTTAAGTTCATCCGCGTGTTCCGTCATCGCGTCAAGCAGATAACGGTCCCAGTGACGGGCATCGTAAGTCGCGCTTCCGAAGACGAAGTCTTCCTGGCCGTAGTCCATTACGTCAAATCCCGGCACGGCCTTGTTCGCGCTCTTCGAGCGATAAGCAGCGAAGTCAGCCAGCGAGAATGAGGTCTTATCGATGCTGCCGTCATACTCTACCCAGGAAGAGATGTCCGTTCCGGCCGCTTCTTCGGCCGAACCGTTTTTCGTCTGTTTCTCCGCCTCAGGCTTCTTGATCTCCTTGGCTCCTTCGACATATTTCCCATACATCTGGTCGACATAGAGCGCGAAAGAGTCTCCCAGGATCTCGGACGGCACATGTCCGCCGTCCCACTGCCACTCGACTTCACAGTCCACACCGGCGTTCAGCCATTCGATCATCATATTGAGGGAATTGAACATGGAAATGTCTCCCTCAGACGCCCCCATCAGGATCTTCACCCAGGACGGCGCTCCCGGCATATCGCCCGGAATAAAGGACACCGGATCATAGAGATCCACAATGCTGTTTCCGAAACGATCGCCGGCTTCGATCTCTTCGATATCCGTCTGATATCCCGCCAGCATCTCATCAAAGTCCGCGTAATTCGCGGAGTCGGTCTTGCTTGTTGCGGACTGGGTCGTTCCCGCATCCGGTGTTCCTACCTCTTCTTCCGCTCCATCCGGTCCCATGCCGTCTCCGCCGGGGCCTCCGTTCCCCTCAGGCGGCATCATATCGCCAAGGCCATTTCCGTCCTCTACAGGGCCGGCGCCATCACCGCCAGGGCCCATGCCATCTCCTCCGCGGCCCATGCCGCGTCCTTCCGAGGTGCCCTTCGCGTACCAGCCGTGGATAAATGCCTCCGCCTTGTCTTCCAACGTCATGGCCGCCACTGCTTCATCGCTCATGGCGCCGCCGCTTTGGACGAACCAGGTCCAGTCTTTCGCGTAATCCAGGCGGTTCAGGTAGGAACAAAGGCTCTTTTTCGCAATAGCCAGGTAGAGATCCAGGTAGGTGCCTGAGTAGCCATTTTCCTCATCATATTCGATCGTAAGCGGCACTGTATCCGTGCTGTTTCCGTTCCCGTCCAGGTCAAACCCCAGCTTCTCTTCACTGACCGTAAGCTGCCTCAGATTGATAAATTCCATATAGGAATCGGACAGAACAGCCGCCAGTTTCTTCTGGAATTCGGTATTGAACTCATGCTCCGGATCCAGTGTATATTCGAAGGCCTGCGCCATATCCGCTTCCGCGAGCGAAGTGATCGGGCTGTAGGCAATCGTACCCCACACTCCGTCCGAAAGGCCGATTTCCTCCCCGTCGATGATCACGGAAGTCACATACCCGTCTTCCGATATTTTGTAAATGCCAACCGCACCGGCCTCCGCCTCATAGTCGAAAAACCGGTTGCTGTCCGACGTCGCCGCCAGCATCGCCGCATGGGCTCCGCCGCCGGATCCGCCCGTGGACACAAAATAATTGATATTGCCGGGCAGGTTGCCGAGGAGAATGTTGTATTTGACGAAACGGACGGCATTTTTCTGATCCACGAGGCATGAGGGAGCGTCGCCGGTGAAGACCGTATTTCCGGAATTATCCGTATAAGAGCTCTGTTTGCCCCGGTTGCCGCATGCCATGTTGATATATCCTTCGGCTGCCCAGGTCGATGCCGCGCTCTGGTTGGCCTGTTCACTGTAGCCGGCCGCACCGGTGTTAACGATCACAGGGGCTGTCCCCGCGGTATAGACCTGTCCGTTCGTGCTCGTGATGCTCGCTTCATAGTCGATCACCAGGTTCCCGACCGCTGTTCCTTCCACTACGTCGGCACTGCCGTCGCCGTCCGTATCCAGGCCGATGACATAGGGTCCCGGAACGCAGACGGATACGCCCTGATAATCCGGAAGCTCCGGATAGACCACGTCCACCACAGGTGTCAGGGTCCAGGAATCGCTGTCCGCGGAGTAGGTCCACTCTGCCTCCATATTCCGCAGGTCCAGATAGGACTCGACCGCGGCCATCTGCTCGTCGGTCATCAGGATCGCGTCCGTGGCCACAGTGCCTGTCGTATCTGCCGCTGCCGTGTCGCCGGTTTCATCCGTCGCGGTACCGTCATCCTCTGTCAGGGCACTGAGATCCTCGGTGTCGCCCTCTTCCATGACAAGATCCGCTTCACCGCTTTCTTCCACAGCCTCATCCGCCGCGGCTTCCTCTTCTCCTGTATCTTCCGTATTTTCTTCGACAGTATCTTCTGCCGGGGCAGCTTCCTCTTCAGCAGCCGGCTCCTCTTCGGGGACTTCCGCGCCCAGAGTTTCTTCCGGCACATCCACGACCTCTTCCGCCCAGGCGGCATGCGGCGCCGCGCAGGTTACTGCCATCGCGGCAGCTGTCAAAAGCGCAATCCATTTTTTCTTCATCATTCTACCCATCCTTTGTGAGTTCTTATTTCAAATTTTACCATAAAGAGAGGCCGTATGCCTACGGAAAAGCTGCGAACAAAGTGTGAAGCGAAGCCGCCTCACATCATTGCCATTGACGTTGCAAGATGATATACTTTCATACAGTATAAAACCACTTTCGGGAAGGTCATCTTATGAATTTCGCGAAACAGGATTATCAAAATTATACCGACCGCATAGCCAGAATCCGCTTCCTTGCGACCCCCTCTTTAGACGGTATTTCCGACGGGGACGGATACAGTGAGCGTCTGTGTGCCCATTTTACGGAAATCGGCCGCCTGGCCGCCAAGAACCGGGAATTCATCGAAACACGGCTGAATCCCATTATTCAGTCGGACGACCTGCTTGACGATGAAACAAGTGAGGAGATGTCCGCCTTCGAAGACGAACTTGTCTCAGCGGAACTCGCCGAAAACCTGGACCTTCCCGTCGCGTATTTTCTCTCGAAAAAACTTGTCCGGGACGCGGAGGCGAGGAAATCCCTTCCCACTCTCATCCACTGCATGGACGCCAGAATGACGACGCTTTACGAGCTTCTCATTATGACCATGCGCATTACGCCCTATCCGGAGATCTCCGGGCTTTACAGGGATGCCGGGATGAAAGTCGGCGCATTTTTCCTAAATCTTCTCAAAAAAGAACATTTCGAAGCCATCGAGGACGAAACTTCAAGAGAAATCGTCCTTACGAACGCGCGCTATTCCGCCGTTTTCTATGAAGGCGTCTACCACGATAAGGAGGCAAATAAAAACCGCCTGGCCCTCCTTCTCAATATGCTGGAAATAGCGGAAGACCCGTTCTATAAAGATCTGGTTCCGCACTTTGACTGGATGTATTTCCGCTACCGGACGCTGGAATATATTTCCATGTCCACCGAATTCTGCAACGAGGCCGGATTTAACGGTGAGCAGCTGAAGCTGATCTGTGATTATTCGGAAAAGCTCTGCGAGCTCTGGGACACGAATACGGATTATTTCGAAAAGCAGTTCGGGAATGACGAGACCCGCATTTTCCTCTCCTTCCACCATGAGCGCAACCGCTATCTGGCGGGATTGAGTTCCGTGGACGAATATAAGAAAGCGCTTCTTGCGCTCTACGAAGACAGAAAGGCCGACGGCTACAATCAGCAGGAGCTCTTTATCAATCTGAGCATCCCCGTGGAATATATGTGTCTCCTCGATCCGGAGTACGTCTCTTTAGAGGATTACCGCCAGCTTGACATTTTCTACCGCAACGTCCTCTCCTACGCGTTCCATATGCCAAACAGCGGCTCCCTTTTCGGACTGCTGGAATACTATATGGGCATTATCGACCGATTTATTGAAATTCCGGGACGTATTTCCTTTGAAGATATGATGCTGCAGGGCCTTGCGGCTTTCCATCCGCCCACATATATTCACTCGGCGATGGTCGCCCAGCTGACCAGGTGCCTCACAGAGCACCTGATTCTCCAGTATCCGGACGTGCTCATCGGGGTTCTGGGCTGCTCCTCCGTCGACGACGTGCTCACGCACAGAACGGAAATCATCGACTTTGCCTATCACGCGGCGCTCTGCCACGATTTCGGCAAGCTGACGATTATCGACACGATTTTCGTCTACGGCAGAAAACTCTATGACATCGAGTTTGACCTGATCAAGACACATCCGCGCAGCGGCTATGAAATGCTGATGCGCTACGAGTCGACGCGTCCTTACGCGCCGATCGCTCTCGGCCACCACAAATGGTATGACAATTCCCGGGGCTATCCGCATGAACTCAATCCCGAAACGACGCCCTTAAAACCTTTGATCGACCTCATCCAGTGCGTGGACTGCATGGATGCCGCGACTGACAGCATCGGCCGCAGCTACAAGGGCTCGCTCTCCCTGGACAGCTTCCTGGAGGAAGTCAAAGCCGGAGCAGGTACCCGGTACGCGCCCTGGCTCACCGAACTGCTCTCAAGGGAAGACGTCTACAAGGATGTCCGCCGCCTTCTGAAAAAAGAGCGGCCGCAGGTTTACCGCAACACCTATTACCTGCTCCGCGGAATGCAGAATAACTGAGAAAAAACGCTGCCTATGAGGGCAGCGTTCCGTTTTCATGATATTTTTCCAGAATCTCCATCGTCTTTTCGGACAGGATCTTCGATCCCTTCCGGGTGCCGGCCTGACGCCCGTAAACCTGCTCATAGCGGACACCGTGTTCCCGCCAGTCGCCTCCGCCGTTCGAATTGTTTAAAAGAAGCGGCTGGAAATTGTCCATCGCGCGGGCAAATTTCGCCTCCGGAGTCGTTCCGTCCTCGAATTCCTTAAACAGGGCCTTCAGTTCCTGCCCCTGGTCTTCCGGCAAAAGTCCGAAAATGCGCTCCGCAGCCTTCTCCTCCCTTTCCCTCTGGGTCTTCTTCCCCTCGGGATCGTAGGCATAGGTGTCACCCGCGTCAATCTCCACAACGTCGTGGATGAGGATCATCAGCATCGTTTTCGCCACGTCGAAAGGCTCGTCGGCATATTCTCTCAAAAGGTACGCCATGATGGCCATGTGCCAGGCGTGTTCGGCGTCATTTTCCTTCCGTCCGTGGCCGCTTAAGGACGTCTGGCGGAAAATGGTCTTCTCCTTATCCAGCTCCAGTATAAAATCAATCTGTTTTTCAAGCCTTGCTCTTGTCTCATTATCCATGGATCTTCCCCGCTTTTTTTATAAATACATCCTGGAAATGGCTTTTCCCGTGATCTATTCTATTCTCGGGCGGCAGCAATGGCAAGGCCAAAGCTTTCTTGCCTGAGAGAACCGAAACGTGTATAGTGGAATAAATGTGAGTTCAAAGGAAAACGAGCTATGAAAAAAAGATACCTGAAGAGACTATGTTACGTGCTCTTTGTGTTCGCGCTCATGATGCTGTTCCTGACAGCCGTCCCCGCCTTCGCAAAGGCAAAAAAGATCCGGTTTACAAGGTCCTCCGTCACGATCACGAAGGGCAAAACCGTAAAGATCAAGGCCAAAGGCAACTATAAGAAGATCAAGGTCAAAGCCTCCAAAAAGGGGCGCGTCAAAATCAAGGTCAAGGGAAGAACGATCCGGATCAAGGCTCTTCGCACCGGCAGCCTGAAGCTCTATGTCCGCGGCTACAATAAGAAGGGCAGGCTCACCGGAAAAGGCACGATCAAGGTCAAGATCAAGGCGAAGAAAACCGTCAAAAAGACCAGTTCGAAGAAGACGACGGCAAAGACCACGGAGAAAAAGACCTCTTCGACCGGAACCGGCACAAAGACAGCCGCGACCACGGTCAAAAAGCCGGCGTATGTCTACAACAAAGAGTCCGCGAATCTCTTCCTGAAAGCGGTAAAGGCCGTTGCCGACAGGGCCAGGAAAAACGGCTGGTACTACGACGACAGCCAGAGTACTCCTCCCTGCGACGACAAGAAAATCAGCTGTGACAGAATCATCGCCAGGGCTCTCTACGATCTCGGCTACAACGAACAGCCGGGAGGCGGCATCACGATCTACACGATGGCTCCGTATCTCGCGGGATGGGGGTTTGTAAGCGCCGCCAAATCCAAGATTCTTCCGGGCGCGGTCGTTGCCGTAAAAAATGACAGCGACAACGAGATCGGACATGTATTTGTCGTCAGCAAATATGACCCCAAGACAGGCCTCTGCGACAAATACGATACCGGAAGCGACTGGCGGATCCAGACAACGCAGCCGTTTACGGATGTGCCGCTTGTCGAATGGAGCGGACGGTCATTCCTCTATGCCTACAACGTTCCTTACGCTCTGAAGGGAACCGCGGCTTACGCCGCTGCCCAGGCCGTCAAGACGAAAGCCTATATCTATAACGGCGTGGACTATTCCGCGGTCTATAACTATCAGTTCTACCGGACCAAATACGAGGATCTGAGAAAGGCCTTCGGGAACAATGAGGCGGCTTATTTCACGCATTTCCTCACCTACGGCATGGTGGAAGGACGCCAGGCATCGTCCGGCTTCCGCGTGGAACGCTACAGAAGCCGCTATGCCGACGTCAAAAAACTCTTCGGGACCAATCTGCCGGATTATTACAAGCACTACTGCTTAAGCGGCAAGGCGGAAGGACGTATCGGATTCTGACAGGCATCAAAAAAGCCGGCAGTTAACCGCCGGCTTTTTGTATGTCATTTTTTCTCCAGGATTTTCGCTCCGTCTCCGGGCTCCGCTACATAGAACTCCGGTGTGACGCCGAATTCCTTCTCGTATGCTTCCGTCAGACGCGTCTTGAACTCGTCGATCGCCTCGTCCTTCACGATGCTGACCGTGCAGCCTCCGAAGCCGCCGCCCGTGATGCGGGTGCCGATCACTCCCTCGATCTTTCTTCCTTCCTTTACGAGGAAGTCAATTTCCGGGCAGGACACTTCATAGTCGTTCTGAAGGGAATCGTGGGATTCATTCATCAGACGTCCGAATTCCTCGATATTCCCCTGTTCTTTCAGGGCATTGAAGGCCTTTACCGTGCGCGCGTTTTCATAAACCGCGTGCTTCGCGCGCTTTCGTTCGACCGCGTCTCTGATATGATCCGCAATCTCCTCGAATTCCGCAACGGAAAGCTCGCCAAGCGACTTCAAAGAAGGCTTCACCTTCTTCAGGTCTTCAAGAGCGGATTCGCACTCGGCTCTGCGGACGTTGTACTCCGAAGAAGCCAGCTGGTGTTTGACGCCGCTGTTCGTAATGACGATCTTCATGCCGGGCAGATCAAGCGGGGCATATTCACATTCCATCGTATTCACATCGAGGAACATCGCGGTGTCTTTCCGGCCCATCGCGGAAGCGAACTGATCCATGATGCCGCACTGCATCCCGACATAATCGCACTCTGCCTGCTGTCCCAGCAGGGCGAGATCCACCTGACGGACGTCATCCAGGCCATAAAGCGTCCTTAAGACGATTCCCATGACGACTTCCAGAGAAGCCGAGGAGGAAAGGCCTGAGCCGGCCGGAACATTTCCGAAAAAAACCACTTCGAGGCCGGTCGGAATCTCATTTCCATTTGCGGCAAATGCAGCAATCACGCCGATCGGATAGTCGGTCCAGCGGTCCTTTTTGGGCTTATTCGCATCCTCCAGAGTCAGCTCTTCAACAGTCGCCTTCCCCTTGTTCATGCTCGCGAGCCGGACGCGGTTGTCCTCCCTTTTTCTCGCAGCCGCGTAGGTTCCCATCGACAGCGCGCAGGGAAATACATGGCCGCCGTTGTAATCCGTATGCTCTCCGATCAGGTTCACCCTGCCGGGCGCGAAGAATACGCCATCCGGTTCGCCGCCGTAGAGCTCCTGAAACGTCGCTTTCAGATCCTCGATAATCTTCTGTTCGTTCATCGCTGTTATACCTCCTCGCAAAATCTTTCAAATGCAGCGCGCCCTTCTTCCGTATCCTTGAATACTCCGGCGTGCTCCAGAACTTTCGAAAATACAATGCCGATCTCCTCCTGAAGGATCTTCTCCAGGTTGTCCGCGTTTGCCTCGGGATGCGCGGCCATGACCTCTTCGGCCCAGTCCGCGTGCACGGCGAGCGCCGCGTCGGCTCTTAAATCGTCTCCCGCAAGAAGGGCCTTTCTTAAGGACTCCATTTCCTTCAGAAGACGGGAAGGAAGAACGGCGAGACCCATCACTTCGATGAGGCCGATATTTTCCTTCTTGATATGGTGCAGCTCGGAATGCGGATGGAAGATTCCGAGCGGATATTCTTCGGTCGTCCGGTTGTTTCTCAGCACGAGATCCAGTTCGAACTCCCCGTCACGCATCCGCGCGATCGGCGTGATTGTATTGTGGGGCGCGTCCGTTTCGGCATAAATGTCCACGGACGGGTCGCTGTAGGCACGCCATTTTCCAAGGATTCTGTCCGCCAGTTCCACCAGTCTTTCCGGATCCTTCCCGTCAAGGCGAATGACACTCATCGGCCAGTGTACGATGCCGGCCTTGATGTCTTCAAATCCTTTAAAATGAATTTCCTCCCTGATCTTCGCCCGCGCCATCGCAAATGTGTAATGACCGCCCTGGTAATGCTCATGCGTCAGGATGGAACCGCCCACGATTGGCAGGTCCGCATTGGAGCCGATCGTATAGTGCGGGAACATCTTAAGGAACTCAAGAAGCCTTACAAATGTCTGCCTTTCAATCTTCATCGGACGGTGCTCATCCGAAAAGACGATGCAGTGTTCATTGTAATAGACATACGGCGAATACTGAAGATACCATCTCTCACCGCCAAGTTCGAGCGGGATGTGGCGGATCGTCTGCCTTGCCGGATGATCCAGGCGGCCTGCATAACCTTCGTTCGAATGGCAGAGCAGGCATTTCGGGTAACCGGCCTTCGCCTTATTGGTCAGCGCCGCCGCGATCGCCTTCGGATCCTTTTCCGGCTTTGCCAGATTGATCGTGATGTCGAGATCGCCGTAAGGCGTCGGAGCGGGCCATTTGCGGTCCTTCTCGATCCGGTAGCTGCGGATATAATCCGAGTCGGTCGCAAGGCTGTAGAACCCGTCTGTCGCCTTCTTCGGATCCTCTTCATAGTCTTCCCAGAATTTGCGGATCACTTCCCGCGGACGCGGTGTGAGGCATCCCATCACGGCCGTATCCAGAAGATCCCGTGAAACAACGCCGCCGTCGATCAGGCCCCGTTCCGCTGCCTCGTCCAGAAGATCCTTCAGGATGGCTTCGAGGACATGGCCTTTTTCGTAAAGAGAGGCTCCTTCGAGACCAGCCGGTGAGCCGACTGCCGAGGCATATTCAGCCAGACACTCCTCGCATCCGCTCACGTTGAATTCGCCGTCCGGCGTGTATTGAAGCACATGAAAAATACCATTTGCGGTATAGAAGTATTCGTCTTCGGTAATGAGTCCTGTCTTCTGTCCGTATGCAAGCAGAGCTTTGACTGCTGCTGGCGTTCTGTCCATATTTTACTCCTCCGTGATCTGGATTTTCCTATATCATATCATTTTTCAAGCAAATCCCAATAGCATGATGCGTCCGAATACGGACTTTTCACGACTTAAAGCACTTCATTCATACTGCCGCTTCGGAATCCCTGAAGATCGAGGCTCACATACAAAAATCCGAGCGCCTTGAATCTTCTGACAAGCTCCGTCCGGACCTCTTCGTTGAGGAGCCGTCCCATCTCTTCCGGGAGCAGCTCGATCCGGGCCGTATTTTCATGAGAACGCACACGCACCTGCGTAAAACCCAGATCCAGAAGATACTGTTCCGCCTGCCCGATCCTTGTCAGTTTTTCGGATGTAATCTCTTCCCCGTAAGGCACTCTGCTCGCCAGACAGGCCCGGGACGGCTTGTCCCAGGTCGGAAGTCCGAGTTCCTTTGAGATAGCGCGAATCTCTGCCTTCGTAAGCCCCGCTTCCCTCAAAGGGCTCCTGATCGAAAGCTCCGCGATCGCGCGATGGCCCGGCCTGATATCGGACTCGTCGTCGAGATTCGACCCCTCCGCGACCGTCCCGATCCCGGCCTTTGAAGCCGTATCAAGGAAGAGTCTAAAGAGCGCTTTTTTGCAGTAATAACAGCGGTCGGGCGGATTGTCGCGGAATTCCTTTACGCCAAGAGCCTGAAACGGCACGATCACCTGCCAGATTCCGTACTTTCGGCAGAACTCTTCCGCCTCCGCGCTTTCATTTTCGGGAAATGCTTCGGCCACCGCGGTCATAGCCAGCACATATTCTCCGAGTGCCTCCCTGGCAGCATAAAGAAGAAGAGCCGAATCAGCTCCTCCCGAAAATGCGACGGCCAGCGGCCCCATTTTCCTCAATGATTCCTTCAGTATTTCATATTTACGCATGCTAAAGCTTATCTCCCCGCATTGCGTCTCTTCTTCTCCCTGTAGAGCTCCGCGTCCGAAATCTTCATGACTTCCGCGAATTCGTCCTCTCTCTCGCACATGCAATAGCCGACGCTGCACTTCAGTTCATAGGACTTTTCCTTACTCAGCCGGAACTCCTCAAATCGTCTGTAAATTCCCTGTTTAAACTGTTCCGCTCCGTTTTCATCGGCCATAAAGGCCAGAATGACGAATTCGTCCCCGCCGATCCTGGCAACGATTCCGCGGACTCCTTCCATGGAGCGTTTGAAGATCTTCGACGCTTCCACGAGGGCGTCATCGCCGACCGCGTGGCCCAGGGTATCGTTGATCACTTTAAAATGATCCAGGTCCATCATAAACATATACAGCTTACGCGTCTCGGAGATCATTTTGGCGTACTCGGGGTAGGTCACTTCCAGCTTCTTCCTGTTGTTGAGCCCGGTAAGCGAATCCTGAAGAATCTCGCTGTCCTGCGCATCCAGATAGATGAGGATCACGGAAACCGCCGCGCAGGGCCAGGTCGCCGGAGCTCCCGAGAACGGCATCGAAAGAATCGTTCCGATAAACGGCAGGATATAAAAGCTGAGAAGCTTATACACGATCTGTTTCTTTCCGCGGTTCCTCCCCGAAAGCAGGTATAGGATAAGATGGAGAAATGACACAAACACCATCAGGAGTGCCATCAGTTCCTGAACGAAAAAGAACGGTCCGCGCACATAGACATTCGCATCGGTCACATCAAAAGTCAGCTTCGTCCAGATCGTTGAAATGCCGATCACAGCACCGATTACAGCCGGCATCATGACCAAAGCGGTCAGCTTTCTCGTGATACGAATTCCGAGGGATTCCATCACATAGAGATACCAGACGCTGCCTACTGCCACTCCTATGGCAAAACATGCAGCATTGGTGATTTTATTGAGCAGGATCCCGCCCGGGAATACTTTGCCGTCAATCGCGACCCAGAACGCGTCCATTGCCAGTTCCAGAAAGATTCCGACGATGGTATTGCGGAAAAACACCCGTTTCATCTGCTGGTTGACGTTTCTTCTGTTCTGACGCGCAATGAATACGAGTATGATCATAAACAGCAGATTCAATTCTATATGTATTACACCTGCCATTTTCCAACCCCCTTCTTATACCCCTCTACTGCAGCGGTCATTTTTATTATATGCCCTTGAGAAGCCATTTCCAATGGAAAATTACTGGCAAACGCCTTCCGTATCATATAAAATCAATAATTGAATGTCAGAATAAAAGGAGGACTGGACGATGAATCAGGATGACATCCGGGATCTGGCCGCGAAAGCCATAGAGGCCCGCGAATATGCTTATGCCCCATACTCCAACTTTACGGTGGGCGCCGCCCTTCTGACTGCGGACGGCACACTGATCACGGGAAGCAATGTGGAAAATGCCGCCTATCCGGCCGGCCTCTGCGCGGAGCGGACCGCCGTATTCTACGCGGTCGCGCACGGACACCGGGGCTTCCGGGCTCTCGCTGTAAGCGGGGGACAAAAAGACTGTCCTCCGGAAGACTATTGCATGCCATGCGGCATGTGCCTGCAGGTCCTGAGTGAGTTCTGCGGCGAGGAGTTTGACATTTTCATCGTCAAATCCGAAACCGATTTCCTTCATCTGAAATTGAAGGACCTGCTTCCGCACGCATTTACAATCATAAAGGAGAAGAACATACTATGATCCAAAACAAGGCTCTGATTGACCGTTTCTTACGCTATACCCGCATCGATACACAATCTCAGGAAGAGACGGAGGCGCAGCCTTCGACCGCGAAGCAGCGCGACCTGGCGAAGCTTCTCTATGAGGAACTTCTGGCGCTTGGCGCGGAAGCTTATTACGACGAGGAACACTGCTATGTGTATGCCTCGCTGCCCGGCGAAGAGCCGGCGCTCGGCTTCGTGTCGCATATGGACACCTCTCCCGCCGCAAGCGGAAAGGGCGTCAATCCCCGGATCATTGACTCCTATGACGGAAAGGACATCCGCCTGAACGACGATACCGTCCTCTCCCCGTCAGAGTTTCCCGAACTGCTCTCACATACCGGCGAAGACCTGATCGTCACCGACGGAACGACGCTCCTCGGCGCTGACGACAAGGCCGGCGTCGCTGAAATCATGAATCTTTTCGCGTGGTACGCCGCCCATCCGGAAGAACCGCACAGGAAACTCTGCCTCGCGTTTACGCCGGACGAAGAAGTCGGACGCGGCACCGCGAACTTCGACATAGAGCGTTTCGGCGCAAAGGAGGCCTATACGGTCGACGGCGGAAGCTTAGGCGAAATTGAATACGAATGCTTCAACGGCGCCTCCGCCAAAGTGGAAATTGCCGGAAAATCCGTTCACCCCGGGTCGGGCAAGAACACGCTGGTCAACGCCTGTACCCTCGCGATGGAACTGAACGCGCTGCTGCCGCCCGCGGAGGTGCCGGAACACACGGAAGGCTACGAAGGGTATTATTTTCTGACGGCTATGGAAGGCGACTGCGAACACGCCTGCTTAAAATACATCATCCGCGACCACGACCGCGCGAACTTCGAGGCCCGCAAGGACTATCTGCGCCGGGCGGTCGACTATTGTGCCGAAAAATACGGCCGCAACGCGTTCCGCCTCACTCTGCGCGATGACTATTACAACATGGCCGACCTGATGAAGGATCGCATGGACCTGATCACCCGGGCCAAGGACGTCATGACGAAGATGGGAATCGAACCGAAGGTCGCTCCGATCCGCGGCGGCACGGACGGCGCGGTCCTGACATACATGGGAATTCCCTGCCCGAATCTGTGCACCGGCGGGTACAATTTCCACGGACGCTTCGAATACGCTTCCATCCAGGAAATGGAAAAGAGCGCGGAGCTGCTCATCCGGCTCGCGCGCCCTCTGGCATAAGCTGCACCTGTGGTGCAGTTCAGTCGATCAGAATCACAAGGAGTTTTCCTTCCTTGAGTGATATCTCCGCCCTGCCTCCCGGAAGCACCTCATTGCTGACCGCATAGGGATCCTCGGCCGTGATCTCTGCGTCCTGAAGCGGATAAAGCGCACCGCCAACCGTCACGCCCCGTGCCGGGCCGTCAAAAGCGATGAGGGAAAAATATTGCACGTCGTCTTCAACGAGAAGACTCTGTCCGGCTGCAAGAAGGCGCATCCTCGAGCAGTCATCCATGATCCATGCTTCGATCCCCCGAAGTTCGGGCATATTTAAAATGGAAATGTTGGCAAAATAATGGTCCGGCCTGCCGCCGGAGACGCCAATGAGAAGAAGGCGGTCAAACCCCCGGGCGGCCGCCTCTTTTGCCGCGTAAACCGAGTCCGTCCAGTCCTTCATATGGGGCAGAATAATGACCTCCGTCCCATCCGCGGTATGAGCATGCCGGATCACCTGCCCGTAGGCCGCCGGCTCGGCAGATGGTTCCGTGTCTTCCGCCTCCGCGATTTCCGGCATCGGATGGGAGTCAAAATCCCCGATGATCAGCGAAGGCCTCACACCGAGCGCTTCTGCGTGCCGAAGGCCGCCGTCGCAGAAAATCAGATAGTCGTCTTCCGCAAGCTCCTGCCGAATCTTTTTATAATTCCCGATGCCGGCTCCGCCGACGATGACTGCCCTTCCCATCCTCTTTTCACCTCACTATTTGTCCAATATATCGCCCGTTTCGCGGCTTCGTCAAGCGGCGCGGCGCCATTTTCCCTGTTCCGCCCCTCACTTCCGTGATACAATAGCAATTGCGTTTGTCTTTATGTGCAAAGACAGAATATTACTGCTGAAAATGAAAGGACTTCTCAAAATGGACAAAAAACAGCCTAGAGCCAAAGCACTGCTGCCGATCCTCGTCTTCCTCGTGATCTATCTCGGAAGCGGCATCTATTTCGAATATATCGACCATGAAGACGGCCGGATGGGCTTCTACGTCATTTCGGTCGTTGTAGCGTTCGGACTGGCACTGATCGTCGCCTTTTTACAGAACCGCGAACTCTCCTTCGACGAAAAAATCCACATCTGTGCTCAGGGAATCGGCGATGACAATATCGTCATCATGCTCTTTATCTTCCTTATGGCGGGTGCGTTCAGCGGCCTTGCAAAGGCGGCCGGCGGAGCCGAAAGTACGGCCAATCTCATGCTGAGCATCGTGCCCGGCAGCATGGCCATTCCGGGCCTGTTTGTCATTGCCTGCCTGATCTCCATGTCCATGGGGACAAGCGTCGGAACCATTACGGTTCTCGTTCCGATCGCCGCTGCCGTGGCGAAAAATATCGGCAGTCCGATGCCATTTGTCATCGGGACCGTTGTCGGCGGTTCCATGTTCGGAGACAATCTCTCCGTCATTTCCGATACGACCATCGCGGCTACCCGCACACAGGGCGTGGAAATGCGTGACAAATTCCGCGCCAACATCCGTATTGCCCTGCCGGCATCCCTGATCACCCTTCTTATTCTGGTCATTCACTCTCTTCGAAATCCGGGCACGAATATGGGCCAGTACTCCTACAATATCTGGCTTGCCATCCCCTATTTTATCGTTCTGGGGCTTGCTCTTCTGGGACTCAACGTTTTTATTGTGCTCGGAATCGGCATCATCCTCTTCCTTCTCATCGGAGGAGCCGCGGGAACGGTCAGTTTTTCGACAGCATTTTCCGCGATGGGCGAAGGGACGGCCGGAATGTTCGAAACCATGATCGTTACAATCCTTGTGGCGTCCATCAGTGCCCTTATGCGCGAGTACGGCGGCTTTGAAGCCATTCTCGCGTTTATCCGGAAACGTGCGAGAACCGCAAAAGGAGGAAAGCTCGGAATCTTCCTTCTGACCGGCCTTATGGATATCGCTACGGCCAACAATACGGTCGCGATCGTCATCGCGGCTCCCATCGCCAAAGAGATCAGCAACGAATACAACCTCGAACCAAAAGAGGTCGCGTCTTTGCTCGACACGACCTCCTGTATCTTCCAGGGACTGATTCCTTACGGTGCCCAGCTGCTCATCGCAGCTTCTCTGGCCGGAATCTCAAGTATTGCGATTATCCCGTTTCTCTATTATCAGTTCCTGCTGACTTTGTTTGTTTTTATTTCAATTCTCTTTTCTAAAAAGTAATCACTCTGCCTTTAAAGAGGCGACCGTCAGAGTATCGGATCCGACTTCTTCCTGGGCTTCGTTATAGTAAGTAACCGTCAGGGTTGCTTCACCATCTTCGGAGAATCTCAGGAACATTTCGTCATCGATCGCGGCCGGGCCGTCCGGGTTTACGGATACGACAGAGGATACAGCACCTTCCGGCATGGGAGTCGTAACTGTGTAGACTCCCTTGCTTTCCTCGGAAACCGTGATCCCGGACGCGACATATTTCAGTTCTCCCGTGACCGTCACGTCATCCAGGTTGGCCGTTCCGCTGCAGTCCATCGTGATCTCTCCTGTCGGAATATAGACCGCGTATTTCGCGCCGATCTCCTTGGCCTTATCGGTCAGATTTTCTTCCTTCAGTTCGATGATGACGGGCTTCTCCACCTTCTTTGCCTCTCCGGGCTCATCTCCCGGATAGTTGTAGGAGAAGGTTACGCTTTCCGGCTTGAATGTGGAATAAACCTTAATCGCGTTGGAGTTGAATTTCTCTTCAAATGCTGCTTTCTTTTCTTCCGCCGCGTCGTCGGCCGGAGCTGCATCTTCAGTCAGAGCTGCCTCATCAGCCGGTTCTTCGGAAATGCTGTCAGAGCTTTCATCCGGAACGGACTCTCCTGAGTCTTCCATCAGAGCTTCATCCTCAGAGGATTCCGCAAACAGATCCTCTTCCGTATCCTCTTCACCGAGATCGTCTGCCGGCTGTTCCTCGGAAATGACATCCGTCTGAGCTTCCGGAATATCCAGATCTTCAGAAGTATCCGCCGGAGCCTCCGCCGGAGCTTCCGCAACCGGTTCTTCTACCGCTGCGCTGTCATCCTCAGGTGCGGGTTCTCCTTCATTGACGACTGCTTCATCAGAGGTTGTAATTTCGAATTCCGCTTCCGGTGCCGTTGCTTCTTCTGCCGGAGCCTCGACTATGGGCTGATAGTCCTCAGGAAGGGCATCCACCGTCGTTGCGTCGACAATGGCATCTTCGCCGAGAACATCGTCATTTGTGCTTGTCAGGATGCTGTCTTCGGCAAGCGCGGCGTCGTCATTTGCGGCATTCGCATCTGCCGGTGTTGTATTGTCCGTCGCAGCTGCATCATTTTCCGCTGTATTCGTATTGTTCTGTGTATTGTCGTTGCTCTGCGTATTGTTGATGTTGATATTGATCTCCGGATTGTTGTTATTGTTATTCGTCACGTTCTGCTCGACGCGGTCCAGAGTTTCCTTCACATCTTCATAATTATAATTCTGCGCGGCAATCTGCTTCGCGAGTTCCTCAATGGACTCCTTCAGCTCGTCTGTGACAGGAAGGCTGTTCTCTTCTTCATTTCTCGCGAGAACTTCCTCGACAATTTCCTCGATCAGGGCCTCGTCCGCCTCTTCCACTTCGTCTTCGATGATCTCGATCTTGACTTCGTTGACGATCTGGGTGGCCTTGTTCTGTCCTAACTCTTCAGCAAGAGAGCTGACCGTGGCGATCTCCTGGGCCGCAATCACTTTCAGTGCCGGATCCAGTTCTGTGTCGGAAGCGGTTTCATAGGCCTTCAGAACACCGGCCAGAGCACCCGTACCGGAAACCTCTCTCGGGCAGGCCGCTATGACTTCACAGTTCTTGACGCCCGCCGTGGAAAGCGCGGAGGCGATCATATTGGAAGTAACCCAGTTGAGGTTCGCGGTCTTGACCTGGATGCCGCCGGAATTGGTCGGCTTAACATACGCGCAGCTGAGCGTTCTTGTGCCGATCACGGAAAGCGGGATGTAGTCACTTAAAAACGCCCGTTCCTCATCATTTGTCACATAGATGATCCTCACATTTTCACCGGCTCCGAAATAGCGGAGCATCTTCTGCTGCTCCTCCATGGTCAGATTCGCGCCCAGCGTCACAACCCTTTCGCTGTCGGCAAATACCGGAAGTGCAGTCAGCGCAATGAGGGCAGCCATAATCACAGCCAATGACAGTTTTTTCATATCCTTTACCCGCAGGTTCCCTTATACCTGCTTCTCCTTTCCGTAAATGTACGTTGATATGAATGAGATGTCGACTCCTGGTTCCGGAATACTACCCCTTTACTGATGTGCGGAACGCGGAATCGTTTATTCACAATATTTTATACCAGAGATTTGTGAACATTTTCGGAACTTACAAAAAAGTAAGACTCCTGATATAAATTTTAACATATCGTTCATCTTATGATCGCATCTTTCTGTTGTGCATTTTGCACATATTTTATTGTTCTAAATTGGATGTTTTGTTGAATTTACCCATGAAAAGTCACTTTGCACTTGAATTTATGCAGTCCTGAAGCTAAAATGGTTTCAGACAGAAGAAAAGGGAAAGAAAAAATCTCACAATCAATTTTTCATAATAATCGCCCCGGCGGAAACGTCGGGGCACTCCTCTGTCTTTAAGTGCACCACAGGTGCCAGACCCCTCTGGTGCACCCGGTCTCAAACTGAGGTTATAGTTGTCTATCCGTCGTAAAATCGTTACAATGAAAGTCAGAACCAACGTATTTCAAAATCATTAAAAGGAGAAAATAAAAATGGCAAAATGGGTATGCAATGTCTGTGGTTATGTTCATGAAGGCGACACTCCTCCGGAAGCATGTCCGCTGTGCAAGGCACCGGCGTCCAAATTTACAAAACAGGGCGAGGATATGGTATGGGCTGCCGAGCATGTAGTCGGCATCGCATCTGACGTTCCGGAAGATATCAAGCAGGATTTAAGAGACAACTTCAACGGCGAATGCTCCGAAGTCGGTATGTATCTGGCGATGGCTCGCGTTGCTTATCGTGAAGGATATCCGGAGATCGGTCTCTATTGGGAAAAGGCCGCTTACGAGGAAGCAGAACATGCTGCGAAGTTTGCGGAACTCCTTGGCGAAGTTGTCACTGACAGCACCAAGAAGAATCTCGAGATGAGAGTGGATGCCGAAAATGGCGCCACGGCAGGCAAGACCGACCTGGCCAAGAGAGCAAAGGCCCTCAACCTCGATGCCATTCATGACACCGTCCATGAAATGGCACGCGACGAAGCCCGCCACGGAAAAGCTCTCAAGGGCCTTCTGGATCGTTACTTCGGCTGATTCTTACCAGGAAGCGTCTCCGCATTTGCACACCGGCCGCAACAGGTTTATAATACGCATAGATTCTTTCTTATAAGGAGATGCTATGCTTCCTGTAATCACCTGGTGGGCCATCATGCTGGTCACCGGCATGGCCGTGTTCCCGCTGACGCTATTATTATTCCGACATTTTACAGACCGGGGCTGGATATTCTCCAAGACCCTCGGTCTGTTTTTGCTTTCTCTCATCCTGTGGACCATGAATGTGGGCCATATTTTGAGGTTCAACCGGACCGGCCTCTTTATCGTCCTGGCAGGGCTGGCCATTTTATGCTATGGCACCTGGTTCTTCGTCCGGTTCAGAATGAAAAGAGCCGATCTGTTCCCGGGAGCAGACAAAAACACGCTGATTCTGTGCGCAATCGAAGAACTCCTCTTCCTTGCGCTGTTCGGAATCTCCGTCTATATCATCGGCTTTAAGCCGGAGGCCATGGGCACGGAAAAGTTTATGGACTACGGCTTTCTGACCTCCCTTGCGAGAAGCCGCTATATGCCGTTTAAGGATACCTGGTTCGGCGGTGAGCCGATCAATTACTACTACGGCGGCCAGTATATCACCGGCGTCCTCATGCGCTTCAGCGGTTCGACGGCAGGTGAGAGCTACAATCTGATGCGCGGCCTCATTACCGCCATGTCCTTTATCCTTCCGTTTTCCCTGGTCTGGCAGCTTACGCGTGACCGTACGAACAAGACGCTTGAATGCTGGCTCGCGGCCCCGCTGTCCGGAATCGCCACCGCCTTCTGCGGGAATATGCACTATGTCATCTACGGCCTCATCAAGCCGTGGCTGGCCGCGCGCAACGGCGAATCGCTGAACTACTGGTTCCCGGACAGTACGCGTTTTATCGGCTACGACCCGGATATCCCGGACAAAACCATTCACGAATTTCCCTGCTACTCTTCGGTTCTCGGCGACCTGCATGCCCACTATGTCAATATCCTCTTTGTCGTCACCGTAACCGCCATCGTATATGCCTGGGCGCAAGTCTATACCCACTCACAAAAGCCCGTAAAGGCCCGGGAGCTCCTGTGCCTCATCCTGAACCCCTTTGTAATCGTCATCGGAGTTATGACCGGTGCGTTCCGCTGGACGAATTTCTGGGATTTCCCGATCTATTACGTCGTGTGCGGTTCCATTTTCTTTTTCGTTCTGCTTAAGGACTATTGGCATAACCTCACGCGGTTTATTTGCATCATGCTGGGAATCGCTTTTGTGATGTTCATCACGGGATGGGCTGCCGCGCTGCCATTTACAACGCAATTCGACCAGATTTCCTCGGAAGTGGCGCGGACCTGGAGCCATACGTCCTTTTACCAGCTCATGGTGCTGTGGGGGCTGCCCGCCGGCTGCCTTCTTCTGTACGTCATTTCGCTGATCGCGGAGAAAAAGATGCTCAGCACGCCGGATCTGGCCGTTCTCATGTTCGCGCTCTGCGCGGCGGGCCTTGTCTTTCTGCCGGAAGTCATCTACGTCAAGGATATCTACTCCGAAACGCACTACCGCGCCAATACGATGTTCAAGCTGACCTATCAGGCCTTCATTCTGTTCGGCATCACCATGCCCTATATCCTGATCCGGAGCCTGAAGTTATTTTTTGGAAATGACTCCTCTGAATCCCGTATATCAAAAACCGTCCCCGTCTGGCTCAGCCGCGTCTGTGCCGTCTGCGGGATCTTTCTGCTGCTCCTCACGGGCGGCTTCCTGTTTAAAAGCATAGACGCATGGTTCGGCAACGTCCTGGATCCCGCGTCAAGAATCAATACGGATGCCTCCGTCTTCGTGTCGGAAAGCTTCCCGGATGACTTCGAGCCGGTCAACTGGATCAATTCCACAATCGGCGGCCAGCCGGTCATGCTCGAGGCTCCTGGTGACAGCTACAGCGATTACGGGCGGATCTCAGTCGCGACCGGCCTTCCCACCGTCATCGGTTGGCGCGTGCACGAGTGGCTGTGGCGCTCGGACCTTACCGCGGTGGACGAGCGGATCGCGGACGTGGAGCGGATCTATACCTCTGAAGACTCAAACGAGGTTGAGGAACTTATTCGCAAATACCACATCGACTACATCTACGTCGGAACCCTCGAATATGAAAAATACCCCGGCCTCCAGGACGGCGTCCTGAGAGATCTCGGGGAAATTGTCTACGATGACGGGATTACCTACATCGTCAAGCCGGATTTGGATGATCCGGATTAAATTGTCTTCAGCCAGTTGATCAATCTTTCGATGAGGCCCGGGGACTTGTTCAGAATATCGGCCATGTCCTCATAGGAAATGCCGTATTCGCTTAAATCAAGTCCGCCTTCCGCTGCTCTTTCGTAAACGGTCCTGGCCTGTTCCACCAGGTCGTCCACGTTGATATCCAAAGCGGAAATCTGTGTCATCAGATCCGTCACTCTGGAAACCTCCTCATCGCTGAGGGTAACTCCCAGCTGTCCGGCCACATTGTTGACCGCGTCGCGGATGGCATCCGGGTCGTTGAGATCATTTTCAACAACGATCTGCTTCACGACCGAAATCAGTTCTTCCGCTTTGTCGGGGTCTCCAAGCACCTCCGCCAGCTCTCCACTTTCAAGGAGCTCGGCGGTTGCCGTCTTGAGGACCTGCGGTTCGATGACCTGGCCGCTCATTCTGGCATAGGCTTTCATTGCCCCAACGAGAGCTGCTGTGCCCGAAGTCGGGGACGGAGCCGCTACCACGATATCCGCGTCCTTCACTCCCGCCGTAGCAAGAGCCATCTTGTACATATCCGGTGTCAGATAGGTGATGTTATGCGTCTCTACTTCGATGCCGTGTCCCTTAAATGCCGCATTGACCTTCGCGGACGACAGCGCCCTTGTGCCGATCACTGAAGCGTCCATGACGCTGTCCAGATATTCATGCTCTTCCTGATTCGTAACAGCGACGGTATTGTCATCTGTCAGATCGTCGGCACTGATATTCAAAAGATCCAGAACGTTGCTCTTCTGTTCTGCCGTCAGGTCTGCGCCGAGGGATACAAACGATGCCGTTGACGCGGCCACGATCGAAACAGGCGATACAATGGCTGCTACGGTGGCAAGCACCGACAAGGTCACTGCCAGAATTGCCGCTCTTTTCTTTCGCATAGAAATCTCCTTTCATATAATAAAAAAGCATTGCCCTTTCTCAGCGGGCAATGCTCATTATATCGTTTTAGGAGTTTATTTCAAGTAGTATTTTATGAAACTTTTCTGAAAATTACCGAAGAAAATTGTGCACTTTCCATTAGAAATTGAAGTCTTTTTCCTGCAGAACCACGCGTCCGTCTTCCTTGTCAACGATCTTTCCGAAGATCCGGTGGCTGCTTCTCGTCATCGCCTTGTCCAGCATCTCGCACACCTTGGAGATCGTGACCGGCTCCGCTTCCTTCTGATTGTCGCCGATCATCGTATAGAGCGCGAGTGTCGCCATATCGTCGAACTTGTAACCCTCTTCGCCGGCATAGGTCTTGGCAAATGTCACCAGTTCGTCATTTGTAAAGACCGGAACCGTAATCTGTGAAGTGAATTTCGCCGCGAAGTCCGGATGTCTGTTCAACATCGCCTTCAGGTCGCTCTTTTCGTCTTCCAGGATGACGATCAGGTCGTCCGTCCGGAAATTCATGGCCTGATCCAGTCTGTCAACGGTCTCGTCCGAAAGCTCTCCCGCTGCTTCAATAAGCAGGAATCCGCCGGCGAGTTTCCGCACGACTTCGGCCGGATCCTTGCCGTTCAGGCGGTTGGCGATAATGCGGCCGACCTTCGCGGTAGTGAGTCCGAGATGCATGCAGGTCATCATGATCAGTCCGTCCGCGAGGCGGGTCTTTCCGGAACCCTGGCGACCCATGATGAGAACGTTGCCGGCTCTTGACGTCTTATCGCCGCAGTTGTTGTGGATATCCGCCAGAGCTGCCGTTGTCTGGATGTCAATTCCCGGAATGTCCGCGAAATAGGACAGAGCCTTCTTCTCTTCTTCCGTAAGCTTGCGGCCTTCGACAGGAATCAGTTCAAAGACATCCTGTTCCTCTTCCTCCGCCTGCAGAGCTTCCTCATCCGTGATGACTTCCGCCAGCTTTTCTTCCTGAGCCGCGCCTTCGTCATGAATGGTTTCCTCGGGCAGATCCGAGAAATCCTCTTCTGTATCAAATGCCGCCAGAAGATCCTTGTTCGCGTCCTCACTCTTTACTTCCGCTGCATTTTCCGCGGTGTCGGAGGTCTCTTCAAATTCCTCTTCTTCCTCCTCGGGAAGATCTGCTTTTTCTTCTTCCGGATCTATGCCGTAATGCTGCTGCACCAGTTTTCTGGATGCCTCTTCCGGCGCCTCAATCGGAGCGCGCTCGGTCTCGTCCTTTTCAGGAGTCAGAAGCGTCCCGTTCTCATGCGCCTCCGCCAGCTGCTTCTGGAAATGGAACTCCCTTGTCAGTCCGAGTGACTCATCGGTTTCCCTGCCGATCAGGTCCGCTTCCCGCTTTCCTTCTTCGGATGCTGCCGTGTCCTCTTCGGATGCCGGCTGTTCTTCCGCTGCCTCATTGCGCTCTTTGGCGGCGCGGGCATTTTCTTCGGCTTCTTCCAGATTTTCCTCGAGTGTATCCGCAAGGACAAACTCTCCGCTCGCAACAGCGCCCGCAAACGCGGATCCGGTCTCCTTCAGGAGGTTTTCAAGCTCGATGTCCTCGGTCGGCTTTTCTTCGGCTTCTTTCTTTTCACCGACGATCTTCATGTCGGCATCTTCATCATCTTTTGCCACTGCCTCTTCCGAAGCTTCCTTATTCTCAGTCGCGGCCGCTTTCAGCTCATCGCTGTCCATGTCTTCGAACTCACCGTTTTTGCTGGCTTCACGTTCACGGACTGCCTGGTTGGCAAAGCTGAACGCCTCGGCAAGGTCGTCATCGGATTCGGGCGCGCCCACTCTCGGAGCCGGCTTCTTCTCTTCTTCGACGACAAGCGGAGTTTCCTCTTCGGCCTCTTCGAGCTTCATTCCGGAGAAAATGCTCTTGAAGCCCCTGGTGATTCTGGCCTGAAGGCTGGATGCCGAAGCCGCTTTCTTTTCCTCGTCGCGCTCTTTCGGATTGAATCTGCCGGCAGCAGTGTCCATCTTACGGATCATTTCGCCGGAGTCCATGCTCTCGTGTTCGTCTTCGTCATCCTCCTCATCCGCCTCGAGGATGGATTTTTCCACTGTTTCAAGAGCACCGTACTGTACTTCCGGAATTCTTTCTTCCGCAGCGGCTGCCTCTGCGTCATTGGATGCAGGTTCTTCCGAAGCCGCGGCTTCCGAAGGCATTTCTTCCGATGAACCGGCTTCCGAAGGAACATTTTCCGCAGAAACTGTCTCTGTCGCTGCCGTTTCCGCCTGATCCGCTTCACCTGCCGGCGCTGCCTGTTCCTGCTCAGGTACATCAGAGGCTTCCGCCGCGTCATTTTGCAGCATTGCCTCGTATTTGAGCTGCTGGCTCGGAGTGAGTGACGTAAGGCTCATCTTAAGTTCCATGGCCTTGCGGACATATTTTCCTTCCGCGAACCACAGAATCATATCATCGCACTCTTCGATGCACTTTTCATTCTGCCCGTTCTTCTTATAGAGCTTCGCGAGCTCATAGGACCATCTTTCGGTATATTCATTGTCGCGGTACTCACGGAGCACAGCGATCTGCTCATCATAAGGGGCATTCTGCGCTTTCAGAAGTTTGTAACGCAGTATGAAACGCGACATATCGCCGGGCGAGTTCTGCTCAAACTCATTGATGAACTTTTTCGCCTCTTCAAAATCACCGATCCGGATATCCTGCTCGGCCAGACGATAGAGCACCGTCTTGCTGCTTGAAGAGCGCTTGTAAGCCAGCTTCAGAACGCGTCGGCTGTCCTCGTAGCGCTTGTTTGCTTCATATATTTCACCGACCATGCAAAGTGTGCGCACGCTTTTCACGTGCTTCCAGTCCACTTCGTCGGCAACTGCAGCCGCTCCCGCGAAATCACCCTGTTCTGCCAGGCGGTTAATCTCTTCGAGTTTTATTCTGTATTCGGCTTTATCCACTGTGCTTTCCCTCGTTCCTCAACTAAATCATGAAGTATCATTTATCCTGAAAATGGGTTCACTACCCCATAATTCTCATAATCTTCTAAATTCTAACACATGAAATTTGCAAAGTAAACTGCCCCGAAGCAAGCAGTGAAAAATATATTCGTTCATCAGGAAATGTGTTTCTTCATATCCGCAAGTGACACATTGACATCCAGGAGTGACCTCAGCCACTCATCCCGCTTTGTCGGGGAAATCTTCGACGCCTGCGCGAATGCCTGCGGCTTTGTCACCTTCGTAATGACGCCCCTGTAAATCTCCGAGGCCCGGCAGGACGCGATCGAATAGCCTTTAGAACTGTCCGCCCGGCTTCCGTTCGAAGACCAGTAATAGACGATATCGTCTCTTTTGCCGCCTGAAGAGGCCTTCTTCCTTCCGAGATAAACAACCATATGACCGCGCTCGGAAGCACCGATCGCGCCGGAGCGGAATATTTTCAAAAAATCACCGGGTTCCGCCTGTCCCCACGCGCTCCAGTAAGCGGAATCGGATTTATACTCTTTCCTATTTTTAATAAGTACATTCTCACCTGCCTTGAGTTCCCGGATGAGCACGGCCATGCCGGGGCCGTTCGCGTTGGCGCGTCCCCAGGCTCCCACTCCGTCATCCTGAACCGGATATGAAAGGCCTCGAACCGTGTAGGGTTTCAGCGCGCGCCAGGACTTCGCGCCAATTCTTGTTCCCGAGTTCTCGTAAGTGTCCCAGGTCAGCAAACTTCTGACAAGCACCATATAGCAGGCGGATGAGCAGAAAGAGGGCCTTGCTTTCGCCAGATTGATGACCGGACGGGCACCCTTCATCTTATAAGCCTCATTCATTCCCTGCCAGGCCGTTTTGGAAAATGCTCCCCCGGCATAGCTTCCGGTATAATACCCTCCGTACGGCTTCACTTCGGCTATTTCACGGAGGACGATTTCATTGAAGGATGCCGCTCCCAGATCTTTTCTGTAATCAGGCAGCAGTTTGTGAAGCTTATAAAGGCCGGTGACGGCCTGGGCTCGCGTCATTTTTTTCTGAGGATTAATTCGGCCTCCGGACACTTTCGGCACAAGGCCCTTCTTCAGCGCCCACGAATAGGCCTTCCGCGCTTCCTCGTTCAGCTTCTCATAGTCCGTGTAGCTGCTCAGCTTCTTCTTTGCCGATACCTTCGCGCCGTGGCTTTTGGCATAATTGTACAGGGCGACCGCGAACTGCTCCCGGGTCACCTTCTTCCGGCTGCGTTTCAGTCCTTTGTCGGTTCCCTTGACCGTATAGGCTGATCCGGCGGCTCCATCGTAGGAAGGATCCAGCTTTCCGAGAGCCTTCACGACTGTTTTTCCACTGATACAGGTCTTCGGAGAGAACTTCGAAGCGGAGGTTCCCTTCATGACGTCGGTCAGATTCGCCCAGTATACGGCCGCTTCAAGGTCTGAATGAGTCTCTATGTCGGAAAATGTCCGGTAATACGAAGAAGCACCGACCGGTTTGGCCAGAAAGAGAGCGATCAGGCAGCTTATTACGAATAAAAATGGGAAATGATTGGTCCTGTTTTTCATGAAAGGCTCCTCCTGCCTCTATCTTACCACATCATTTTGCTGCAAATGAGGGCATTTCCAATAAAAAAAGGCCTTTCGAAAATAGCGGTTTAGAAGAAATGTAGAAATATTCAAATTATTTTTGTTAAAATTTGACAAAGCGTGAACACAGCGCTATAATGGCGAACGTTGGTAATAGACAGTGTCAAAGGAGGAGTTAAAATGACACCGGTAAAGAAAACCGCTAAAAAAGCTGAAGAAGTTATTGTTGAAGAAGCAAAGAAAGAAGAATCGGCTGTAACGAAGACTGCTAAGAAAGCTGCTGCCTCCACAAAGAAGACTGCTGAAAAGGCTAAGGAAGAGACCAAGAAGGTCGCTGAAAAGGCTGAAACAGAAGGCAAGAAGGTTGTGAAGAAAGCTACTGACGCCGCAGGAAAAGTGAAGGCAGAAACAACAAAAGCTGCTAAGAAGGTTACAACAGCTGCCAAGAAGGCTGTTGCTCCTACTACTTCCGTAACAATCGAATATCAGGGCAGACAGCTGTCCGCAACATCGATTGTCGATCAGGCTCTCTCTGTTTATAAGGAAGCTCATAAGAACACGATCGTTGACACCCTTGAAGTATATGTCAAGCCGGAAGAAAACGTCGCTTACTATGTCGTAAACGGAGAAGGTTCTGACGATTTCAAGATCTTTCTTTAATCTTTGATAACAACAGTCAAACAAAAAACCGCCGGTTGGCGGTTTTTTTGTTGTTCTCAATTTTATTGTCATTACCACGGTCTGTTGTAGCTGACGACCTTTGTTCCCGAAGGAATATGATTGTAAATCCAAAGAGCGTTAGACAGAGCAAGACGTACACAGCCATGTGAGCAGCTGACACCCATGCTTCCGTCAATAATTCTGGTCGGACTCGGGCTTTGATCATAAATCTGCGAATGGAACAGATAGTTGCCTGTAATCTGTGAATAATACCAGCAGCGTCCGTTCTGTTCTGTATTGAAAGCAAGACCCTTGATTCCGATCGTGTACTCACCTGTCGGAGTCGGAGTAGCGGGATTACCGACACAGCACGGGAATTCCTTGATCAATGTCCAGTGTCCGCGATACCCTTCGAAGATCGAGACCAGATGTCTTGCCTGATTCAGCATAATCAGATAGTTCGTCGAGCTGGAGTAGCCCTGGGCGCTATTGTACTGAACAGAAGTGCCGTTCGGGAAGAATTTCTTTACGAACGCCCTGTAAGTCTCATTGTTTCTCGTGACGCCCTTCTTCGCCTGCTTACCGAATTTCAGGCCCGTCTTCACGAAATGGCGGATCGCACGTCCGTCGTTCTGAGTCTTCCAATACTTGGAAGCGGCGGAATTGTGCTTGCAGTAATATTTGAAATCATAGATGGCCGAAAGGTCGATCTTCTTCCCGTTCTTCTTGTACCAGGTCAGCGGGCTCTTCAGCTTGGTGCAGACCTTTACCGCGCCTTTTCTGTAACCGGTTCTCTGATAGTAATTATAGAGCTTGACCCAGTCGGTGCAGTATTTCCAGCGAAGGTTCGGGTTGGCATTGTAATACCACTGAACATTGAAGTTCGCCGAAGCCTGCTGCTTTTTCTTCATGCCCTTTGTCACGAAGTACTCAATCGCGCCAAAGTCATCCAGGGAGTATTTCTTGCGCACATATTTGTTATGAGCGATGTAATAGTTGAAGTTATAGACTTTATTGTAATTCTTGTTCTTATAGACGGTGACAGGATCCTTGATCTTCTTATCATATCCGAGTACGGTATTCTTTCTGGGCGCCTGTTTCCAACCGTATTTCATATAATGCGTATAGTATTTTTTATACTTCTTCTTATACTTCTGACGAAGATCCTGGTTCGCGTTGCGATAGGATTTCGCGCTGAACGTAGCAATCGCCTGCTCGCCCTTGGCCATACCCTTCGTTACAAAGTATTTCAGAACGGCATCGTCAGATTTACCGGCCAGCTCACTATGGACATGCGTCGTATAGTAAGTATAGTCGTAGACAAGCTTATAGTCTGTACCATTATACTCAGTCGAGTGAGTATTGGTAACCACTGCCGCCAAGGCCGGAACAGCCAGCGCAACCATAAGCAAAGCCGCTGAAAGAAATACGAAAAAACTATTTCTTAAAGCTCTTTTCCCCATAGTAATCCCCCTTCTTTTACTTTATAAAATCTCTTTAGTATAATAAATTATAGCATCGCAAACGGTAATTATCTACGAAGCATCTATAAAATTATAATAAAAAATGCCCAGTTCCGGAATCGAACCAGAGACACGTGGATTTTCAGTCCACTGCTCTACCAACTGAGCTAACTGGGCATTTGATCAACCTGGGGTGATCAGTAGCGGGGGCAGGATTTGAACCTGCGACCTCCGGGTTATGAGCCCGACGAGCTTCCGAACTGCTCTACCCCGCGTCGCTATGAAATTATCTGCATATAACAGAAAATGGATGGAGAAGGATTCGAACCTTCGAAGTCGTCGACAACAGATTTACAGTCTGCCCCCTTTGGCCACTCGGGAATCCATCCACATTGCTGACTTCTCAGCTATACGGGTGCGTTACACCCAAAGCCGATGAGCGGACTCGAACCGTTAACCTGCTGATTACAAATCAGCTGCTCTGCCAATTGAGCCACATCGGCATATTCACTTTTCAATACAGAGCATCTGATTTGTAATCAGCTACTCTGCCTACAATTGACTTCGTCAATTGTCTAAAATTGAGCCACATCGGCATATTCACTTTTCAATACAGAGCGAACACCTGATTGTACTTCTGCTCTGCCTACTATGGGACCTACAGGGCTCGAACCTGTGACCCCTTGCTTGTAAGGCAAGTGCTCTCCCAGCTGAGCTAAGATCCCCCAGCGACCCAGAACGGACTCGAACCGTCGATCTCCGCCGTGACAGGGCGGCGCGATAACCAACTTCGCCACTGGGCCATCATCCGACGCACCTTCAAAACCGCATATGTAATTAAAAGACAAGCATAGGTCAACCCATCGTCCTATTAGTAACAGTCAGCTCCGTACATTACTGCACTTCCACCTCTGCCCTATCAACCTCATCGTCTCT
>ONPU01000003.1 GCA_900319795.1 uncultured Eubacteriales bacterium | reverse complement strand
TACTATAACAATTATTTTCAAAAAGGGCAAACATATTCTTTAACAGACTTTTTCCCGCGCGCCCGTACCAGAAATACTCGCACGTTGATCATGAAAGTGCTATAATACCTATCGTGAAACGATATGAATCAAAACCGAACCGGACATCCCGCGGCCTGCGCCTTAAAGCTGCAGGTATTTTGTGCTGTCTTGCCATACTTGCCGGCTGTGGAAATGAAACCCTTCCGGCAGCCGCCGCGAAAGGCACCCGCACCGAATGGACCGCTTCCGCCGAACCTGAAGCAGCCGTCGATGAACGGACCGTGCTCTTCGAAGACACAGAAGAAGGCCTCAAAGCCGAACTCGCTTCCGGAAAAGGCCAGGTGATCGTTACAGCCGGGGAGGCGTTCGGCGACGGCCTCATACAGCTTCTCTGCCCGGACGGAATGAGAATCCCGTGTCCGTTTACGGCTGCCGGCCGCGAGGTGGTCCTCAGCCTCCCCGGTGAAGGGGGGACGTTCAGGCTCGACATCCTCAAAAGGACGGAGAACACAGGGAAATACGCCTACGTCTGCTCCTCCTCTTTTGACGCCGGCGAAACCGACGGCTATACGCCGTTCCTTCTTCCGAGTTATTATGTCAACTGGAGCAGCGACGGTCCCGTCGCGAATAAGGCCGCGGAACTTGCCGCGGAATCCTCTTCAGATCTGGAATTTGCCGGAAAAGTATATGACGATATCATTTCCTCTTATCAATATGACGAATACGCCGCTTCCGAAACGCGCGCCGATTACGTGCCTGATCCGGACGCGTTTTCAGGAGAATCCGCCGGGATTGCCTATGATCTGGCCTCTGAAATGGCTGCTCTTTTAAGGGCGGGAGGCGTTCCTTCGAGGCTCTCGGTCGGATACAGCGGCGATACGCTGCATGTCTGGGTCAGCGCTTATCTGACCAAAGCGGGAACCGTTTCGGAGGTCATCCATTCTCCCGGAAGAGAATGGGTATTGATCGATCCGGTGCTCGGCACCGCCAACAGTCCCAAGGACATTCAGAAATACATCCGGGATCGTTCGAATTACGTATTGCTTTACAACTATTGAGCCCGAAAGGAGCATTTTATGTCTGAAGAAATACTTTCATTCACCGAGCTTTCCTCATTTGCCGGCCAGATGGCTCTCGTATTGAAAAGCGGCATTTCCGCTCTTGAAGGAATCACGATCATGAAGGAAGACGCGGCTTCCGAAAAGGACGCCGCGATTTACGGAAAGATTGAAGAGAGCATGCTCACGACGGGATATTTCGCGCCTGCCCTTAAGGAAGCGGGCGTGTTTCCTCCGTATTTCGTCAACCTCACGGAGATCGGCGAGCGGACGGGCAACCTCGATTCCGTCATGCAGGCTCTGGAAGCGCACTATGAGCATGAGGATTCCATCCGCCAAAGTACGCGGAACGCGGTCTTCTATCCGATGATCCTGACGGCCATGATGCTGGTGGTCATCGCGGTGCTCCTTGTGCGCGTCATGCCGGTATTCAACGAGGTCTTCTTAAGCCTCGGCACCGAGATGACCGGACTGCCGGCTGTCCTTCTTTCGATCGGAGACGGCCTTCGGCGCTATCTCCTCATCATCATTCTCATCGTATTCGCTCTTCTGCTTGTCATTTTCGTGATCAACCGTACAAATGAAGGACGCGGAGCTCTTCTTAAGCTGACCTCCCATTTCCCGGGAGTCCGTCAATCCAATCACGCCGTCGCCGCCTGCCGTTTCGCAAGCGCGATGCAGATGACACTTTCCTCCGGCCTCACCCCGGACGAGAGCATGGATCTCGCGTGCGAGCTGAATGAGGATCCCGATTTCGCGGTCGTCCTCAACAAGACAAAGCAGGACATGGAGAACGGCAAGAGTTTCTCATCGGCCGTCTTCGACAACAGGATCTTTTCAGGCATCTATTCGAGAATGCTTTCCATCGGGCAGAAGACCGGCTGCATGGATCAGGTCATGGGCCGGATCGCGGATATGTACCAGACGGAAATCGACGCCCGGACCGGCAACCGGCTGGCCGTCATCGAACCGCTTCTGGTCATTGTCATGTCGGTCGTGATCGGAGCGATCATGATCTCCGTCATGTTCCCGCTTCTTGGCCTCATGAGCTCCATGTGACATTTTCATCGCATACCGTAAAAGAGGATCTATCATGGAATCAGTCTCCGGAAAGAAAACAGGATTTGGCGAAAAGCACGGGTATCTCATACCCGTACTGGTTTTTGCCGTGCTTCTTGTCTTCTTCATCTACGGAATTTCAAAAGTCGGAAGCGGCAGTGTGACAAGACAGAAGGAATCCCTCGAAAGGGCTCTCACAAAGAGCATTACTGAATGCTATGCGGAGGAAGGTCACTATCCTCCGGATCTCTTCTGGCTTATCGAACACTATGACCTTCATTTTAATGAAGAGCGCTTCTTTGTGGACTACCGGATCCGCGGTACGGACCTCCGACCGGAATTCACGATCATCGAGCGAAAGGAGGGATCAGGATGAACCGTTCAAAACCGAAGGCCCGGCCTTTGGACATACTGTTCCCGCTCCTTCTGTTCGCGGTTTTCGCGATCATCGCGGTGTCCGTCATCCTCTTTTCCGCAAGAGTATACAAGCACAGCGTGGATCTGGCGGAGCGAAATTACAGCATCAACACAGCCCGCGCTTATATCCTTCAGAAGATTCGTAAAAATGACACCCTCGGCGCCGTTTCTGCGGGGCAGTTCGGCGGAACCGACGCATTGATCCTCAGTGATACCGAAGAAGACGGACTTTATGAAACCTGCATTTACCTCTATGAAGGATCTCTGAGAGAACTGTATCAGAAGAAAGGCGCCAACACAGATCCGTCTGCGGGAACCCCGGTTCTTGCGCTTGACGATTTTTCTGTCAAGGACGAAACAGGAGGCCTTCTGCGCATCAGCTGCACGGATCCGGACGGAAATACCCAAAGCTTCCTCGCGGCGGTCCGAAGCGGACAGCCCGCGTAAACAAACCGGATTCGGACTCCGGTTTTCGGAAAGGATGATATGGCAAAATCGATAATCAAAAACAGAATACCGTCCTCTCTTCTCTTTCTGATGGAGCTCCTGCTTTCACTGCTGCTCTTCGCGATTGCGGCAGCGGCATCTCTTTCCGTCTTCGCGCGGGCCCACAACATGAGTGAGGAGGCCTATTCCACAGCCATCGCCGCCGAGGATCTTTCGTCCATGTCGGAACTCATCCGCCGCGGCTCCGATTATGTGGACGTGATGGACCGGGCCGCGACAGAATACCCTCATGCCGAAATGACCGCGGACAGCATCATCGTCTATTTTGACAAAGAGAACCGTGAAACGGACAAAGACAATGCCGCATTTCAAATGTGCGCACTTTTCTCCATGCAGGATTCCATGATGCACGCGGATATGGGCTTTTCCTCTGATCCGGAAGCCGGTATCGAGGAACTGGTCACGGAAGCCGCCTCCTTGTACGCATCGGCAGAGTCGGAAGAAGAGTTCCGGAAACCGGACGGCCTTACGGCTTTCCTTTCGATCGATCACTACGTAAAGGAGGGCGAATTATGAAAAAGAATTCTCAGGTTCGTCCTCATACCTTCGGTCTTTCACTGCTTCTCGTTGTATTTCTGATTCTCTGCCTGCTAACATTTGCAGCCATCTCCATAACGGAAGCGCGCAACGATCTCATTCGGTCGGAACACATTTTCCAAAGTACAAAAGATTATCAGGACGCTGTCAGCTTTGCGGAAAGCGCCCTTCGGGATGCCGCCCGGGACGCAGCGGAGGATCCGGACAGTGCCCCTTCGACGCTCAGCTTTACCGTGGCGGTCAACGACGAAGAGGACCTCCTTACGGAAGCCGTATTGAAAATATCGCCCCGGACGAATATGCCCTATTATGAAATTACCTCGTTTGTGCTGAGATCCGCCGGTGAAACCGAGGCAAATGATTACCTGAACCTGATGACTGACGGCCGGATCGGCTGGTGATCTTGAAGGAGTAAAAGAATGGTCCAAGATATTCTTCAGAAGGCTGTATCGGACAAAGCTTCCGATATCTTTATCATCGCGGGACACGGCCTTTCTATTCGCAGAAACGGTGTGATTTTGACTGCTTCCGAAGAAAAGCTCATGCCTCCGGATACGGAAAAGCTCGTCCATGAAATCTACGAGCTCGCGTCCAACCGGGACCTGACGACTCTTCTGACAAAAGGCGACGACGACTTTTCCTTTACCGTCGGCGGTCTCTCCCGCTTTCGTGTAAGCGCCTATAAGCAGCGCGGTTCACTCTCGGCGGTGATCCGTATTATCTCCTTTGACCTGCCGGATCCCTACGCCCTCGGCATTCCGGAATCCATCATCGGACTGGGCAACGAAACCAAGGGCATGACCCTGGTCACAGGTCCCGCCGGCTCCGGAAAATCGACGACGCTGGCCTGTATGATCGATAATATCAACAGAAACAGAAACTCACATATCATCACCCTGGAAGATCCGATCGAGTATCTGCATTCCCATAAAGCCAGTATCGTCTCTCAGCGTGAGATTGAAAATGATACCATGAGCTACGTCACCGCCCTTCGCGCGGCCTTAAGACAGAGCCCCGACGTCATTCTCCTCGGGGAAATGCGCGACTACGAGACGATCTCCGTCGCCATGACGGCAGCCGAAACCGGCCATCTGCTGTTCTCCACGCTGCATACGATCGGAGCGGCCAGTACGATCAACCGCATCATCGACGTCTTCCCGGCGGAACAGCAGCACCAGATCGCGGTGCAGCTCTCCACGGTTCTCAACGCGGTAGTATCCCAGCAGCTTGTGCCCACAAAAGACGGAAAAGTGGTGCCCGCCTTTGAAATCATGGTCGTCAATCCGGCCATCCGGAACATGATCCGCGAGAACAAGGTCTATCAGATCGACGGCTTCATCCAGTCTTCCGGCCAGCAGATGATCTCCATGGACAACTATCTGCTGAAGCTTTACAAGGAAGGGACAATCACGAAGGACACGGCCATTGTCCATGCCTCAAATCCGGAACTGCTGACACGCCGACTGATCTGAAAGAACCCCTTTGACAAAGCCATAGTGTCTGACTTACCCATAAAAAAGAAGCGCTGAAAAACCAGCGCTTCTTTTTGTGTTCAAATCTTCCGTCTGTCAGGCGGCAATCGTCGGCGTCCAGAACCTGTTCTGATAGAGGTCCGTGATGCAGTAGGTGATCTTCACGGCTCCCTGATCAGAGAATTCGGAATAACCGAACTGAAGATCATCGGACCAGACCAGCTCATCGCCGAGCGCGTAGCTGTCCTGATACTGACCGTCATACGTGTAATAGTCGCAGACCGGCTGGATCCTGTCTCCCGCCGAAAGCCCGGTCATGTTCTTGGCGACCGTATCCGTTTCGCCGTTCAGATAGACGCTGCGGGCTCCGGTCACTCTGCCGTAAGGCGACTCATCGTCGATCACCACAAGGAGCTCCGCCCGCTCACCGTTCAGCAGTACTGGAATATAGCCGTAAGTGGTGACACTCTCATCTCCATAGACGGAGTACTCGCGGTAGAACGGAACCACCTGATCGTCGATGGACATCCACGCCTTATCCGTATTGGCAATCACGGCGCCGCTGTCGTCCAGGTCATAGAGGGCATCGAGGCCGAGTTCGATATAGCCTTCCCCGTCATCCAGGAAAATATCCTTATCAATATTGTAAATGTATTCCCACTGCTGATCCGTAAGCTGAAGCCTGTACTCTCCGTTCTCTTCGGTCCAGATCAGCTGATCCGCGTCCAGATGGTTCTCGGAAATGTATTCCGCCGTCTCCGCGTCCCCGAGTGCTCTTCCGGAGAAGAATCCCGTATTGTAAGCGTCCAGTCCCGAAATTCCCCCGAAGTCTCCTCCGCCGAGCAGGGACCCGAGAAGAGACCCCAAAGCATCGGTACTGTAATCGCTGTTGTAGCTGTTATAGCTGCTGCTCTCGCTGCTTCCTCCAAAGGGATATCCGAGCAGTGATCCCAGAGGCGACAGCGTGCCGCCCGCGGCTGCCTGACCGGACATCTGCAGTGAAGCAAATGCCTTAATCGCGTCACTGTAGGAAGAATCCATTCCGATCGCGTTGTAAGTGCTGCACGCGCTGTCCACCTTGGAAGCGCTCCTGTACGGGAAATAGATGGACACGCCGTACGCGTTGGTAATGTTGTTGATCTTGTTGTACTTGACCGCGCCGCGAAGTGCTGCGGAGAGTTTCTGTCCTTCGGGAGTTCCCATCTTCTCCGCCAGGTCAATCAGATCCACCTGATCGATCCGAGCGCTCGGAGCAAACTCCTTGGCACGGTTTCTGGCTGTAGAGACAACCGTATACTGCTTATCGGAAATCAGATTCGTCACGGACTCCGAAAAGCCTTTCAGCTGATCGGGAACGGTCGCGGAGAACTCAGCCAGGTCGATGACCGACAGCGTCGTCTCCTGCCCGCGGCAGCGGCTCGCGCATACGCGGACAAAATCATCCACGATGTTTTTCCCGATCTCCACGGTCGGCATGGAGGTGTTGGCGGAATATCTCTTCAGCCAGTCCGTATAATACCAGCCGACGCCCGGTTCCGTCTCTTCCGACGCGATCATATAGTCCGCGTACTTGTCCAGCATGAGGGCATTTTCCGCAGTGGCCATAAGGCAGGTGTCAAAACCGATAAAGTCAAATGTCACCCCAGCGGCATTCAGGGCTTTGTTAATGCCGGCCAGCGTCATCGAGCCGGATCCCTGTTTCTCGTCATAGCCGTAGCCGCTCACGGATCCGCCGCCATGGTCCCAGAAGATCAGATTCATCCTGTTGGCAGGGAAGTTCTTCGCGCCGAACGCGATGAAGGAAGCCAGCGTGGAAGGATCCGTCATTGAACCCCTTCCCGCGTCCTTGACGAGGAGCTTTAAGCCTCCGTCCTGAACCTGGTAGATCTGGTTGACGGAGCTCGATACCACATTGTTCTGCCATCTCTTGCAGCCGCCCGTATATACGAGCAGATTGATATTGCTGACACCGGAATTGATCATTTCCTGAAGGTCCGAGGTCGCCATTCCGCTTCTGGACTCCAGATCCGTTCCGCACATGTAGACCATGATCGTGACCGAATCCCGGTTGCCGCCGAGGATTTGGGTTCTCTTCGCACGTGCATTGCCTGCGACGGAAGTATTGACATCCGAAGTACTGGCGGACGCGGAACCGTCAGCCGCGGAATAGGAGCCGCCAAACAGAGAGGCCAGGGCGCCGTAACTCGAAAAGTCCTGAGAGCTTCCTGCAGAGCTGCTGCCGGAGCCGGTGCTGCTGCTTGTGCTGCTGCCGGAACCGGTATTGCTGCTTACGCTGCTGCCTGTACCGGCGTTGGTCCCTGCAGTGCTTCCGGTATTTCCGTTATCAAAGACGGAAGAGCTGCTTCCGCTGCTCTGACTGTATCCGGTGCCGGAGGAACTGACCTGCGGATAATCATCCGAAGAGCCGCCGCCGAGAAGGCCGCTTAAGCCACCGCCGCCGCCCATGAGAGCGATCACGATAACGACAATAAGAACCAGAGGATTCATCCCTCCTCCGGAACGCTTTCCGCCGCCGGAACCTCCCGAACTGCCGTGAGACACATTGTGTCCGCTCATGCCGCCGGTCGAACCGACCGGACCGGTTCCGAGTCCCGAGCCGTGTTTTGCGATATCCTTGGCTTTTCCAGTCACTTTCCGATTAGTGCCGCCGGGTCTTCCTGCCATAATGCTTCCTTCTTTCTTGAATCCGAAAAGTATTAATTGCTGCCGGTATACTGAATAATTTTCTCACAATTCTTTTCAAAAAACAATAATATGGTATTCTATAAATACTATGACAGATTTGGAAAGACTATACGAACACTGTGCGCTCTGCCCCCGCATGTGCGGCGTAAACCGCCTGAAGGGCGAGCGGGGTTTCTGCGGCATGCCCGCGGAGGCTTCAGCAGCCAGAGTCTCTTTGCACCATTGGGAAGAACCCTGCCTTTCCGGCCAAAATGGATCCGGAACCGTTTTCTTCGCCGGATGTTCCTTAGGCTGTGTCTATTGCCAGAACGGCAGAATCATCCCGGAACAGGTAATGGAAGGCGGCGGCGCGGACCTTGGCCGCTGTATTGTCAAGGACAGTCACGCCCTTGCCGAAGACTATCTTCTTCTGGAGCAAAACGGCGCGCACAATATCAATCTTGTGACCGCCTCCCACTTTCTTCCCCAGGTCGCGGAGTCGCTTGCAATCGCCAGGGAACGAGGACTCCGTATCCCCGTGGTCTATAATACCAGCGGCTATGAACGCGCCGATTCCCTCCGTCACCTGAAGGGCCTTGTTGATATCTGGCTGACGGATTTCCGCTATATGCGTCCCGAAACTGCCGCGGCCTATTCCAAAGCGCCGGATTACCCTGATGCGGCAAAAGAGGCGTTAAGGGAAATGATGAGCCAGAGCGACCTTTCCTTTGACAGCGACGGAATGATGCGAAAAGGCGTCATTGTCAGGGTTCTGCTGCTTCCCGGGCATGTAAAGGAAGCTGAGGAAATCGTGACGTACCTTTGGCAGGAATACGGCGACCGGCTTTATATCAGTCTTTTAAGCCAGTACACGCCCGTCCGGAAGAGCGTCCCGGATCCGCTCCTTTCGCGGAAGGTTACGGCCAGGGAATACCGCCGTCTGATCGACCACGCCCTGTCGCTTGGCATCAGCAACGCCTTCATTCAGGAAGGCTCCTCCGCCAAAGAGAGCTTTATTCCGGAATTTGACGGAAATGTCCACCTCGACTGAGCCTGACTCCTCTTCGGCAAATATGGATCTCATTTTCAGAGAAACGCGAAAAATGCCGGCACAACCAGTATCCCCATTACCACGCCCAGCATAAGGAGCATCGGGAAGAGGAGCTTCGTGCCGGCTTTTTCTCCGAGCACGGCCGCCTGCTTTTTCCTGTTTTCAAATGCCTCCTGCGCCTCCGCTTCCAGCATGCGGTACATCTCATTGCCCCCTTTTGTCAGGTTCTGGACGAGAAGCGTGGAAAATGTCCTGTAGGACTGAAGGGAACTTCTCCTGCCGAGCCGGTCGTATGCCTCGGCTTCCGGTATTCCCCGCTCCATTTCCCGCGTGGTAATAAGCAGTTCCTCGTATCCGGGCCTGATCCTTCCGCCCTTTTTCAACGACTCCAGATAGTCGGAACAGATCCTTCTGAATGCGCTTCTAAGGCTCATCCCCGCAGTCAGAAGCAAAACCAGTTTGCTCACGATTCCGGGATAGTCCAGCTCCATTCCCTCTTCTTTCGCTTCCTCCATTTCCTGCTTTTTCCTGATTCCGCTGTAGACATAGAGAACGGCCGCAACGGCTCCGAGAAAGAGAACCGAAATCCCGCTGCCGCCGCCCGCGGTGCTCCAGCGGATCTGCCGTCCTCCGGCTTCGGAGGGCAGATAGACCTTCTCCTCGTTCAAATGCTCATGTTCGATTTCATCGCGCAGTTCCATCTCGGCTGCCTCTTCAGCCGTAAGAAGGCGGGGAAAGACCTTCAACGGAAAATCGCGTTCGCGGATTTCGTCATCGAGCGTAAGTTCCGCGGTCAGCACAACCTTTTCCGCGTCAGAAGGGCTGATCTCCACTTTTCCCGTACAGATATGGCCGTCCCAGTCGAGAATTTCCGGTCTGTCCGTCGTCCAGTACAGACGGACCGGATTGTCCGGAATTTTTTGAGGGAGAGCCAGATCTTCGCGGATGACAAACTCCTTCCCGTTCTGTCCCTCATCACTGCCAAAGAGAAGTTCGGGAAGCTTCTCTTCCGCTTCCCGGAAACATCGCTCTTTCTCCTCCGCGCTCAGAGCCCTGGCCGGTATTTCCAGCTCAATCCGGTGTTTTTCTCCTTCGGACTCGGCGATCAGCTGAGCGCTCTGGCTGCTTCCGCCGTAATCTTCACGAATGAGAAATCCCTTCGCGGCCGTATCGCTGTCCATCCGGTTCCAGGTGAGAAGCATTGCGAGAAGATCCGCCGTAAAGACGATCAAAAGGACGGTCTTCAGTGTGTTCTCATCTATGGTTGAACCGGCCATAGGAACACGCTTCAGAAGAAATTCGGAAGCTTTTCCGAAAAGGCCCCTCGCGCATATAAAGAGCACGGCAAACCCGGCCAGGACAATCAGAAACGGAATGTAAACCGCAATTCCCGAAAAAGCGGACATGACTACCTCCTTTCCCATACCGGATCAGACTTCGATGCGGACAATCCGCATTCCCCAGAAAACGGCTCCCGCGTATACGGCCAGAGCACACGCCATCACAAGATGGCCGATCGTGCTCGCGTACAGCACATCCAGAAAACCGGGCGAACCGAGTCTCATGTATAGAATAATCGCGCATGGCATGACGGCCATGATCTTCTGTTCAAATTTCTTGGCGGCCAGAACATTTTCAATTTCTTTTTCCACTTCGATTCTTCCGCCTATGGTTTCCGCGGCTGTCCGAATGATCGCCGGAAGATCGCCTCCGAGTCTTTTGGCGGCGGAAAATACAGCCGAAAAATTGCGGATATCCTCCAGGTCCGAACGCGCCGCGAAGTCCTCGAGCAGCGTTTCTATAGGGATCTGACAGTTCAGCTGCCGCCGAATTCTCAAAAACTCCCGCGTCACGTCGGCATCCGGCCCGTGGAGCTTTTCCAGCTCCACGGCAGTCTCTTTGAAAGCGCTTTCCACGGAATAGCCTGCTTTCAGTGACAGCGAAAGCAGCTCCAGCGCGTCCCGGAATTCCCCGGCAAGCTGCTTCTTTCTCATCTCGGAACATCTCTTCTTCATGGATCGTACCCACACAACAATTCCCGGCAGGAACAGAATCCCCCAGGGGAAATTCCCGAAAAACAGCCAGCCGATCCCGAGCGAGGCGGCCGTGTAAATGAGGACCCAGAGGCTCAGCTCTGCAAAACGGGGCTTATACTGCCCGTAGCGGATCCGTTTTCCTCCATGAACGTCTGCCATCTTACAAGTTTCCTCCTGTTCTTCAGTTCCCTCAGTTTTCTGAGTGTTCCGGCCTCATCATCCCATTCGAACAGCTTCCGAAGAACCAGTTCTCCGCCTGACATTCCGTCCGTCTCGGAGATTTCCAGGACCCTCCTTGTACGGTCTTTCAGACGGCCGAGATGAATGATCAGGTCGACGCCCGACGCTATCTGCCGCCTGATCGCCGGGAGAGGTAAAGGATAGCCCATGATACTCATTGTTTCCAGCCTCGATACGGCGTCCTCGCAGGAATTGCAGTGGATCGTACAGAGGCTCCCGTCATGCCCCGTGTTCATCGCCTGCAGCATGTCGATTGCCTCCCCGGATCTCACCTCTCCGACGATAATCCTGTCGGGGCGCATGCGAAGGGCGGACTTGATCAGATCCCTGATCGTCACTTCACTTAGGCCCTCGCTGTTGGCCTGTTTCGCCTCAAGGCGGACCAGATTCGGAACGCCCTGAATCTGAAGCTCGGCATTGTCCTCAATCGTGATAATCCGTTCCTCTTTCGGAATATAGTTGGACAGCGCGTTGAGAAATGTCGTCTTCCCCGCCGAAGTGCCGCCTCCGATAATCATCGAATAACCGGCGGCGGACAGCGTCCTCAGAAATACGGCCGCTTCTTCCGTAAGGGAGCCGGACCGTACCAGACGCTCCATCGTAATGGCCTCTTCCGGAAACTGCCTAATCGTCAGGATAGGCCCGTTCAGTGCCACGGGTGCGATGACAGCGTTGACACGGCTGCCGTCCTCGAGCCGGGCGTCTACAATCGGACTGCGCTCATTAACCACTCTGTTGCATCGGCCGGCGATCTGCTGGATCACGTCTTCCAGCTTCTCCCTTGTGGCAAATGTCCTCTCCGACCGGCAGATTCGTCCGTTCCTCTCGATAAAAATGGTATGAGGCCCATTGACCATAATCTCCGTTACGCTCTTGTCGTCAATCAGCTCCTGGAGCACATCCAGCCTTCTGACGGAGCTGAAGAGGTCCCTGCCGAGCCTGACCCGTTCTTCCAGAGACAGCTTTTTCACATCCTCATCCTTAAGGATCAGGGCGTCGATCATTTTCCGGATTTCGGCATCATTTGTATCGGATCCCGAATCCAGGCTGTCCATCAGGACCCTGTGCAGCTTCTCAAAACATTTTCCTACGTCCATAAATCTTCCTCCCTGATCACCTTTTCCGCCAGAAGTGCCGGCGGTCCGCCGGTGACAAACCGAAGCCAGTCCTCCTCGTCACCCGGGTTCATCTCCTCTCCGAAAATCTCCTTCGCGGAAACGGTTCGGATGCCAGACAGAAGCTCCGGATCCCGTTCCTTCAGTCTTTCCAGATATTCAGCAATTATCCGGGCAGAATGCGCGTCTTCCGCGGCCGGCATATACAGCAGATCACATTCATCCAGTAAAGAGGGATAGAAAAGCGGCATGGTTCCCATATCGAGCACAATGATCTCGTACTGGGACTCTTCCCTGACCGTTCTCATGAGCTTCTGCCACAGCGCATTGCTGATCTCAAGATACACGGAAGGCTCTCTTGCCGGAGGGAGCACAGAGATCCCGGCACTCTCGATGACAGCCGCCTGTAAGACGGATTGAAGCCCCGGGCTTCCGCTTAAGAGATGATAAGCCAGATCGTCAAAATACTGATGAAAATGAAATCCCGCGAGCTTTTGAAGGCCGGAATAGGAATCCGTATTCATATAGAGAACGGCTCTCCTTGTACCCAGCTTCAGGGCCAGAGCCATGGCAAATGTCGTCTTGCCGCACCGTCCCGCCGGCGAAAACACACCGATTGTTTTAGAGGGAGGCTTCCAGATGTCTCCCTTTTTCTCCGCCGTCTGTTTTATGCTCTCCCCAACAATCCGCTCCACTTCCTTCAGAATCGCGGAAACGGGCTGATACTTTCGTATGGTGGGCAGTTCATCCCCGCCTCTAACCCCGGAACGGTCAGAAAGCAGAATCCGGACAGGGACCTCCGCCTTCAGTTTTTCTTTCCCGTAATCCGCCTCCGAAATCAGAAGCACTTCCGCCCGATGCGTCTCGAAATATACATTCATAAGGCCGGGATCCGAAAACGCGCGCAGCTGGTACGGAGCCGTCTTTGTCCTGTTCACATATTCCTTAAAGCGTTCCGCGTAGCCCTCTTCCGAATCCACAAGGACCATCACCTGTTTCCTCATATCAGCCGAATTCCTCCCGCGTAGAGCAGCGCAGCCATCAGTACGGGTACTGAAAAATGAATCAGTCCCTCACTGTCTCCCTTCCTGTACGAAGTAATCTCCCCTGTTCTGAGCGTCCTTCCCGCATACGCCGCAAGCTTCCTGAATCTCGGCCGGAAGCCGCAGGTGCCGGCCATCATAAGAAGAGACAGGCCTCCTCCGGAAACAAACACAAGCATGAGGAACCCGGGCAGTTCCCGAATGCCGAGCATCCCTCCCGCAACCGCGAGCAGCTTGCTGTCACCCGCTCCCATCATCCCGAACCGGAACAGCAGAAACCCGGCAGCAAAAGGAACCGCGCATCCGGCTGCCCACAGAAACACTCCCTCCCATGCAGCCTTGAGGATCAGCAAGGCTCCTGCACTGCCTCCATGCCCCACTTCCCGAGCAAGCTCTGTATAGACATCACAGCTCCTTAAAATCAGTCCTCCCAATGCTCCCGCAAGAAGAAGATCATTCGGGATCTTCCCTTCCCTCAGATCCGAGGCCGCCGCGCAGAGTGTAATTGTAAGTATGCCCAAAACCGTATAGCTCACCAGACCCACCTCCTGATTCATCGATAGTTCGGCAGACAGTTTATTTCCCCGAAAAAACAAAAAAATCCCTGAAAGTTTTTTCAGGAATTTCATATAAGTATAGTCTCTCAAAGTCCTTTGAACAAGGCGCAATAGTATACAAATTTTATGAAAAAGATTTGGGAAATATTAACCCTTGACGCAGTAATTCAACAGCAATGCAGCAGTAATACTGCCGCATTCCTCATCGAACAAAGAGATCCTTTGTCTTCTCCCAGACGTCCTTTGCCACTTCCTCAGGAGCACGGTCACCATCGACGATGATGATGTTCTCCCGGTCCTTCATCTTTTCAAACGCTTCAAAATAGCGCTTCCTGGTCTCGATGAGTCTTTCCGTGTCCTCGAAGAGCTCCTTCGTCATCCGGTTCTTCTCGATGCGGGCCATCGTCACTTCCGGATCGACGTCAATAAACAAAGTGGCGTCGGGTCTTAAAAGATCCGCGGCCAGGCTGTTGGCGGAAATGATCCAGTCCATCGGAAGGTCCACGCTCTGATACGCGTAGGAAGAGAAATAATAGCGGTCCGAAATCACGTTGACCCCCCGGTTGAGGAACATCAGAAGCCCGTTTGTATCATTCTGAATATGATCCAGACGGTCCGCCGCGAAAAGGGCCGCGATGACGTCATTGGTCGTTTTGACGCGCCCGATCATCACCTGGTGAATCAAATCGCCGAACGGGGAGTCGTTGGGCTCACGGGTCTTGTATATCGGATAGCCCTCAGCTTCCAGCCTTTTCTTTAGAAGACTGATCTGAGTTCCTTTGCCGCTCCCGTCGATGCCTTCAAAAGCAACGAACGCGCCTCGTTTTCCGTTCATTTGTTCCACCTCACCTGTTTTTCTTTTATCTTCTTTCTGCGCGCATAAATATCTTCCGGTATGGTTGAATGATATGCCTGCTTAAAGAACCACTGAAGATCATTGTATAAACAATTTAGACATCTGCACAAGTGATTAGTACTTCTTAGCTCGCCGGAAATTGTGTTGTTCGAAAAAATCACACCCACTTAAGCGCAGCGAGTTTGGGATTTTTTCGAACGCTTTTAGCAATTTTCGGGGAGCTTAGAAGTTCTTTCACGCGGAAGCCGTCTGAATTGTTTATACGATTATCCCAGAGTCGTCTTTCTGCACCGCACACAATCATAACATAAAAACACCCCCGGGAATACCCCGGGGGACAAAACGGAAGGAGTAGAAAATTCGAATTTATTCGATCGAGATATTTTTCGCAGTTTCAATCTCCGGCTTATACTCAACCTTCGGAATGCAGATATCCAGCACGCCATTGGCGAATTTCGCCTTAATGTCTTCCTGCTTGACATCCTCGCCGATATAGAAGGATCTGGTCAGTGTGCCGATGAACCGCTCGCGGCGGATGTATTTTGCCTCCTCATCCTCGCTGTCATTCTTGTCTTCTCTCTTGGCTTCAATGGTCAGATATCCGTCCTTCAGGGAAGCTGTTACATCTTCCTTCTTGTAGCCCGGAAGTTCAAGGCCGAGTTCATAGTGGTCTTTATATTCTTTGATGTCCGCGCTCATGATGGAGCTGCCGCTGGCTTTGAACATCGCCGGTGTACGATCAAACGCGTCATTGAAAAAGTCGTTTACAAAATTGTCTGTAAATAAACTGGGAACTAACATGGTTAATACCTCCTTATATTGAATGTATTGAATCTTGCTTGTTTAGTAGAACTTCCTTCGTTCTGAACCTGTTATACCACCAGTTGTTAGCACTGTCAAGAGTTGAGTGCTAATAATTTTGTGAACTCTTTGTGTCCTTTCTCAATATTTGCCGACACTTCTCTGTGCTATAAGATTGACCCTTAATCGCCCCGTGTTCTATAATAAACGAAAGGTTTCGAACAATAAGCTGCGTAATGAGCAGCGTAGTAAAAGGAGGTTCTCCCATGTACAAAGAAATGTATCAGCGCTGGCTCGAAAAAGATCTTCTGGACTGTGATCTGAAAACCGAACTTCTTAAGATCGCTGATGATGACGACGCCATCAAAGACCGCTTTGCCGTTTCTCTTCAGTTCGGTACGGCGGGCCTCCGCGGCACTTTAGGCGCAGGAACAAACAGGATGAATATCTGGGTCGTCCGTCAGGCCACTCAGGGCATCGCTGACTGGGTCAAGACTCAGGGCGGCAACCAGACAGTAGCGATCAGCTATGACAGCCGTCTGAAGGGCTACACCTTCGCGAAAGACGCTGCCGGCGTTCTGGCCGCCAACGGCATCAACGTCCGGATCTACGATGAGCTGATGCCTGTTCCGGCTCTTTCCTTCGCGACAAGATATTACAAATGCAATGCCGGCATCATGGTCACTGCTTCCCACAATCCGGCACAGTACAACGGCTATAAGGCTTACGGTCCCGACGGCTGCCAGATGACGGATGACGCCGCTGCCATCGTATACGAAGCCATTCAGAAAACAGACATCCTGGAAGGCGCGAAATACATGTCCTTCGCGGAAGGCGTTGAAAAGGGACTGATCCGTTTTGTCGGCGATGACTGCAAGGAAGCGTTCTATGAGGCAATCGAATCCAGACAGGTACGTCCGGGCCTTGCGAAAGACGCCGGCCTCAAGCTGGTCTATTCCCCGCTGAACGGCACCGGTCTTGTCCCCGTTACCCGTGTTCTCAAAGACATCGGCATTACGGACGTCACAATCGTTCCGGAACAGGAATATCCGAACGGCTATTTCACAACCTGCTCCTATCCGAATCCGGAAATCTTCGCTGCTCTTGAAAAAGGCCTTGAACTGGCAAAAGAAGTCGGCGCGGACCTGATGCTCGCGACAGACCCCGACGCTGACCGTGTCGGCATCGCGATGAAGTGCCCGGACGGCTCCTATGAGCTTGTTTCCGGAAATGAGATGGGCGTTCTCCTTCTCGACTATATCTGCGCCGGAAGGATTGAAAAGGGCACAATGCCGGAGAATCCCGTTGCTGTAAAATCCATCGTTTCCACTCCGCTTGCAGACAAAGTTGCCGAACACTACGGTGTTGAACTTCGTCATACGCTTACCGGTTTCAAATGGATCGGCGACCAGATTGCCCAGCTTGAAGCCGCAGGCGAAGTTGAGCGCTTTATCTTCGGTTTCGAAGAGAGCTACGGCTACCTGGCAGGTTCCTATGTCCGTGACAAGGACGCGGTCGTCGCCTCCATGCTGATCTGTGAAATGGCTGCCTACTACAGATCAAAAGGTTCTTCCATCAAGCAGAGACTGACGGAAATCTACGAAGAGTACGGCGTCTATCTCAACAAGGTCGACAGCTTCGAATTCCCGGGCCTTACGGGTATGGACAAGATGTCCGGCATCATGGCCGACTTAAGGACCACTCCGCCGACAGAATTCGCGGGCAAAAAAGTTGTCAAAGTCGTGGACTACAGCAAGCCGGAAGAAACCGGTCTTCCGAAGGCCAATGTCCTCATTTACACACTGGAAGACGGCTCTACAGTCGTTGTCCGTCCGTCCGGAACGGAACCGAAGATCAAAACCTATTTCACGACCCTCGGAAAAACCCAGGACGCGGCCGGAAAAGTCAAAGAGCTTCTGGCAGCAGCGTTGGCACCGCTTTTCAAATAAAGACACGCGGGTATGCCGCAGGTAAACATTTCCATAAAAAGCACAAAAAACGGATCCTGAAAACGGATCCGTTTTTTTATGAATTCAATTATGAAAGATATCGGTACATCCCGGCCGCCTCGTCTTTTTTCGATGTCTCCGTGATTTCAAGAACCTCCACTTTGACATCTCTGGCACCGAAATGAATCTCGATCACGTCGCCGCACTTGACTTCGTAAGATGCCCTGGCCGCTTTGCCATTCACGATGACTCTACCGGCGTCACAGGCCTCGTTGGCAACCGTGCGACGTTTGACCAGCCTCGATACTTTCAGATATTTGTCCAGTCTCATTGAAAGATCAGTTCACAGCATCCTTCAGAGCCTTGCCGGCCTTGAACTTCGGAGCCTTGGAGGCCGCGATTGTCATGGTCTCGCCGGTCTGCGGATTTCTGCCTTCACGGGCAGCTCTTTCAGAAGTTTCGAAAGTGCCGAATCCGACAAGCTGAACCTTGCCGCCCTTTTTCAGTTCTTCTGTTACAACATCGACAAATGCCTTCACTGCAGCATCAGCGTCTTTCTTGGAAATACCGGCCTTTTCGGCGATTGCTGCGGATAATTCGACTTTGTTCATGATAAACCTCCTAAATGTTTTCGTATGGAATTCTGATCTCTGCTGCTTGTTTAGGAATCAGTATTTTTTATAAACAGCAGTCACCTTTATGTTATAACCTACGTGGGAATCCATGTCAAGGAATTACAGGTGCAATTCTTTTTTTACAAGCATTTTAAGGGTATTTTGCTCATTGAGATCCGGCCGGTCCAGCACGGCGTGAAGGCACATTTCCAGCATCTCGCCGACTTCCCGTCCGCGGGCGCCGAGCGCGAGGATATCCTCTCCGTCAATCGCCAGATCCCTGATGGAAAGACAATCCCCTCTGGCACAGATCATGCGGTAAACCTCGTAGACCCGGTTGATCCGGTCGAGCTTCTGTGCCCTCTTATATTCGCTCTTCGCCATATTGTCGGCCCACTGAACCGCCAGGTAATCCTCAAACGCTTCCGGCCCCACAGCGTACATCGCATGGCGGACCTCCACCTCGTTGGGCTCGGGCCTTAAGTCATGCCAACGGACCAGATTGACAATCCGCTTTCTGCTCAGATTGTCGAACTTCAGCCTTCGCAAAATGCCGTCCGCCATCTTCGCTCCGATCTCCGCATGTCCTTTAAAATGATCTCTTCCGCGCGAATCGGTCCACCGCGCATCGGGCTTTCCGACATCGTGCAGGAGCATCGTCATCCGAAGAACGGGATCCGCGGGAATCTCACACATGGCTTTGATCGTATGCATTCCCACATTCCACATATGGTGAGGCGTATTCTGCTCCGTCTCCATCATCCGGTTGAATTCGGGCAGGATCACGTCCGTAATTCCCAGCTCATGGAGCTCGCCGAACATCTCCGGATGGGGAGAGGCGATCAGTTTTAAAAGTTCGGTCCTGATGCGCTCCTCACTGATTTTTCTCATTTCGGGCGCGTGACGTCCCGCGGAATCGCGTGTAGCCGGCTCGATCCTGAACCCAAGCTGGGCCGCGAAGCGAACCGCCCTCATGACCCTGAGGGCATCCTCATTAAAGCGCGCGTCCGGGTCTCCGACACAGCGGACCATTTTCCGCTGCAGGTCCTGCATTCCACCGAACAGGTCGACGAGCCCTTCCCTTTCGTTATAGGCCATCGCGTTGATCGTAAAGTCGCGCCTCCTCAGGTCCTCGGAGAGGAGAGGCGTAAACTCCACACTGTCCGGATGCCTGCCGTCGCTGTACTCGCCGTCGATACGGAACGTGGTCACTTCGAAGGCATCTTCCTGAAGCATCACTGTCACGGTTCCGTGCTTAAGGCCGGTATCAACCGTTCTCCGGAAGCACTCCTTCACCTGTTCCGGTCTGGCCGAGGTCGTGATATCCCAGTCGTTCGGCTCCCTGGCCAGAACAGAATCCCTTACACAGCCGCCAACGGCATAGGCTTCAAACCCATGCCGTTCCAAAATACTCAATATATATTCTACTTTTGACGGTATCTTTAGTCTCATCTCGGAAATGATCTCTCCCTCATTCCGGCAAATCTCAATACGCTCTGCCCCAGTAGATCAGCTTTGCCGCCGGTTTCCCGCAGCAGATGCATGTGGCGCCTTCCGGAGCGTTGCCCTTGTCTCCCAGCGGATAGCAGCGGGAAGTCGCGCGTGTATCTTCCTTGATCTTGTCCTCGCAGGCACGGTCTCCGCACCAGTAGGCCTTGATAAAGCCGGGTTTTTCCTCCACGGTTTTGCAGAATGTCTCGTAATCAAACGCTTCGTACGTATGAGAATCACGGAATTCGCGGGCCCGTTCAAGCAGGTCTTTCTGGATCTGATTGAGGAGCTCGGCAGACTTTGCGCCTGCTTCTTCGATCGGGCATACGATCTTTTCTCTTGTGTCTCTTCGAACAAGGACGCACTGTCCGTTTTCGAGATCCTTCGGTCCCAGTTCGATTCGCATCGGGAAGCCGCGCATCTCCTGATCCGCGAATTTCCATCCCGGTGAACGATCGGAATCATCCAGCTTTACGCGGATGCCGTTCGCTTCCAGTGCCTTCGCCATCTTTTCAGCGGCTTCAAGAACACCTTCCGCTTTCTGGCGGATCGGGATAATGACGCACTGTGTCGGCGCGATTCTGGGCGGAAGAACCAGTCCGTCATCATCGCCGTGCACCATAATGATCGCGCCGATCATACGTGTCGTCATGCCCCAGGAGGTCTGATGGACATATTTCAGCGTGTTGTCCTTATCCGTATAGGTGATGTCAAATGCCTTCGCGAAGCCGTCTCCGAAATTGTGGCTGGTTCCCGACTGAAGAGCCTGGCCGTCATGCATCATGGCTTCGATGGTATAAGTGGATTCCGCGCCGGCAAATTTCTCCTTGTCGGTCTTCTGTCCGCGGATCACCGGAATCGCGAGAACTTCTTCCGCGAAATCAGCGTAGACGTTCAGCATCTGAATGGTGCGCTCTTCCGCTTCCTCCGCCGTGGCATGAGCCGTATGGCCTTCCTGCCACAGGAACTCTCTGGAGCGAAGGAACGGTCTCGTTGTCTTTTCCCAGCGAAGAACCGAGCACCACTGGTTATAGAGGCGCGGCAGATCCCTGTAGGACTGAATGTCTTTGGAATACAGATCGCAGAACAGCGTCTCGGACGTCGGTCTGATGCACATCCTCTCCTGCAGAGGCTGGCTGCCTCCCTGTGTCACCCATGCTGTTTCGGGCGCGAAGCCTTCGACATGGTCCTTCTCGATGTTCAGAAGCGACTCCGGAATCAGCATCGGAAGATAGACATTCTGTACTCCCGTCTCTTTAAAACGCTTGTCCAGCTCCTTCTGGATATTCTCCCAGATCGCGTATCCCGCCGGTTTCAGGACCATACATCCCTTCACCGAAGTATATCCGGTCAGTTCCGCTTTCTTCACAACGTCCGTATACCACTGCGCGAAATCCGTTTCTCTGGATGTAATGGATTCCACAAGTTTCCCGTCTTTAGCCATACTGCTGCTCTTCTCCTATCTCACAATTTATTTTCAAAACAATTACAGCTCAATATCCACGACTCTGCCGCTGCGCTGGTACTGATAATACCGGACCCCGGCCGCGTCAAACATCTTCTTTGAAGCGATGACGGAAGGAGTCAGCGAATATTTGTCACAGTCATAGACGACTGTCCGGATTCCCGCCTGAATGATCGCTTTCGCGCATTCGTTGCACGGAAACAGTGTCACATAGAGCTTCGCTCCTTCCAGGGAACCGCCGCGGTAATTCAGAATCGCGTTCAGCTCGCTGTGGGTGGAATAAAAGTACTTATTGTTCAGCGGTTCGCCTTCCCGGCACCATGGGAATTCGTCATCCGACACACCGTTCGGAAATCCGTTGTATCCCATGCTGAGAATCCTGTTGTTTTCGCTGACGATACAGGCTCCGACCTGTGTATTCGGATCCTTGGATCTCATACCCGCCAGTACGGCAACGGCCATGAAGTACTCATCCCAGCTGAGGTAATCCTCTCTTTTGTCACTCATTGATCCTGCTCCTGAAAAACGGCGTTATTTCGTACCGAAGATTCTGTCTCCGGCATCTCCGAGACCGGGCACGATATATGCGTGCTCATTCAGTCTTTCATCCAGAGCGCCGACCGTAATATCCACGTCAGGATGTCTCTCCTGAAGAGTTTTCAGGCCTTCCGGAGCCGCGATAATGCAGAGGAAACGGATATTTTTGCAGCCGTGATTCTTCAGCTGGTCAATCGCGTCGCAGGCGCTTCCGCCGGTAGCCAGCATCGGATCGACGACGAAGACGTTCCGCTCTTCGATATCTGCCGGAAGCTTGCAGTAATATTCCACCGGCTGCATGGTCTCGGGATCACGATACATGCCGATATGGCCGATCTTGGCAGACGGAATCAGGGCCTGCATGCCCGAAACCATTCCGAGTCCCGCTCGAAGGATCGGAACGATCGCGAGTTTCTTGCCGGCCAGACGCTGAACCGTTGTCGGCGCGACCGGTGTCTCGATCTCTCTGTCCTCCAGCTCAAGATCTCTTGTGGATTCGTAGGTCTCAAGCATCGCAATTTCGGAAATCATCTCTCTGAATTCCTTTGTACCGGTATTCTCATCACGGATGATACCGATCTTGTGCTTGATTAACGGATGATCCATAATCGTCAGTTTGCCCATAAGTCATTCCTCCTTCATGTATGCCTTTTCATTTGTTCTTAAGCTTTATTTCCTTCCTGAAGAAGCTCGGCCGCGTTTGTTCCCTGAAAGACCTCATCCTCCGGGAAATAGGCTGTCCCCTTTGTGTCACTGCCCTTTAAAAGTTCCTTAATTTCCTCTTCGGTCACTACCCCCTTGGCATCAGCAGGCTCAGATCCGCTTTCGCTTTTCTCCCTGCTTTTGGCAAGTTCCTTCAGCTCCGCCTGGAATTCCTCATCGAATTCCTCGGTATCGTCCATATCCGGGAACTGTATTCCGTAAGCGCCAAGGTCCAGATCGTCCTCATCGAGCGCTTCACTGTCATCCAGCTCCTCTTCGGCAAGGCCGAGATCCATATCATCGAGGGATGCCGGCATGCTCTGGATGATCTCATGCACTTCCTTATAGGACTGCATGAATTTTTTCTGCATCTGATTGAACAGGTCCACGATCTCATTCATCTCGTCCTGAACGGCCAGATACTGCTGTTTTCCTTCGTTGAGCTTGGCATCGACCTCGCCCTGAACAGCCGCCACTCTTCTTCTGGCCTCTACATCAGCGTTAGCCAGAATCCGGTCTGCTTCCGCGTTCGCGTCCGCCACGATCCGGTCGCCTTTTACACGCGACTCATAGACCAGTTCCCCGATCTGACGGTAGTTATCGATATATTTCTGATATTTTCCCTTGATCTCTTTTTCAAGACGGTCGACCTGCTCGTCCTTCTGGACGACCCGGTTCTTCAATTCCGCAATGATCCGGTCCCTTTTCCGAAGATCCCGTTCAAGAGCGGCTATTCTCTGCGAGGATTCCTCCTCCTGGCGATGAATATAGGCGATCACCTCATCCTTATCAAAACCCCTGAGCGCCTGTTTGAACATCGTATAATCATCCATCCCAACAATCTCCTTTTCCCATAAGAGGAAAGCCCGTATGTCAGAGCTTTCCGGATCTATTCCGTCTTCAGGAAAGTCCCTGTCTGAGGACCTCCCATATATCTTCCGTTTCAAAGCCGAGCTTCCATTCCGCAATCCCGGCGATGTCGAACTGCCGGAGGATCTCCATTTTCCTCTCAAGAGAATCCGCGTCTTCCACCCAGATCTGATAGAGCGTCTCTCCGCTTTGCAGCTCTCCGTAATTCTGGCCGCACTTTTCGTCCCAGTTCAGTGTCATTTCCAAAGATGAAACCGCCTGGGCCGCGCTGCTCATGCCATAGGCCTTGCTCGAGACCTCGCCGTTCTCCTTCGTCTCCCACAGTCTGGTGTAGAACGGAAGAGCCGCCACGAGCTGATCCGCGGGAACTTCCCGGAGAGCTTGTCCGACCCCCTCTTCCACAAATGTCGCGGAAGAGACAGATCCCGCTTCCGTGGAAGAAGCGCTGTGCTCATCATAACACATCAGCACTACATAATCAGCAACTCTTGCCTGTTCGGTTCGATTGAGATACATCGTAAATTTCGGAACGAATGTGTCGATCAGTAAGCTTTTGCCCTCTTTCCGCAGCTCCGCGGAAAATTCCCTCAAAAGTTCCAGATAGCTGTCCGCGGACTCCTCTTTTACAAGTTCAATATCGATATTGAGTCCGTCTGCCCCGCTCGTCCGAAGTCCTTCCATGACGGCAGAGACAATGGCAGATCTCTTCGTATCATTGCTGAGGGCCCTCGTTGTTTCGTCGGCGGAATGGATTCCTCCGTCAAAATCATTCAGAACCGCATAGACTTTCAGTCCCATCGCATGGGCTGTTTCCACATACGATGAGCTGGCAAGCGAAGAAACCGCGCCCTCCGTATCTTCCATAAAAAACCAGGTCGGCGCGATCGCGTTGACTCCGTGCATGCCCTCAACGGCCTGCGAAAGAGCGTCGTTGGAAGCCTGATCCGTCGTCTGGTGGAAAACCATGTTCAGTTTTCCGTCCATCTTCACCCGGGAATACTCTCCGAGTCCCTGAGACAGCGAAACTTCTTCCTCATGGACGGAACCGGCCAGATCTTCATCCTTAATATAACCGCTGAAACCGTCATCGGTAGCAACCCGTGTCCAGCCCTCGGTCTTGCCCTCCATCGGGCTTCCGTCCGCGTTCACATCCTGAAGGATTACCGCTTCCGACTCTTCCAGATCTTTTACAATCGGGCTTTTGATGCCCGCGTTTTTCCGGATCACCGACTTTTTCCCCGTCTGGTCCACAATCCGGGAACTCTCAGTCCAGATGCACAGTCTTTGAGGATCGTCGAACCCGGCCATTTTCAGCGGCGCGTACTCTTCCACAAACTCTGAAGAAATATACAGGCCTTCGTTCCGGGACAGGGCCTCGTCTCCGCTTGTCCGGCCGTCTGTCATTTCCCAAATCTCCTTGCTTTCGGGACCGGTCAGAATCAGTTTTTCCTCCTCCCGGTCATAGAAGATCCAGGGTGCCAGTTCCGTATGCACAAACTCATACGGCAGGTACAGAAGGCCATCCTCGGAAAATGCCTTTTCCGCAAGGAGCACTCCGTCTCCTATGATCGCCGTCTGCCCGTCACCGACACCGAAATACTCTTTGGGATCCAGATGTTTTTTGGACGGGGTAATCCGATCGATCAGCGCGGCTGCGCAGGCTGCGGCAACCAGAAGAAACGCGGCCAGAATAAGCCGCCCAAGTAAAGCGCGTTCCCGCTTCTTCTTCCAATCGCGTTCTTTTTTCGTAATGACACCTCATTTCCTGTGCACCGCTTGCGCTTCCTATGTATTATAGCAAGCAAAAATCTGCAAGTAAAGCACATGCCCCCTCGCCGGATTGCATGATCTGCCCCGGGAATGCAAATCACCTTTTATTCACACTTAAATCCCATTCCCCGGAGCAGACCAACTTGCAGTTCTATATGAGCGGCCGTTCCAATAGCACAACCATTCCTGAAAAGAGGGGTGGAACGGCCCTGTTTTTTATGTACATGACGTTCTTAGAAAGAAACCTTGCCCAGAAATATCCTCCTTTCTCCATGATGCTTTCGTACCGTATGGATCTATACCCTTTTCAGACCTTTCAGACGGTTTCCGCAAACACAATCCAAATCTAATGCTGAACAAACAGATCCATTTATACGCATCATGGCTGATTTACAAAATGATTCTTCCCCTTTCGTTTTCGTGAGAGTTTTTGGGGTTTCCCCTGTTCGCTGCTTCAGATTGGCCAACCTGTATCCTGAATTATACTCGGACCGACGCCGAAATCAATACTCATCGGGCAAGTCCTTATATTATCGCTATTATTTCTGAATTCAGGAAATTTCGGAGTTGTTTTTCGCTAAAAAAATGTCAATAATCGCGCCTCCAACTGCGCACAAGCTTCATTTACAAGATCGCAGAAACCTCGTATAATAAAATCGATCCTTAAGGACTGAAGTAATTGGAGATAACTGATGAAGATTGAAAAAATCAGTGATAATAAAATCAAGTGCATCCTGACCAGAGAAGACCTGGAAGCCCGCCAGATCCGCATCAGCGAGCTGGCGTACGGAAGTGAAAAAGCCCGGCAGCTTTTCCGGGACATGCTGAACGAAGCCCATAAGCGGTACGGCTTCTCAAACGAAGCCAACATGCCGCTCATGATCGAAGCGATCCCGGGCGGCGGAAATACACTGACCGTCGTGATCACGAAAGTCGAAGATCCGGAAGAGCTCGATACGCGTTTCGCGAAGTTCTCTCCTTCCGAGGAGCAGGGAACCTCAAAAGCGGAAGATCCGATCAAAGGCGCGGACGATATCACACGTCTGTTCCGCGAACTTCTTGAAAAGGGATCCCGTTCAAAAGAAGGGCATCCGGAGTTTATGAATATTCCGGAAAGCGAAGACGTGCCAGCCGCTCCTCAGTTCACGAAAAAGGGAAGCAGGGGCAAAAAGCGGGTTCGCGGAAAAGAAGAAATGCCGAATATTCTGAGAGCCTATTCGTTCCATACGCTCGAAGAAGTCATCAGTGCGTCGGCCGCTTTGGGAGAGACCTATAAAGGCGTCAATTCCCTGTACAGGGATTCCGGAAATTATATCCTGGTTCTCAGCCAGTCCGGTCAGCGTCCCGAGCAGTTCAACAAGATCTGCAATGTCCTTTCGGAATACGGCAAGGGCTCCGATTTCACCCCGGCCCGCGAATCGTTCCTCCGGGAACACGGGAAGACCGTGATCAGCAGAAAGGCCATTCAGAAGCTCCGCACTCTTGAATAAAACAATAAAACTCCTGCCGTTCTGGCAGGAGTTTTCTCGTCTTTAGACTAAAGGAATCAGCCTTCGGAAATAGCGCCGACCGGACATGTAGCTGCGCATGTTCCGCATTCGATGCATTCGTCAGCATTGATTTCGAAATGAGCATCGCCCTCAGAAATCGCGTTTACAGGACATTCAGCAGCACAGGAGCCGCAGCTTACACAATCATCAGAAATCACATATGCCATGATTATTACCTCCAGATGTACAATGGTTTATTTTGCTAGACCCATTCTATGACAAATTTATATACTTTGCAAGAAAAAAATGCTTGCATTAGTATCTAACTTCAGTTATAATTATTTAACTGTCCGAAAGGACCGGTTGTATGAATCAATCATCTAGGAGGTATAAAGATCATGACACAGATTTCCAAAGACATGACGATTGGTGAAATTCTTCGCGTCGATGCGGACGTCGCTCCCGTTCTTATGAGCATGGGAATGCATTGCCTGGGCTGCCCGGCATCTCAGGGAGAATCCCTCGCGGAAGCCGCCATGGTTCATGGACTGGATGCCGGTCTCGTTGAAAAGGCAGTCAACGAATATCTGGCAAATAAATAAAGACAGCATTCATTAAGAAGAACAATATAAGGCCGGCTCTTTCATCTGAGCCGGCCTTATATTGTTCTTTTTTGTTTTGATCGGGATTATTCATCCAGTCCGAACGCGTCGTGTACGGCATTGACCGCTCTCTCCGCGTCTCTCGTATCGATCAGTACCGTCACACGGATTTCGGAAGTGGAGATCATGTTGATGTTGATGTCCTCATTATAGAGGGCTTCGAACATCTTGGCCGCCACACCCGGATTGGACATCATGCCGCTGCCGACAATCGAGAGCTTCGCGACATTTTTATTGACGTCGATGTTCTGGTACTGCAGTCTGGATTTATTGGCTTCCAGAATCTCGAGCGCTTCGTCAGCGTTTTCATCCGGAAGGGTAAACGAGATGTCCTTTGTTCCGTCGCGTCCGATGGACTGAAGAATCACGTCGATGTTGATATTTGCCTTCGCGATAATATCGAAGAGGCGGAAGGCCACGCCCGGTCTGTCCTTCAAACCGAGAACCGAAATTCTGTCCGCAGATTTGTCCAGCGCCACACCGCTGATCAGCATTCTTTCCACTGTAGTTTCCTCCCTTAAGATCGTTCCCTCGCTTCTGTTGAGTGATGAGCGGACCACGAGGGTCACGCCGTATTTCTTTGCCATCTCTACCGAGCGGTTGTGCAGAACACCGGCTCCTAAAGAAGCAAGGTCAAGCATTTCATCGTATGTGATTTCCTTCAGCTTGCGCGCGCGTTTGCAGATTCTCGGATCCGCCGTGAAAACACCGTCCACATCGGTATAGATTTCACACGCGTCCGCATGCAGAGCCGCTGCCAGTGCCACGGCTGTCGTATCGGAGCCGCCGCGGCCGAGCGTCGTATAGTCGTCGTACTTATTGATTCCCTGGAAGCCCGTTACGATGACGATCTTCCTGTCTTCCAGTTCATGAAGGATACGGTCGCTGTCAATTCTCTTCAGACGGGCATCGCCGTAACGGCTGGTCGTCCGCATCGCCACCTGAAACGCGTTCAGCGATACGGCCCGCACTCCGAGGCTGTCCATGGCCATGGCCATCAGCGATACGGAAACCTGCTCTCCTGTAGTCATCAGCATGTCGAGTTCTCTCTTCGGAGGTTTCTGGTTGATGCGGTGCGCCAGGTGGATCAGTTCGTCGGTGGTCTTTCCCATCGCGGAAAGGACAACCACCACATCATTGCCTTTGCTGAAGTCCTCTACGCAGCGTCTGGCAACATTCATGATTCTTTCCGGAGTTCCCACGGAGGTCCCACCGAATTTTTTCACAATCAGCATTTTTCACAAGTCCTCTTAACTCTCAATCTTCTTTCTCTTCCGCTTCTTCGTTCTTGCCCCGGCGATACCAGCTGATCACCTGCGGTACATCCACGATCAGATCTTTAAACTGCTTTTCGCTCAAATGCCCGGTAATCACACCGATCTCACCATCAAGCTCCGGAAGATACACGATCTCTGACAGTGTGCCGAAGAGTGCTTCAGCCTCTTCCTTTGTCCCTTTCCAGCGGACGAAGAACGGTCTTTCTACTTCATCCACGCTGATGAGGTCCATATTATCAGCCGTATAGGCCGTTTTGATTGTCTTCTTATATTTGACGGCTTCAATCACGTCGCCGCAGACCGCGCTCGCAGTGGGCAGTGAGCCTGCTCCGCTTCCGTAGAACATCGTCGTGCCGACGGCATTTCCCTTCACCATCACGGCGTTCATCACTCCGTCCACGGCCGTAAGCGGATTCTCCTTCCCGATCATCATCGGGGCAACGAGTACCCATGTACCGTTGGCATCTCTTCTGGATGTGGCAAGGAGCTTGATCCGGCAGTCCAGAAGTCTGGCATATTCGATGTCCTCTTTCGTCACCTTCGTGATGCCTTCGGTATGGACATCTTTATAGGAAATGTGATGTCCGTAAGCCAGCGAGGACAGAATCGCGATCTTGCGGCAGGCATCCCAGCCTTCCACATCCGCTTCCGGATGCAGTTCCGCGTAGCCCTTCTGCTGTGCTTCTTTCAGCGCCACCGCGAAATCCTTTCCCTCCTCGGTCATGCTCGTCAGGATATAATTGGTCGTCCCGTTCAGGATACCGGTCACTTCTTCGATTTCTTCCGCCGTCAGGGAGGAGTTGAGGACTCTGATGATCGGAATCCCGCCGCCGCAGCTGGCTTCGAAGAGGTAATTGACGTTCATGTCCATCGCGATCGAGCGGAGTTCGACTCCGTGTTCCGCGACCAGTTCCTTATTGGATGTGCAGACGCTCTTCCCTGCCAGGAGGCATTTTTTGGTAAATTCATAGGCCGGATGAAGTCCGCCCATGGTCTCCACCACCACCGAAACCTGGGGATCGTTCAGGATATCGTTGAAATCATGCGTTAAAATGCTTTCAATCGGATCTCCCGGAAATTCCCGCAGGTCCAGGGCATAGGCGACCTGGATTCGTTCGCCGACTCTTCTCGTGATCGTCTCGGAGTTCATCATGAACGTTCTGTAAACGCCGTATCCGACGGTCCCGCACCCCATGATTGCTATCTTTGCCATATTTTTCCAATCCTTCCCTGATAAAGCGGTTAAACCCGTTCCGTTGTATCCGTGTTTCCGAGCGCGATCCACTTCAGGTAAGCGTTGATGAAGGGATCAATCCCTCCGTCCAGCACCTTCTGCGCGTTCGGAACTTCTTCACCGGTTCTCAGATCCTTGATCAGCTGATACGGCTGAAGGAAATAAGAACGGATCTGATTGCCCCACGCGATCTCGGACACCTTTCCGCGGATGTCGTCCAGTTTTTCGGCATTGGCTTCTTTTTTCAGCATGTAGAGCTTGATTTTCAGTTCCTGGAACGCCTTGTCCTTATTCTGGAACTGGCTGCGCTCGTTCTGGCAGGTCACGACAATACCGGTCGGGAAATGCGTAATCCGGATCGCCGAGGACGTCTTGTTGATATGCTGACCGCCCGCGCCGGACGAACGGTAGGTATCGATTCTGATATCCTTCGGATCGATTTCAATATCCAGGTCCTCCTCGATATCCGGCATGACTTCACACGCCGAAAATGAGGTCTGTCTCTTTCCGTTCGCGTTAAACGGAGAAATTCGCACCAGGCGGTGTACGCCGTGCTCGGACTTTAAGAGTCCGTAAGCATTTTCACCGTTCACCTGGAACGTCACCGATTTCAGTCCCGCTTCATCACCTTCCAGAATGTCCAGCAGTTCCACCTGGAAATGATGCGCGTCCGCCCATCTCGTATACATACGATAAAGCATGTTCGTCCAGTCCATGGCCTCTGTGCCGCCGGTTCCCGCGTGGAGTGTGACAATCGCGTTGCAGTTGTCATATTCCCCGGAAAGGAGCGTTTTCATGCGGATGGATTCAAAGCGGTTTTTGAATTCCTCGTACATTTCCTGAACCTCGGGCACGAGCGCCGGATCCGGCTCTTCGTCCGCCATTTCAATCATGTCGAGGATATCATCCCTGTCCGAAATCAGTTGCTGATAACCGCTCACATCCTCTTTCAAAGATGCCAGCGTTTTCATTTTCTTCTGCGCGGATTCAGGATCATCCCACAGCGTGGGGTCCTCCATCTCACGGTTCAGTTCTTCGATCCTCTTCTCCTTTTGAGCGAGGTCAAAGTGAATCCCTCATTTCAATCAAGGGTTTGTCGTAATTGTTCAGTTCCAGTCTGATCGGATCCAACTCAACCATTGATCTCACCTTCTTTCATATGTGATATTTTAGTAACCGCGCGTCATTTTCGCGCAAGTCCAAAGGAAACTATACCTTAATTTATCCGCTCTTGCAAGAATTTCTGTCAGACTTCGATCTCCTTGTGAAGAGCAAAAGACCAGATCAGCTTTTGAGTTACGGAAATCCCGCTGATTCGTTCGAGCGCGCGGGCATACAGATCCAGCTGGATCCGGTAGCGGCTGACCAGAGTCGCGGCATCGGAAACCCTGTCCGTCTTGTAGTCAAGGAGAACGATTCCCTCCCCTTCCCTGAAGCAGGCGTCAATGATTCCCTGTACGTAGACCGTTTCCCCTTTCGGCCACTCCTCCCGAATTTCGGAGGCATCCATGCCGAGAACAAACGGCTGCTCCCGCTTCAGTGTTCCGTTGAGAAATGCTTTCCGCATCCGCCTTCCGGTATCACTCTTTAAAAATGAGATCATATCCTCCCTTTTTAGTACGTCCGCTTCCTCATCTGTAAAATGGCCTTTCTCCCTCATCCGGCGGATTTCATTTTCCACGAACATAAGGAGTTCCCGCTCGCCTTCCGTTTCCGGCTGCGCCCCGTAGTTGAGGAGCTCCATAAAGCGATGGTAGACCGTTCCGCGTTCCGCGCCCGTCAGTTCTCCCTCCGGGAAAAGACGGTAGACCTCATGCTCCTCTTCCGACTCTTCCGTATAAGCGGCTTTTTTGAGCTCCGATACGGAAACTTCAATCGGGAGCACACTGAGGCCCTCATAAGGATAGACATAGGAAAACCGCTCTTCGATCTGCCTGCGGACATCCGGATCCACGACGGTATCCGCCTTCAGGGACAGCAGCTTTATAAGCTGTTCCTCCTTCCGGATCCCGGTCCTCACCTCCTCATAAAGGAGATCTCCCGTTTTTATCAGCCGGATGTCAAACAAGGGCTCGCTGCCTTCCCGTTCGGCCTTCGTGTTGAGGCGCATGACCGCCGGGACGATTAAGGAAAACGGACCGGACGCGCTGAGGATGAAATTTTCGGGCATTTCCTCCTCGGATTGAGGAAGATCCGGGCACAAAGACAAAAGAGCATCCTCATCCGCCGCCGTTCCGCAGATGATCAGCTTCTGCTCCGCCCTGGTCAAAGCCACATAGAGCACGCGGAGTTCCTCGCCGATCTGGTCGCGGAGCATCCGGTTTTCGATCGAAGAGCGCATCAGGGTCGGCATTTTCAGCCGCTTTTCGTAATCAATATATAAGGAGGCCGCGCCCAGCTGCGGATGCACAAGAAGCGTCTTGCGCACATCCGTCAAGTTGAAGCGCTTGCTCATTCCCGCCACAAATACGATCGGATATTCCAGCCCTTTGCTTTTGTGAATCGTCGTGATACGGACAACATCCGTCTCCCCTTCGGAAACAGAGCGCTCCCCGAAATCCTGATTCGCTTTTTTCAGATTCTCAATATAGCGGATAAAGTTGAAAAGACCGCTCATGCCGCTTTGCTCGAATTCCATCGCCTTGTCGATCAGCGTCTCCAGATTGACCGTACGCTGGCTGCCTCCGGGCAGGGCTTTTACGTAGTCCATATAGCCCGTCTCATGAATCACGGTATAGACCAGCTCGCTCAAAGGAAGATCCGCCATTCTCATTCGGAATCCGTCGTACATCTCGAAAAAGGCATCCAGCTTTGCGCGAAGTTCGGGATGCTCCGTATCGTCTGCCACGAATTTTCGCGCGTCACGATACAGCCGGCCACCGTCTGAAGATGCCCTGATATAAGCCAGATCCTCAAAGCTGCATCCGGTAAGAGGTCCGGCAAGAACAGCCGAAAACGGAATATCCTGAAGCGGATTGTCCAGAATCTGCAGCAGGGAAAGAACCTGTACAACTTCAGGCGCCGTAAAATAAGCGCTTTTTGCCGTCGATACCACCGGAATCCGCAGATCCTCAAGCACGCGGACAAATGTTTCCGCCCGCTCTCCCATGCTCCTTAACAGGATCACGATATCCCCGTATCCGGGTTTCCTGAAGGTCCCGCTCTTCCGGTCGTAGATGTCCTGATTCTTCATAAGCTCCCGGATCCGCATGCCGATCGCGCGGGCTTCCAGCTCCGAAGCCGTCGCCGTTCCGGCGCCTTCCAGGCCTTCTGGATCCTCCTCGTCTTCCTCCGGCAGCTCATCCGTATCTGTCAGGACGCACAGGAATTCACTTCGGAAGCCTTCTCCCTCCGGATAGTCCGCCCCGGCATACAAAGCGGCAGCATCATCGTAGGAGACACCTCCGATTTCCTTCCTCATCAGCTGCCGGAAAATGCCGTTCACGGCATCGATGACCTCATGGCGGCTCCGGAAATTCTCGTGCAGGTCAATCCGGATTCCGGCCTGGCCGTCTTTCCCGTAGATGTCAGCTTTCTCCGTAAAGAGTTCCGGCCGGGCCTGCCTGAAGCTGTAAATGCTCTGTTTGACATCCCCTACACAGAAATAGTTCTGCTCTCCGTCCTCATTCCGGCTGACTGCCATGAGGATCGCCTCCTGAAGAAAGTTGCTGTCCTGATATTCGTCAATAAAAACCTCTTCGTAGAACGCGGCCAGTTCCCGCGCCGCTTCCGTCCGTTCTCCGTCGGAATTCCGAAGAATCCGCAGCGCCAGGTGTTCCAGATCCGAGAAATCCAGAAGGCTCTTCCGTTCTTTTTCGGCGGCATACTCCTCACGGAAACGGCGTGCCAGCGCGATCAGGGTGAGAACCGGCCCCGCGCTCTTTTGCTGGACTTCAAACGCGTGCTCCAGAGTCATCTGAAAAGAGGGCGTCAGTTTCTTTTTCCGGATTTCTTCATATTCCGCCCTGCGGGCTTTGAACAGTTCGGCCTTCTCCGGGTCAGCGTCTTTGTTTTTCTTCGTTGAAAGGCGCTTCAGGCTGTATCCAAGAAGAAGGGCTCTTCGTTCCTCATAAGACTCCGCCTTCGAAAGTTCCTTATAGAATTCATGTTCCAGGCGGGCATTTTCCAGATACTGCGAAGGGCCGTCCGGCTCCATGCAAAGGGCGAGGTTCATTTCCGTAAGTAGGAGGCCCTGGGCAATACGGGCATCGGCGTCGGCCATATAGGCCCGCATCCACGCGCTTTCTTCCATTTTCCGGACCGTCTGAACTTCCAGATTCCGTTCGCACATTGTAAGGAACGCGTCGGGATCCGGACCGGCTTCCGCCGTATTGACAAATGCCATGACCGCTTCCTCGAGCGTTTTTTCACTTCGTCCTGAGGCAAATGTTTCCACACACGCCTTGAACGCGCTGTGCCACACCGGGTCCGGATCCGCGTGGGCGTCTTCCATGACCCGGCTCATGACGTCATTTCTCATCAGGGCCGAAACCGATTCGTCCGCTGTCCGAAAGCCGGGCACCAGGTCAATCCGGTAGCCGTACTCCCGGATCACGTAAGAGCAGAACCCGTCGATCGTGGTGATCTGCGCGCTGTGAATGAGCGCCGTCTGCTCCTTCAGATGTTCGTTCTCCGGATCCTTGGCAAGGGCCTCGGTGATCCGTTTTAAGAGGCGTTCCCGCATCTCCCCAGCCGCTGCCTTCGTAAATGTCACGATCAGCATCTCGTCAATTCCGACCGGTTTTTCGGGGTCGCTGATCTTCTCAAGGATGCGTTCGACTAGCACGGCCGTCTTTCCGCTTCCCGCGGCAGCGCTTACCAGAATATTCCGGCCTGACGTTTCGATCACTTTTTTCTGGTCTTCGGTCCAATTCATTCTTCCGTCTCACTTTCATCCACGGTCATAGCTGCGATCTTCTGCATGACTTCATCTTTTGAAAGGCTCCCAAGGAGGCGCACGCGGTATCCGGGTATGCGGCTGTCAAACGCGCAGACCGGCCTGTACGGGCAGTACCGGCAGGCGTCTTCCGTTTTATACCGAACAGGATTCACACGGACATAGCCATTCAGGATGGACCTCGCCGCCTTCTCCATAATCCGGTCCGCGTGCTTCTCGAGCGCCGCGAATTCTTCTGTCTCAAGCACCATCGAGGCTTGTGTGAGCTCCCCGTCCTTCTTGAATCCCGCCGGAATCACCTGCGAAGAATACCCCGGATGAAGGGATCTGTCCAGGCGGATGAGCACCTCCGGATCCGCCGAAACTACGCCGGATCCTTTCATCTTCTTCAGAATCTCCGCCCGGAGATCCTCTTCGGTCATGCCTTCCGTGTAATCCACAAGCGGATCCGCGATATTGAAATACATCATAGCCGCCGGAGCCGGGTTTCCGCCCTTTTTGCGTATTTCCTCGACCGCTGCTTCAAGATAAAGGGGAAGCTGCAGTTCCAGCCCGTAATAGACAGCCGCCGGCTCAAAGATCACGCGGCCGCTTTTATAGTCCACCACCTTCACCAGCGTCACATCGCCCGCCTCGCAGGTTTCAAGACGGTCGATCCGGCCGCCGAGGATCATTTCCCCGCCCGCTCCGTCCGCGTCTGACGCGATGGTGATTTTTCTTGAAAATGATGTCTCCGTGCCCGCGATCCTGAAATCCCCGGCCTCCATCTGCTGCCCGAGCACACGGATACTCCTTAAAAACAGCCTGAGCATGCGTTCTCTTTCATAGGCATATCTGGCGGAATCGAGAAAGATCCCGGCCGTGTATTCGACGGCGGCTTCGTCGAGACATTTCCCCGCCAATTCCGTAAGAGCCTCTTCGCTGCGGGCCGTTTCGACCCAGCCGGCGCCGCGGTCGGCCTCATTTGCGAACAGTTCCAGCGCGCGATGGAGGATCGTTCCGAAATCGAGGCCCGAGAAGGAATACTCCGGACGCTCGCCAAGGCGAAGTCCGTACCGAAGAAAATGCGCCGCTTCGCAGCGTGAAAAGAGTTCCAGCCGGGACGCGGAATTGTGAAGCTTACTGCCGTAAAGCAGCCTCGCGGCTGCCCGGCTGATCCGGTCCCCTCTCTTCGCGGAGGATGCCGCTCCAAGAAGCAGCTCTGTCCTGGCCGCGAACTCCGGAGAAAAGCGGTAATACCGGAACAGTTCCAGATCTTCGGACTTTAAACGTTCCGTTTCGATCCCCGCGATGAGCTCCGCGATCCGGGAAAGACCTTCTTCCTTCTTCTCGGGAAGCGCGTCCTTCTCCATTTCCGAATCCGTAAGGGAGATGTCCGGAAACAGGTCCCGGATCGAGGCAATCAGGTAAGAAGGCCTCATGCTCTCCCCCTTCGCGTTCAGAAGAGAATAGCTGAGATACAGCCTTTCCGAAGGACGGGTCAGTGTGTTGTAGAGATAGAACCGCTCTATATACATCTGCTCCCTGGAGGTGGGTTTCAGGCGCATGGAACCGCCGGAGGCGATCGCCCTTCTGTCCGCTTCGCTTAAAATCCTGCCGCCCTCCGGTCTTTTCGGCACCAGCCCCTCATTCATCCCGCAGAAAAAGAGGACCTTCACATCCGGAAGCCTGGTGCGTTCCGAGTCTCCCACGATGACACGGTCATTTCCGGGAGGAATGATGCCCAGCTTTCCTTCCGCGAATCCGGCCTCCAGAAGGGCGCGGTAATCACGGACGGATATGGTTTCATTTCCCAGAACCGCAATCAGTTTTTCCATGATGGAACGAATATACGGGAGAATCCGCTCGTATTCTTTCGCGTTCTCGGTCCTTCCTTCCGCAAGAAGCTCTTCCGCTCTCTTCGCCAGCAGTTCTTCGGCCTGCCCTTCCTCTATAAAGGAAAGAAGGGCTTCCGTCTTCTCCCGGACAGTGCTTCTTCTTTTTGAAAATGTTTCGGCAACCGGATCCGTCAGCGCGACAAATCGCTTTCGCAGCTCCTCCAGTTCGGTCACTTCCGCCGGATCCTGACCCTCATAGTGGCGGATAAAGCGCTCGTGCCATTTTTTCTTTCCGCGAATTCCGAGGGCAATGACGTAGTTTTCAAGGGATTCGACCTCGTCCGTTGAAAGCGGGCTCATCCCGGTTTTCAGCATTCTGAATACCGCTTCGTAGGAATAGCTTTCACTCAGCACTTCCAGAAGCGCCCTCAGATACTCGATATAGGGATTGCGGATCAGTTCGCGTTTTTCATCGATAAACGCAGGAATGCCATAGGCCCTGAAGATTCTCGAGGCGTAGCTGCCCTGTGTTTCCAGGTCGGCGCAGACGACGGCGATCTCCCGGTACTTCAGATTTTCCTCCCGGACCAGTTTTGTGATGAGGCGCGCGGTTTCCTCCATCTCTGCTCTGGGAGATGAAGCATGGAAGATCCTCAGATCCCGTTCCTCCCCGTCCTTTTTCAGTTCCGCGGCTGCTTTCCGTCCCGGCCGGAACAGCGCCGCTTCCAGATAGGCCAGATGCGGGGATCCGGAATGGCGGCTCCTTGGACCGGGCTCGATATAGACCGGTTTTTCCACCCTGACACCCTCTTCCGAGGCAAGCTCCCTAAGGCGCATCGCGGTCTGAACCGTGAGGCCGAAAAGGTCGCCCCGGGAAGAGGGCTGAAACGGATTCCGTTCATGATCGATGGTAAGCGTGATATAGAAGTCCCTGCAAAGGGGAAGCATTTTCCGGATCAGTTCCTCCTGCAGCGGCGTAAATCCGGTAAATCCGTCCATCGCGACAACCGCGTCACGAACATAGGAGGATTCCGAAAGGAGCCCGGCGAGCTTTTCCGGCACTTCTTCCGCCGTAAGGAAGCTGTCCTCCGTCTTCTTTCTGAAGCCGCGTAAAATAAGAGCCAGATCCTGAAGCTTGACCGAAAGCGCGCTTCCTTCTCTTCTTTCCGCTTCCTCCTCCAGCATTTCGGGACTGACGCCGTAGAGAAGAAATTCCGAAATCATCGCCTTGATTTCGGCGATATAGGCGGGCTTTGCCAGGTTCTTCCCGAACCACTTGAGATGGTCCCGCTCTTCCAGGGCCAGCTTCTCCAGAAAGAAGGTTTTCCCGATCTCCTCGATCAGCTGTTCGCCTGTCGCGCCGCATTCCTCGAAAACCCGGAACGCCAGGCGACTGATCGAAAGAACTTCGATGTTGAGAAGGCCGTGCCGCGGGTGGATGCGGACCAGTTTCCGCTGTGTTTCCATCGTAAACTGCTCCGGAACCAGCACCAGATAGCGGGTATCCGGATCCGCGGACGCCATTTCACAGATCTTTTGAAAAAGCGACCAGCTCTTACCGCTGCCCGCTCCTCCGAAATAAAAATGCAGTGCCATACCAAGTCCTCCCGAACTTCCCTGACCATGCTATGTGTTCATTTACTGTGCCTTCGCCATCTCCGCCGCGACCTCTCGGTAGACCTTTCTGAAGAAGATTACGGAGGCAATCAGCGACGCCACTTCGGCTACCGGAAACGCAAACCATACCCCGTCAAGTCCCACCAGCTTCGAAAGAAGAAATGCCGCCGGTACGAGTACGAGGAGCTGACGTGTTACAGAAATAAAAAGCGAGTAGATGCTTCTTGAAAATGCCTGAAAAATCGATCCCATTACAATACTGGCTCCTGCCAGCGGGAAATGGATGCCGATAATGCGCAGCGCCGGAATTCCCACCTTCAGCATCTCTTCAGACGCGTTGAAGAGCGAAAGCAGCGTTCCGGGAATTGTTTCCATCACTACCGTGCCGATCAGCATGATGGTCACCGCAAGCGTCATGGAGAAGCGCAGTGCCTCGTCGATCCGGTCTTTTCGCCTTGCTCCGTAATTGAAGGCCAGAACCGGAATCACTCCGTTATTGAGGCCGAAAATCGGCATGAACAGGAAACTCTGCAGCTTGAAATAAGCTCCGAAAACCGCCTGCGCAATTCCGCCGTAGACTTTCAGAATCATATTCATCGAGAATGTCATGATCGAGCCGATTCCGATCATCAGGAAGGACGGAATGCCCACCGCGTAAATCCGGCCGATGATCCAGGTATCGGGGCTCAGAATTCCCTTGACGGAAATATGGACCTCTTTGTTGAATTTCAGATTCAGAAACAGGGAAATGAGCGCCGCGCAGCACTGCCCGAGTACGGTGGCCCAGGCGGCTCCCGCCACTCCGAGTCTCGGAAATCCGAACAGTCCGAAGATCATAATCGGATCGAAAATGATGTTGATCAGGGCGCCGCTCATCTGCGAAATCATACTGTAAAATGTCAGTCCCGTAGACTGCAGCAGGCGCTCCAGAATCACCTGGAAATACAGCCCGACGCAGATGATCATCACGATCCGCAGGTAGGACGTCCCGTACTCGAGGACCTTCGCGTTGTCGGTCTGGGACGCGATAAAAGGTCTCGCGATCAGAAATCCGCCCAGAATGAAGATAAAGGAACTTAAAAAAGTGATCAGAATCCCGTTATTCGCCGTCTTATCCACGCGCTCAAAATTCCGTTCTCCCAGAGACTTGGATAAAAGGGCATTGATCCCGACAGCTGTTCCTCCTGCCAGCGAAAACATCAGATTCTGCATCGGAAAGGCAAGCGTCACCGCCGTCAGCGCATAGCTCCCGTCAAACCTCGAAACGAATACGCTGTCGACTACGTTGTACAGCGCCTGCACCAGCATTGAGGCCATCATGGGCAGGGACATATTGACAATCAGTTTCTTAACGGGCATAACGCCCATCTTATTCTCCGCCATGGGATCTCCCTCGAAAAAATTCCGTAATTGAAAGGGCGCCGGAAAAACCGGCTCCCTTTTTATAAGGCATTAAAGCTCGCAGTTTCCGACGGTTCTCGGATACGGAAGAACGTCTCGGATGTTCGAAATGCCGGTCAGATACATGACGCAGCGCTCGAAGCCGAGGCCGAAGCCCGCGTGTCTCGTCGTTCCGAACTTTCTCAGGTCCAGATAGAAACCGTACTGATCGAGATCCATGCCGAGTTCCTGCATTCTCGTGATCAGTTTCCCGTAATCCTCTTCTCTCTGGCTTCCGCCGATGATCTCTCCGATTCCGGGGACCAGGCAGTCCATGGCCGCCACGGTTTTTCCGTCCTCGTTCTGCTTCATGTAGAACGCCTTGCAGTCCTTCGGATAATCCGTCACGAAAAGCGGCCGTTTGAACACTTTCTCCGTCAGATAGCGCTCGTGCTCCGTCTGAAGTTCCGCGCCCCATTCGACCTTATATTCAAACTTCTCTCCGGACTTCTGAAGAATGTCGACAGCTTCCGTATAAGTGACATGGGCAAATTCCGAAGAGACCACGTGCTCAAGTCTCTCGATCAGTCCCTTGTCTACAAACTGATTGAAAAATGCCAGCTCCTCCGGAGCATTTTCCATCACGTAGCGGATAATGTATTTCAGCATATCTTCCGCGCATGCCATATCGTCTTCCAGATCTGCAAATGCCATTTCCGGCTCAATCATCCAGAACTCCGCGGCATGGCGGCTGGTGTTGGAATTCTCAGCGCGGAAGGTCGGTCCGAACGTATAGACGTTGCGGAAGGACTGGGCAAATGCTTCGACATTGAGCTGTCCCGAAACGGTCAGGTTCGTGGATTTTCCGAAAAAGTCTCCCGTGTAGTCCACGCTGCCGTCTTCGTTCATCGGCAGATTCTGAAGATCCAGAGTGGTCACCTGGAACATTTCCCCGGCGCCTTCGGCATCGGATCCCGTAATGATCGGCGTATGCACATAGACAAAGCCCCTCTCCTGGAAGAACTGATGGATGGCATAGGCGATCAGGGAACGGACGCGGAACACAGCCTGGAATGTGTTGGTGCGCGGACGCAGATGCGGGACCGTCCTTAAGAATTCCATGGTATGGCGTTTCTTCTGCATCGGGAAGTCGGGCGTCGACGCGCCTTCCACTGAGATTTCCTCTGCCTGAATCTCAAACGGCTGCTTCGCGTCCGGCGTGGCAACCAGCGTTCCGGTCACGATCACGGCCGTACCCACATTGAGGCGCGCGATCTCGTCGAAATTCTTCAGCTCGCTGCCGAATACGATCTGCAGGGTGTTGAAATAGGTGCCGTCATGAAGAACCAGGAAGCCGAAATTCTTCGAATCACGGATCGTGCGCACCCAGCCGCCCACGGTAACGCGTGTATCGATAAAGTGTTCCGGGCTTTTGTACAGCTCTTTTACTGTCGTCATTTTCTGCATTGTTCTATCCTCACAATCATCATTTTATACATGCTCGCGCTACTCATTTTCCTTAATCGTAGCACGGGATTCGATATAGCTGACAAATACGTTGCCGCCCTCCAGCATCGCGTTCGTGCTGTCGTTGATTCCCATATAGAAATGCTCGCCGGTCTCAAAATTGTACTGAAGCGTATTGTAGCGGTCATAGCCCACGATTACGGCCACGCTTCCGTCACCGAGCCTCGTGACAACGGCCCTGCCCTGAGAGAGCTGGTAGAGAACCTGGTCCAGTGTACAGCCGCTCAGATCAAGCACTTTGATATTCTCGTCGCACATGTTCTGGAGCTGATCCGCCCGGATCTCTCCGCTGAGGAACGCTTCCGGTATATCCGCGTTATTGAGCTCGGTTTTGGTCTGCTTGTTTCCGCGTTCGTAAATATACTGGCCTTCGTCGTTCAGTACGATTCCCACGTGCTCATCGGCAAGCTGAACCGCTTCGGCCGGATCCGTCAGGATCTTCTCGAGTGTTCCCGATGTATAGACATAGTAAAGCGGGACATCCGCCGGATCCTGTTCGTCGGTATGGATTCCCTCCGAATCCATCACCCGGATGCGGAACGTATTGACGGACGGGTTGATATTGGCGATGGTTCTCGGAAGCTTCAGTGTCACTACGGTTCCCTGGCGGGAATTATTTCCCAGAGAAACCTGCACTTCTCCCTCACCCGTCTGCTGGTTGTTGACGATATTGTCGCCCTCCGCACTCGTGTAAGTGTTCCCGTCCTTCTGGACTCTGGTCAGCTTCGCGAGGCCCGGCTCCATATCGACGTCCGTGACATACAGTCCCGGCGGGCTGTATTCCTTCATAACCTGTCCTTCCGCGTCTTCGATGCGGAGCGTATTCATCGCGAAGATCACCTGGCCGGAAACGGTATACGCCACATCCTCCTCATTCGCGAGGCCGTAGATCAGGTCGTCATTGAGGAAGCCGATCAGCTTCATATAGGCACCGTTGTCCGACTGCAGACGGCGGGTCGAGCCGGTCTCAAGATCCATCACAGTGATACTGTGGGAGCCGTAAGGCAACATCTCGTCCATCCACGCGATTCTGGACATGCTTGCCGAAGAGGCAAACGCGTCCGGATGAATCTGTGTCAGGATCACTCTGGACACCTGTTCGCTTAAGTCCACTTCATAGACCGTACCGCACAGATAGAACGAGGCTCTTCCGGAGGTGCTGATATAGTTCAGCTTCTCCATATCTTTTTCGAGCTGCATAAAGGAGCGGTCATACGGTATAAATGCCCGTTCCGTCACCACCGCGCTCTCCGGATTGTAGTGGCATACCGACACGCCCATCGATCCTTCGTGCGCTCCCCGGCTCATATAACCGTAAACCGTGAAATCGAGCGCGCCGCCTTCGGAAATGCGGATCAGCTTCACTCCGTAATCGCTGTTGTCATCTCTCTCATCCGTTCCGTCTCCGACTGAACGCATGGAGAAGACCGACGACAGGCGGTTGGAACCGGAGGAGTACTCCCAGACAGAGCCGTCCTGTACAAAGGCGACTGTGTCGGACGTAGCATTTGACAGGTACTGTACATTATTTTCCGAAATACCAAGCCCGATGCCGGGTGCGGTAATGGTTCCCGGAGACAGCGGGTTAAAGACCTGAAGCGCCTTCCTGTTGAAATTCAGCAGCATCATCCGGCCGTTATAGTAGCGCAGACGATAGAATTCGGAAACGTGGTAGATCTCCTGCCCGTAATTTCCTTCGGCGCTGATCAGGTACTCATTGGTCAGGGAGCAGGTCTCGCCGGCCATGTCACAGATCGTCGGAACGGCTTTTCTCATGATCTGGGGATTCAGACTTCCCCAGGTGACCATTCGAAGAGACGATTTGATGTTAACATTGGTATAGGAATTGTTCGTGATCGTCTCGTCTGTCTCGAGATAGGTGTTGACGTCTCCCGACCCGGCGGAATTCATGCAGCCCTCATAGAAGTCATAGACAAACTGGACGTATTTATCCGTAATCGGATCCGACCTCTGAATGACGCGCGCGTAATAGTAAATATCCCCGTTCTCCGTCTGAATCGTAAAGCGGACCGGATATTCCCGGTTCATCAGGATCGGTTCGGACAGAACGAACTCACCGGTCATATAGTCCCCGTCCGGCTGGAAATTGGCGATCTTCGCGTTTTCCACTATTTCGCCCGTGTCCGGAGCGGAGATCTCATAGGAGACGGATTTGACCGTATTTTCATAGGCTTTATAGGAAATGCGGACAGATCTTCTGGTCGAAACCGGCACAAGACATTTGCGCATGTTTCTTGCGTCCATTTCCATACGGAAGCCGAACATCCTGTCCGCCTTGATTCCGCCCACATCTATATACATGACAGGAAGCGTCGGATCAGAAAGATCCGACGCGCTGATTGCCTGTTGGCGGTTCATCAGCGAAAGGCTCGAAAAAAACCAGACGCCACCTATGAAAACCAGTATGAACAAAAATCCTTTCAGTATTCTGCCGCCCAATGTTGTTCCCTTATTCAACCTTTTTTGTACTTATGAGCCTCCTGAAGCATCATATCCTTGACCTTCATCAGTCTCACCTGCGTACTTCTTTCATTTTCATCCAGCTTCATCGTGATGTAGCGGATGCCTTCCTGTGTTTCCGGTATGATCACGTGCTCCAGCGCGTTTACGCGGCGTCTTGTCTTTTCGATCTCGGCCGCCATCAGCTGACAGGATTTCTCGATTTCCGCCAGCTTCAGCATATCCGGGAAGACATCCGCGAGACTTTTGACCGCGCCGTCCAAGTCCCCCGTAGTAAATGCAAAACCGTAAGAGTAGATATCATTCGCGTCCGCTGTTCTCGTCTCATAATTGAAAACGGGAATGTCCACACTCATGACATTTTTCTTATCCTGATTGAGAATGACCTCCTGACGCGGAGCCATAAGGGCAGCGCGCAAAGTCTCTTCGGACATTCCGGCCTTTGCGAGCACGAAATTCCTGTTCGCGTTCCGGATGCCCTCTTCCACCTTGACCCGAAGCTCCATATCCTCCCGGACGAGGTCGAGGAACTGACGCATCAGTTCGTCGCGCTTGTCCTTCAGAAGACGATGACCCTTCACAGCCGTTACCAGCTTACGTTTCAGGCGGGTCAGCTCCATTCTGGTAGGAGTTACCTGAGTTGCTGCCATATCAGTATCCTCGTTTCTTTAATAGTAAGTATCCAGCATCGCGTCAGAAATTCTCTTCAGTTCCGAACGCGGCATGATCCTCAACAGTTCCCAGCCGATCTCCAGAGTCTCTTCGATGCTCCGGTCCGTCTTATACCCCTGGTTTACATAACGAGTCTCAAATTCATCGGCGAACTTCGCGTAGATCAGGTCCGTTTCCGTCAGAGCCGCTTCACCGAGGATGACCATCAGTTCCTTCGCCTCTTTGCCTCGGGCATAGGCGGCGAACAGCTGGTTCATCGTCGCGGCATGGTCTTCACGGGTCTTGCCCTTGCCGATACCCTTATCCTTCAGACGGCTGAGGGACGGAAGTACGTCGATCGGCGGCTGGATGCCCTTTCTGTAAAGTTCGCGGGACAGGATGACCTGTCCTTCCGTAATATATCCCGTAAGGTCGGGAATCGGATGCGTCTTGTCGTCTTCGGGCATCGTCAGGATCGGGATCATGGTGATGGATCCGCTCTTGCCCCTCTGCCTTCCGGCTCTCTCATAAAGAGTCGCAAGGTCGGTATACATATAGCCCGGATAGCCGCGGCGTCCCGGAACTTCCTTACGGGCCGCGGAAACTTCACGCAGCGCGTCCGCGTAGTTCGTAATATCCGTCAGGATGACGAGAACGTGCATATCCTTCTCGAACGCGAGATATTCCGCTGCCGTAAGCGCCATACGCGGTGTGGAAATACGTTCGACAGCCGGGTCATTTGCCAGATTGATGAACAGGACGGTTCTGTCGATCGCGCCTGTTTCCTTGAATGATTCACGGAAGAAGTTCGCTTCTTCAAATGTAATGCCCATCGCGGCAAATACAACCGCGAACTGCTCATCTGTTCCGCGCACCTTCGCCTGACGGGCGATCTGCGCAGCCAGCTGCGCGTGCGGCAGACCGGAAGCGGAGAAAATCGGAAGCTTCTGTCCGCGGACCAGCGTATTCAGGCCGTCAATCGCGGAAACGCCTGTCTGAATGAACTCAGACGGATAGGCTCTGGCCGCGGGATTCATCGGAAGGCCGTTGATATCCATTCTGGCATCCGGAAGGATTTCCGGGCCGCCGTCGATCGTTCTGCCGAGTCCGTCAAAGACGCGGCCGAGCATATCTTCGGATACACCCAGTTCCATCGCGCGTCCGAGGAAACGGACTTTGCTGTTCGAAAGATTAATACCGGTCGACGCTTCAAAAAGCTGAACCAGAGCGTTGGAGCCGTTGATTTCCAGTACTTTGCAGCGTCTGGTTTCGCCGTTTGCCAGCTCAATCTCGCCAAGCTCGTTGTAAGTGACGTTTTCCACGCCTTCCACAAGCATCAGCGGACCGGCGACTTCCTGTATTGTACGATATTCCTTTGCCATTTACAGGTCCTCCTTTGCCGTAACATCCGCGAATTCCTTATTGAGTTCTTCCGTAATCGTCTGATATTCGGAATCGATCTGGTCTTCCTTCGTGTATTTGAAACGGCCGATTCTCTCACGTGTCGCCATATTGACAATATTGTTGATGGTTCCGCCGTCCTTCAGGGCTTTGACGCCGCCTTCGTAGAACGCGTAAACCAGCTTCATCATATAGAACTGCTTCTTTAACGATGTGTAGGTATCGATCTCGTCGAAGGAGTTCTGATGCAGGAAGTCCTCACGGATCGAACGGGCTGCTTCCATCTTCAGGCGGTCCTGCGGAGAAAGCGCGTCCATACCGACCATCTTGACGATTTCATTTAACGAAGCCTCGTCCTGAAGAAGGCTCATTAAGCGCTGTCTGGTCTCCATCCAGTTGCCTTCGACCGCTTCGTCGAACCATTTTCCGAGATCATCGGTATAGAGGCTGTAGGATGTCAGCCAGTTGATCGCCGGGAAATGTCTCTGGTAAGCCAGTTCGGCATCCAGTCCCCAGAAGACCTTGACGATACGCAGAGTAGCCTGGGAAACCGGTTCGGAAATGTCACCGCCAGGAGGCGAAACGGCTCCGATCGCCGAAAGCTGTCCTTCTCTTCCCTCTTTTCCGAGTGAAATGACACGGCCGGCTCTTTCATAGAACTGCGCGAGACGCGAGCTTAAGTAAGCCGGGTATCCTTCTTCACCGGGCATTTCCTCCAGACGGCCGGACATTTCACGAAGAGCTTCCGCCCAGCGGGATGTGGAGTCAGCCATCAGAGCAACGGAATATCCCATGTCGCGGAAATATTCCGCCATGGTGATTCCGGTATAGATCGAAGCTTCACGGGCCGCAACCGGCATATCCGAAGTATTCGCGATCAGAACGGTTCTCTGCATCAGAGATTCACCCGTGCGCGGATCCTTCAGTTCCGGGAACTCGTTCAGAACGTCGGTCATCTCGTTTCCGCGTTCACCGCAGCCGATATAGACCACGATATCCGCTTCCGCCCACTTCGCGAGCTGATGCTGCGTCACGGTCTTGCCGGAACCGAACGGTCCGGGGATCGCGGCCACGCCGCCCTTCGCGATGGGGAAGAACGCGTCGATAACACGCTGTCCTGTGACAAGCGGTCTGTCCGGCGGAAGCTTTTCCTTATACGGACGGCCGCGTCTGACCGGCCATTTCTGCATAAGCGTCAGCTTCTCTTCGCCCTTTTCCGTCTCGACGACCGCAATCGTCTCTTCCACGGTAAATGTACCGGAAGTGATGCTCTTGATCGTTCCCTTGATTCCGTAGGGAACCATGATTTTCTGAGTCACAACCGGAGTTTCTTTTACGGTACCGAGAATATCCCCGGCTTCCACTTCTTCGCCGACGGAAGCAGTTGCCACGAAATCCCATTTCTTATCGCGGTCAAGAGCTGCCACTTCCACGCCTCGTGAAAGAAGGTTGCTTCCGGTCGCCTCCATAATCTTGTTCAGAGGACGCTGAATTCCGTCGTAGATGGATCCCATAAGTCCCGGTCCCAGTTCTACGGAAAGCGGAACTTCCATGGATTCTACCGGTTCGCCCGGTCCGAGTCCCTGTGTTTCCTCATAGACCTGAATAGACGCCTGATCACCGTGCATTTCGATGATTTCACCGATCAGACGCTCGGAGCTGACACGGACCACGTCAAACATATTCGCGTCACGCATGCCTGTCGCGACAACCAGAGGTCCGGCCACTTTCAATATCGTACCTGTGCTCATATTCGAATTTGCTCCCTTCTTACGCTTACTCTTCGCCGCCGAACAGGATATCGCTTCCGACAGCCTGCTCTACCGATTTTCGGACCTGTTCAACGCCTTTTCCCGTATTGCCCTGCACTCCGGGAATCAGGATAATCGCAGGCATCAGCTGCGAGGCGTATTTTTTCACTTCTCTGTCCAATCTGGCCGCAAGATGCTCCGTCATATAGATGATCCCGTAGCCGCTTTCCGCGGTCTGACGCAGAAGCCTGGCTGCCTCTTCCGTGCTGGTTTCCTCTTCCACCGGAAAAGTGGTGAGGCCGACGGAGGCAAAGCCGTAGATGCTGTCATAGTCCCCCATCACCGCGATCTTATACATACATTTCCCTCAGTCTTTCCCGGATTGCCTCCTCCGGAAAGTCATTGGCTTTCGCGGTCAGGAGTATCCGTGCCGTGCGGATCTCGTTTTGCCTTGCCAGATACCAGGCGATCACGGGGCCCAGAGAAAACGCGTTTCTCTTTTCGGGCCGGATTGTCTGAATCAGGCGGTTGTCGCACCATCTTTCAAATGCGGACGGAGAATCTTTCAATGCTTCCGCAGCGTCTCCGAATCCCTGAGAAGTCAGGTAGTTCATCAAAGGCTCTTCGCCTTCGGAGGCGGCTCTTGCCAGTCTTTTCACATCAAAAGACGCGCACGGAGAAAGCGCTTCCGTAAGGAAGTACAGGTTCTTTCCGGTTTTGGCCGCGCGGGCTGCCACGCGGATATCCGCCACTGCGACCGTCGATTCCGCGTATTCCCGAAGCAGTTTATGTTTGGATTTCTTTCCGGCTTCGATCATGGCCATAAGGCAGGCGCGGTCGACGATCACGTCACACATCTGACCGTCGCCGGTCTTCAGCATGATGTCATAGGCTTTTTCAGCCGCCGCCCGCATATGCTCGGGAAGTGCCTTGTAATTCTTCTCCGAAAGAATCTTCAAGATCGCGTCGCGTCCGTATTTTTCATGCGCGAAAAAAGCATCTGCATTGTTTTCGGATGTACAGATTTCCTTAATTCCCGTCTTCAGATTGTGATAAAGATTCGGGAGAGATAAAAGATCGAACACATCGGAATCCACCTTCAGCTCCTTCATCACGGCAAGAGTTTTCTCCTCTTCCGCTTTCAGGATCGCTTCCGGATCATTTCCCGTGCCGGTGTCTCCCCACCCGCGGTCTGTCAGGTAGCCGATGACGGACTTCACGTCTTTCAGTCCCGCCATCTGCGACATATCCGCGTCGCTTAAGAGTGATTTTTCTTTCACCCGAATGCGCGCGACCGCATATACATAATCCAGATCACCCATTCATCCGCTCCTTTTACTGCCACAATACCGAATGCACACAATCCCGGAGTTCGTCTTCTTTCTCCGAGAAAAGCGCCTTCAGTGTACAGTTTTCCTCGATTCCGCCATAACTTAAGATGAAGCCGTCTTCAATATCGGCCGCTTCATCGGCGATCTTAATTTTGCCGTTGTTCTTCGCGGCAATCTCCGAAGCTTTGCTCGCGAAATCCGAGGGCAGACGCTTCAGATCCTTTGCGGAAAATGAGAGAACGCCTTCCCCTTCTGCCGTATTTTTTTCCAGCAGTTTCGCGATCATCGCGAAGTACTCCGCGTCCGACTGTTCGGTAAGCTTCTTCTTCGCCGCTTCGATCACGTCCGAAATGATGTCCTGACGGGCCGAAAGTAGGGTCTGTCTCCTGCGGAGACCGGCCTGTGATTCCGCGCGGAGAAGAATCGCCTTCGATTCCTCTTCCGCTTTGGCCGCGGATTTAGCGGATAGAGCATCCGCTTCTTCCTGAGCCTTCGCCTTGATGCCGTCTGCTTTTGCTGTGGCATCGGAAATCAGCTTTTCCGCCTTCCTGGACGCCTCGTCAAGGATTTCTTTTGTAATCTGATCAATCCCTGCCATTAAAGTGCTCCTTCTACTCGTTCAAATCAGATATTGGTCACTGCAAGAATCGAAACCAGAAGTGCAAGAATCGCATAAGTTTCGACCATCGCCGGGAAGAGCATCGCCTTACCGAACTGATCCGGCTTCTTTGCTACGAGGCCGATGCAGGCGACAGATGTCTTGCCCTGATGGAACGCGGATACGAGACCGACAATCGCGATCGGAAGGCAGGCGAAGAGATAGGAAAGGCCTGTTCCGGCGTCCGCGATCGGAGTTCCGCCGAGAATACCGATTCTGGAAAGAGTGATGAAGGTTACGAGAAGTCCGTAGATGCCCTGCGTACCCGGAAGAAGCTGAAGCAGAAGAACCTTGGCGAACTGATCCGGATCTTCAGAGACCACACCGGCCGCAGCCTGTCCGGCCATGCCTACGCCCCATGCGCTGCCCATACCGGCAAGAGCTGTAGAAAGTGCTGCTCCTATCAACGCAAATACCATACCCATACTCATAGTGACTTTTCCTCCTTAACCTCTACATATTGGTTCGCAGTTTGAAATGGAACGAAGGGTCTGCCGCCGCCTTCATAGAATTTTCCGAAGAATTCGACATACTGCAGACGATTCGTATGAACATATGCACCAAGTGCATTGATTCCGATGTTTAATGTGTGTCCGAGCAGGAAGACGATGGTAAACAGAATCGCTCCGATTATACCGCCGCTGCCGGCCACCATCTGGCACATCATATTGATGACGTTCGCGATAACTCCTGTCGCAAGTCCGAGTGCCAGAAGTCTCGAATAGGAAAGCACATCCGAGAGCCAGCTGGTCACGCCATAGAGATCATAAGCTCCGAGCGCGATCCGAAGGGCCCAGTTTTTGTTGCTTCTTCCGGACATCAAAAGGATGATGACAAGGCCTCCCAGAGCAAGTACCTTCGCAAGTGTCCCGACAAACGGCGGGAAGACAAAGGTCATTCCCGAGATGGACGTAAACAGGTCCGAAGGCAGAAGAATCAGGATGAGACCGGTCAGGAACATATACCAGGAAACGATATCGCATACAAATCCCACAATGTCCTTATCTGCCAGATACTCATAGCCCTTGATTCCGAGGCCGGTGTAAAGATGGATCACACCGAAGAACATGCACCAGACGAGAAGTCTCATCGGCTCCTTCAGCGGTTCGAACCAAAGCGCCTTCACAATTCCGTTTCCGGTATATCCGAAGAACGTCTTCGCGATCACGTCGATCGCGTCTCCGAAAAATCCGCCGTACATCATTCCCCAGAAAGTGGTTGAAAGTCCGCACCAGAAGAAGAGGCAGATCATTTTCTTCATACCTTTTTCCATATGCGGGAATTTCAGAAGCGCCACGGCGCATCCGACGAACATCACGATTCCGTAGCCCGCGTCCGAAAGCATCATTCCGAAGAAAATGACGTAGAAGATCGACATGATAAAGGTCGGATCCACATGTCCCCTCCGAGGAAGTCCGTAGGATGCCAGAACGCCCTCCGCGGCCGCGGAAAACGGATTGTTCCGAAGAAGCGTCGGCTCCTCCTCTCCTTCCCTAATCTCTTCCTTCTCCACAAGAGCGCCGAACCGTTCGGAGAGAATTTTGGAAATCTGTTCCACCTTGCCGGCAGGAACCCATCCCTCCATGAAGAACGCGTTTTCAGACTGGGGAATCTGGCCGAGGACCTTGTACTTCGCGGCACGCGAACGGAAATAGTCCGAAGCGATCCGGTATTCCTTCCTCCGGCCCGTATAGCAGGAAATATCGTCCTTCAGCTCCGCGATTCTCTTCTCGTTGGCTGCGATATCTTCTTCCAGAGCACGGATCTCATCGGCCGGCACACCCGTCACCATCTGAGACGGACGTGTAAAGCCGATCGAGCGAAGGTTCTCTTCCACTTTATCACTGTCCTTCTTCAGGCAGATCACCGCGATGCAGCTCTGCTCCGGAGCCGTCGACAGTATATCCGCGCTGATTCCGGCAGGTTCCGCAAGATCTTTGGATGCCTTTGCATAGAGCTCATCGGCCCCCAAAGGATCGGGAATGGTTCCCAGAAACACCTTTGTTTCCTTCGTCCCTTCATAACTCATGGGGATTCCGAGATCCTTCCACGGCTGAAGAGATGTGATCTGATTGTTGTCCTTCAGAATCACTCCTTCACATTCCGTGATCTCTTTTTTGTCTTTCAGAATCTGCGCCGCGTCTTCCAGATATTCCCGGTTGTTCGTGATGACACGATTCATTTCATCACGGGTGATCTCTTCCCTTCCCGTAAGCGACGAAATGCCGCCGCCTTTTTCCGGGAAATATTCCGACATCACTTTTAATGCCTGATCAAAGGAATCGGCACTTTTGAGATACTGACTGCATGCCGAAGAGGTATCTTTCTTCTTCAGCTCCGGGTCATCGATCTCATCGGTGATCACCTCAAACGTCCCGAGGTTCTGCAGAAACTCCAGAATTTCCTTTCTGTGCTTCTTGTTCGCGCAGATGCTGAGCTTTTGCATTTGTACAATTGCCATGCATGTGCCTCCACGTAATAATGAACAGGATTACTCCCTCTTAAAGAAGCTTGTCGATCACGGCAGAAGCAGCCTGATCCATCTTCGAAAGCGCCTGTTTCTTCAGCTCCTCCGCTTCTTTTTCCGCCTCCGCGTCAGCATTTTCAAGAAGCTTTTCCGCCTCCGCTTCCGCTTTCTTCAGAGAATCGCCGGCTTTTTCAGCATCAGAAGCCTTCGCTTTCTCCTTCAGCTCCTCCGCTTCCTTCTCCGCCGCCTTTTCGATATCCACGGCTTTTTTCGAAGCATCCGCGATCAGCTCAGCTGCTTTTGCTTCCGCCTCCTTGACAGCCTTGATGCTATCTTCAATCATTTGTGTCCCCTCCTATGTCTTCATCATCAGGTTCAGGGCCTGTTAAATTCTCACACAGAGCACAGTTTACCATACAAAAGTCAAAAATGCTACTTTCTCCGTAAGATTCTTGAATCTTATTGGTTTCTTGCTTCGATCTTTTTACCCAAATGAGTTTTCCGTAAATGAAGGCCGGATCTCAAAAACAAGCTCTTTCCCGCTTGCAGGATGCTTAAATGCCAGCGCGCTGGCGCAAAGCGCGATTCTTCCCCTTTGGAACCGGGAATCCGCGGCATCCCCGCCGCCATATTTCACATCCCCTTTTACAGGCATTCCGGCATGTGCCAGCTGGGCGCGGATCTGATGAAAACGGCCGGTTTCCAATTCGATCTCAAGAATCCCTTCTCCCGCCTTCCGGTATCTGAGGACTGCCTTTTTCGCGCCTTTCCTGTCTTTCGGGACAACCAGAGCCATCCGCTTTCCGGGATCCCTCAAAAGATAATCCACGAGTTCCCCCTCTTCCGCAGGGATCCCGCCTGAAACGAGGGCTGTGTAAATCTTTCTCATGCCCCCGTTATTCAGCTGCTCTGTAAGGGACGCCGCCGCTTTTTTCGTCAGGGCAAAAGCAACCAGACCCTCGACGGGCTGATCCAGTCTATGAACCATGAAAAGGCCGGAGTTCTCACTCCCGCCTTCCGCAAGATAAGCCTTAAGGTGGCTTTGAAGGTCCGGTTCCGTCACACGGGCTGTTTCCACAGCAAGCCCTGCAGGCTTGTTGACGACAATCAGATGCCGGTCTTCGTATACGATTCTGTTTTTGAAATCTTCATTCATCTTCCGCTCTGTCCGCTTCTTAATTCGCCGTTGAACAAACTGTATTCCAAGTATAGCACCTGGCCCGGCGACCGCAACACCGTTTCTGAGATATATAACGAAAGCGGCCGTCACATCTTCTTCTTTACTGAAAATGCAACGGCCGCTCAGAATTCTTCTTTATTCAATTATAATACCTCGTAAGCATTAATCTAGTTGGATTGGTTAGGATTCCTTTTGATCCGCAAATCCGTTTTTTCGGGTTTTATAAGATCTATATAAATTTTTGTTTTTATTCCCGGCTCATCTCTTACTTCATGCAATCGGAACTTCAAATCTGTTCCCGGATCTCCATACTTGAAAGATAAACTGAATAATAGACTGTTCCAACAGATGAATCGCTTAAATCAATTGTAAAACTTCGAACTTGTTCCTCTGTCCTGTCGATTCATTGATCTTTAGCTGTTCTATTGATCCTCCGGTCCAGTGTAGTATGAGATCGCTGTATAAGAGCATTTAGAAATTTAATATCAATTGTTCAATGTCACTCATTCGGCCTGGGCTCGCAACCTATATACTGTTTTTGCTCTCCATGAGATTCAGTAATGTTCAGGAATGCGGCTGTACTTTTCATGATCATCGAGGGGTCATCATAAATCTGAAAGTTTCACGCCGGTCTCAGAATCTCCTTATTCCTCACAGACCCATTCATATTATGATGTGGCATGGTACTCAATATGATAAGCCAGCTGATATACCTTTTTTATTCTATAATTGTGATTGCTCTGATCACTGCGGGTAGCTTCATACCCTTCCGGAAAAAAGGCCTTCTCGTCGGGAACTGCTATGCTCTGCCATATTCATATTGAGGAGTTCTGTGGATTGTTTCCTCTCTAATATCCAATGGACAAGCCCTCCTTTTTGTGTGGCTCTTTATTCACTCCTGCTTCTTCCAATTCGTCTTCCGGATCGAGTTCCTTATTTCGAAACTCCGTTCCGTGATGTCCGGGATTTCTCGTCTCCCGCTGACATCTTTCAGGGAGTGAATATTGAGTTGTCAGTGGTTCTTGTTGAAGAAGTATTTTGTTCTTCTTTTGATACATGTAATATAGCAAATCCCCGCCAAATTGTCAATCTTTTTCTTTTATAAAATTTCGTTTTCTCTCTTTATTGAAGTAATTGAACTAATTGTCTGATATTTTAGAAACATTCTAAACATTCTCTACATTTCTAAATATAAGACAGTGGGGACAGTCCCCACTGTCTTACGACAACAAGACAGCGGGGACTGTCCCCGCTGTCTTGTTTCGTCAATGTGTTCTGTAGTAGTTGATCAGGCATCCGTCGCAGATAATCTCCCGTTCGTCATCTGTCAGGTCGCCCAAAGTGAGTTCGAATTCCTCAATATCGCTTTCCCGTACGGCCCAGGCGCTGATCCGCTCTCTTTTCTCCTTCACGGCCGCAAGCACATCCGGAACGAAGATCCAGTCCCCGTTCACAAACGGAAGATCTCCTTCCGGAATGAGGAACGGAAGCATGCCCCAGTTGATCAGGTTCGAACGGTAGCGTTTGGTCGCGTATTCATTCGCGATGTTCGCCCAGCCGCCGAGGACCTTCTGGCAGGATGCCGCCTGTTCTCTGGCGCTTCCGTCACCCGGCTTTACGGCAAAGATCGTCGAACCGATACCGGTGTTTTCAAAGGAAACCTCCGGGAAACGTCCATGAACCAATTCGAGTACCCCGCCGATCTCGGGAAGTTCCGCCATGACTGCCTCACCGGAATCCGGACCCGGCATCCCCTCTTCAAGCATCTGTTCACGCGCGGTTTCGCCCTTCTGCACTTCCAGCGCCCGCCCGACATAAGCGGGATCCTTTCTGGACAGGGCAAACTGAGCGAGTCGCAGCGGATTGGAACGATAGGAAGAAGTCTCGCCGGACGGAATCAGCTCATCGGTCGTCGTAACCGGATCATGAATCTCGGAAACCACCTTGAGGAGCAAATTCTCTGTGAGAGCAGGCATCTTCGGCCAGTCCCTGATGTTCGGGCCGAGAATCAGTTCCGTATCCGGATCCGCCTGGCCGTGCGAATCAAAGACTCTGTTCTCATAGATCTTCGAATCAAAATGATACACCGGCCGGCTGTACGCACCCGCGAACTCCTCCGCCGAAGTCAGAACGCCCTGGTTGGCTGCCGTCGCCGCGATCGAGCGCGCGTCCATCAGCGCCACATGGGAAATCTGACCTTCCTGTACCTTCGAGCCTTCGCGGTTCGGGAAGTTGCGCGTGGAGTGTCTGATGGAAAATGCGTTATTTGCCGGCGTGTCCCCGGCCCCGAAGCACGGTCCGCAAAATGCGGTCTTTACCACGGCGCCCGTTTCGATAAGATTGGCAAATACTCCGTTTTTCACAAGTTCCATATATATCGGCATGGAGGCCGGATAGACGTTCAGCGTAAAGATTCCGCTGCCGATGCTCCGTCCGCGTAAGATGTCCGCCGCGTCGCAGATATTTTCAAATCCGCCGCCCGCACAGCCGGCGATTACGCCCTGGTCCACATAGACCTTGCCGTCACGGATTTTGCTCATAAGGTCGACTTTCACATTTTCACCGAAGGACACCTTCGCGCGCTCTTCCACTTCCCGAAGAAGCTCCGCGGGATGATCGTTGACCTCGTCGATCGTGTACACGCAGGACGGGTGATACGGAAGGGCGATCATCGGCTTGATCTCCGAAAGATCGATCTCGATGCATCCGTCATAATAGGCTTCCCCGGAAGGCTTCAGCTCTTTATAAGCCTCGGGACGTCCGTGAATCGCGAAATACTCTTCCGTCTTTTCATCGGTCTGCCAGACGGAACTTAAGCAGGTTGTCTCGGTCGTCATGACATCGATGCCGATTCGGAAATCCATCGAGAGCCCTGCCACGCCGGGGCCGACGAATTCCATGACCTTGTTTTTCACATAGCCGTTTTTGAAGACCGCTCCGATGATCGCAAGCGCGACGTCCTGAGGGCCTGTCCCCGGGCGGGGCGAACCTGTCAGATAGACCGCCACGACTTCGGGCATTTTGATATCCCACGTGCGCTCAAGGAGCTGCTTCACGAGCTCCGGCCCGCCTTCGCCGACCGCCATCGTACCCATCGCGCCGTAGCGGGTATGGCTGTCAGAGCCGAGGATCATCTTTCCTCTCGCGGAAAGCATTTCGCGGGCATACTGGTGAATCACGGCCTGCATCGGCGGAACATAGACACCGCCGTACTTCTGAGCCGCCGTAAGGCCGAAGACATGGTCGTCTTCATTGATGGTGCCGCCGACCGCGCACAGAGAGTTGTGGCAGTTGGTCAGGACATAGGGGATCGGGAACTTTTCCAGACCGGACGCGCGTGCCGTCTGAATAATGCCGACATAGGTGATATCGTGAGATGTCAGCGCGTCAAAGCGGATCTGAAGATTCTCCATGCTTCCGGATTTGTTGTGGTCCTTCAGGATTCCGTAGGCGATCGTTCCCTTCTTCGCCTCTTCCTTCGATACCGGTGCCTCGCCGGCAAGTTCGGTCCCGTTCAGCAGGTATACTCCTTGTTCATGCAGTTTCATAATCCGCTCCTTTTCATCATCTCTTGATACCCAAAAGTATATTGCACCATCACTCCGCCTTCAGGCGCCCCGCGATCATCATCGCCACCTTCAGCGACAGCGCATCGTCAAAGACCCTCAGGTCCAGCCCCGTCAGCTGCCTCAGCTTGTCCAGCCGGTAGCTCATCGTGTTCCTGTGCAGATAGAGCTGGCGCGACGCTTCGGCAATACTCAGATTATTTTCGAAAAACGCGTTGATCAGCGCCACCGTCTCATCGTCAAACCCTGCCGGATCCACGTCACCCAGCGTCTCGGCAAGAAACTTCCGGCAGCTTTCCACCGGCAGATCGTAGATCAGCTTTCCGAGTCCCAGGCTCCCGTATGTCAGAACCTGCTCATTGGAATAGAAAATGTCTCCGATCTTCAGCGCCGTCAGGGCATCTCCGTAAGTTCCCGAAAGATCGCTCAGCGCCTCCCCCGTCAGGCCGTACGCGACCTTCGCGTAGACCAGAATTTCCGTACTCAGCATATCCGCGATCGTATGGGCGGTCACTTCAATCTGTTCCGGCCCGGCCGACGGATCGTGTTCGCGGATGAGAACGATCAGGTGGTCATTCATTTTCACGAAAAGGTCTCCGCTCTTCGTGACAAACAGGTTCTTGAGAACCCGTTCCGCTTCGTGTCCGAACGGATCGCCCGCCCGGACCAGATAGAGCTCGCGCGAGGTGTGTTCCTTCAGGCGGAAGCGGGACGCGGCATTTTCAAGATCGTCCTCCCGGACGGTCCCGGTCAGAAGTTTCCGGATAAATGCTTCCCGGTCGTAGCTGCTCTTCCACGCAGTGACAAGACGGTTCAGCTTCTCCGCCGCTTCCTCTTCCGAACCTTCGGGCATCCGTTCCATCGTAAGCGTAAGGCCGGTCAGCTTCTTCAGTTCAGCAAGGCTTTTTTGAATTTGATTGAGATCAGACATATCTGGCTCCGTCTGCCTTATAAAGGCGAAAAAACTTCCTGCCTATATTACACTAAACCACCGCGTCATGACAAGCTTTCGCAAAAATGCCCGTGAAAAACGAAAAACGGTATAGCCGCAATAAACGGCTATACCGATACTTTTCAAAATGATGATACCGTGATCGCCGATCAGTCTGTGATCGTCTTCTGTGTATCCTTGTCGAAGTAATGTGTCTTGTCCATATCCAGAGCGAATGTGACAGTGTCGCCAGCTCTGGCCGGAGTCTTCGGATTGACGCGGGCGGTCATCTGTGTGCCTGCGAAATCGAAGTACAGATAAACTTCGGCGCCGAGAAGTTCGTAAACACGGATCGGAGCGCTGATGGTGGAGTTCGGGTTCTTCTGAACGAATTCAGCTTCGTCATGAACATCTTCCGGACGGATGCCGAGAACGATGGTCTTGCCGTCATAGCCGCCGTCGATGATGGCCTTTGCCTTGTCAGCCGGAACTTCCAGTTTGTGTTCGCCAACAGTCAGAATGACCTTGCCGCCGTTGACCTTGACCTGAGCGTCCATGAAGTTCATCTGCGGAGAGCCGATGAATCCGGCGACGAATTCGTTGCACGGATGATCATAGAGGTTCTGCGGTGTGTCGATCTGCTGGACAACGCCGTCCTTCATAACAACGATTCTGGTTCCCAGAGTCATAGCTTCTGTCTGGTCATGTGTAACGTAGATGATCGTAGCGCCAAGTCTCTGATGAAGCTTGGAGATCTCGGTTCTCATCTGAACACGGAGCTTCGCATCCAGGTTGGACAGCGGTTCGTCCATAAGGAAGACCTTCGGGTTACGGACGATCGCACGGCCCATCGCCACACGCTGTCTCTGACCACCGGAAAGAGCCTTCGGCTTTCTGTCAAGCAGCTTGTCCAGGTCGAGGATCTTGGCAGCATCCTTCACAGCCTTGTCAATCTGATCCTTCGGAACCTTGCGGAGCTTCAGACCGAATGCCATGTTGTCATAAACGGTCATATGCGGATACAGAGCGTAGTTCTGGAAGACCATCGCGATGTCGCGGTCCTTCGGCTCGACGTCGTTCATAAGCTTGCCGTCGATCTTGAACTCACCGCCTGTGATATCTTCAAGGCCGGCTATCATACGAAGGGTTGTGGACTTGCCGCAACCGGACGGTCCGACGAAGATGATGAATTCCTTGTCAGCGATTTCAAGGTTGAAATCCTTAACAGCCTTAAAACCATTCGGATAAGTTTTGTCAATGTGCTGAAGAGAAAGACTTGCCATTTTTAAAATCCTCCTGATAATGTGCGCTTCGCGCATTACTTTTTGAACTATGGACAGTATAACCGAAATCCGCCTTTTCAGACCATAGGCAGGCGGCACAAAAAAACAGCCCGCTGTCTGTCATTCTGACAAACAGCGGGAGTTTTCATTCGTCGTAGTGCTCGAGGAAGCTGTGCCGCTCTCCTTTGTACGTATAGGAGATCACGCAGTTGAGCGCCACATTCTGCATGGATTTGAAAATGTTGCTCTCGATGAACGGGTTCGTCTTCTTCAGCTCCCGGATCAGCATTTTCGTCTCAAGGCGTTTGGATCCCGAGTCGCCGGTTGCGAGAGCATTTTCCGCGTTTTCCGTAAAGCGGCAGGCGCAGCGGAGAAAATGAAGATCGTTGTAACCGGCCCAGTGAATAATGTCCTCTTCCCGGATAAGATACAGCGGGCGGATCAGTTCCATGCCCTCGTAGTTCGTGCTGTGCAGCTTCGGCATCATGGCCTGGTACTGTCCGCTGTACATCATTCCCATGAAGACCGTCTCGATCACGTCGTCAAAATGGTGTCCCAGCGCGATCTTGTTGCAGCCGAGCTCCTTCGCGTGACGGTACAGGCTTCCTCTTCTCATCCGCGCGCACAGATAGCACGGCGAATGGTCCTGCGCATAGGCGACGTCAAAGATATTTTCCTCGTAGCGTACAAGCGGAAGGCCCATAAGGGCCGCATTTTCCGAAATAAGCCTGCGGTTGGGCTCCGCGTATCCCGGATCCATCGAAAGATAGGTGAGCTCGAACGGGATCTTGTTGCGGCGCTTCAGCTCTTTAAAAAGCATGGCCATCAGCATGGAGTCCTTGCCTCCCGAGATACAGACCGCGACATGGTCGCCCGGCGCAAGGAGTTCGTAGTCCACAATCGCCTTTACGAACTTTCCGAAAATATCGCTTTTGAATTTTTTTCGAAGAGAACGTTCAATCTCGTCCCGTCTCTTCAAAAGAGCCTCTTCCGAAAGGGCTTCCGGTGTCATGGTCCGCTCCTTTCTCATTACTCATCGATGACGCGGAACTCCAGAAAGTCGAAATCCACATCCTCTACGAAGCTGTCCTTTGTAAACCTGGTCAGCGCGTGCTTCTGAAAGTCCCGGACATTGGCGTCGAGCCAGATCGGCTTGGCAAGGTCAAACTCCCTGCACACGCCATCCAGAAGACGGAACACCTTGTGGGTGCGGGTATCGTCCGTGAGATCCTCCGCCGTCGTATCCGAGATCATATGGCCGTCTTTCCAGATTTTTGCCCAGATTCTCATTATCACCTCCGTCTGGCTTCTCAGTCATTGGCCCATTTCTGAATGCAGATCGGCCAGATCGCAACCGCAAAGAACCAGAGAATCAGGCGTGCGATGAAGTTGCCCCAGTGTCCGCCGAACGCCGCTACAAACGTTGCCGGAGCAAAGTACTCTTTCCAGCCGAATACGATCATAAATCCGATAAAAGCCAGAACAGGAAGGTTTTTCGATCCCTCCGGAATCTCATAGTGAACGTAATGACGCTCGACGAAACTTCCGGCAATGAGCCCGACAAATGCTCCGCAGGCTTTGAAACAGTCGTTCATCATCTTATTCGGATCCACTAAAAGCTCGCCGTCCACATAGTCCATCGGATAGGGCTTCACCTTGATATAGATAATGACACAGATCACGGCGATGATGCCGATCACGGCCAGTATATCCAGTTTTTTCGTATCCCCGTCGATTTTGTTCTGAACATATCCGACAAGGAGAATGATAATCACTGCCTCCGTGAAGCCGACAAGCACATCCTGAGGTGTATGAACGCCGAGGAAGTTTCTGGAAAATCCCGTCAGGGCGATCATCACGCCGCAAAGGACCGCCAGCCATCTGCGTTTGTTCCGCTGCCATGCTACGGTGGTTCCGTAAGTACTTGTCCCACTCATCGTATGTCCGCTCGGGAAGGAATATCCCGTCGCAGCCACCTTGGAATCTCCCGCCGGCTCAATTTCAGCCGAGCGAATCCACGGACGATAGGCGCAGACCGTCAGTTTGATGACGCCGTTTACCACTTCACCAATGCCGAGAGTCGACAGGTAACGGTACCCCCATTTTTTGTTCACGCACCAGAATACGATAAACGGCAGAAACGGCATGATATCGACCGCGAACTTGGAAATGGCGTTAAAGAGCTCGTCAAAAACGCCTCCCGTCGCGATCCGAAGTCCCTGCAGAAACAGTAAATATTGAATGTCCACTTGTGTAACCTCCCTTTATTTTTGCGGTTATAACCGCAGGACCCTTCTGATCTGACACAAGTCCTGCCGGTCATTATACCACAGAACAACGAGGCATGCACGAATGCCTGCATTCGTATATGCCGACTGTACACGATAACAGACATTTATGTCTGTTATACCACGGAACAACGAGGCATGCACGAAAAGGGTGTCACTTGGGACCGGTTTCTTCATCCGCAATGTACTCAAAGAAGTCAAAGTCTGCATATTTCCTGTGATACATCCGGTCCGCGCAGGTCATACCTACAAATGTTCCGGTAAATTCCCCGTACTCGCAGTATTCGTCGGAAAACCTGGTCGTGTCAAAATCCTCGCCGATCCGGCTGTAATTGTCCCCGTCCTCACTCCATTCGAAATGGAATCTGCGTCCTTCGATCACAAGGCGGAACCAGACCGGTCCCTCCCCGACTCTCTGACGCGTATTCATCATCACGGTCTTTTCCCCGTTTTCCAGCCGGGAAATGGACACCGCCGGGCCTCCGAGCGCCGCGCTGTAATATTTCCTCAAGTTTACATAATTCATATTGTCGTAGTAAATCATGAGGCCGGCGCTGTGCTGGTAGATCTCCGGTTCGAACTCCATTTTCACAGTCACCTGAGCATAGACGCTTGTCAGCTTCCGGGCAAGGAACGAAACCCGGTTGAGCGACGTGCGGGACTCCTGCCCCCGCATCCGAAGCCAGCCCGGACGGGATGTGAGGTCGCAGAAACTCTTCGGATCGATACGGGGAGCGTAATATTGAATGCCCAGATCGGGGCTGTCAAAATCATCCTTCTCCGGAATCTGAGGAAGCGGGCATTCAGGCAGAGAGCTCTCTTCCGTATATTCCTTGGCAAGTGAAGAACCGTCTGCCATGCGCAGCCAGCCGCCGTCAGTCCAGACCATTTTCTGAATCGCGGTTTCACGGCCGAGCGTACAGCGCAGTTCCGGCACAAACGGACGCGCCGTCAGATGCACGAGGTAGACTTCGCCATCCTGCGTTTCCACATAGCTGCCGTGGCCTGATTTCTGCAGGACCGAATCGGGATTGTAATACTGAGGCTTCAGATGGTCCGGGTCGTGCCGCTCATTCGAATCATTTGGCGAAGAAGTGACGATCGGATTCATCGGGTCGCCGTCGTAGGGCCCCCAGACATGTTCAGAACGGCCCATCGTCACGCAGTGATTATAGCCGGTGCCGCCCTCCGCGCACATAATATAATAGTACCCGTTCCGTTTCGTCAGGTGCGGAGCCTCAATGCATCCCCGGTTCGTGCCGCCCTTCCAGAACCGCTTCGGGTAACCGATCAGGCGTTTTTCCGCCGGATCGTATTCTGCCATGCAGATGACGCCCGGTTTTTCATAGCCGGGCCTCGTCTCCCACTCCAGGGAGACAACGTATTTCCTGCCATCGTCATCATGGAACAAAGACGCGTCAAAGCCCGCCGAATGAAGATAGACCGGCTCCGACCACGGCCCGCGGATATCCTTTGCCGTAATAAGATAATTGTCCACGTCAAAGTACCGCGCGTTCATGCTGTTCATCACACCATAAACCACATAGAACAGATCTTCCGCCTCGCAATACGTCAGGCACGGCGCCCAGATTCCCTTGGCGCTCGGCAGCCTCTTCAGATTCGGCTTCTCCTCATCCGTAAGCACATGGGTATAGAGCTCCCAGTTCTTCAGATCCTTCGAATGGTACACCGGAATCCCCGGAAACCACTCAAACGAGGACACCGCGCAGTAAAAATCATCGCCCTTCCTGCAGATGCAGGGATCGGCGTTAAACCCTTTCAATATCGGATTGTGGATCATAATGTCTCCTTTCTGTACCAGAGGGGTCAGGCACCTGTGGTGCACAGCACCAGTGCGTCCCAGGGCTTCAGCGCGACAGCGGAACCGGCTGTGTACTTGCTGCCGGAGATCAGGTCTACGGCCTCCGCCGGGCAGACCACGCGCTGCTCTTCCATGGAATAATTGAGGACAAAACAGATCTCCTGCCCCGCGTCATTGACGCCCCTGCGTACGATTACGGGCCAGCATGCATCGCTTCCGTCTTCCATCTTCCAGTCCGAAGCTTCCGGCGCGGCCGCCTTCTTCAGGACGTCCTTCAGCACGTCTTCCGCGACATAGCCGCCGATATACCAGGCAGTTCCCTTGCCGAACGCGTTCTTCGTAACCGCCGCGTATTCCTTCCAGTACGGATGCTCGTAGCGTTCCACAACCTCGGCGCCGTCCGGCATCACAAGTTCCATGAAACCGCGGACCGGAAGACCGCGTACAGTCGTAAGCCCCGGTACGGTAAACTCCTGGTAGGACATTCCGAACACATCCGTAAGCCCGTAGGGCTGACGCGCCGCGCGCACCTTGACGTGCGGGTCCGTAAAGAAGGACTTGAAGCTGCTGATCAGAGTCCCGCCCTGTCCGACAAAACTTCTGAGTTCTTCGATCAGAAGATCCGACGCGGTATAAAGCGCCGGCGTAATCACGACGTCATACCCGGCAAGCGACGACGGAGAATCCGTTACCGCCTGCGCATCCACCACGTCGCATTCCATATTCTGCTCATAGAGCGCGTTGTAAAAATCGAGTAAAATATCGTTGTATTTGACCCCTTCCGCCACCGGGAAATAATCCAGCGCGGTCAACGCCCGGTTATCCGTAATGAGGGCAATCCTGTTGCGTTTCCGGAATCCCTTCAGATAAGGCGAAAGCTTCCGGAAACTCTCCGCGATCGTCCTCACTTCCCGGTAGATCCTGTTCTCTTCCAGATCGTGGCTTAAGATTCCCTTCCAGTATGTTTCTTCGGAGTTGTGAATGGAATGCCAGTTCCAGTATTCGACCATCTCCGCCCCGCTGGCCAGGTGCGACATCGCCTGCAGATACAGCTGTCCCGGGAACGGCGTCCAGTTCGGATACGCCTGCGCCTCCGTTTCAAGCACCAGGTAGCGCTCGCCTTTAAGCGGGCGGATGCTGTCGCCGCCATACGCGATCTCCATACCTGTCAGATATTCCTGGGTCGGGTGGTAAATGTCCACTCCGCACACGGTCAGCGCGTCGGAAGCCTCCCAATGATTGATTCCCGGCTGCACGCCGTAGGAATAGCCGTGGGAAGATTTCTTCGGATCAGGCTTCCAGTAAAAGTCGAGATTGTGTGTCACGAACTGTCCTTCACGGCGGTACTCGTCCACGATCGTTCTCTGCCACATAAGGAACTCCGCTGCCAGTTTCCTCTGAAAATATTCGAACTCCGAAGCGAAGGACCCGTTGATCGTCCCCCTCACGTCCGGCAGATCGTCCCAGTCCGCTACAGCATTGCTCCAATACGCAAAGCCGAATTCCCGGTTCATGGCCTCCGCGGTTCCGAAAAGCTCCTGCAGATAGGCCTTGAAAAGTCTCTGGACATGTTTTCCGGCAGTTCCGTAATGCTTGGTCTCGTTGTCGAGCTGATACCCGATGACGCAGTCATAGTTCCGGGTCACTTCACAGAGTTTCCGGATCATCCGTTCCGCATGCATACGGTAGGTCGGGTTCATGATGTCCATGATCTGGCGTCTGCCGTATCTCTTCCGTCCGTTTTTGTCCGTGAGGAGGACCTTCGGATCCTTCTTCACCAGCCAGGCCGGCACCGCGTAGGTCGGCGTGCCGATGATGACATTCATGCCCATCCGGTCACACAGTTCCAGCGTTTTAATCAGAATCGAGAAATCGAATTCCCCGTCGCGCGGCTCCCATGTGCTCCAGGTCGACTCCGCGATCCGGATCACGTTGATGCCCGCCTTCTGCATCATCTCAAGGTCTTTCTCTGTCCGTTCATACGGCATATATTCCGCATAGTACGCCGCTCCCAGCAATAATTCCTGCATCTGAAAAGCTCCTTTAACCGGTATAGATATTTTGTAAAATGAATTGGCTGCTCATCTGCGGAAGCAGATTTCTCTGAGTGTCACGCCGCCTGACGCGCAGCGGATCCGCACGGATGTATCCGTCCCGGCCGGGACAGTTCCCGCGCAAACCTCCTTCAGTTTACCGTTGGTGCAGGGGACTGACAAGTGCAATGTCGCATTTCTGATCCCGATCTCAAGCTCCGCCGCAGCCTTCGTTCGAAGCGTCAGAATCAGCTCCGTATCCGTTTCGATCTGCCTCAGCGTATAGGACGCGTACTCACCCTCATCAAGCGCAAGCTCCAGATGCGGCCAGTCTCCGTACTTGGGCGCTCTGCCGCCGGTCCAGGCAAAAGCCGCGGATTCATACGGCACAAAATCCGGTTCGCAGACAACACGCATATGATCCTCCCTGCGGTATCCCGTAAAGGAAGCATACTGCTCCCTCCCGAAGAAGGATCCTTCCCCGTCTCCTTCTTTCGTCAGATCTCTTCCGGGCAGCAGGTCGTATCCCGTCGCCGGGATTGTCAGAACCCGCTCCTCACGTTCCGCCGAATCCGTAGGCAGCGGAGCCTTCCGAAGGATCGCGCAGGTCCGTCCGCCGTGCTTTTCGCAGTTCTCAAAGCGGATATTTTCCAGATACTCGTCGAAAATGCGGATGGCATGCTCATAGGAAGGCTTCGGCCCTCCCTCCCGGGCATATTTCCTGATCAGATCAAACTCTTTGGGCATCTTAAAAGAGCACAGCCAGGCAGCGTCCGAGCTCTCCTCTCCCTTGTGACACCAGACATTGACGCCGATATGCATTTCTCTCAGCATCTCATAGAGCACGGTCATATATTCGCTGCTGCCGCCCGTCTCTCCCATCCAGACAGGAACATTGAGTTCCCCGGACTCGGCGAAAATGTGCCCCAGCGATCCCAGATCAGGCAGAGTCTCATACATATGATAAGTCAGCACCCAGTTGCCGCATTCCGGATCGACCCACTCTCCCGGCGCTGTAAGGCCCGCTGCCGCGGATTTCGCGGGAATATAAACCGGATTCAGGAAAATATCCGCTCTCGAGGCAAACCGGTGACCCTGCAGGAAAATGATATGCCTCCTGTCAATCTTCCGAATCCGGGAAATGCATTCCTCATAAAACTCCGCAAGCCGCGGCAAAAGCGGATCGGTCACCGGCAGGGACAGCGGCTCATTGAGAAGTTCATACCCTGCCACTGACGCCCGGTCTTTGAAGCGCCGTGCCAGCTCTTCCCAAAGCACGATCGTCCGTTCCCACGATTCCTCATCCGTGAAAAGATGAGGCTGATTATCCCAGCCGTCATCACAGCCGATCGCGCTCTGCCCTCCGGCAGCCGCGTGGAGGTCCAGGATCGTATAGAGACCGTATGTTTCACACAGATCCACCACCTTTGTAAGCGCGGCGAACCCGTCCTCATTCCATTGAATACCGGGCTCTTCTTCGAGCAAAACGCGCGCGTTCAAAGGAATTCTGACCGAATTGACACCGCGGCCGGCCAGATCTTTGACATCCTCTTCCCCGAAATAGTTCTCATAGAACTTTTTCCAGAAGGAAGAAGCATAGCTTCGTCCGCAGCACTCGATGATGGTCTGGTCGATCGAACGTCCGCCGTCCATTCCCTCCTGACGCATAAAAGGCCGCATCCCTCCGGCCATAAACTCACAGCTTCCGAACAGAAATCCCTCCTGAACCATCCAGTTGCCGAGTCCGTATCCCTGAAGAAGCACTTCCCTTCCCTCTTCATTTTTGATCAGTCTGCCATCCGCATGAAGAAACTGCATCGTGTCTCCTTTCCACCATAACGATTATAAAAAAGGGGGCGGCGTTTCCGCCAACCCCGTTAACAGCTTTGTTGATTCTATCATTTTACCGAAGATCAGCCAAGCGATTCCACATAAGCGTCCAGCTGCTTCTGAGCTTCAGCAAGGACCTTGTCGATTCCGGCAACTTCCATGTTCTTCTGATACTCGGCAAGACCGGATTCCACGTCTGTGTAACCGAGTTCCAGCGGCCACCAGTACTGCTGATAGACATTCTGGCAAGCGGTCAGTTCGGTCTGAACCGGTGTCGGGTCAAATACGAATCCTGCGAATTTCTCGGTTCCTTCTCCGGCCTTGATGTTCTTTTCCCATTCCTCGCGGATGGTGTTGTAGTCGTCCGGTGTACCCTGCTGGTTGCGGTTCAGTTCGGTTGTACGGGCTGCCCACATAGCGGAGGTCTGATAAAGGTCACCGTCAGTGATCGCGAAATTGCCTTCGTCATCCAGTGTATAGGTCGTGCCCAGAACACCATACATCAGAGCGTCATAGACTTCCTGATCGGTTGTCACGAGATCCCAGAAAGCAAGAGCGCGTTCCGGATTCTTGGAGGTATTGGAAATGACCATGCAGTCCTGTGTATACGGCAGATGCGCCACGTCCTTGGTAAATGTGGTCCACTGGAAGTCGAATTCCGGATGCTGGATCACAAAGTCTCTGTAGTTGTCGATGTTGTGCAGACGAAGGGCTGCCTTGCCGGTCTGGGTCTTCTGGGAATCCGTATCGGAAAGAGCGGATTTGGACCAGAATCCCTTCTCGCTCCAACGATGTGTCATGTCAAGGAAATCCTTGATGGTCGGATACTGATAGTTCGCGTAAACAGTCGGCTTGTCTTCGCTCGGATCATACCACAGGAATCTGGAGCCGTTGTCGAAGTAATGCTGGCCTTCTGTCTTGAACCAGGTAAATCCGATTTCCGGACCTGCCGAATATTCGTCGACAACTTCCATTTCCGGATGATTGGCCTTGACGAAGTCGCCATAGGTCTCGATGTCTTCCCAGCTGTTGATCTTGAAATCATCCCCGATTTCCTTCGCGATAGTGCCGTTATAGATCGCGCCGTACGCGGTATAAGTTGCGAGAAGGGTCGGAACAGCATACAGTGTGCCGTCAATTGTCGCCTGAGACAGAGCGCTTTCGGACTGCATCGCGTAGTTCTTCGGTGCATACTTCGGAAGGAGCTGGCCCAGATCCTTGAACGCGCCTTTACGGGCAAGGTCAGAGAAGTTCAGCCATGTCGCGCAGTAAGCGATATCAAATGCTTCACCGGAGGAGAACAGCAGCGGATACTTGTTCTGATATTCCGCCCAGCCGATCCAGTTGATCTTCAGCGTGCAGTTCAGCTTTTCCTTCAGCAGTTTGTTGAGATTCTCATCGACGACGTCCTGTCCTGCCGGACGGTCAGAGACGACGTACATCACCAGCTCGACTTCCTGGGAAGTATCGAGATCGGCAAGTTCCGCACCTCCTTCGGCTCCGGATTCGGATGCCGCGTCACCGCTTCCGGAAGAAGCTGCAGGTGCTGAAGCGCCCGGATCAGAGCAGCCGGCGAGAAGTCCGACGCACATGGCGGCTGCCAGCGCGCCGCTTAAAATCTTGCGAAGCTTTCCTTTAATCATAAATATTATCCTCCTTTTATTGTGTATACGCAGCCCGGCTTTCCGGGCAGTGAAACCTCAGCCCTTGACGGAACCGATTGTAATACCGGCAACGAAGTATTTCTGAACGAACGGGTACAGGATCACGATCGGGCCGGTCGCCACAACCGCCATAGCCAGCTTCAGAGAACTGGAAGGCAGATTCTGCACCGAAATGCCCGCCTGCGAGGCAATGGACGCCAATGCCTGCGTTTGCTGCTGGATCGAGTAGAGCATGTACTGCAGCGGATACTTGGTTTCTGTATTCATATAGAGCATGGCGTTATACCAGTCATTCCAGTAACCAAGAGCCAGGAAGAGTCCGATGGTCGCAAGGCCGCTCTTAAGCAGCGGAAGAATAATCGTAAAGAAGATTCTCCACTCTCCTGCTCCGTCCAGCTTGGCGGACTCGATCAGCGCGTCGGGAATTGCCGCGACGAAAGTCCTCATGATCAGCAGATAGAATACATTGAACATCGAGGGCAGGATGAGCGCCAGATAACTGTCCTTTAAGTGCAGATACTGGATGTAGTAAATATAGGTACTCACCATACCGCCGTTAAACAGCGTCGTGAAATAGAAGAAGAATGAGAACCAGTTTCTGTACTTGAAATCCTTTCTCGCGATGACATAGGCCGTTAAAGTGGTGAGGAACAGGCCGCAGATTGTACCGATCACCGTGATCATAATCGAAACGCCGTAAGCACGCACAATTCTCTGAGGCGTTTTGAAAATGATGTTGTACGCTTCCACCGAGAACTCTCCCGGAATAAGGCCATAGCCGTGGAAGCGGATCCACTGTTCGGACGTAAATGAACCCGAAATGAGAAGAATGAACGGGATCAGGCAGATCAGAGCCATAAGTCCGACGCATACATAGCAGATTACGTAAAATGTTTTCGAAGAAGCGCTGAGCTTGATTTTCTTCGGGGCGGAAACCGCAAGATCTTTATCATTTGCCATAATGTATTCACCTCCCTTAAATCAAAACAGCGCGTAGTCTGCGTCGATGCGTTTGACGATCGCGTTGACGATCATGATAATCGCGAAGCACAGAACTGACTGATAGAATGTTGCGGCAGCGGTAACACCGATATCCGGATTCGTAAGAAGTGAACGGAATACGTAGGTGTCGATCACGTCCGTCGCATTGTACAGCTGTCCGTTGTTGCCGACGATCTGATAGAACATCTCGAAGTCGCCGCGAAGAATACGGCCGACCTGCAGAAGGATCATCGTCACAAGTGTCGGACGGATTGACGGAAGTGTAATGTGACGGATTCTCTGGAACATATTCGCACCGTCGATAGCGGCAGCCTCGTGAATCGCTGAGTCCACACCCATGATGGCGGCGATATAGATGACGGAGTTGTAGCCCGTCCATTTCCAGGAGTTGAAGAGGCAGATGATGACCGGCCATGCGCCGGGCATGCCGTAGAAGTTGACCGGATCGCCGCCAGCTTTCGTAATCAATCCGTTAATGAGACCCGTTTCGTAGTTGAAGATCGAGTAAACGAAGACACCGACCACAACCCACGAAATGAAATAAGGAAGAAGGATCACGGTCTGGGAAATCTTCTTGAAAATCATGTTGTTGATTTCCGTAATGAAGATCGCGATAAAAACCGCGAGAAGCTGTGAAGTGATCAGGTTCAGAAGGTTGTAGAGAATCGTGTTTCTCGTAATGAGCCAGCCTGTTCCGGACGCGAACAGATAGCGGAAATTGGCAATTCCGTTCCACGCGCTGCCGAAAACACCCTGGTCGTAACGATAGTTCTTGAATGCCAGCACCATACCCGTCATAGGAAGATACTGGAGGATGAGTACCAGGATAAACGCCGGAGCGATCATCGCAAAAAGCGCTTTGTGCCTTTTGAACTCATCCGCGAAGTTGCGAAATCCTTGCATTTGCTTCCCTCCTTTTCAAGTAAGACCGCAGCTCACAAAAAAGTGATAGTTTTGTGTATTCCGCTTCAATTTATAAAAATTTTATCGGATGGAACGACCATATTCACCAGAATATCCTATGATATTCAGGACTATTTTACGTTTAGGCCCGTAAGATCTTTCTTTTGTCCTCACCGATGTTACAATCACTATGCAGCTGTTTTATTCCCGTAAAATGACAGACGGAGGAACCCCTATGGAACTCATTCTGACTACTGTTTTTCCTGAGCAGAATCAGGCGCGCACGCTTCACCAGAAAATGTCTCTTGTGCCGGATGAGGGTGTTGAAAATGAAGTTGTAAACCTCTACCCGATCCCTCAGAACGGCATGTTCGAAGGCTTTGGCGGAGCCATCACGGACGCAGCCGGATATGTCTATTCGCTGATGCCGGATGAGCTGAAAAGGAAGGTGATCGAAACCTATTTTCATCCTGATAAAATGAACTATCAGACTGTCCGGATCCATATGGACAGCTGTGACTTCTCGACGGAAATGTATGAAGCGGATTCCGATCCGGCTCTGCGGCAATGCGGCGGAGATCCTGCTTGAGCCAAAATCGATCGCCTCTCTTCTGATCACGGGATGCCCGATCAACGCGAAATAAGGTCACAATAAAAGGAGCCGGCCGGCTCCTTTTATAATCCGCTTTCTTTGGTCATTTCCTCCGGCGTCCTGGCCGGGATTCTCACATGAACCACGGTTCCCGAAGAAGATGTCCCGTCATAGTCGATACCGTACTGCTCTCCGAAATAGAGTTTCAGCCGGAAGTTGATATTTTTGACACCATAGCCCTTCGTACTGGCTTTATAGTCCGTCGTCATCAGTTCAGGCAGGATTGAATCGTCAATTCCGGGACCGTCGTCAGAAACCGTAAATACGATGTCGTCTCCGTCACGTTTCGCGGAAATATCAATTCTGCAGGAATCAATCTCCGGATGTTCGGCTATCCCGTGTACGATACAGTTCTCTACGAAGGGCTGCAGGATGATATTGGGGCAGCCGTATCCGCGGAGTTCCTCCGGAACGCGGACGGTCAGAGTGATTGCGTCGTCAAAGTGAACATTTTCAATACGAACATAACTTTCGACGTGCTCAATTTCCTCGCCGATCGTCAGAAGGTTGCGCCCGTGATTAAGGCTGAGGCGATAGAAACGCGCGAGATCATGGGTGATATCGGCAATCTCCTGCGCGTCGTAGTCCAGCGCCATCCAATTTACAAGGTCAAGTGTATTGTACAGGAAATGAGGATTGATCTGCGCCTGCAAAGCGCGGAGTTCCGCCGCCTGGACATTTTTACCCATCAGATAGTGTTCATGCAGAAGCACGCGGACCCGCTCTGCCATATAGTTAAAGTCATAGTAAATGTGTTCGATCTCGTCTCTGGTCTCTTCGTTTCTCTCCAGCTCAAAACGGGTATTGATATCTCCGTTTTCGATGTCCTCCATCTTCTCGGTCAGGAAAGAGAGCCGCCGGACATACCAGCGAATCATGAACGAGGAAATGATCAGTGTGGCCGCGATCAGGGAACTCACAAGGAGAAACAGAAGAAGCATGACCTTTCCGATCTGGGCTCTTATCTCATTCACGGGGATCAGGGCGATCAGGCGGAACTGAAAGTCCGATACTTCGGAGTAGTAGCGCGTTCCTTTATATTCGATCTGCTGAAGCTCATCCGGCTCTCCCTCCCGGATCCACTCCTTCACAAGCGTCTGCAGATCCGTTCCTTCGATATTGCCGGAATGAAAGAGAATGTTGTCATCCTGATCCAGAAGAATCATCAGACCTGTTTCCGTAACATCGGCATTCAGAAGGATTTTTTTCAGGACGGACGTTCCGATACTGGTCCTTACCACATTAAGAGGCTTTCCCTCTTCGGAAAAGATTCTGCGGAACATCACGAGCGCTTCGAACGGATCCTCCACACTGGCTGTGTTTTTATGGCTTCCTAAAGTGACGGCCGTCTTTCCTTCATCGACCTTTTCCAGAATCTCCCGCCCTTCCGGCATTTGTTCAAGATCGCTTTCGGGGTAGATATAGAACCTGTTCAGGGAATAGGAAAGCTCATCAGGGACATAGATGCCCATCTGATACCGGTTATCCAGAACCTGGATTGCCATGACCCGTTCCTGCAGATGGTAGAATTCCCGGAACTCCTCGGCGGCATTTTCCGGATGACCGAACTTGGGATCAGACAGCATCCCGATCAGATCCTTGTCGGTGCAGAGCTTGTCCAGCCGGAACTGCATGGACAGAATATACTCATTGAGAAAAGATCCTGCCTGGTCGACTGATTGTTGAACGGTTGTAAAAACGCGTTCGGAATACTGCTTCCGGATGATGGGATAAAAAATGAAAAAAAGAATCACGCTGATCAGTACTAGCGGTATGATCAGCGTGACTGTCATCTTTTCACTCATCGAAAGATTCTGAAAACGTCTTTTCATCAGACCTGCGTCTCCCTGTATTCGGACGGCGTCATTCCGGTCTTTTTCCGGAACGTACGGGCGAAGTAGTTTTCATCATTATACCCCACCTTTTCGGCTATGTCATAGAATTTATAGCGCGGGTCCCGAAGGAGCTGCTTGGCGCGCTCCACTCTGCACTCCGTAATATACTGACCGATCGTCATTCCCGTCTTTTTCTTAAACAGAGAACTGAGATAGGTAGGCGTCAGATAGACATGTTCGGCCACTTCACTGATCTGGAGCCCCGAGTTCATATAGTTTTCCTCAATGAATTTCTTCACGAGCTGAATCGTTCCACTCTCTCGCGCGCTCTCTTCTGTCGGTTCCGACTCTGCCTGCTCTTTCCGGATCACCCGCACTGCCTCACGAAGCTCCGGGTCTGCGAGCCTCCGCTCTCTCCGAACCCTTCGCACAGCTTTCAGAATCGCCTTTCTCAGTTCTTCCCTGTTGACAGGTTTTTCGAGGAAGCTGATTACGCCGACATCGATGGCCCCTTTCAGATAGTTCACATCGGAAAAGCCGGTCAGAAGAATAATCTGCAGATCCGCATTGCCCTCTCTCATCCTGCGGCACATGGTCAGCCCGTCCATACCCGGCATTCTGATGTCTGTAAGGACAATATCCGCATGGAAATCCGCGTTGATTTTCAGAGCTTCATCCGCATTTGACGCTGCCCGAAGCTCGCTGATCCCCAACTCTTCCCACGGTACATGCTTTACTATACCGTTCATGATGATCTTTTCGTCTTCTACAACAAGTAATTTCATGCTTTGTAAGCTTGTCCTTTTACTCTCACATAAATGCACCAGAAGACCTGCCGCATTACTCCATCCTTTCCACCTTATCTATCATTATACCGATTCTTTCCATAAAAATTCTTCACGATCTTTTGATAATTAGCACAATTTTGCGTAAATGTTCAGGACAGCAGAATCATAAAAGCAGATTTTCGCTGCTTGCAGTGAAAAATCTGTTTTTATGATTCTATTGCCCGCTCAAGCGGGCTTACGGTTTTCGCAGAAAACCGTAAGATGTCCTGAACATCTTAAAATCGTAAGATGTCCTGAACATCTTAAAACCGTAAGATGTCCTGAACATCTTAGATATTATTATATATGTTCCGGGAACCACCCCTGATCGACGGAGCGCTGCAGATCCCAGCAGTCCCATCCCCGCCACTGCGGTTCATTTGCCGTATCGAGCAGAAGTTTCCAGCTCCAGTAGAAATATCCGCTGCCGCATTTCCATGCATCCAGCTCAGCCTGAGCGATCGCCATATAGATGCGTTTCTTCTCCTCCTCATCGACCTCAACCGCATCGTCGAAGGAAACTCCGTTCAGTTCTGTCTGACCGCCTTTCGTATCCTTTCCGACCGCCAGGGAGTTGAAAATGCACCACTCTCCGGTGATGACCGGAACATATTCCTGCACCCTGGCCACTTCCGCCGCGTGATGCTCCTTAATAAAATTCAGATATCCTTCAAGGCTCTGTTCGCAGCCGAACATTTCCGCCATCATCAGATACTGGTGCGTATCGAGGATGACATTTTCAAAGCGGTTTCCTGAAAAGAATTCTTTCCATGCGTGCAGGTCGAAGCCGTCATGGAAGACCACGTATTTGTCAGGCGCAATGTTCGGACGGATCCGGTCATAGGCGTCGTTATAGAACTGCTCGATAAACTCTCTGGTATAGCCCCTGCTGCCCGCGGCAAGCTCCGGGTCTACGGGCTTATACCGAGTCTGAATGCCCATCTTCTCCCACATCTCCTGAGACACGGGCTCGTTGATCGGCTGGATTCCGAAGAGCCCTTCTCTCTGACCGTAGCGCTTTGCCAGTTTTTCAAGCAGATCCAGCACGAATTCGACCTCGGAAGGCGTCTGGGTCCATTTGCAGACACCGCAGATTCCTCCGTTATCGAAGCCGTTTTGACTGAGAGGCGCCGTGTGAAGGTCGATGAGGATCTTAAGGCTGTATTTTTCCGCCCATGCAAATGCCTTATCCAGTTCCTCGATACAGCCGATGAACGGCTCTCTGTCTCCGAAAATGAAATACGGAATCGGAATGCGGATCGTGTTAAACCCAATGCGTTTCATAGCCGCGAAATCTCTTTCGCTGATGTACTCACTCCGATGCTGCCTGATTCTGGCCTCATAGACTTCCTTCGGCAATTGGGTCGGAAGATAGTATTCGTCCTCCGCCGTCGTGCCGCTGAAAAGGGCAGGGCTCATCCATTTTTCAAGTACCAGCCAGTTTCCCAGATTGACTCCTTTAATATACATGCGCATCTCCTTCCAAAGGGTCTGATATTTCGAGTGATCCGTCTTACACTTTAGCACAATACGGTTTCGGAAGTCTCACCTCAAACTTATGAAAATCAGCACAATTCTAAGGTCTCATCGTATGCCCTCTCCCGAAGACGACTGCACCTTCCTCTGCATTTTGAACTCAACAAAAAGTGGAGCCTGCAATTTATACATTGCAAATTTTCTCAACATCCGTCCTATAATATTAAAAACCTCTCATAAAGAGGCAGTTATTTTTTCAAGTCTTCAGGAACTGTTTGTACGAACACCAGATCGCGTTGCTGAACAAGGTTTCTGTTTGAGGAAATGTCACCGGAAGGAGACAGTATAAGATGAACAATGAACAGAAAATCAGGAATTCCAAAATTTTCGGCAACAACATCCGCAGGCTTCGCAATAAAGCGGGCTTTACCCAGGAACAGGTCGTTTCCCTTCTTCGCGGGAAAGGACAGATGCTCTCAAGGAGCAGCTACTCCCAGATCGAGTGCGGCACTTACAGCGTCTCGGTATCGGTGCTGGTTCTTCTGAAGGAAATGTTCCGTACGGACTATGAAGAATTCTTCATGGACATCACGGCAGATGGAGATTTACCTGCCGGGGAATAAGGAAAATACCATGGGCTCCAGTATGAAACTCATCAACAGCCCTCAATTCGGAGAGACAATCCGCCGACTGAGATCGGAAACAGGGCTGACACAGGAACAGGTCGCTGCGAAACTGCAGCTGTTAAACCTTGATATCACACGCAGTCAGTATGCCCAGATCGAATGCGGCACTTACAATATCCGCCCGGAAGAACTCTGCGCGATCAAGCAGCTCTTCAACGTATCGTATGAAATGTTCTTTAAGGAAATAGAGGTTCCCGGGGAGGACTTTGACTATACCGTGATGATTCCGACAAAAAAATGACAGCGGGCTGTCCCGCTGCCATCAAATCATGCGACTTTACGCATCCGTTTCCATATCAGCTGTATCTGTAGTAGATATGTCCGCCCGTATACCAGCCGGAAGTACTCTTCACCTTCCCTTTATACGCGACGACTTTGAAATAATAATTCTGATATGCCTTCAGCTTTTTCTTCTTGACTTTCGAAACGATATAAGAGGATTTCTTTTTGCTGACGGTCTTGATCTTCTTATATCCCTTTGTCGGATTTGTGGAACCGTAGACCACGTATTTTGTGGCTCCCTTGACTTTTCTCCACCTTACTTTGATTTTCGTTCCGGACGCGATCTTGGGTGTCAGCAGCTTCGGTTCCGGCACAACCCATTTCGTATACCAAGGGCCGTAGAATGTTTTGGTTCCGAGGACGATATATTCACGCACGCTCAGCTTGTAGATCTGCTTTGAGGAAAGGCCGCTTACCGCGTACGGATAAGATGAAAATTTTCCGGTTTTCACAGTCTTTCCTTTTGATGTCAGGAACTTATACTCAATACCGCTCCAGGTATTCGGAGCCGGATTGTTTTTGACATTAAGCGTTGCAGCGGTTCCGTTTTGATTCCATCTTGCGACTTCAGCCCCGGTCACTTTTCCCGGCAGAGCGGCAAGCGCGAAAGCGTCTGTATATGCGATGGTCTTTCCTGATGCATCTTTCGCACCGACAGCGAGATAATACACTGTGTCTTTCGGAAGAGCCAGCGTATAAGATGTCGTCTTCGCGTTGACAGTGACCGACTTGGCTTTGCCTGTATCAGTTGATGCCTCATACGCTACAAGGTATGAAGCTGCTCCCGAAACAGCATTCCATTTTACGGTTGCATTCTTTTCGGTAACTGATGTAACAGTAAGCGTCATGCCGCTTGCCGCGTGAACGCCCACCGCGCTCCCTATAATCAGCATCAGCATGGCCGTGATTAAAAGAACTGTATTTCTGACCCTTTTCATATTCCGCCTCCTTTTCATCCGTTCATTCCGGAGTGTTATTTACGAAAGTCTTCTCCGGAATATTGATAAATTAATTGTATCATGCTCATTTTAAAGGGTAAAGACAAATGAAGCGGAATGATCATCATTCCGCTTCAGTCCTTATCAAGGATCACCGACCAGGCGTCAATCAGCCTATCCAGACTCCAGGCCGCGTTCGCGGGACTGGTCGAAGGCAGTGAGACCGCGGGGCGGCCGATCCGAGGCTCAGTATATTTTCTGTACATTTTTTCGGCAGTTTTCCCATTGACGAATATCGTCTTTATGGGAGCGTGGTCCAGGATTACCGTCAGATCCGTCGGCGTGACATTCCGGATGCTCGCGTCCGACGAACCCCGGATCTCACAGGAGTAGATCACATCCCAGGCGGCAATCCGGTGCCGCAGAAGAAACTCTTTTCTCTCTTCCACGGTACCGGGAAAATCATCTTTGTAAAGAGCCGCCAGAACTTTCCAGTAGCGGTTCTGCGGATGTCCGTAGAAAAATCCCATCTCCCTCGTCTTCACGGAAGGGAAGCTGCCGAGAATAAGAATCCTCGAGCGCTCGTCAAAAACGGGCGCCAGAGGATGTGTAATAAATGTTCGTTCTGTCTGAAGTTTTACCACCTCATGGACTCCACTGCCGCTTTTTCAGCAGCGAGACCATCGCGATAATGGGCTGTAAAGGTCTCGAAGCCTTCTACGTCTGCCGGATCCGGCTCCACGGTCGAACCGGAAAGCTCCGCGAAGATCTTCTCATCGAGCCACTGCTCAAGGCTTGCGAACTCTCCGCCGGCTTCTTTTTTCAGAAGCATATAAGCCGCGAGAAGTGCCATGCCCCACGGGCCGCCTTCCGACGCGGTGTCCATCACGGTAACAGGAGCGTTGACCGCTGCCGCAAGATATTTCTGGCCTACGCCCGGAGTCTTGAAGAGTCCGCCGTGGCCGAGGATCTTGTCAACCTTCACGCCTTCGTCTTTCAGAAGAATGTCGAGACCCAGCTTGACAGCGCCCAGAGACGCGTACAGATGGGAACGCATGAAGTTGGCAAGGTTGAATTTCGCGTCCGGTGTTCTTGCGAAGAGCGGACGGCCTTCGTTCAGATGCGTCACGCCCTCGCCCGAATAATAACCGTAGCTGAGGAGTCCGCCGCAGTCCGGATCGCCGTTCAGCGAGTTCTTGTAGAGCAGGCCGTAAAGGTCGCCCATATCGATCGCGTGGCCGGCCAGTTCCGAGAATTCCGCGAAGAGATAGACCCATGCGTTGAGGTCCGAAGTGCCGTTGTTGGCATGAGACATCGCTACCGGGAATCCCGTAGGCGTCGTCACCATATCGATCTCCCTGTAGAGCTTCGACAGCGGCTTCTCCAGAACCAGCATCGCGAAAGTGGAGGTTCCGGCGGATACATTGCCCGTACGCGGCGCGACGGAATTCGTAGCGACCATGCCCGTGCCGGCATCGCCTTCCGACGGAGCAAACGGGATTCCGGCGCTGAGCTGTCCGCTGTCATCGAGGATCCTGGCGCCTTCTTCTGTCAGATAGCCTGCGATCTCGCCGGCGGTCAGAACCTTCGGAAGGATGTCCTTGGTCTTCCAGCTGTAACCCTTCGGTGCGATCAGGGCATCGAATTTCTCCATCATGGCGGCATCATAGTCGCATGTATCGGAATCAATCGGGAAAATGCCTGCCGCGTCGCCGACGCCTGTATTCTTCTCACCGGTCAGAAGACGGGTAATATAGGAATCCAGAGTCGTCACGAAATCGACGTTCTGCAGATGTTCTTCATTATCCAGAATACACTGATAGAGGTGGGAAATAGTCCAGCGAAGCGGAATATTGAAATTGAAAAGCTCTGTCAGCTCATCCGCGGCCTGCTGGGTATTGCTGTTTCTCCATGTCTGGAACGGGGAAAGGAGCTTTCCTTCCTTGTCAAATGCCATATAGCCGTGCATCATGGCGCTGATGCCGATGGCTCCGACCGTCGTCAGATCCACATCGTATTTTGCCTTGACGTCGGATCTCATGCCGGCATAGCTGCCGCGCAGTCCCGCGTGAATTTCGTCCAGCGAGTAAGTCCAGATTCCGTCGACAAGCGAATTCTCCCAGTCATAAAAACCGACCGCAAGGACTTCGCCCTGAAGATCCGTAAGGACCGCTTTGATTCTGGTGGATCCGAATTCAATACCAAGCGCTGTTCTGCCTTTTAAAATCGCTTCTCTTTTGTCCATTTTTTCTTCCTTTCCTGCGACAAATCCTGACAGCTGCCTGTCAGGATCAGTCGTATTCATTTTAAGCTCCGCAGACGGAAAACCGCCGATCAATCATTCTTCTTCAAATATACCAGATCTGCCAAAGCTTAGGAATATCAATTATTTACGAATTCCGTATAATTATTACATATAGAATTTCTGAAGGTCAGCGTCCGTGGTATCGTCCCCGATCACGATCAGTTCGGTTCCGGTAAGACGGGCAAACATGGCGATATCATCGCGTGTCAGAGAAGTGGATACGACCGAGTGATGCGCGCCGCCCGCATAGCACCATGCCGCTGTTCCGATGCGGAAATTCGGCTTATGGCGATACATAATCTGGGCAACCGGAAGATTCGGCATCGGATGCGGAACCTCGACCAGTTCGATATCCGCGCAGATGATGCGGAAATGATCACCGAGGTCGATCAGCGTCACCTGGATGCCGTCGCCTGTCACAGAGTCAAATACAAGTCTGGCCGGGTCAGCCTTGTTTCCGATTCCGAGAGGATGCACCTGGATCTTCGGTTGTGTTCTGGCAAATGAAGCCGGAACTTCCAGCATATGGGATGCGAGCTCAAGCTCTTTGCCCGGTGTCAGATCATAGGTATAGTCTTCGATGAAGCCTGTAGCGCCTTCTCTGTTTTCGGCCATCTTCATCAGTACGGATGAGAACGCGCTGATCTTGTAATCGCCTTCCGGACCGAAGCCGATTCCCTTCGCCATCAGGTTCTGGGCCGCAATACCCGGAAGCTGCTTCATGCCGAAGAGATCCTGGAACGTATCCGTAAATGCGCAGCATCCGTTCTTCTGAAGGAATTTCTCGAACGCGATCTCATAGCGGGCCTGTTCACGGACAGCATCGATATTGTCGGTGTCCATGATATATTTGGAGGTATATTCGGCCATCTTGGCATCGACTTCCGCTTCTTCTGCCTCATCGGCAAGCTTGGCGATCTCACCGATTCCCCAGTACTTGACTTCCCAGCCGTACTTGATCTCAGCTTCAAGACGGTTGCCGTCCGTTACCGCGACATCGCGCATGTTGTTGCCGAAGGTCGCAATGCGAAGGTTCTTTGAGAATCCGATCGCCTTCGCGACTTCCGCGAAACGTCTGATTCCGGCAAGAACATCTTCATGTTCATAGTAACCGGCGACGACTTCGTGCGGGATGCCGAGCTTGGCAAGGATAAATCCGTATTCACGGTCACCGTGGGCAGCCTGGTTCAGGTTCATGAAATCCATGTCGATCAGGTCGTACGGAAGTTTTTCATTGGCCTGTGTGTGAAGGTGAAGCAGCGGCTTCTGAAGGATCTGAAGACCCTTGATCCACATCTTGGCCGGGGAAAACGTATGCATCCAGGTGATGACGCCAACACACTCATCGTCATTCATCGCCGCGCGCATATCTTCCACGCAGATTCTGGACGTTTCCACTGTCGGCATCAGAACGAATTCGACGACGTCGCCGAGCTTTTCATTGAAGAATGCTACCATTTTGGCGCAGTCTTCTCTTACCTGTGCGAGGCACTCATCGCCATAAAGATCCTGTGAACCCGGAATAAAATACAGTTTGCTCATCTTTTGACTCCTTTAAAATTATTTTAAGTGGTTCTAACTGTCCTTATTGTAACACCGACCGTGTCGGCGAAAAATGTACTTTTTTCCGCAGTTTTGGAATATCTTCCGCAATCGCCCCCGGCCCTTCACGGGGACTTCACGGGGACCTTCGCGGGGACCTCACGGGGACCTTCGCAAGGAGATGAAAACATCCTTTTCGTCGACGTTGCACTTAACCTCCTCAAAGGATGTTTTCATCTCCTTGCTGTATCTAAGTGAAACGGCCGGTTCGCTGCCCAGTATTCGAGAGGCATCGAAGACAGAAACTTCCTTCGAGGAGGTTAAGTGCAACGTCGAGTCGAAGGAAGTTTCTGTCTTTGATGCTGACCGTTGTGCACATTGAAGGGGAGCGATTGCTCCATCTCCCGACAGCCTTCGAAAGGCATCGAAGGCGTAAACTTCCTTCGAGGAGGTTAAGTGCAACGTCGAGTCGAAGGAAGTTTACGCCTTTGATGCCGACCGCTGTCAGCGAAAAAAAGCAGGCGAGGTATCCCCGCCTGCCGTGAGTTACGCTTATGTAGATTTTGAAGTCCGAGTTACTTGATGACGCTGAGCGACTGACGATCCGCGAACACCGCCACGAAGATCAGGAACACAACACCCTGAACCAGCTGCATCGCCTGCGTCGTAAGTCCCATCATAGTCAGTCCGTTGTTCAGCACGGTGTAAAGCATCGCGCCGACAATGATGTTCTCAAAACGAACCTTCGCGCCGCCGGAGATCGGCATACCGCCGAGAACCAGTGCGATCAGGATCTGAGTTTCAAGCTGATTGCCGACGTTGGCAGTCGCCGAACCGTTCTTGACGATGTTGACAAATGCCGCAAGACCCGTAATCGCGCCGGAGAGCACGTAGATCAGGAACTTCATGCGGTCTGTCCGGATGCCGGCGAACTTCGCTGCCTTTTCGCCCGCGCCGATGGCTTTCAGATAGGTTCCGAATTTCGTGAAACGGAACGCGATAAAACCGATCAGAAGCACGGCGAGTGTGATGCTGAGCTTGACGGGCATCGTATCGTAGTCATAGACGGCCATGGAAGCCGCGACCGGTGAATTGGACGCCAGATACTTGATGACGCCGCGGAACAGGAACATCGAGCAGATCGTAACGATGAAGGACTTGATCTTCCGGTTGACGTAGAAGAAGCCGTTGAACGCGCCGATCGCTGCGCCTGTCAGAATACCGCCGAGGATCGCCAGGAAGATATTGGTCTTCGACAGAACGCATACCGTGATCGAAGCCATACCCATAATCGAACCCTGGGAAAAGTCCAGGCCGCCCATCGTCATGATGAAGAAGACGCCCGTCGCGCTGATCATCGTCACATAGATCTGGTTGAGAATCAGTTTTCTGCTGTTCCACATACCGCCCTTGGTCAGGATGTTGAATACAATGAACACCACCACGAGACCGATGATCGGGAGCGCGGCACGAACCATGTTCATCGTCGACTGTTTTTTAAGCTGGTCTTCCTTTGAGACCGCTGCTGCATTTGTAGCCATATTTGTTTCCTCCTTAGACCATGCTTGCGATGAGCGCGTTTTCATCCATCTGCGGATCACGCGGAAGCTCACTGGAGATCTTTCCGTCCTTCATGATGATGATCCGGTCGCACATACCGATCAGTTCCATCAGCTCTTCGGAAATCATGATGATCGATTTGCCGCTCTTCCTCATGCGGTCCATCAGCTGGTAGATATCCTGCTTGACCTTGATGTCGATACCACGGGTCGGGCTGTCCAGAACGAGAATATCCGAATCCGCGCCGATCCATCTTGCCAGAACGACTTTCTGCTTGTTGCCGCCCGAGAGGTCGGAGACGAACTGCTCGACGCTCTGCATCTTGGTGGACATTTCCGCGGCAAATTTATTGGCGAAGTCCTTCTGCTTTTTGTCGCTCTGCATTCCTGCAGGTCCGGCCAGTTTGTCGAGCGAAGGAAGGACGATGTTGTCCCGAATGCTCTGGTTCATGACGATGGACTCATTGTCACGGTCCTTGGATGTATAGGCGATACTGTGCTTGATCGCGGTTGGAATATCGTTGATCGGTGTGCCGTCGGCCAGCGTCACGGTGCCCTGTCTGTCGAAAGAAGCGCCGAAGCAGGCTTTTCCGACTTCGTGCATACCGGATTCGGACAGACCGCCGAAGCCGAGGATTTCACCTTTATGAAGATCAAACGTGATATTTTCAATCAGTCCCGGAACCGTGACGTTCTTTACGCTCATCACGACTTCGTCAGAGACCTTTTCGCCGTAGTCGGCACGGTAGTAATCACCGGTCACTTCACGTCCGACCATCAGCTTCTTCAGGCCGTCCTCATCGATCTCCGAGCTCTTGACGGTATCGATGTAGTCGCCGTCGCGGAGAACCGTGATCGTGTCGGACATTCTGAGAACTTCGGGAAGGTCGTGGGAAATGAAAATCACGGTATTGCCCTCTTCCCTGATCCTGTTCATCTGCTTGTAGAGCTCTTCACGTCCTTCCTGGGAAAGGGCCGTCGTCGTCTCGTCGATGACCACGATCTTCGGTCCGAAATAGGTCGCCTTGACGATCTCGACCAGCTTTCTGTCCTCGAAGTTGTAATTTTCAACCATGTCGCCGGCTTTAATGCGGTCAAAGCCGTATTTCTTAAGCAGGTCATTTGCCTCGCGGTTCATGGCGTTGGTGTTCTTGATTCCCATTTTCACGAAACGGTCTTCATGGCCGAGGAAAATATTTTCCGCAACAGTCAGTCCGTCAAGTGTACCAAGTTCCTGAACGATGATCGAAACGCCTTCGTTATTGGCTTCGACCTGGTTCTTCGGATGGATTTCCTTTCCGTCCAGGATAAATGTTCCGCTGTCTTTCTGATAGATCCCTGTCAGAGAGTTCGTCAACGTGGATTTGCCGGAGCCGTTTTCGCCGATGAGGGCGTGTACTTCTCCTTTGTAAATGTTAAATGAAACATCCTTCAGCGCCTTCGTAATACCGAAGGATTTGCTTACATGCTGAACCTGCAGTCTGATTTCACTCATGAAAAGTCCCTCCTTCCTCTTACTTGACGATTTCGCCCTTGGTGACCTTGGTTGTCAGAGTTACGACGATCAGAAGCGCGAGGCCCGTGATCACGTCCTGGATCGCGGTCGGAGCTCCCAAAGCGATGAATCCGAAGAAAATGATGTTGATCACGAACTCACCGATGATAATAGCCGGAAGCGGCATACCGTATTTCTTAAATGCCACACCGAAGAAGCAGCCCATCGTCGGGACGAAGTTACGGCTCATGGAAGCCATGCCCGTAACCGCGACCATGGAAGAACCGTAGCTGATGGTCAGAACGGCCATGATTCCGAGGAAAGCGCCGCTGATGATGAAAGCCAGCACTTTGTACAGATTGACGTTGATACCCATGTTCTTCGCGACGAACTCGTTGCTGCCGATCGCGTAGGTATAAGTACCGATCTTTGTATAGTTGAGAAGCAGATAGGCAATCACGAAGGCGATCACCGCCAGGATCAGGTTGCCCGGCATCTGCCCGAATGCTCTTAAGTTGGAAGGAAGCGTCTGCTCTACGCCGCCAGCGATGTAGTTCGCGACGGATTCGTAGATGAGCGCAAGACCCGTCGTAACGATCATCGACGGAATGCGAAGCTTCACATAGAAGAAACCGTTGAGAAGACCGACGATCATACCGGTCACGATCGCGCCGACAATCAGGCCGAAATAGCCAAGGCCGAAACGGGTCGCGAAAACGCAACCTACGATCGCGGAAAGCATGATATTGGCGCCGATGGAGAAGTCGAACATCCCCATGACCATAACAAAATAAAAACCGACCGCGCCGACCGCTGCCAGAAGGGAAGCTTCAAAATAGCTCAGTAAGTTTCTGGGAGAACCGAAGTTGTGCGGCGTAAGGACTTTGAAAATGCCCCAGGAGATGACCACAAGACCGATCAGGATCAGATATCCCTTGACTTTCCCGGACATCTTCGCGCCTCCGCTCTTTTCATTGGAAGAAGCCATAATTTCTTTCACCTCATTTGTGTGCTGATACAGCCTGCAGACAGAGTAAACAGGGCCGTATTTTTCGACAATACGGGCCGGTACCGCCGTGCAGTACCGGCCCGCGTGGATTAATCCGGATAGATTTTATTTCTGTAAGTATGTTCTGAATTACGCGCCGGCTCTGGAAGCAGCATCTTCGATGGACAGGGAAGCAGCCTTAGCCTTCAGTCCTTCGAGATCCAGACCAGCCATCTCGACGAATTCTTCAGATGTGTACGGAAGCTGATCGACGAAGTATTTCTCATAGTCAGCATAGTCTTCCGGAGAAGCAACGTACAGATACGGGAACTGGATGTCTTCGAACTTGCCTTCGAAGCCTGTGTAGTTGCCCTTCACTGCGTTGTAGACAGCCATGAATGCGAACAGCGGGTCGCAGTAATGTCCGCCGGATTCACCAGCCATGGAGCCGTTGGCAAGTCTTTCGCCAAGGTCCGGAAGGAAGTCTGTGGAAACGATGTCGATGTCCTGAGTCTTGCCGGCTCTTTCAACAGCTGCGATCGCGCCCTGAAGCGGGTCACCGCCGCCACCGGCCGGGATCAGAGCGTCGAGGGTCGGATCAGCGTTCATCAGAGCTTCAGCAGCCTTGGAGCCACCTTCGGAAGAAGTGCCTGCGTACTGCGGCTCGGAAAGTTTTGCCTGATCATCCGGATGCTCTGCATTCCATTTTTCAACACCGGCTTTGTAGCCTTCCCATCTGCCGAGCCATGTAGCATCGCCCTGCTCCCAGCCGATGAGACCGATGTTTCTGTCGCCCTTGTCCAGAAGGATCTGAACGAGCTTTTCGCCGTTTTCCGGCTCATTTTCATGAACAGCACCGATATAGTAAGCGGAATCTTCAGCAGCCTTGTAGATGTCTGGGCTGTTTTCAGCACTGATGATACGGAAGAACTGTGCAAGATAAACACCGTTGTCGTTGCAGGTCTTGATCGCGGAAGCCATCTCTGTATCAGAGGAGTTGCAGATGATGATGCCCTTGCAGCCTGCTGCGCAAAGTGATTCTACAGAAGCGGTAACCTTTTCGGAAACATGGCCCTGGTCCACGTACTGAACTTCTACGTCACCGAGTGCCTTGGCGGCTTCGTCGATAACCCATTTGCACTGAGAACCGAGAACGTCTGTGGAACTCCAGATGGAAACACCGATCTTGACCTTTTCACCGGAAGCGGGCTCTGAGGCTGCGACTGGAGCAGCTGTCAGCAGAGAGCCAATCATTGTAGCGCAGAGTAATGTGCTAATAAGTTTTTTCTTCATGATAATCTCCCTTTTGTTAGAAATTACTTGTTTCAATTGTCCAAACTGAGCTCTTGTTTGAATGTAATACTATGATAAGTTCATTTAGCACAAAAAAACATGGACTGATTTTTGCGTTTTGGTAAAATTTTCCATTCTGCGGAACACCTTACAAAAAACTATAGGGATTTTCTGTATTTGCTGGGGGAAATACCCTGCACTTTTTTAAACACTTTTGTAAAATAAAAATAGTCATTGTAACCTACGATTTCAGCGATCTCCTGGATGGACATCGTCTCGTCTTCCAGAAGCTCCTTGGCTCTCTGGATCCTGAGTCTGGCAATATAGTCGGAAAAGTTCATCTGCAGCTCATCTTTGATCATCGTGCTTAAGCGCCCCGAGCTGACCGCGTATTTCGCGGCCAGGGTCGTCAGCTGGATGTCTTCCGTATAGTGTTCCCGGATTTCCGCGATGACGCTGTCAATCATGCGGTCGTTCGAAGAGGAGGTTTCATTTTCAACAGACGACGCGTACTCTCCTTTTTCCCTGAGTACATTTTCCAGAACCCTCCTAAGGTCCTCCTCCTTGATCGGCTTGACCAGATAGTCATAGGCGTGTCTCTGCACCGCTTCCTGCGCGTAAGAGAACTCCGCGTACCCGGAAATCATCACGACTTTTGTTTCGGGAGACACTTTGTGAATCGCGGAAAGCAGTTCCAGTCCGTTGAGTCCCGGCATACGGATGTCCGTAAAGACGACATCCGGCCGAAACTCGGCGATTTCCTCCTTCGCGGTCAGGCCGTTGTTGGCCGTTCCCTGAACCCAGACGTCAAAGCCGGTCTTCTCGAGAAGCTTTTTGAGACCCAGCGTAATCCAGACTTCGTCGTCCGCAATATAAATATTCAGCATTCTTCTACCCTCAGATCAGTTGACTGCATCGATAAACGTATCAGCATTTCTTTCCCCGCTGTCCTTAATATGATCCGGAATGGAGATCCCGATCCTCGTCCCCTCACCGGTTTTGCTGTCTATGGAAATCGTATAGTCATGGCCATAGAACAGCCTGAGTCTTTGCACGATATTGGAAAGACCGATGCTTGCGCTTTCTCCCGGATTCTGAAGCTGATAGCGCACGCCTTCCAGTGTTTCTTCGTCCATTCCGCATCCGTCATCTTCTATTTCAATTTCAATACGTCCGCCGGCATAGGAAATACGGACATCCACAAACCCCGGGTCCACCGAAGCCTCAAGGCCGTGAAAAACGGAATTTTCCACAAGCGGCTGAAGGAAAAAGCGGATGACCGGTTTGTCCAGGACTTCCTCGTCCGCATTTACGTCTATCGTGATTTTCCCCATAAACCGGTAGTCGATGATCTTCGCGTATTTGTCGATATATTCGATTTCATCGCGCACCGTCACGATATTGCTTCCCTTGACCGCGTAGCGGAAAATGTCCGAAAGCGCCATCGCCATCTCCGCGATATCATCCTCGTCATGAATGAGGGCCATATCCCTCATGCACGAGAGCGTATTGTACAGGAAATGCGGATTGATCTGATTCCGGTAAGCCAGAATCTCCATCTCCTGCTGGGCCAGCTGTGTCTCATAGAGGCGGATTTTTCCGTCGCGGACCTCCTGAAGCATCTTCTGGTTTTCGTCCAGCATATGATCCAGTCTGGCCGCGACGACACCGACATCATCGGTCCGTTTGAAACCCAGACGGTCATCCGGGTGCCGCATCGTACGGTCGATAAAACGCGCGATTTTGTGGAGCGGCTGTGCCATCTGGGTATAGGAAAACAGAATAATAAACGCGAGCAGAGCCAGTGTCAGAGAAAATGCAACCACGATCAGCTGCCGCAGCGCTTTGCTTCGTTCCTGATTTCCGACAATGGACGTCGCTGTCGCGATCCGGATTCCGTTCTGCCAGTCCCCTTCCCGAAAAACAATGTCCGGGTCCGTTTTAAGAGAATCCATTGACTCGGCATCCGTGAGACTCCCGCCCGTATACCAGGACAAATCCAGATGTTTCGAGTCACTGATCAGAATCGCGGCGGAATCCATGCCAATCAGGTTGAGGATGGTTCCGTCCAGTGTCCAGTGATCCAGAACAAAGACGCACATTCCGGTCAGATGTCCCTGTCCGTTCAAAGTGCTGTAGATCGGATAGTAGAACGCGTAGAAAAAGTCGTCGATGTCCTCAAAATAGTAATCCGCATTCAGATCTTCTTCATAGCGGAGGTAACGCTGTTGTTCAGGAAATGTCGTCTTCTTTCCGAAGGAAGCAATCTCGTTCATGTCCGTATCGAAGAGAACCGCCGAGCGGATTTCTCCGTTCTTCAGTGTAATCTGTGAAAAATAGGAAGATATCTGCGCCTCCGCACTGCTTCCCATAAGGGAAGTTCCCTCCCCCATTCTGTCTACAAGCGAAAAGCGGCACAAATAGGCCGCATTATAGCGCAGCATATCCTCATAGATGCTCAACGCGTTATCTGCCTGCCGCAGAAGGTTATCCGCCAGGTTCTCCGCGTTCTCCTCAGCCACCGTACGGACATACCTGCGGGCCACGATAAAGACGCCCGTAAGTATGACCAGGATGATCATGATAATGGAGATCATCTGCAGCAGGATGCTGTTCTTTATTTTTCGAATCATATCTTATGAAGTTCCGGTCCTGTCAAAGATCAAAAGAGTTGCGGTATTGCTCCTGTACCTCGGTCAGCGTATCAATGCCGACGTTCATGGAAGCCAGTTTTCTTCTCGCGATCTCGTTGTCGATTTCCTCCGGCACCTGATTGATCATCGGAAGATGGTCGTCTTTATGCTTTACAAGATATTCCGCCGAAAGGGCCTGAACCGCAAAACTCATATCCATGATCTCAGCCGGATGTCCGTCGCCGCAGGCCAGGTTGACAAGACGGCCTTCTCCGAGAAGGCTCAGGGTCTTTCCGTTTTTCAGCGTATAACCCATAATATTGTGCCGCTGCTCTTCTTTCTTTACGGCTTCCCGCTCCAGTGCGGCCACATCTACTTCCACATTGAAGTGTCCCGCATTCGAAAGCAATGTGCCGTCCTTCATCATCAGCATGTGCTCCATCGTGATGACGTCTCTCATTCCCGTCACCGTAATGAACAGATCGCCCAGGGGAGCGGCTTCCGCCATCGGCATGACCCGGAACCCGTCCATCAGAGCCTCAATTGCCTTTACCGGATCAATCTCGGTGACGATAACATTGGCACCAAGGCCCTTCGCGCGCATCGCCACACCTTTGCCGCACCAGCCGTATCCGGCAACGACGACGGTCTTGCCCGCGACCACAAGATTGGTGGTTCTGTTAATTCCGTCAAACGCGGACTGGCCGGTGCCGTAGCGGTTGTCAAAGAGATGCTTCATCGCGGCGTCGTTGACCATCATCATCGGGAACTTCAGCTCTCCCGCTTTGTCCATGGCGACATCACGGATAATGCCGGTAGTCGTCTCCTCGCACCCGCCGATCACGTTCGGAATCAGTTCCGGATATCTGTGGTGGATCATATTGACCAGATCTCCGCCGTCGTCGATGATGATCTGCGGTCCGATCTTCAGCACCTCGTCCAGATGATGGGCATACTCCTCTTCGGTCGCGCCATGCCAGGCGAAAATCTCAATGCCCCTCTTCACCATCGCCGCACAGATATCGTCCTGCGTCGAAAGGACATTGCTTCCCGTCACATAGACATCCGCGCCGCCGGCTTTCATCACGCAGGCCAGATAGCCGGTCTTGGCTTCAAGGTGCACGGAAACCGTCACCTTAAGTCCTTTGAACGGCTGGGTTTTTTCAAAGTCCTCGCAGATGCTCTTCAGCACCGGCATGTGCGCCTCGACCCAGCGGATCTTCTTCTCGCCTTCCGGCGCCAGCGTGATGTCTCTGATTTCACTCATATATACTTTCTCCTTCCCTTCTATAAGGATATTTATTTACGCGCGGAAGCGGGAGGCGACGCGCTCGACTTCGTAGTGCACGCGCTCCTCATCGATCGTCATCAACTGCCTGTCGCGCATGACAATCCGACCCCCGATCAGCACGTCGCTCACTTCGCTTCCGTTCGCGGAATAGGCGACGGCCGCCATGCGGTTATAATTCGGAATCATCGAAGGCGCGTTCTCGTCGATGAGGACAAGATCCGCGGTCTTCCCGGGCTCTACGCTGCCCAGATCTTCTCTCCCGATTGCCGCAGCGCCGTTTTTCGTCGCGATGCGGACAGTCTCTTCAGCACTGAGTACCAGACTGTCGCACAGATTTCCTTTGTGGGCAAGGGTCAGAAGATGCATCTCCGTAAACAGGTTCAGATTGTTGTTGCTCCCCGCTCCGTCCGTTCCGAGGGCGACACGGATCCCCTCTTTCAGCATGCGGGGCACAGGAGCGAATCCATTTGCCAGTTTCATATTGCTGGCAGGGTTCGTGGCGACGGAGACATTCGGATTCGCGAGAATGCCGAAGTCATTTTCCCCAAGATATACGCAGTGGGCAAAGATGGCCGGACCATCCGTCATTCCGAGGGAAGCCGCATATTCCACAGGAGTCATGCCGTGCTCTGCCAGGCAGTCGTCGAACTCCTTCTTCGTCTCCGCAAGGTGCATATTGATCAGAAGGCCTTTTTCGTGAGCAAGTTCCGTCACATAGCGGAGGAAGTCCTCTCCGCAGGTATAGATCGCGTGAGGTCCAAGGCCGAACATGCAGGGCGCTCCGATGCTCTTTCCGTATTCCATTTCGTCAAGTGCCTGCTCTATACGCATCTTCCCGCCCTCGTCATGGCGGTCGGAACCGACGAGACCTCTTGTAAGGAGGGCGCGCATGCCGCTTGAAGCGCAGGCCTTCACAACCATGCGCGGGAACATATGCATATCGACGAATGCGGTTGTCCCGCTCCGGATCATCTCAGCCATGCCGAGGAGGGTTCCCCAATAGGCATCCTCCGGCGTCAGTTCGTCCTCCATCGGCAGGATTCTGCCGAAGAGCCACTCATGAAACGGAAGGTCATCGGCGTAATTGCGCATCAGTGTCATATACGCATGCGTATGGCAGTTGATGAGACCCGGCATGAGGAACTTGTGCGAACCGTCGATCTCTTCGTCTTTCAGGAAACTCGCAGGTTCTTTTCCTATGGAAGCAATGTGGTCGCCCGTAATATAGACGTCCGTCCGCTTCTCCCTTTCCTGTCCCAGTATATGTACATTTTTAATTACGATCCCCATAATACTCCTTTATTCAGTCAATAAACGCCCGTCTGATACAATTTTCTTTCTTTTGACAGACGGGCATAAATCATGTAAGATGCTCCAAAAAAGAAGAAAGGACTAATCACCATGGAATACAGAACCAGGGGCACCTGCTCTCAGATGATTCATTTTGATCTCACGGACGGCAAGGTCCGGAATGTCCGCTTTGAAGGCGGCTGCAACGGCAATCTGAAAGGCATCGGCGCCCTTGTGGAAGGCATGGATGCCCATGAGTGCATCGAACGTCTCGAAGGAATCGCGTGCGGTTTCAAAAAGACCTCCTGCCCTGACCAGCTTGCCAAAGCGCTGAAAGTCGCGCTCCACGAATAATCACTGTCGGTTATCGGTCCCATTTGTCGCAGATCGAGATGATCTGATCCGCGAAGCGGGCCAGTTCCTTATTCGGCAGACCTTTTGAAGAACGAACAATTCCAAGCAGGCGAAGCGCCGCATTTTCAAGACGGTTGTAAACACCGGCCGCCTTCAGTGTGGAAGCTTTCGCGTGCTTCTTTTCTCCTCCGGCAACAGGCTGTCCGTACGCATCCTTCTTCTCGAACGGAATTCCGACAGTCTCTTTCAGGCAGACATTCTTAGCCAGATCCCAGACCGTCCCCGAATAGGGCGCGTAAGCGTCGTGTCCGAGCTGCTCGTGAATCAGATCCCTGAACAGCGGCACTACCGCGTCGTCGCCGTGAACGATGAAGGTCTTCTCCGGCACTTTCTTGAATCCGGAGGCCCATTCGAGAAGGCCCTCTCTGTCCGCATGTCCGGAAATGCCCGGAAGGGAACAGATTTCCGCCTCGACAATCACGGTTTCACCGAAGAGCGTCACTTCCTTTTCGCCCTCCAGAAGTTCCCGTCCGAGGGTGCCCTCCGCCTGATAACCGACGAACAGAATCGTGCTGTCCGCCCTCCAGAGATTGTGCTTCAGATGGTGCTTGATCCGCCCGGCTTCGCACATGCCGCTGGCTGAGATGATGACCTTGGGCTCATCGATGAAGTTGATCATCTTCGATTCATCCGAAGTCAGCGTAAGTTCCAGTCCCTTGAAGGAAATCGGGTTGATGCCCTTCGCGACCAGCTCCGCCGCCTCCTCGTCAAAGCAGTCCGAGGTGTGTTCATTGAAAATGCCTGTCGCGCGCACAGCCAGAGGAGAGTCTACATAGACCTTAAACCCCTCATGTCCGCGGATCAGATGCTGCTCTTTAATCTGTCTTATGAAATACAGAAGTTCCTGTGTGCGGCCGATCGCGAAGGACGGAACCACCACGTTCCCTCCCCTGTCAAAGGTTCTCTGGATCACGTTGGCCAGGTCTCCGACGTAGTCGGGCTTCTCTTCGCCGTGGCTGCGGTTGCCGTAAGTGGATTCAATCAGCAGGTAATCCGCGTCTTCTATGGTCTTCGGATTGTTGATCAGCGGCTGGTTTTTATTTCCGACGTCGCCGGAAAAGACGATTTTCTTTGTAATGCCGTCTTCCGTAAGCCAGACCTCGATCGCGGACGATCCGAGGAGATGCCCTACATCGACAAAGCGGATCTCTACTCCTTCGCATACGGAGATCTTCCTGTCATAGGCGCAGGGGACAAAACGGCGGCAGACCAGTTCCGCGTCTTGGGATGTATAAAGAGGTACATAGGGTTCCAGACCTTTTCTCTTCCCCTTACGGTTCCGCCATTCCGCTTCAAATTCCTGGATGCCTGCGGAGTCGAGAAGCATGATGTTGCACAGATCGGCTGTCGCATAAGTCGCGAAGATTTTTCCCGTAAATCCCCTTGCCTGCAGAAGAGGCAGAAGGCCCGAATGATCGATATGCGCGTGGGTGAGAAATACATAGTCGATGTCCGGAGGGGAAACGGGAAGTTCTTCATTTTCAAAAACATTCCTGCCCTGTTCCATTCCGTAGTCAACCAAAATGTGTTTTCCGCATGCCTCGATATAGTGGCAGCTTCCGGTGACTTCATGAGTGGCACCTATAAATGTAAGTTTCATCCCGTGTTTCTCCTGTTCTTTCGTAAGAACCTTTTCAGACTTTGAGTTCTCTTACAAGCTCCTCTTTCGCCTCGTCGGTCAGCGGGCTCTGGGGCCAGTTCGCGACGATCCTCGGGCCGTCTTTATAGCGCGGAATCAGGTGGACATGATAGTGGAACACGGTCTGGCCCGCGGCCTCCCCGTTGTTCTGAACGATGTTGAACCCGTCGCACTGAAGCTGTTCGCTCATGTGGGCAGCCATTTTCTTGGCCAGCACTGCGGCTTTGGCTGTCAGGTCCTCCGGCATTTCAAACACATTTGCGAAATGAGCTTTCGGGAGGATCAGAGCATGTCCGCGGGTCGCCGGATTGGCATCCAGGATCACGCGAAAGTCTTCGTCCTCATAGATTGTCGCGGTCGGGATCTGCCCGTTCGCCAGCATACAGAAAATGCAGTCCGCCATAGTCGTTCCTCCTTACAGTAAATAAAATATACAAGTTCACAAAAGCACTTCTGAAGATAATTGTATAAACAATTCAGACGGCTTCCGCGCTGATGAAGAAATCCTTTCAGGATTTCTCTGAACTCGCTCAAAGCCGCGAGGGGCTCCCCCGATCAAAGATCGGGGGCAGATCTAACCTCCTCAGAAATTGCTAAAACCGTTCGAAAAAATCCCAAACTCGCTTCGCTCAGACAGTGTGATTTTTTCGAACAACACAATTTCTGACGAGCTAAGAAGTACTAATCACTTGTGCAGATGTCTCAATTGTTTATACAATTATCTCAGTAGGCCTTTCGGTATCTTTATCATATTATAGCACTATTGTATTTTCTTATGTACCCCTGCACTGGAATTTACATTTTCAATAAATCAAATACCCTCACGGGCAGTCGTTTGCGTTTGCGCTTGCGCAAACACGAAATCTTTACTATACTTAGTGACACATGACGTCCGGAAAGAGATTTTCATCCCTTTCATTTTCCAAAACCATAACATAAAACCGGGACAGCCCCGGAGAAAGGACAGGCTCTGTTTTTTCAGAGCCGCTATTTTGCTATGAAAATAACGTTCCGGAAAAGTCTTCAGGCCGATTTCATGGCCGTAACCGGGCCTCCTCTGACCCCGGAAGACCTCTTTCAGTTGAAAATGCTCCTCACGAACCGCATTCCCGGACTCATTTCCTTCGGAATCGATCCGAAAAATGACGCTGCGGATTACCTCTACGACATCACGTCCCTTGTACCCTTTGACGAATACTGCCGCACCCAAAACCCCGGCATCGGGGAGCTTGTCCGCATCTATGAGACGATTCTTCGGACAGTCGCCGTACTGGATGACTATCTGCTGGATCCCGACCATCTGTGTCTTGAAAATGAAACCCTTTTTATAGGCTGGGGAAATGCCGGCCTTCTGCTGGCGTACGTTCCGTGTTACAGGAACAGTATTCGGGATTCCCTGCTCGAGTTTTCAAAGGCTCTTATGACCGGGGACGGTTTCGGTGACGAGGACTCCCTCATCCTGAACTGCCGCATCTACCACGAACTGAAGAAAGAAAACAGCTCCGCGGAAGATCTGCGGGCCATCCTCAGAAATACCGGTTTCCGGAAATGGCTCCCGGAAAATGAGGAACAAACGCCTCCACCCGCTCCTCATGCTTCTCCTCAGCCCGCTCCAAATCCTGCAGTATCTTCTTTCGTCCCCCTCTACGCCGCGTCCAAAGGAGCTTCCGGAGAAACAGGTCTGCCGGGTTCCGTAAGCATGAACACTTCCGGCACTTTTGACATGTCGGATGATCCCGATATCGATCTGTCCGAAACAGACAGCAAAAAAGCACCCCGGAAGGGGCGCTCTGTTCTTTTGACTATTCTGATCGCAGCTGTTCCCGCACTGCTCTTTTACGCGCTCATAAGAGTGCAGAACCTGTTTGTCCTCAGTTTCAGCGAGACCATCGGCGTCTCTTTGCTTGCGGCAGCCGCGGTTCTGGCTGTCATGATCCTCATCGACCGGTTCCGTGAGCACAGTCCTCAATAAGGCCGGTGATTACGGCGATAGCGTCGGTCGTCCGGCTCTGTTCCATTGCGGTAATGTACCTGTCACGCTCCGCATAGAGTGTTCTGACATCGCTGACCAGACGTTCCGTGCTCAGTTCCTCCTCTTCGAGGACCTTCGAGAAGCCCTGCTTTTCAAAGGAACGGGCATTGAGGATCTGGTCGCCTCTGCTGGCCTTCGCCGAAAGCGGAATCAGAAGGGCCGGCTTTTTCAGCGCGAGCAGCTCAAAGATCGAATTGGCTCCGGCGCGTGAAATCGCGATATCCGAAAGCGCGAAGAGATCCGGCAGTTCCTCCTTGATGTATTCGTACTGGAGATAGCCTTCCGTCTCATTGAATGACGGATCCGTCTTGCCTTTTCCGCAGAGATGGATGACGTCGAATTCCTTCAGAAGTTCCGGAAGCGCTGCCCTTACGGCCTCATTGACGGCCTGGGCTCCCAGAGAGCCGCCTGTAACGAGGATCACCGGTTTTTCTCCCGAAAGTCCGGTAAACTGAAGCGCCTTTTCTCTGCTTCCGCGCGTGAGCTCGGCACGGATCGGCGTGCCCGTATGGACTGCTTTTCCCGCGGGGAGTTCATCGACCGTTTCAGGGAAGTTGCAGCAGACTTTCGTTGCCGCCGGAATAGAGAGCCTGTTGGCAAGCCCGGGAGTCATATCCGACTCATGGCAGATGACCGGAATATGCAGTCTCCGCGCGGCATAGACCACGGGGACGCTTACAAAGCCGCCTTTGGAAAATACAACATCCGGCTTGATTTCCTGTAAGACCCGGCGCGCCTCGTATGCTCCTTTCAGAACCCGGAACGGATCCGAAAAGTTCTTCACATCGAAATATCTTCTCAGCTTTCCGGTCGCGATCCCGGTATAAGGGATGCCCTCATCCGTTACCAGCTGCTTCTCGATCCCGTCGTAGGAGCCGATGTAGTAAATTTCATATCCCAATTCCTTCAGTTTCGGAATCAGCGCCAGATTCGGCGTAACATGTCCGGCGGTGCCTCCGCCGGTCAATACGATTTTCTTCATCTGTTTCACTCACATATCTTTACTTGGAAGAAGTCGTCTTTTTCATCAGGCTGTCGCGTTTTTCAAGCAGCTTCGTACGCAGAGTCTTTTTCTTCGGCGGAGCAGCTTCAATCTTCCCGTGCAGTGCCTTGACGTCAATGATATAGATACCGGAGACCGTCGCTTTGACTTCCTTTTTGACCGGAAGCGCATCGAAGATCTTCTCGTCCGCGATCATCGTCATAATACGCGGGCCGGCCTTTACCTTTACTATTGGCATCTTGTTTCGTCTCATCAGCTTCGGCACCTGATCGATCACCTGCTGCGGCAGCCCCGAATCCTTGATTGGCAGCCGTTTTTTATCAATGATCAGCAGGTTGACGACCTGCTTCTGCGCCTCGATCTGCTGCTGCTGTGCCTCCTGCTTCTTCTGGAGCCTTTTCCCGACAAAGTAGAGCACTACCATTGCCACGATGAGCACCGCCAGAATGATGAGCAATATTGTCCCGATTTTCAATTGTTCCTACCTCCCGTAAAGTTCTGTTTATTGTGACGGATCCCCGTCAGGCCTTTCCTGTCGCGCTGACAGGCGTCGGTCTTCTTGAATCAAATACCGAGTTGACGTCAAAGAGCTGTTCAAATACGTTCTTTTTGGCCTTTCCGGAGATCGCTCTCCACATCTGCAGACCGTCGCAGTCGATTCGCCCCTGCCTTACGTAGTCGTCCTGGATCTGGATCCAGTATTCGGAGGACGCGTCCACATTTGCATAGAAATTATAACCGATACTCTTCATCCATGCATAGACCGGATTTGTCGCCGCGTCATAATTTCTCCAGGTTCCGATGTCAGCGCCGTGGGCGAAGATGATCGTATCCGTGGGGCCTGTAATGTTCGCGACCGTGTTCTGCCATTTCTCCTGGTCGACGGACAGCGTCTCGACAGACTTGTCCGTAACGCTCAAATGCCCCCAGGTATGACAGGCGAATTCCCAGCCCGAAGCCTTTACGGCCTCCGCGACTTTCTTCGCTTCCGCCACGTCTTCGTCCCAGTTGAAATCCGGATGCTCGTCCAGCCACTGCTGCTGATCCGCGTCCAGCTTCTCATGGGTTTTATATGCCACGTCCGTGCGGTATCCGAACACGCCGTTATAGCCGGTCATCGCGATCAGGCCGCGCGCCCCTTTGTAAGCCGCGTCCGGGTGTTCCTTTATAAATGTATTCAGCCTCGGCACCACATCATAGTCACCGACGCTTACCGTGCCGTCCGCTGCCGTGTACTGGACCTTTACATCGCCGTTTTCGTCCACCACAGCCTTGTCGCCATAGCCTTTTCCGGCATATGTATGATAGTAGCTCCAGTCGTCGATCGAGAGGACAAACGGCTTTTTGTCGGGAGGCAGAAGCAGGTTCTTATTCTTCTTAAAATGAACCGTCCCGTCGTCGTCCTTCGTCTCCGTCACGAGGTCCCTCATGCGGATCAGAACCCATCCGTTGTCGTACATCTGCTGCGTGATCTTGTCGAATTCGTCCACAAATGTCATCCAGGCGTTATTTCCGGCGATCGTATCCTCGCTCCACTTTGAGGTGTCAAAGGTCCTGTCCGGATCCACGATCAGCGAGTGGTAGAAAATATGAGGCACCGTCAGCACATCCTTGGCTTCGAGTGTGGACTTCTGCGCGGTCATCGACGCGATCGCGTTGACGAGTTCATTGTCGGTGTCATAATCCTTCTGCTGCATGAGAAGCGCGATCGCTCCGTCGTAATCATAGGTGAGCGCGATTTTTTCCGCCTCCTCAATGGCCTTCCGCTTGTCTTCGATTTCCGCCTCTTCTTCCGCGATTTTGGCGGCCTGAGCTTCCTTTAAGTCCGCTCCGCCCCTTCTTTCCTTTCCGAAAAAACTGATCAGAAAGAGCGCGGTTCCGATTATGAGAAGCATAAAGAGTACGGAGGCGATCAGACTGATCTGCCGCCGGCGCTTTCTCATCCTTCTCTTTTTATCTCTGGCCCTTTGAGCGGCCGCGATCTCGGCATCCGTCATCGGGCGCCTTCTTCTCGTTTTTTGCTGTGCCATATATTGCTCCGTTTTGTTCCGGATTTTTTCGTACCGCGTTCTATTATATCGCTTGGCGTATTATTTCACAATCGGAATTCGGTACGGATATTTTCCGAAGGTGTATCATTTGCAAAATGAAACACGCCATGCTATTGTCCTTCTGACGGCACCTTCTTGAAATGCCGCCCTGGAACACACTCCTTATCATCCATTTTCAGGAAGAAAGCGTATCAAAGATGAACATGAAGATCAGCGCGGTACCGGGCAAAAAAACACTTTTGAACTTCCTCATGACAGCTCTTCTCCCGGCAGGGAAAGCCCTCTATATCTACGGGGGCGGATGGAACCGGGAAGATACGGGGGCCGGCATGGAAACGAGATCTCTGGGGCTTCAGAAGTCCTGGGAGGATTTCTTCGACAGCCGGACTGAGTCCTTTTCCTATCGCGGCTTCCCCGAAAAAGCTGCCGGAGATGAACCGGCAGTTTCGTACTATCCTTTTAACGGGATCAATGTATACCATGATGCCGGGCTCGACTGCTCCGGCTACCTGGGGTGGGTTCTCTACAACACGTTTGAAACCGAAAACGGGAAGGACGGCTATGTTCTCAAATCCTCGGATTACGCGAAAGAACTCGCTTTGAGAGGATGGGGAACACGTACTCCCGAAATCGCGGGAAACGGCAATATGCCGAATCCGGGGGACATCGTCAGTATCAAAGGGCATGTCTATATTTCTTTAGGCAGCTGCGCGGACGAAAGCATCCTGATTGCCCACTCCACCCCGTCGGAAAGCCGGCAGGGTATGCCGGGCGGCGGCGTCCAGGTCAGCGCCATAGGGCATGACCGCAGCTGCATTGCCTGTCAGGCTGCCGACCGATATATGTCCGCCGCTGCTCCCGAATGGTACCGGCGCTATCCCGCTGCCCTGTGTGATCCCGCCCGCTATCTGACCGCGGAAGGCAGCTGCGGAAGATTCATCTGGAGAACCGGCGGGGACACAGCGGTCCTCACCGATCCTGAGAACGTCCAGGGCCTTCCTGCGGAAGAACTGTTGGACTTCCTTGTTTTCGCCGGATAAACCGGTCGCATCACATGACGCTTTATGATAAAATACAAACAGCTGCTTCAGGCGGAAGCCGAACAAAATCTTTTATTTTGAAGAAAGGATTTTCTTATGAACAAACAGGTAACAGGAAACATTTACTACATCGGAGCGGATGATCACGATATTGACCTCTTCGAAGGACATTTTGACGTACCGCTTGGCATGGCCTACAACTCCTATGTGATCCGCGACGAAAAAACCGTTGTCATGGACACCATTGACCAGTCGAAAACGGATGAATGGCTGGCCAATATCGTCTCCGTGCTCGGCGTTGCGGCCCCGGATTATCTTGTCGTCCAGCACATGGAGCCGGACCACTCTGCTTCCATCGAGGCTTTCGTGAAGAAATATCCGAATACGACGGTTGTCGGAAATGCCAAGACCTTCAAGATGATCAGCCAGTTCTTCCCGGGCCTTGAGATTCCCAACAGGCTCGAAGTAGGAAACGGCGACACGCTGGAACTCGGCTCCCATACACTGACGTTCGTTTTCGCCCCGATGGTCCACTGGCCGGAGGTCATGATGACCTATGAGTCTTCCGAGAAAGTCCTGTTCTCGGCAGACGGCTTCGGCAAATTCGGCGCCAATGACGTCGAAGATCCGGAAGGCTGGGCATGCGAAGCACGCCGCTATTACTTCGGCATTGTCGGCAAATACGGCGCCCAGGTTCAGGCTGTCCTGAAGAAAGCCGCCAATCTGGACATTCAGATCATCTGCCCGCTTCACGGCCCGTATCTGACCGAAAACCTCGGCTACTATATCAATCTCTATGACATCTGGTCCAGCTATCTGCCGGAAGACGACGGCGTCTGCATCTGCTATACCTCCGTTTACGGCCATACGAAGAAAGCCGCGGAACTTCTCGCCGAAAAGCTGAAGAACGCCGGCGTTCCGAAGGTGGCTTTGAACGACCTTGCCCGCGACGACATTTACGAATGTGTGGAAGACGCGTTCCGCTATGACACGCTTGTTCTCGCCACAACCACCTATAACGCAGGCATTTTCCCGTATATGCGTGAATTTATCGGCCATCTGACCGAACGCGGCTATCAGAAGAGAAGGATCGCTCTCATCGAAAACGGCACCTGGGCTCCGACCGCGATGAAAGTCATGAAGGACATGCTTGATGGCTGCAAGAATCTGACATTTGCAAAAAATAATGTCACCATCGTTTCCGCGCTCAACGACGAGAGCCTTGCCTCTTTGGACGCGCTTGCGGATGAGCTCGCCGGAACCTATGAAAAGAGAGAAACCGCCGCGGAACCGCAGAAGGATCCGACCGCGCTCTTCAAGATCGGATACGGCCTCTATGTGGTCACGGCTGCCGACGGCGGCAAGCAGAACGGCCAGATCGTCAACACGGTCTCTCAGGTCGCCAGCAATCCGGAGCGGATCGCGGTCAGCCTGAACAAGGCCAACTACACGGCCGAAATGGTTCTGAAGACAGGCATCATGAACGTGTGCACACTGAACGAGGAGTGCCCGTTCCAGGAATTCAAGCACTTCGGCTTCCAGTCCGGACGCAACGTCGACAAATTTGACGGTTACAAGCACTATGCCCTTGCGTCGAACGGCGTGGCTTATTTGACAAAATACGCGAACGCGTTCCTTTCACTCAAGGTCTTTGACACCGTGGACATGGGCTCCCACTGGATGTTCATCTGCGATATTACGGAATCGGCCGTCCTCAACAATGTGGAGACCATGACCTATTCCTTCTATCAGAGAAATGTCAAGCCGAAGCCGGAAACGGAAAAGAAAGGCTGGGTCTGCGATATCTGCGGCTATGTCTACGAAGGCGACGAACTGCCTGAAGACTTCATCTGCCCGCTCTGCAAGCATCCGGCAAGTGATTTCTCGAAGCTCGGATAAGTTCTTCGGAAATGGTTCACCAGGGAATCATATGGACTTCACCGGTCCGCATGATTCCCTTTATCTTGGTTTGCAGATTTAAGAAAAGGGTAAAATGATGAATTACTACATGCCAGTAAAAGTGGTCGTCGAAAATGACGCCGTACGAAACGGCGCAGCCGCCATAGCCGGATGCGGAACAAAGGCGCTGATCGTCACAGGCCGTCACTCCGCTTTTGAAAACGGAGCCTATGACGACGTAAAACGTGTGCTGGATGAGGCCGGAATTCCGTCCGTCCTGTTCAGCGAAGTCGAAGAAAATCCCTCAACGGAAACAGTGATGAAGATCCGTGACCTCGGTCTTTCCGAAAACGCGGATTTCGTGATCGGAATCGGCGGCGGCTCCCCTCTGGATGCCGCGAAAGCCGCCGCCCTCATGATGGCTCATCCGTCCTGGGGGATCGAAAAACTCTATGAGGCAGGCGAAGACGGATCTTACGTACCGGTCATCGCCGTCCCGACAACCTGCGGAACCGGTTCCGAAGTAACCGCGGTCTCAGTCCTTACAAACCACGCGAAGAAAACGAAAGGCTCCATTCCCTTTAAAATCTGGCCTTCCTATGCCTTCATTGACGGGAAATATCTGGCCTTTGCGTCCCTTAAGGTGATCCGGAACACTTCGGTCGATGCCCTCTGCCATCTCCTGGAGAGCGCATTTTCCAAAAAAGGAACGGAATTGAGCAAAATGCCCGCAAAAGCGGGCCTCCTCAAATGGGCCGAAACAAAGGACATCCTGACCGGCGCCCGGCCGGCCGAACCGGAAGATTTCGAAAAACTGATGATCTCTTCCTCCTTCGCGGGAATGGCGATCGCGCAGACCGGCACCTCCCTGCCGCACGCGCTCGGCTATATTCTGACCTACGATACGGGCCTTCCGCACGGAGCGGCGTGCGGATATTTCCTGCCGGCATTTGTGCGGGAAGCCCCGGAGGCTCTCCGGGCGGAATTTCTTCCGCTGGCCGGTTTCCGGGACGCGGACGAACTCGAGGAGTTCCTCGGCAGCGTTCTCGGCAAGATCAGCATCCCGCAAGACGTTCTTGACAGAACATTCGAGGCCGTAAAAAGCGCTCCGGCCAAGATGCACTCGCCGTCATTCGATGTCGACGAGGCCATGCTGAAGCGAATCACTTTCGATAATTAACATAAAACCTGCACCACAGGTGCCTGACCCCTCTGGTGCACTTTGCACCATAGGGGTCAGGCACCTGTGGTGCACTTAAGAGAAAGGAGAACATGATGATCAGAAAAGCGGAAGAATGCAATGTGGAATACCGTGAACATATGCGCGGAGGCGACGGCACGGTGGAAATCACGAATTTCATCTCCGGCAGCGCGGAGCTCTATGAAAAAGGCCGGCTGTTCAGCAAAATCACGCTGAAGCCGGGCACGGGAATCGGGTATCATGAACATGAAGGCGACAGTGAACTGTTTTATTTCCTCGACGGGCCGCTCGAATACAACGACAACGGAACCATCGTGACGGTCAACGCGGGCGATGTCGCGATCTGCCCGGCGGGAACCGGCCACGCCGTAACAAACCGCACCAATGAAACCAAGGAGTTCATCGCTCTCATCGTCTACGCCTGAACGTTCCACCTGAATTCCCTCACGGAAAGCTCAACAGGCCGGGAATCTAAATCCTCGTCTGTCATCAGTACATATCGAAGAAAAACACTCAGGCTGCATGCGTCTCCATGCAGCCTGTACTCTTCTGTCCTCACGCGAAACGGAATGCTTCCGTAGCGGTTTTTATAGAAAAAATCCGTGCACATCCCCGGCACAAACCTCATACAGGACTCCACCGCCCCGCTCCGCCGGATTTCCATGGAATCCTCCGAAAGGATCAGGTGGTTCCTGATCTTTTCGCCATCGAGTTCCTCTTCATAGAGAAGATGGTGCCGCCCGGCCACCTGCTTCAGCGTGCCTTTCAGCGTAAGCTCCGCTTCTTCGCCCGCTTCGCGGTTGTAAATCGCAATCGTCACCTCAGACATTCCGTTTTCCTCAATAATTTTCGATGGCGATGCGCTCCGCCTTCCGCACATCCACCGGCAGAATCGAATTCGCGAACTCAGCAAACCGCTCCGGCTCGTCGCTCACGAAGAAGCGGTACGGCATCGGATCGTCCGGATTCCGGGCCATCGTATTCAAAAGTTCATTCTTTTTGAGAAGCTCCTTCAGCGACCGGGCCGTCTCATAAGCCGGATTGACCAGCCGGATCTCCTCTCCGACCAGCCGCCGGAACTCACTTCGCAAAAGCGGATAATGCGTGCACCCGAGAATAAGCGTGTCAATCTTCTTCTGAAGCAGCGGCTCCAGATAGCGCATGATCACCGTATCCGTCACCTCATCGCGGATCCAGCCCTCTTCCACGAGCGGAACGAGAAGCGGACAGGCCTCCGCGAAGATATCCGCGTCCGGCCGGATTCCCAGGATCGCCTTTTCATAAGCTTTACTGGAAATGGTCGCTCTCGTCGCGATGACTCCGATCCTGCCGTTTTTCGTCCCGTTACAGGCTGTCACGGCGCCCGGCTCAATCACTCCGATCACGGGAATATCTCCCGCTTCCTCCCGGATCACGTCAAATGCGGTCGCGGTCGCGGTATTGCAGGCCGTCACGATCGCCTTGATGTCCTGCGTTTTCAGGAACCGCACGATCTGCCGGGAATAGCGTTCCACGGTCTGTTTGGATTTGCTTCCGTAAGGTACACGGGCCGTATCGCCGAAGTATACAATCTTCTCCGAGGGCAGATTCCGCATGATCTCTCTGGCGACCGTCAGCCCGCCAAGACCCGAATCAAAGACTCCGATCGGAGACGAGCTTCTTGGCCCGTGCTCATTTATGATCTCCATTCCTCTCCTCACATTCGTTCCTTTGGCGCTTTTCAGCCCTGTGCCGCGGAATCCCGCATATCCAGTTCCGCGTTGATCGTCTGATGCTGATTGTCAATGTGAAGCTTGATGATCCGCAGCGCTTCTTCCGCATTCCGCTCTTCGAGCGCTTTGATGATCGCGTCGTGTTCCTTTGTCAGTGTTTCCCGGATATCCTCATCCTTCAGGTATTCAACGCGGAAACGGTACATCTGCTCGCGCAGATTATTGAGGATCTGTATCAGCCGGCGGTTCCCGGTCGCGTTGTAAATCACGTCGTGGAACTGTTCGTCCAGCTCGCCAAGCTCTGTAAAATCCGCGTCCTCTTTGGCTACCATCGCCGCGAAGAGTTCCTCCGCCTCTTTCAGTTCCCGGATTTCTTCCGGTGTTATATGTTCACATGCTCTTTGGATCGCGAGCATCTCCAGCGATCTGCGCACTTCCAGAACGTCGTCCAGCTCCTGCCTGGTGATTTCCGCCACATGGGCTCCCCGCCGGGGCACCATTACGACCAGTCCCTCATTCTCCAGCTTGTGAATGGCTTCCCTGATCGGCGTTCTCGATACGCCGAGGCGGTTGGCAAGGCTGATTTCCATCAGCCGTTCACCCGGTTTTAATTCTCCTCTTAAAATTCTTCTGCGAAGAGTCAGAAATACCACTTCTCTCAGCGGCATATACTCTTCCGGTTTCATCTCGTTTATGTCCCTCATTTTCTCAAACCTTCTCTTATAGTTCTTCCCGCTTCACAGGTCGTGTGGCAAAGCTTCTTACCTGGGGGAAGCGCCTTCGTATTTCACCGCATGCCCTCTCCGCTTCGTCAATATCTTTGAAAATGCCGAACACCGTCGGCCCGCTTCCGCTCATCACCGCGTTCAAGGCCCCGAGCCGTTTCATTTCGCGCTCCAGTTCACCGATCTCAGGATGATTCGGAGCCGTCACCAGCTCGAGAACATTGCTCATACACCCCGGCTCACAGATCCCCTTAAGATCGCCGCGGCCGAGAGCTTCCAGCATCCGGTCCACATCGGGATGGTCGTCACGGCTCAGTTCATTTACATGAAGATTGCCGTATACTTCTTTCGTCGAAACGGGACAGGACGGCTTGCTGAGAAGGATGCCGCAGTCCGGCAGATCCGGCAGAGGCGTCAGGATTTCTCCGATCCCCTCCGACAGCGCTGTTCCGCGCATGATACAGTACGGTACATCCGCCCCGATTTTCTTTCCCCGCTCCATCAGTTCCTCATCACTGAATCCCAGATGAAAAAGCTGGTTGACGCCGATCATCGTCATGGCGGCGTCCGAGCTTCCTCCGGCAAGTCCGGCGGCAACCGGAATAAACTTGCCAAGCCGGATCTTCAGGTCATCCGTCACGCCCTTCTCATCCATAAGAAGGCGGGCGGCTTTGACTGCCAGATTATTTTCATCAGCAGGAATATAGGGGAGATTGACGGAAAGCGTAATCCGTCCCGGTCCCTTTTCGGACTCGGGCCTCTTTGACGCATAAAGATGCAGACGGTCGTACATACCGACCATCTGCATCACCATTCTCACATCATGATACCCATCAGGACGTTTTCTCAATACGTCCAGACAGAGATTGATTTTAGCCGTAGCTCGCAGGAACATAGAATTGTATTTCCTTTGTTTTTTGTATACAGTTCCATTATACCCGCTTTTTCCGAAAACTTCAATCCGCCCGTCAGACGAGCTCCTGATTTTTCTTCACCATCTGTGAAATACGCTCTCTGAAATACTCGTCAATATGCCGCTGCTCCTCTTTTGTCAGGTCGCTGTAACGCACCGGCTCACCATATTCCACGACCACGTGTGCCTTTTTGATCCACGGCATATGGTCGTCCATAACGGCAGTTGTATTGTTAAACGAAACCGGTACGATTCTGCAGTCGGTTCTCTGCGCGATCTTGAAGCTGCCTCTGTGGAATTCGAGAAGCTGTGTCTTGTCCGCCCCTTTATTGCGCGTCCCTTCCGGGAAAATGAAGATCGACCGGCCGTCCTTCACGGCTTCAATCGCGTCCTTAATCACCTGAAGGCCCTGTTTCAGGTCTTCACGGTTGAGGAAAAGACAGCCGATAAACATCATATTCCAGTTGAGGAGCGGAATCTTCTTCACACTGTCTTTGGAAATAAAACCCGTCCTGTTCTTCATCTGGGAATAGCCGATCAGAATATCGAACACCCCCTGATGATTCGCTACAAATAACATCGCCTCGTCGGCCGGAATCTTCTCAAGGCCGATCGTCGTAATATCGGTTCCCGCAAGGAACAGAACCACCTTAAATGCCCACTGTACGATTCTCAGCATCTTAAGCTCCGCCTTCTTCGGCTGAAACTGCCTGAAAACGAGAAGCACCAGCATGATCGGTACGGACAGGACAAGATACAGAATCAGAAATATTCCGATGGGAATGAGTCGCATCTGACATTTCCTCCCTTAATTACAAAACAAATTTCCTCAGAAATCCATGAAATCCAGTTCATCCTCAAAATTGGCTTCCATGTCTCCGAAAATCACGGCGAAGTTCTTATTTTCATCCTCAGCGTCCCTCATCACATGAGCGATCCGCTGCAGATAGGGTATCATTTCCCTCTCCCTGGGCATGAAGAACCCCGCGCAGGTCGGCTCTCCGATATCCGTCAGGCAGTCATAGAGCGCGTCGAGATTTTCTCCGTAGTAATCCGGAAAATCAAACTTCATGGCGAGATATTTGTGAACGTCTTCTCTTGTACGGGTCGTATTAAAATCCAGAATAATCTTTTTCATAATACCGCCTTTCCATTCCGCTTAAGGCTCTTCGGCTTCATACAGCTTCTCAAATGTCTCATAATGATCTTCCGTATAGTAAATCAGACCATCGTTCGAATAGACAATTCGTTTGGCTCCCCGCTTCTTTCCGCTGTAGTCGATATCGCATTCAAAGTACTTCCGCCCCTTCGCGTCAGGGAGATTTCCTTCATAATTGCCGAAGCGGGATCCGCCGATGGATTTGCCCGGGGCATAGTCCCAGAGATATCCGCCGGACCATCCGAGGTCCTGGGCTTCCTTCTTCGTAATATAGTTGGACGGCAGATGTCCGTAGAGATGAATATAGAGCGCCACCTCGTCTTTCGAGGTATACTCGCCGTCCTCCTCGACGGTCACTTCATCTTTCTCGGCAGGGATCTCCGCGATGCTCCCGTCTCCATCGAGGGCAGTTTGCTTTTTGTTCCCCGCGGCAGCGATCCGGCTGCCTCCGCAGGCTACGCAGATGCACAAAAGAACGAGTACCGAAAGGATCACGCTGATCAAACGCATTGTCTTTTTCATCGATCTTTATCTCCTCCGAATTTTTTCTTATGAGTGAAATGGCTCCCGAAGCAGATCCACCACTTTATCAAATCCCATGAAGTGGGACGCCTTCACGAGTACATTTCCCTCATTTCCGACCAGCTGCTTCACTTCCGAAAGAAGCGCTTCCGTATCCGGGTACGAACGGATTTCGGCTTCCGGACAGGTCTTGCGGATGCCTGCCGCCATATTTTCCGAAAGGGGACCGGCGGTCACATAGAGGTCGAGGCCAAGCGTGCCCGCGTATTCTCCGACTTCACGATGGAGCGCGGCCTCATCCGGCCCGAGTTCGCCCATGTCTCCCAAGATGGCGATTCTCTTCCCGCTCACATCCTTAAGGACTGAAAGCGAGGCCTTCATCGACATCGGATTCGCGTTGTAGCAGTCATCGATGATCATGAGCCCGCCGTTTTCGATCAGATTGAACCGTCCCGAAAGGCTTTCAAATGATTCGATACCGGCCTTGATTTCATCCGCCGTAAGGCCGTATGCCGACCCGACAGCCGCCCCTGCCAGCGCGTTCCGGACCATATGCTCTCCGGGAAGGGGAACGGTAACGTCGAATTCGTCCTCATCAATGTGGATGGTGCAGGCCGTACCTTTGAATCCGAGGGGACGAATATTGTCCGCGTAGACGCGGAAACGCGGGCTCAGGCCGAAGAAGACCGGTCTTCTGCCGTGAACCTCTTCCACCTGGATCAGCTTGTCGTCGTCGCCGTTCAGGATGACATTTCCATCCAGCTTCACATAGTCGAAGCACTCGGTCTTCGCGCGGAAGACGCCGTCCCTGTCTTTCAGGAATTCGAGGTGGCAGGTGCCGATATTAGTGATCACCATCGTATTCGGCTCCGCGGTTTCGGCGAGTTCGGTCATTTCCCCGAAATGGCTGATTCCCATTTCCAGAACCGCGATCTCGTCCTCTTCCCTGAGGCGGAAAATGGTGAGCGGCAGCCCGATATTGTTATTGAAATTGCCGGCGGTTTTCAGAACCCGCATTTTCTGCGAAAGCACCGAGGCAATCATTTCCTTCGTACTTGTTTTTCCGACGGAACCGGTGATTCCGACGACCGGGATATCGAGCGCCCTGCGGTAAAAACCGGCGAGCTCCTGAATGGCCGTCGCGGTCGACTCCACCACGATGTAAGGGACGTCGGGCATGCCGTCGGCATGTTCGGTCAGCGTGACCAGCGCGCCTTTTTCCTCCATGACCTGGGAAATGAAATCGTGCCCGTCCACCCGTTCTCCCTTCATCGGGATAAAGAGACAGCCTTCTGTGGCCTTTCTGCTGTCAATGACGACGTCCGTGACCTCCTGTTCCAGGATGTCCCGCGGGCCGTGATATTTGCCGTGTACGGCGCCGATGATATTTCTAACGCTAAGATCTTTCAAAATACGTTCTCCTTGCCTTCGTCAGTTTCTCTTAATCCCATACTTCTTCAGGCTTACTTCAATGAGTTTTTCGCACAGCTCCGGATAGGGAATTCCCAGAGCCGCCGCTTCCTGCGGAATCAGGGAAGTCGGCGTCATTCCCGGCAGCGTGTTGCCCTCGAGGGCATAAATGCTGCCGTCTTTGTCCACCATAAAGTCAATGCGTCCATAGGCTTCCAGCGTCAGAGCTTTGTAGGCATCCTCGGCATAGCCTTTCATCCTGCGCGTCAGGTCGCCCGGTATATCCGCCGGGCAGGTCTCGATTGCCGCGCCCGCGGTATATTTATTTTTATAGTCATAAAATCCTTCGATGGGGGCGATCTCGATAATCGGGAGCGCCTCTCCCTCGATCACGCCGACCGAGAATTCCCGGCCGTCGATATAGTCTTCAATAACCACCTGGTCCTCGATTTCAAACGCGTCATGCAGCGCCTGTTCATAATCCCTGGGTGTTTCGGGAATATAAACACCGACGGAAGAACCGCCGCAGGCTACTTTTACAACGACGGGAAGTTCCATGCCATGTTCCTTCAGCGTCGTCATCACGATCTGGTTGGCGGCTGCCGCGGATTCCATATCCTGCAGATCCCTGCAGTACGTCTTGTATTCCTCTTTGGAAATGGTAATTCCTTCCGCCACCGGAATGCCGTTTGCCCGGAACATGATTCTGGAGAGTACTTTGTCCATCGCGAGCGCCGAGCCGACATAGCCGGTTCCCGTATAGCGGATTCCGTGAAGGTCGAATGCCGCCTGAACCTTTCCGTTCTCTCCCTCCGCTCCGTGCAGCGCCAGAAATACAATATCCGCCATCTTGCACAGCTTGATCACATTGGCCCCGAAAAAGCTCCTGTTCGCGTTCTGGACGGCCGCCGCGGCTTTTCCGTCAAAGCTGTGGATATACGACTCGGCCGATTTCAGATCATACTCTTCCGGAAACGCGTTCATCAAATCCGCGTACTCATCTCCGAAATACACATCCAGAAGAATGGCTCTGTGGCCTTTCTGCCTCAAAGCCCCGCACACACCGGCGCCCGACACGATCGAGATCTCTCTCTCCGTGGAAATGCCGCCGCACAACACAACAATTTTCATATTCTTATCCATCAGGTTATCCTCGTAATCCCATTATTCGCTTTATCATAACACTAATCGCCCGTTTTGGGTAGTGCACCAAAGGTGCCAGACCCCTGTGGTGCAAACTGCACCACAGGGGTCTGGCACCTTTGGTACGCCCTGCTTTTTTATACAGGCCGTTTTTTAAGTTCTTCAAGCTGTTTCTCGCGGCGGGTTTTGACTTCCTCCGGCATCGTCTTGATATCTCCGGCTTTCGTCAGCGCCATCTTGGTAAGACTCGGGCCGACGAGTTCATAGACCAGGACGGAGAACAGGACGATGTTACGGATGAGCGTTCCCTCTGCACCTCCGAGCACCCGGTACGCCGTGGCGCACATGCCAAGCGCGACACCCGCTTGTGGGAGGAGCGTAATGCCCAACCACTTCCGGACAGGCTCGGGGCTGTGGACCAGCGTCGAGGACCAGCCGGCACCGAAGTACTTTCCGAGAGAACGGGCCGCAATGTACACAAGGCCGATCATGATGACAGCCGGCTCCCGGAAGACACCGAATTCCAGCGCGGAACCGCTCAGGACGAAGAACAGCGTCACAGCGGGTCCGGACCAGCGGTCAGCCTGCAGCATCAGTTCTTCGCTTAAGGGGCACATATTGCAAAATACCGTGCCCAGCATCATACAGACAAGCAAAGAAGAGAATCCAAATGTAAATGGCCCTGCCGGGATCTTCAGCTGGCTTACGGCCACGGTCAGCACGACGCTGCCGACAATCAGGGCATTCCTGTTCCGGTGAGAATGGAAATACCGCTCCAGCCAGGTGAGGATGAGTCCCACCACTCCTCCGAACAAGAGCGAGAGAACAACCTCCATCAGCGGCTCCATGATCAGAGCGGCGATGTTGGTTTCCCCGTTTACAATGGCCTGCGCGACGCCGAATGAGACTGCGAAAATCACCAATCCGACGGCATCGTCCAGGGCAACTACGGGCAGCAGTACATCCGTAACGGGCCCTTTTGCCTTATACTGCCGTACAACCATCAGCGTTGCAGCCGGTGCCGTTGCAGCGGCAATCGCCCCGAGTGTAATCGCTACAGGAAGAGACAGCAGGTCCGGCATCAGAAAATGCAGCGAAATCAACGCGATATCCACGAACAATGTAGCGAAACACGCCTGGATAATGCCGATGACGACCGCCTGTTTTCCCGTCTTCTTAATCGCCGACAGCTGAAACTCATGCCCGATCGCGAAGGCGATAAAGCCCAGTGCCACGTCGGAAATGACAGAGAGCGAATCGACCTGCTCAAACGTGTTGAATCCGAGGCAGGGGATCCCCAGCCTGCCGATCACGCACGGGCCGATCAGCACGCCCGCGACCAGATACGCGGTGACGTCCGGCAGATGGAAGCGGACGAAGAGACGGGTGAGGAGCAGTCCGGCGAACAAAGCGACAGCAATCAATAGTAGAGACTGCATTTGAAAAATCACTTCCTTTCATTTTCACTAATCCGGGCTGTATTGTAGCACTAAAGAATCGCAAAAACAAGGAAGTGATTCTTTAGGATGTCTTACGCTTCAATACCGTCTGTTTTATAAATGAAGCGGACCCTGCTGTCCTCATTGTCGGACGCGCCCGTGAAGGTCGTATAGCCTTCGGCCGCCTCTGTCAGATCCGTGATCCTGCGGTCAAGATCCCGGATGTTGTCTTCGTAGAACGTGGTGAGCTTCTTCACGACCTTGGTATCCAGTTCTGAAGTTCCGTCCTTCAGTTTTACCGAACCGGCGAGAATCTCAGCCATGCCTTTCGCGAGCTTTTCGGCACCTTCGTTAAGAGCTTCGGTGCCGCTGACCAGTTTCTCGGAATTGGCGGCAAGGGTATCCGCCCCCTGTGCCAGTGTGGACGCACCTTCTGATAGCTGGTTCGCGCCGTCCTTCAGGTCTTTTCCGCCCTGCTTTAACGCGGCGGAATTGGAATCCAGTTTTGCAGCACCCTGGTCAAGCTGTTTTGCACCCTTGTTGACTTTGCCGACTCCCTCCGTATAGGAATCCACGCCTTTTGAAAGGGCTTTCGCGCCGGCGTCGGCACTTGCCACTCCTTCCATGAAGGTGTTGAGGCCCTGGGAAAGGGATTTGGATCCGGCTGCCGCGGCAGAGGCTCCTTTGGAGAGCGCTCCCGCTCCGTTCTTCACCGACTGAACACCGGTAATGAGGGCCAGGGAACTGCCGTTAAGCGTTTTCGCGCCTTCGTTCAGCTTCTGAAGGCCGCCGTCCAGCGCAGACGCGCTCCCTGCCAGAGTGCTCATTCCGTTGGTCAGTGTCTCATTATTGCCTTTCAGCTGATTAAGGCCGTCTGTTAATGAACTGATTCCTTCGTCGAGATCCGAACTTCCCTGTGCCAGAGCTCCGGCTCCCTGAAGCAGCGGATCTTTCGCCGCATCCAGCTGCTTCGCGCCTTCAGACGCTTTGCTGGCGCCTTCCGCCAGCTGATTCATTCCGGCGCTCACCTGCTCGGCACCCGCCTTCAGTTCTCCGGCCTTTTGAACCATTGTACCGGCACCGGCGCTCAATTCTGAAGCTCCCTCCGAAATCTTGTCAGCACCGTCCGTAAGCTGTGAAGCACCGTTCTGCATCGTCTCCAGCTGGCCGCTGAGATCCGAAGCGCTTCCGGCGATTGTATTTTTCGCTTCCTTGACGCCTCCGGCCACCTTCTGCGCTCCCTCAGCCAGTTCCGCCAGAGAGCCCTGAAGTCCGGAAGCTCCTTCCTGAAGGCTTCCTGCAGCTTCCTTAATGCCGCCGAGCTGTCCCTTCATGGTTTCAACGGATCCCTGAACGGCACCGATCGCCGTATCGGCTGCCGCGGATGCCGCTGCATTGGCTGCTGCCTCAGAAGCCGCGGACGCTGCCGCCGAAGCGGCTGCCTTGGCCGATTCATTTGCCGCGGACGCGATCGCGTCATTTACCTTCGCGTTAATATTAATATCCGAAAGCTTGGCGTTTACGGCCGCGATCTGCTCCTCCGTAAGGCCTGCAGCGGAAAGTGCTGCCTGCACATCGGAGTTGACGTCCACCGTAGTGACCTTCGCCAGGCCGGCTCCCGCCTCTTCTCCCGCGGACTGTCCGACTGCTTTTCCGGCCTCGACTCCGGCTGTCCTGGCCGAACCTTTGGCTCCCTCGAAATCGACATCCGCTGCGGAAGCAGCCTCGGCAATCGAACCCGCCGCTTCGGCAAGTGATGAGGCTCCGGATTTGGCTGATTGAAGGCCTCCCGCGACCGTTCCGGCGCCGGTTTCAAGTTCTTCCATGGAACCTGCTGCGTCCGTAATCGCCTGCGGAAGCTTCGATGCCGATGAGACGAAATCAGCGGTTCCCTTTTTCAGCTGATCCGCGCCATCCTGAACTCCGGAAGCTCCTTCCGTAATCTTCCCGGCACCGGCGCTGACGCCTTCCGCCAACTTGGACGCGCCATCGGCGACCTGTGTGACTCCCCCAGACAGCTGCGGCACTTTGGTGCCGACTTCCTGTACGCCTTCGGTCAGCTGCCCGACACCGGCCACATAAGCAGGAAGGCCGTGCTCTTCATCGTTGAGCGCCGCGGCTCCGGCTTTCAGCTGCGCGCTGCCCGCTTTCAGCTTTGCCGCACCGTCAGCTGCCGACGCGACACCTGCGGTATAGGCGGAAACACCCTGTTCCAGAGAGGAAACGCCTGCCTGAAGTCCCGGGTTTTCAGCTGTGCCGTCTCCATGTACACTTCCGTACATCGTTTCGATGCCGCCTGCGAGTTCACTGACTCCTCCCGTATAAGCCTTTACTCCGTTCTGAAGCCCGTTCTGACCGTCAATACCGTCATAGAGCTGCTGAGCGCCTTTCTGAATCTGTTCATTGCCGCTCTGTAAAGAAGCGGCGCCGTCAGTCAGTTTCTTCGAATTGTCCTTCAGCTGTTTTGTCCCTTTTGCCAGATCGGAAGCGCCCTTGGAAAGCGTTGCGGAATTGCCGTCCAGGGTCTTTGTCCCTTTCGCGAGTGTGTCGGCTCCGTCCTTTATTTGGGAGACGCCGTCCGTATAGTCATCAATGCCTTTCGCGAGTTTAACAGCACCTTTGGAGGCTTCATCGGCTCCTTCAGCGAGTTTTCCCGCGCCTTCATCGACCTTGTCGACACCGTCCGTATACTCTTTCACGCCTTTTTGAAGCTCTGACGTACCTTTCGTAAGGTCCGGCATGGAGTCATTGGCCTCATCAATGCCGTCGGAGAGTTTCTTCGCGCCGTCCGCGAGGTCATTTCCGGCCTTTTCCAGTTCGTCCATCTTGTCGTCCATCTCGTCCAGGACGCTTTCATGATCCTCTTTCAGCTGATCCTCATCGACTTTGTCACCGCCGAGCAGGTTGGACGCAACCATCGTCATGCTGGTTGCAAGCGCGAAATTGTCGGTATCCAGATCGATCTCAACAGATTCCGGAATCTCCAGATCCGTAAAACGTTCGCGGGTCTTCCCGCTCACTTCGTCTTCCTGAAGGAGCTCGTCCGTCTTGTCCTTTACGCTCTGGAGGCTTTCCTGAAGTCCCGGGAAGCCCATTCCGACCACGACGGTATTTTTCCCTTCGGAAAGGATGGTGCCGTGGTCGACCGTGACATTTTTCACATTTTCATCGGAAAATACCATGCCCGTCAGAGCCGTGAAGGGAACATAGACGTCTCCCTTCTTCTCGTTGTTGGTATAGTCAATGCGGATCTTCACATGTCCGGACTTTCCGGCAAGTTCCTCAGGAGAGATCTCCTGCCCGTCCAGATAGTAGTGGATCGTGAGCGATACCGGAACCTCCTTGTCGGTACTGCCCTGATAGAAGATGTCATTTCCCTCGGCATCCCAGACGAGCGTCCCGTCCGCGCTTTCGGAAAAGCCCTCATCTCCTTTGACATTTTCAATATCCATCAGCGACGTCAGGTCTTCGATCGACGCGGCGCCGTCTTTATTTTTCAGCCAGTTCGAAACCGTGATCTTCTTCGTATTGCCGTTCGCGTCGGCAAATACATAGACGGTCTCTTCCTTCTCTTCCTTATTGCTTTTATCTTCTTTTTCACCCTTGTTCGCCGCAAAAACCGGCAGAGCAAAGCAGCCGTTTCCGATTGTCCCCGCTGCCATGGATGCCGCGATCAAAAGTGCTATAACCTGCTTTCTCTTCATGATTCACACTTCCTTTCAAATCCTGTTTAAGGAAATAAAACACAAGCCTCAGGCGTTCTGCCCCGCCGGCTTCACCTTCCGTTTGCTGCCCTTCGGCAAAAAACCGATGCTCGTTCTCACAATCAGAGGATCGAACAGATAGAACAGCGCCGGCAGAACCGTAATGACCATCGCCGTACTGATCAGCGCGCCCCGTGCCATCAGGATGCACATCGCGGAGATCAGCGAAATCTTAGAGTACACACCGACGCCGAAAGTCGCCGCGAAGAATGTAAATCCGCTCGTCAGAATACTGGTGATGGAGGTCGCGTGCGCGATCCGGATGGCCTCTTCCTTCGGCTTGCCCAAAGAGCGTTCGCGCTGGTACCGGCTTGTCATCAGAATCGCGTAATCCACGGTCGATCCCAGCTGAATCGTCCCGATGACGATGGAAGCGATGAACGGAAGCGGCGTTCCCGTGTAGTACGGAATTCCCATATTGATGAAAATGGCACACTCGATCAGCGCCACAAGTATAAACGGCAGCGACACCGAGCGGAATACGAACAGAATAATGACAAATATGATCGCGATCGAAACCCAGTTGACGATTTTCAGGTCGTGGTCCGCCACGGTTACCAGATCCTTTAAGCAGGGCGCGTCGCCGATTAGCATGGCCTTCGGATCGTATTTCTTGATGATCGGGATCAGCTCATCGATCTGGGCATTGATCTCGTCCCCGCCCGGCTGATAGCGGCTCGTCAGGAGCATCAGCTTCCAGTTTTCGGACTGAAGCTTGTCGGTCAGTTCCGAGGGGATCATTTCCTCGGGGAGCGCGTTTCCGAGAAGCGCGTCCACTCCGATCACCGATTTCACTCCGTCGACCTTTCTCAGTTCGTCACTCATGGCGGTGAGGGTCTTCTGGTCGTCGTTGACATCAGCGAGGATCATCATCGTCGCGTTCATATCGAAATGCTCTTCCAGCTTGTCACTCGCGATAAGAGACGGAAGCGTCCGCGGCAGCGTGGAGTCCAGATTGTAGTAAACGCTGTAATGCGAATTGCCGTAAGCCGCGGGAACCCAGATGAGCGCGAACAGCGCGATGATGATCCAGCGGTATTTCTGCACAAACGCCGGAAGCTTCTTAAGCTTTGGCATCAGCGGTTTGTGCGCGGTCCTGTCAATCGCCTTCTCGAAAATAAGAATCAGCGAGGGCAGGATCGTGACGCAGGAAATGACTCCGAACGCGACGCCCTTCATCATGACAATGCCCACATCCAGGCCGAACGTAAAGGACATGAAGCAAAGAGCCGCGAATCCCGCAATCGTCGTAATCGACGAACCGATGACGGACTGAAATGTCTTCATAATCGCGCTGGCCATCGCGTCCTCGGGGTCCGACGGATTCTTCTGCTCTTCCTCCTTAAAGGAATGCCACAGGAAGATCGAGTAATCCATCGTCACGCCCAGCTGCAGCACGGCCGCCAGAGCTTTTGTCACGTAGGAGATCTGGCCCATGAAAATGTTTGTGCCGAGGTTATAGACGATCGCCATTCCGATCGAGATCAGAAAGAGGATCGGCGCAAGATACGTATCCATGGCCAATGCCGTCACGACGGTTGCCAGAACCACGGCCAGTCCTACATAGATCGGCTCCTCCTGCTCCGCCAGGTTTTTCGTATCCACAAGCACGGCTGAAATTCCCTGCAGGAAGGAGTGGTCGTCCAGAAGTTCCCGGATCCTCGTGACGGCTTCCATCGTGTCATCGTCCGAGGTCGTTGTGGAAAATGTCACGGCCATCAGCTGCGCGTCGCCATTTACAAATGCGTCATAGAGCCGGTCCGGAAGCAGCTCCTCCGGAACCGAGATATCCATAAAACTGTCATACCAAAGGACCGTGTTGACGGAAGGCACTTCTTCGATCTTCGCCTTCAAAGCCGCGATTTCCTTCGGTTTCTTCCCTTCCACGATCACCATCGCGATGGCCCCGTTGCCGAATTCCTTCTGGAGGATGTCCTGACCTTTCATCGTCTCGATCGTATCCGGCAGATAGACCAGCATATCGTAATTGATTCTCGTATTCAGATATGCCACTCCGGCCGGAATCAGAAGGACAAGAGCCGCGATCAGGATCACGTACCTCGCTTTTACTATTGCTTTGCCGATGTTCTTCATGGTGAAGTCTCATCCCTTTCCGTAGTCCGATTCGTTTGAAATCCGTGTTACTTTCATTGCCAAATGAGAGTATAAAAAAAGGCCTTGAAGTTTCCCATCTTCAAAGCCTTGTCGTTGTTCAAAATGCGGCGACACTTTCAACTGTATGTCTATCCGTTTTAAACCAATGTATGAAATTGTATTAGCACTCTCTTCGCCATTCTGCCAACAGCGCCGTCACTGCAGTTCCTTCAGAACGTCCCACATGGACCGGCTCGCGATATACTCATAGATCGTGGCCATTTCCTCCGCCCCGATCGGCATCCCCTCGTCAATCCAGTACAGAACGATGAAGGCCATGGACTGGGCGTAATAATCCGCCATATACTCCGGAGTCAGCCAGCTGTGTGCCGTTATCTTGCCGCTCTTTCCCGCGGCCTCCGTGAACAGTTCAAAAAGCAGCTTCCGGATCGCGCGGGTGATGATTTCGCGGAACGAGTTCTGGCCCTCCAGCCTGGCCACGCGCATATAGAATCCCTTTTCCTCCAGCACATTGTTGAAAATGAGAATCAGCGCGTCGCGGTACATCTCATGTTCGAGCAGAATACGTACGGGATTGATGACTTCCTCAAAAATAATCCACTCTAAAAGATCATACTTATCCTTAAAATGATTGTAGAACGTCACCCGGATGACCCCCGCTCCGTCGGTAATCTGCCGGATGGTGATTTTTTCAAATGCTTCCTTCTTGGTGAGCTCCTTTAAGGATGCCGCCAGTTTCGCTTCGATGTCATTCATGTCCGTATGTCCCTTATTGCGGCGGGGCCTGAAATGCCTCGTCGTCCGGCGTAGTGCCGGTCAGCTTCAGGATCTTTAAAACCTCCTCCTGAGAGATTCCGAGGTCATTGGCCAGCTCATCGATATTCGGCTTGCCGCCAAGTTCCTCTGTCAGACGGTCAATGCTCTTGTTTAAGAGTTCCACCTGTACCACAAGGCGGTCATCGTCCAGACGAAGTGCCTTTTCAGCCTGCAACGCGTCCTGCATGGCCTTCCGGATCGCTCCGCGGATTGTTTCCGTAACTCCGAGTCCGCCGTAAAGCCCCTTCTCCTCTTCTTCCGCAAGGACCGCGATTCCGTTCATGATCCCGAGGTAACCCTCCTGGATCAGATCCTCCATCGGAAGGCTGCCGTCGTGGAGCTCTTCCGCCAGTTCGGGGACTTCTTCCATAAATTCTTCTATGAGTGACTGCTTTTCCTGTTCTCTCATGCCGTATTCCTGTCCTCTTATTTCCATAATGGTCTATCATACAGGAAAAGCCGGTTTATTTCAAATAAACCAGCTTCTTACGATCAAACATTTTCAGATGTGCAGTGCGGGCAGCGTGTTGCGTTGATATCGATCTCGGACTTGCAGTACGGGCAGATCTTTGTGGTCGGAGCCGCTTCTTCCGGCTTGCCTTCCTTCATCTCACGTGCCGCGTTGAATGCCTTGATCACCGAGAAGATCACAAGTGCGACAATCACGAAATTGATGATGGCCTGAATGAAGTTGCCGATCGCGATCGTTGCGCCGCCGACTGTGATGCCGACCTTTGTAAAATCTACACCGCCCATGATCACGCCGAGGATCGGTCCGATGATATCGTCGACAAGTGATGTCACGATAGCGCCGAACGCGCCGCCGATCACGACACCAACTGCCATATCCATGACGTTGCCCTTCGCGATAAATTCCTTAAACTCTCCGATGAATCCTTTTCCAGCCATAAGAAACCCCCTTTTTGGAATTCATTGTTGCCTGTAACGCAATTTACTTTAACACATTGACGTATACAAGTAGAATTATAACGAATGAGGGGGTTCTGGGCAAGTCAGAAATTACATCACTTTGTGAATCACACCGCTGATCCTCTTATAGAGAAGGAATGTGATCACTGAAACAACAATTCCTTTTACGAGATTGAACGGCGCCACGCACAGCATCGCGAAGCTGAACAGGTCTGTCACGGACTTGTTGACGGCGGTTCCCATTTCGATCAGAGCCTCAATCGGCATTCCGAACGCTGCCGCGTAAGTCGGAAGCAGTACGAACGCGTTGACCAGGCATCCGGCGATGATCATCGCGACGGTTCCGGCAACCATTCCGATCAGAGCATTCTCCTTGCACTTTTTCATTTTGTAGATCAGACCTGCCGGGAGCAGGAACGCGCAGCCGATCACAAAGTTCGCCACCTCACCGACGCCGGCTGTCGATGTCCCCTTGACCACAAGGTGGATCAGGATTTTCACAAGTTCGATTGCGATTCCGGCCACCGGTCCGAGAGCAAATGTGCCGATCAGAACCGGCACCTCCGAAAGGTCAATCTTGTAAAAGGAAGGGGCAAAAAACAGCGGTATTTCAAAAAACATCAGTACAGACGCAATGGCACCGAACATTCCGATAAACGCGATCTGTTTTGTTCCGAATCCCTTCTTTGCCGCGACTGCATTGGCATTGACCGCAACTGCTTCATTTCCATCCATCATCATGACACCTCCTGTTTTTCCGGATCTTTCCTGCAGATCCTAAGCTTAAATTCACCTACAGGAGTCTCCGATAAAAAATACCCCGAAGCCTTCGCCTCGGGGTATCCGTGATCTTCTTTATAAGAATATCCGATCTTCTCTCATCCAGACTTTACTGTCGGTACCGGAATTTCACCGGTTCGTGCCCTCTTTTCCAAAACGGAAATTCGGCTCGCGGACTGTCACCGCCGGTAGGGAATTGCACCCTGCCCCGAAGATTCCTGCTGTTCAGTTCGTTACCTATTATACTCAAAATCGTTTTTAAAGCAAATATTTTTTCTTCAGGTATTGAAAATAAAACACGCTTCAGCCAAGCGCCTGCTCCACGTCCCTGATCAGGTCTTCCGTATTTTCAAGACCGCAGCTCATACGGATCTGGTTGCCGGAAATGCCGCAGTCAATCAGTTCCTGCTCGGTCAGCTGGCGATGCGTGGAGGAAGCCGGATGCAGGCAGCAGCTTCTCGCGTCGGCCACGTGGGTCTCGATCGCGAAGATCTTCAGCTTGCTCATGAACTCCTCCGCCGCGTCGCGTCCGCCCTTGATGCAGAACGAAACCACGCCGCAGCTGCCGTTCGGCAGATACTTCATCGCGCGCTCATAATAGGGATCGCCCGGAAGAGACGGATAATTGACGCTCTCCACCTTCGGACTCGACTTGAGGAACTCCGCCAGAGCAAGACCGTTCGCGCAGTGCTGGCGCATTCTCGTATGCAGGCTCTCGAGTCCCAGATTCAGATAGAACGCGTTCTGCGGACTCTGGATCGCTCCGAAATCTCTCATCAGCTGCGCTGTCGCCTTTGTAATGAAAGCTCCGCCCTGTCCGAACCGTTCGGCATAGGTAATGCCGTGATAGCTCTCATCCGGCGTCGTAAGGCCCGGGAATTTCTCGGCATGGGCCATCCAGTCAAAATTGCCGGAATCCACGATTGCTCCGCCCACGGCTGTCCCGTGACCGTCCATGTACTTCGTCGTGGAATGTGTGACGATATCCGCGCCCCATTCAAACGGTCTGCAGTTCACCGGTGTGGCAAATGTATTGTCAATGATCAGCGGAACACCATGCTCATGCGCGGCCTTGGCGAATTTCTCGAAATCAAATACCGTCAGTGCCGGATTGGCGATCGTCTCACCGAAGACGGCTTTCGTATTCGGCTTAAAGGCGGCATTCAGTTCTTCCTCTGTCGCGTCGGGCGAAACGAAGGTGAAATCAATGCCCATCTTCCTCATCGTGACATTGAACAGATTAAAAGTCCCGCCATAGATCGTCGAGCAGGCCACAACATGGTCACCCTGCGTCGCAATATTGAACACCGCGAAAAAGCTCGCGGCCTGTCCGGACGATGTCAGCATACCGGCCGTGCCGCCTTCCATTGCGGTAATCTTCGCCGCGACCAGGTCATTGGTCGGATTCTGCAGCCTGGTATAGAAATAGCCTTCCGCCTCCAGGTCAAAGAGTTTTCCCATGTCCGCGCTGGTAGCATATTTAAAAGTCGTGCTCTGATAAATCGGAACCTCACGCGGTTCGCCGTTCCCCGGCCTGTAACCGGACTGCACACATTTCGTTTCGATATTCCAGTTCTGCATCGTTCCCACCTCTTTCATTTTCTTCATCTATCGCTATGCCGCATCCGCCGCATACCATCTGAATTATTCTATACCATCCGCCCGCCCGGGTAAAGCGGACTTTCGCAATCCGCTGCATACCCTGCTTATGTAGAGGCAGCTCCTCCTCTATGCCAGTCTTTGTAATTCGAGGATTTACTTTCTCTGTTCTGAGTTTTGCTATTCAGAGCCTTGTTGCAGGGGTTTTGGGGACATCTACAGCCGACAGCCGACACAGTTTTCTTAGGCTGACGGCTTTGACGTTGTCCGGCTTTCGAGAAACGACCCCTTGCCTATTTATTTCTCGAAAGCCGGACGCTTTTAGGAAAAGTCGTCAGCCTTAGAAACCCTGCGAGGCGCAGCCGTTCCCAAAACCCCTGCAATAAAGGCGACTGCGCAGCTAATCAACACTCTTCCTAAAACGACCGCGTAGCTAATCATATGAAGTTCCTTACAACTCCAAAGACCAGCAGCGCTATGATATAGCCAATAAGCACGGCATTGTCCCACGCCGGCAGCTTCCTCCCTTGCCTTCTCATATACTCCGCATAGACGAGCTCCGCGGCAAGAAACGGCAGCGTCACAAAGAGAAACGGATTCGCCCTGAACGCGCCTTCGAAATCCAGCCGTGACAGACACACAAACATCCTCGTGATCCCGCACCCGGGACACAGCCTCCCCGTAACCATGCGAAAAGGACAGGGAATCGCAATCCCTGTCCCGTGAAGCCATATAAGATACAGCACTCCGAGTGCCGCAGCTGTCAATATGCCTTTGTACTTCCTGATGACCTGCATGTAAAGCAACTGTTCCTCAATCAGATCGCTCTGTTGATCGTATCCTGAAGGAGCGCGAAGTTGATGAGCTGTAAGCCGACCAGCGAAAGGATCAGCATCAGAATCGCCGAGCTTCCGTTCACACCCTTGATCAGATCATTCTTTTCGCCCATGCGGTATGCCCAGTAAACACCGTAAATGCCGCATGTCACGATCGTCAGAAGAATCACCATTCCGCCGCCCGTAGCTGTCGGGTCGTTGGAGAGCTGGTTCATTTCCTCGTTGATCTTATACATCCAGTAAATGCTGTAAATGCCGCAGGTTACGATGCTGAGAATAATCGCGACAGCGATGCTGCGCTGAACGATTCCGTAAGAATAGGCCGAAGTTGTCTGATAGGATCCCGCGTTTTCATAACCTGTCGAATCCGTTCCCGGAGTCGTTGACTGTCCCGTATAATCGTACTGATAGGAATCTCTGCGGGCATCGTTGCCGTGCGTGGACGCGTCGACTGACCCGTTTCCTTCAAACGGATTCTGATCCGTTGTGCCTGCCTGAATTAACGGAGCCCCGCAGCTGGAACAGAAGCGGCTGCTGTCATCATTCATCGCTCCACAGTTTGGACAAAACATAGCTTTACCTCCTGAAATATAAATTAACGACGCTGCCTTCCTCAAGGCAGCGGTATAGTTTGCCGTCCGTACAATCATAGCGCATTTCTCATGGAAGTGCTATGTTTTCCCCGTTTCATCACAGGAAATTCACAAATCCTCCTTCGGAGACGCCGTTGTCTTCTTCTGATCGGCGTCGGAACAGCGGTAGCCGTCTTTCCCCCCGGTCTTGGTAAGATAGAGGAGCTTGTCCGCTGCCGCGGAAAGGGCGTCATAATCCGTGTAGGAACCAAGATTGACGGCACAGCCGATACTGACACTGATATGGGTGCCCGTCTTCTCGTCAAGCACGATCTTCCGCATATCCTCACACAGGGAAATGAGCTTGTTCTCGACGTGGCGGATATCCGCCATTCCGATCGCGTATACAATAAATTCGTCGCCGCCCATGCGCATGACGACGTCGCTTTCACGAAAATGCCTGCTCAGCGTCAACGCGACCTTCTTCAGCACTTCGTCGCCCATCGCATGGCCGTAGTGGTCATTGACGAACTTGAAATCATCCACGTCCATGATCAGGAAGCTTCCGGTAACGCCGTTGGCGAGATACTCCCGGATCATCTGCTCTCCGCCGCGGCGGTTATAGATTCCGGTCAGGCCGTCATGCTCCGCTTTTGTCTCAGCCTTGTTGCTGGTCTCGAGCTTGATCAGATTGTCCGATACAAACCTTCGGCTCAGTATGATGGTGATCAGCGAGACTATGATCGTATGAAGCAGATCTTTTTCAAAGATCGCGCGATCCTTGGTGATGAAGGACATCACAAGAAAGAACGTCGCGCTAAGGCCGACATAGATAATGATATGCCCCCATGCGTCGGAAATCAGCAAAGGGAGAACCAGAAGAAGGATGATAAAGACAAATGACTCCGTATTCGGTGAAAAACTCGTTCCGAGAATGACCGAGCAGAAAAGAAGCGCCGTAACCCAGATATAAAGCGCCAGTGTGGGATTTTTTCTCACTTCATGATTATAGGAAAGGAACATTGCTAAAGAGAAAACCAGAATGCCGAGGAAGCCGATCAGATTGCCCCGCTCGATAGTGGTATGTAAGACAAGCTGGACCAGAAGAGAACAGCCGGAAACGACAATGCCCGCAAACAAAACAAACTTAAGAGAGCGATAATTCTCTCTCTCGAAGTCTGCCTTATACTCACTCAGGCGGGCCGGAAATAAAGCCTCGCGTACTCTCTCCCACAGTCCCATGATGTCAGTTACAATCCCCTCATCACATTTCAAAGAGTATCAGCGAAAGCGCATATTTACTCAATATTTATTGTAATCATCTCATCATAAATTGTAAAGCATTTGACACATAAAACCGTTCAAGGTGCAAAAAAGTCAGACAAATCCGTCAGTTGTTCCATTTTTAAAAAATGCTTTCTTTCCGGCAGCGGCGGCATACGCCTCATCCGCGGCAAGAATGAGAACCGTCAGTTCCGGGAATCCCTGACGCATTTTTTCCAAAAATGCGGCGAATCCCGCCGAAGGGGCGCATTTTTCGGCATTGAGAATCAGGATTTCCGTACCGGAAAGATCATCGGAAGCTTCCCTGTCACCGACCGGGGGCAGTAACAGAATCCTCTCCTTCAGCGCGCTGATCCGGTAGTCCCGGACGTTGATTCCGTCGACCTCGACCGTTCCCTCCCGCGCTTCAAAAGAATGGAGCACAAGATCCGGAATCAGCCCGATTCCGGAATCCGCGTCCCCGATGAACGCGGCGCACTCTCCCGCTTTCACCTCGAAGCTGACATGTTCAAGCCGGCCCGCGCGATTCGGGGACGAAGCGGAAACATCAGTCAGGCGGATACTGCCGCCCTTCATGTAAGCGGTATCCTTCGGAGGCTCAATACCGATCAGCGGATTGAAATATACTTCCTCCGCTTCCGGACGGTCCTTTTCGGTTTCCTTCAGCTCATAGACCTTTCCGCCGGTGCCCCGGACCTCCTCCGTTTCCGTTACCTCTTCCGTTTCCTTCACTTCCTCAGTCTCTGCCTGATACTCCTCTTCCGCCTCTTGTTTCTTACCAAAGAGTGTTTTCAGAAAATCAAACATCGCCGGACCTCCTTATCGCTCTTACAGTCCCTTTACACTGCGGGGGTGTTCCACGGATTATTCGGATCGGGATCCGTCGGATCCCAGCCCCGTCTTTCGTCTGCCGTATCGATCACGGGCGCCTCCGGTTTTCCCAACGGGCCGGGGGTCAGTTCATCGTCGTAGATCACACACGGGAATCCTTCGGGACAGTTATCATAGATCCATTTTACATCTTCCACCTTGAGACGGATACATCCCAAAGAGGCGGAAGTTCCGAGCTGATTGTACTCATCGAATTCCAGGGATGCGGGATCTTCCCGTTCATACGGCACCGAATGGAAGAGAATGTGCCCTTCGATACGGGTCGCGTACTGTCCCCATGAATTTTCAAACAGATATCTCCAGCGGTAACGCTCTTTCGTTGTAAAATAGCCGCTCGGCGTCCGGTAACCGGTACTGCAGACAAATGCCTTTACCGGCACCGTATACTGCTTGTTCGCGTCCTGGCTGAACACCGTAACCGTATTGAGCGTCCTGTTCACGGCGACCAGATAGGGCTGTCCGTCTTTGCCTGCAATGTCCCAATGCACGGGATAGGAGCCGCCTTCGTAAGAGGCGGTCTTCTCGCAGACGATGACCTCCCGCTCGGCATAAGAGCTGTTTCCGGACGCGTCCGTAGCCGTATAGATGATGCGCACTTTCCCGTAAGTGTTGGTATCCAGCTCCTTGACGTCTGCCGTAAGGACAGGTGCCGGATCGACATTATCCGTAACGGTAATGCCTTCCATTACGTCAAACGGCGACCCGTAGGAAACCGCTGCCGGCAGCACTCCGTTGATCTGAGGAGCTTCTTGATCGGCCAAAGCCGCCGCTTTCTCCTCTTCCGCCTTCTTCGCCTCTTCGGCGGCCTTCGCTTCTTCGGCTTTCTTTGCCTCTTCGGCAGCCTTCGCTTCCTCTGCTTTTTTCGCTTCTTCCGCCGCCTTCGCTTCCTCCGCGGCCTTCGCAGCGGCCTCAGCTTCCTTCTGCTCTTCCGTCTTTTCGACGTGAACCGTTACAAACTGGGGCTGCTGTTCCACAGAGGCAGCGCTTTCCCGAAGAAACGGAGGTACCGCGCGGTCTTCCACCGTGCAGGAGATCATATAGGTCCCTTCCCTGGAAGTATCGAGGCCGGAAAGATCCCAGACCACGTCTTCCGCGCTGCCGTTTTTGATTGTCCGGATGAGCGGGGAAGGATCGAATTCCTCCTCAAAGGGAACGGTCACTTCCTTTTCCTTCAGTTCGACTTCCGGACGCATCTTCAGGTACCAGTATCCGCAGAGGGTTACCAGTACGATCAGCACCGCCATGAGAATCATCGGGATGAGGGCCAGTATGCCGAGCCCTTTTTTCAGCCTGCTCTTTCCGGAAGTCCCGTTCTTTTCCGGTTCCCTCGCTTCATTTTCAACAATCTGTTCGTGTTCCTGCATAAAATCCCCTTAAATCCCCTTAAATGAGAAGCGAATCTCCATTCGTTCCGTGTTATCAAGTCTGTACTCCGGATGCACCAGCGCGCCCCATGTATCGTCTCCGCCGATGCCCATCATGCGGCCGACGCGTACGATCGTATATTGCGGCAGAGGCAGATCGGTCGGGTGCTTCGCGTAATCCAGTTCTTCCGGAGACCATGGCAGCGCCGAAAGCTCCAGTCCGCCGCATTCAAATACAAGGCCGTGTCCCTCGCTGTCCAGGATTTCCGCCCATCTGGTGCCCAGATGACTGCCCGTCTCCTGCGGCACAAGGTTTGCCGCCACCGTATCCCGGACATTCTTTTCGTAAATGCCGAGCTTCGCGCTGCAGCGGTCAAAATAGGTCTCCTCGGGACCCAGGCCGTACCAGCGGATCCGGTCAAGTGAAAGCGGCAGCGTGAACAGCATGTCAAATGCCGGCAGCTCACCGACATCGGCGCTCGGGTCCATCGAAAGGACCGTCTCCACGCGTCCGTCGCCGAAGACTTCATAAGAAACCTTCGCGTCCTTTGCCGGAACTACCGGCAGATGGTACGTATAGACAAGTTTTACGGAATGATCCGTCTCGGTGATTTCATACGGTGTGAGCCCACGGCCGTGGTTCGTGCGGTGCGTCGCGTAAAGAGAAGCGGCTTTCCACTGACCCGAACGGGACGGCTGCAGGTTGGCGATGTCATTTTGCGTCATCGCGCGCCAGAAATTGGGGCGCGGAATCCGTTCGATATACTCTTTTCCCGCATAGCGTGCGGAGACAGGGCCTCCGAAAAGCGAGGAGAAGAGGAGCCGGAAACCGGGTCCTTCCACGCCGATATTCACAGCGCCGTGAATCACCTTCGGCTTCACGGGAAGCGTTTTCTCTTCCGGCTGCTTCATGCGGGCAAACAGCGGATCCGTATGAGGCTTCTCATTTACCCGAACCGTATACTGTCCCCACGCGACTTCGTGGCCGGCCGGAGCCCATGGCTGATCTTCTTTTGTCAGGAAGGAAACCGTATAGGTATACTCTCCCGGGTTGCCCGGAATGCCGTACGGCAGGTCGAAGACATCCTCGTCAAGAGGAGCCACGGACACTTTCATTTCCTTTTCGCTTACGAATACGCCCTCACGCTCCAGGCGGACTACGCATTTCATTTCCGAAAGATCCGTAAACAGATTCCTGTTCTCGACATTCATGCGGATTCTGCCGTTTTCGGAGGAAAAGTCCATGCGTACATTCTGATAGTTGAAGCGCACTTCCTGCATCTTCGGGGTCGGTTCCCGGTCCGGACCGTATACGATCCCGTTTCCGCTGAAGTCAAAGTCGGTCGGACGGTCGCCGAAGTCTCCGCCGTATCCGGCAAAGCTGCGTCCGTACGCGTCCTTTTTCATCAGGCACTGGTCAATATAGTCCCAGATGAAGCCGCCCTGGAACAGCGGATCTTCATAGGCAAGCTCCGTGTATTTGTTCATCGCGCCGGTGGAATTGCCCATCGAATGCATATATTCGCAGTTGATATAGGGCTTCGTGCGGTTCGTTTTCAGCCACTTGCGGATCTCGTCCACGGGCACGTACATGGTGCTTTCGATATCGCTCGTCTCCGGATATCTCCGGTCATTGAAAATGCCTTCGTAATGGATCGGCCGCGTGGGATCCCACTCTTTGAACCGGTCGTGGAATTCCTTAAGGACGCTTCCGCCGAAGGATTCATTTCCCAAAGACCAGATGAGAACCGACGGGTGATTCCGGTCGCGGAGGAACATGCTGCGGCCGCGGTCGAAGATCATTTCCCGGAAATTCTCCCGGTCGCCGGGGACCGCGCATTCCAAAGGAAGGCCGCCGAACAGAATCCCGTTCCAGGACCCGTGTGTCTCAAGATTGGTTTCATCGATAATATAGAGTCCGTAATAATCCGCCAGCCGGTAGAATTCACTGCGGTTCGGGTAATGGCTGGTCCTCAACGCATTGATGTTATTGCGCTTGCAGGTAATCAGATCCTTCCGGATGATCTCCTCATTGATGCATCGTCCGCTCTGAGCCGAGAACTCGTGGCGGTTCACGCCTTTGAAGACGATGCGCTGTCCGTTGATCAGCATGATTCCGTCGCGGATTTCAAACGAGCGGAAACCGACACTCTGGAATACGGTCTCCACCAGGGAACCCGCCTTGTTGAAAAGTTCGAGGCGAAGTCCGTAAAGCACCGGCTTTTCGGCACTCCAAAGGCGAGGATGGGAAACAGCCACGGAAAATGCATTTTCCCCTTTTTCCTCGGATACAATCGCCTTTTCCTTCGCGTATAAGAGCGCGCCCGTTTCATCGAAAAGGGAAATGCGCACCCGGCCGTCCGAAGTCGTAAACAGACGGAGATTCAGGTCAGCATTTTCATAATGATCATCGAGGATGGTGCGGACTTCCAGATCGCGCAGATGCACTTCCGGGAGCGTATAGAGATACACGTCGCGGAAAATGCCGGAAAAGCGGAAGAAATCCTGATCCTCGCACCAGCTTCCGGATGTAAAGCGGAACACCATGACCATAAGGCGGTTGAGGCCGTCATGGACATAGGGCGTCAGGTTGAATTCCGAGGGCGTGAACGAGTCTTCGGCATACCCGACGAACTGACCGTTTACGAAGAGCGCCATGCCGCTTTCGACTCCCTGGAAGGAAATGATCAGCTCTCTCCCTTCCTTTGCCGCGCGCGGAAGTTCAAAATCCCGGATATAGCATCCCACCGGATTGCGCTTCGGGATCTGACCCGGGACGATTTCCTCGCTCCCGTCCCACGGATACTGGACATTGACATACTGGGGCCTTCCGTAGCCCTGCAGCTCGATATGGCCCGGCACGCGGATCTCATCCCAGCCTTCGGCGTCGAAGTCCTCTTCCGTAAAGGCAAGCGGAACACTGTTCAGATCCGGCGCGCGGAAAAACTTCCAGCTTCCGTTCAGGGACACCTTCAGGTCCGATTCCATTTTCAGAAGATCCCGCGCTTTCGCGCCCGGGCATGCTGCCGCTTTCGAAGAATCCTCGATGCACAGATGATCCGAATGCCCCGGAAGTCTGTTGATCTCGAATATTTCCGGATTTTCCGGGATACTGAAGTCAAATTTTCTCATAATACTCTCTTAAAGTCCCTTCCTGTTCAGCCTTTAAACAGCGTGCCGCACGGCTTTCCTTCGATAATATCGTAAAGGACCGCCGGGTCTTTTCCGTTGGTGACGACCGTATCGATTCCGTTTGACATCGCGAGGTCCGCGGCCCTCAACTTGGTCTTCATGCCGCCGGTGCCTCTTCTTGAGCCCGCTCCTCCGGCCAGTTCGTAAACTTCCGGAGTCAGCTGGTCAATCTTCTCGATCAGTTTCGCGTCTTTATAGAGCCGCGGATCCTTGTCGAAAAAGCCGTCGATATCGGAGAGTATCACCAGAAGGTCGGCATGGGTCAGAACGGCCACAACCGCGGAAAGCTGGTCATTGTCGCCGAAGAGCCTGTCGACCGATTCGATCTCGGTATAGCTGACGGAGTCATTCTCGTTGACGATCGGAATCACGCCTGTCTCCAGAAGCGCGTTGAAGGTGTTGGTCAGATTTTCCTTCTTCTCTTCCTGCCGGATATCCTCCGCGTTCAGGAGGATCTGGGCAACCGTCTTGTCGTAGTAGCCGAAAAACTTGTCGTAGAGGAACATGTTTTCGCACTGTCCGACCGCGGCAGCCGCCTGCTTCATTCTCATGGATGTCGGCCGTTCCGAAAGACGGAGCTTGTTCGCTCCGACCGCGATCGCGCCGGAAGAAACGAGAACCACTTCGTGCCCCATATTCCGGATGTCGCTTAAAACCATTGCCAGCTTTTCGATTCTCCGAAGATTCCTTTTGCCGATTTCATTTGTCAGTGTGGAGGTTCCGACCTTCACTACAATTCTCATTGTACGCATAGTACTCCGCCTTTTTTGTTATAAATCATGTATCCCTTATTGTAACATAAGGCTTCAAGCCATGCGAGTGGCAAATGACGGAGCACCTCCTCCAATTCTCTCCCGCCTCTTGACCCCGCCGTCTGACTGCCTTATACTATTTAAAAATGAGCCGTTCGGCTCAATTATTACAAACATTTTAAGAAATGAGCCGTTCGGCGAAATTATTACGAAGAAATTAAAAAATGAGCCGTTCGGCGAAATCATTACAAACATTTTAAAAATAAAGCCGTACGGCGAAATTACGAGGACTTCCATGAATCTCAGCGACGCAAAAAGTTTCGGAAAAATGCTCCGTCTAAGGAGAAAAGAGCTTGGATACACCCAGGCGTTTCTGGCGGATTTCAGCGGTTTCAGTGTCAGTTTCATCTCGGATCTCGAACGGGGAAAGGAGACCGCGGAACTCGGCAAAGCGCTCTATCTGGCCCAGCTGCTCGGTCTGGACCTGAAATTCACAACCCGTACCTGATCCTTAAAAACGGAGAACGAATCAAATGAAAAAACTACTGGTTTACGCGGAATTGAAAGGCATACGGCATCTTGTGGGCACCATCTGCGGAAACGGCCCCGACGACGCGGTCTTCCGCTATGAAGAATCCTATCTGGCCGATCCGAAGGCTGCGCCTGTCTCCGTCAGCCTTCCGCTGACTGAGAAAACCTATTCCCCTCTCGAGACCAGAACCTTCTTCGAAGGTCTTCTCCCGGAGGGTTTTACCCGCCGTTCGGTCGCGCATTGGATGCACGCCGACGCCGAGGATTACGTCTCGATTCTCATGGGGCTCGGACGTGAATGTCTGGGTGCCCTCCAGCTTCTTCCGGAGGGGGCCGAGGAGATTGAGCCGTCTTACGAGCCGATCTCCGATCACCAAGTGGCGGCCCTGGCCCGCGAAGGAGCGACCACGTCCGCCCAGATCGTCACCAAGACCCATCTGTCGCTCACCGGCGCGTCGGGAAAGGTCGGTCTCTACTACGATTCCGGAGAAGGCGTCTGGTATCTTCCGAAGGGAACCGCGCCGAGCACGCATATCGTCAAACAGAGCCATGTCCGGCTGAACGGCATTGTCGCCAATGAACAGCTCTGCCTTCTGACCGCCAGGAAGCTCGGCATCCGGGTTCCGGAAAGCTTCGTGATCAACCTCGGCCACGGAAATGACGAGGAAGTTCTCTTCGCTACGGAACGCTATGACCGCAGGATCACTCCGGACAGCGTCCTCATCAGCGGCCTTCCCGCGCCGATGCGCCTCCATCAGGAGGACTTCGCGCAGGCGCTCGGCATGTCCTCGGCCTCCAAGTACGAGGATCTGCCGAAGCACTATCTCCGCCAGATGTTCACGCTTCTGCGCAGCTGCTCTTCCGATCCGATCAACGACCAGCTGATGCTCTGGGACGCGCTCGTTTTCGACTTCCTCATCGGAAATGCCGACGCCCATCTGAAGAACGTCTCTCTTTTATATAACGAAGACATGACTTCCAAGAGGCTCGCGCCGCTCTACGACATCGTAAGCACCTCAGTTTACGAAAGCGGTACGAGAGACATGGCCGTCTTCTTCGGCGGAAAATGCTCGCTCGACGAAATCTCCCGAAGCGACATCATGGCCGCCGCGGACGAGGCGGGCCTCGGCCGGCGGATGGCGATCCGGAGGCTTGACGCGCTCTGCGAGCATTTCGAAGAGGCTTTAAATGAGGCGGCTGTGGAGCTCGAGCCGCTCGAGCCCACGCTGATCGCGCGGCTGCGGAGCCAGATTCTCGCAACCGGCGGCTACATCCGCATCTGCGGGTGAGTAAAGGAGGACTCTCATGATTATAAAGAACGCGACACTGATCGATCCGAAGAATATGACCACCGAGACCGCCGATCTGCGGATCGCAGACGGCGTGATCCGCGAACGCGGCAGCCTTACGCCGATGGCGGACGAGGAAGTTCTTGACTGCAGCGGCCTTACCGTCGCCCCGGGTCTTGTCGACACGCACGTCCATTTCCGGGATCCGGGATTTCTTCATAAGGAAACCCTGCATACCGGTGCCCTGGCCGCTGCAGCGGGCGGATTTACTTCCGTGATCTGCATGGCGAATACTTCGCCCGTTGTCGACAGTGTGCCCGTGCTGACGGACATTCTGCAGCGTGCGGAGAAGGAAGCGATCCATATTTATCAGAGCGCAACGGTCTCAAAGGGTCTGAAAGGAAAAGAGCTGACGGACATGGCGGCACTGAAAGCAGCCGGCGCCGCTGGTTTTACGGATGACGGGATTCCGCTCCTTGACGCGTCGCTTTGTTTCGAAGGAATGAAGCAGGCAGCCGCCCTCGGCCTTCCGGTCAGCCTCCATGAAGAGGATCCGTCGTTCATTTCCCAGAATGGAATCAACGCCGGAGCGGTCGCGGAACAGCTCGGCCTTGCCGGCTCTCCTTCGCTTGCGGAGGAATCGATGATCGCGAGAGACTCAATGCTCGCACTAAGGTCCGGCGCGGATGTGGTGATGCAGCATGTGAGCTCGGGCATTTCCGTGCAGCTGATCCGTCAGGCAAAAGCGATGGGTGCCCGCCTGCACGCGGAGGCGACGCCGCATCATTTTACGCTGACGGATGAAGCGGTGTTGAAACACGGAAGTTATGCCAAGATGAATCCGCCCCTTCGAAAAGAGGAGGACCGGCTGCAGATCATCGAGGGCCTTCGGGACGGCACGATCGATCTCATTGCCACGGACCATGCCCCGCACGCGGTAGAAGAAAAAGAAAAACCGCTGGACAAATCTCCCAGCGGCATTATCGGTCTTGAAACTTCTCTGGCGCTCAGCATCACCGAGCTGGTCCGTCCGGGATATCTGACTCTCCCGGAACTGCTTCGGAAAATGAGCACCAATCCGGCCGCGCTTTATCATCTGCCCGGCGGTTCCCTTGAAGAGGGAGCTCCCGCGGATCTCGTGATCTTCGATCCCGAAGAGAAATGGCGCGTCGGTTCATTTTACTCTAAATCGTCAAACTCCCCCTTCACCGGACGGGAGCTCTTCGGCCGTGTCCGTTTTACCGTCTGCGGAGGAAGGATCATTTTCCGAGTCAATACGGATTCCTCTCTTTTTGAGGCCGAGGTGGACGAGTGATCGGCAGAGGTCATAGATCACCGCAAAGAGCGGAGCGCCGACAATCATTCCCACGAGCCCCCAGAGCGAACCGAAGATGAGAATTGAGAAGAGGATCCAGAAGCTGCTTAAGCCCAGCTTGTCTCCGAGGATCTTCGGTCCGATGACATTTCCGTCCAGCTGCTGCAGTAGGATGATAAATACAAGGAAAATGATACATTTCACGGGTGAAACGGTCAGGATGAGAATCGCCGACGGAATCATGCCGATATACGGTCCGAAAAACGGGATCATATTGGTGACGCCGACGATGATGCTGATCAGGATCGTGTAGGGCATCCCGGTCAGGGCGAGGAAGATAAAGCAAAGCACTCCGATAATCGTGGAATCCACGATCTTGCCGATCAGGAATCCGTTGAATTTCTGGTTGGCGAAGCTTGCTTCTTTCAGAATCCAGTTGACCGTTCTTTCCGAGAAAGCCGCTCTGAGGATCAGAATGAGCTGGCGCTTAAAATTTTTGCGTTCCCCCAGAATATAGGCGGAAATGATCACCCCGAGCGCAAAATTGGACAGAACCCCAAAGATGGATTTGATGCTGGTTCCCATGCCGCCCATCAGCGTGTTGAGCCGCGGGAGCAGATCGGTCTTCAGGAACTCCTCCAGATGATCATAGACTCCGTTGAGGGACGATTCCACCCATGCGACCACTTCAGCGGGAACCAGCTCCCCTTCTCCCAGGTTTTTCAGCCATCTTTCAAATGAATTGAGAGCTCTCGGGAAGCTCTGCACGATCTTTGTAATACTGCTTACCAGTTCCGGAATGACGGCGACAAGGAGAAGAAGCAGAATGAGGAACAGGAGCACCAGCGACAGAAGAATGCTGATGATACTGATGAGTCCCTTATGTTTGCCTTCGCCGTTCCGGTCGAAAAGGCGTGTGAGCCATTTCTCACAAAACGCGCAGACCGGGCAGAGAAGATAGGCGATCACCGCTCCGTAAATGAACGGCGTCAAAAGAACAATCGCTTTTTGAAATCCTGAAGAGACCAGATGGGATCTGAAAAAAAGCATCACCACGAAACAGATCACGACCGTGATGAGGCCGACCAGTAAAAGAATGCGCTGAACCTTCTTTATGTCCGACTTGTTCATCTGAAGTTCTCCTTTTGTTCGGAGGCCTTTTCCGGTCCGCGAACCTCATTTATCATCGCATATCCCATTTCCGTTTGTCAAATGAACTGACGCGTTTTTAAGTTCACAATGTTTTCATTTGCCGGACATGTCATTTCATGCTATACTCCGTTTTGGTAAATCAATCGTTCTGCTTTTGTATTGTATCCGCGGTTTAAGGCGGAATAATAACAGGGAGGATGCACTATGAAAATCAAAAAAGACACTCGTTACATGGTAACTCTAGGCCTTATGGCAGCAATCGTGATCGTTCTTGCGAACACACCGCTCGGCATGATCCAGCTTCCGATCATCAAGGCCACTACCGTACACATTCCCGTCATTATCGGCGCGATCCTTTTAGGGCCCGCTGCGGGAGCTTTCCTCGGAGCCGTCTTCGGAATCTGTTCCATGATCAGCAACACCCAGGCTCCCACTCTTTTATCATTCGCGTTTTCACCGTTTTTGAGCACAACCGGTCTCGCCGGTGTTCTTAAGGCGCTCTGGATCAGCATCGGCTGCCGCGTCATGATCGGCGTTGTCTCTGGCTGGTTCCACATCGGCCTTAAAAAACTGAAGGTTCCGGAAGGCATTCTTCTTCCGCTGACCGGTTTTATCGGCTCGATGACCAATACGGTTTTCGTAATGGGAAGCATCTATCTTCTCTTCGCGAAACAGTACGCCGAAGTGAAAAATGTCGGCATGGAAGCCGTCTTCGGTCTGGTCATGGGCACCGTCACCGCGTCCGGCATTCCGGAAGCGATCGCCGCGGCTGTGCTTGTCACGGTCATTTCCGCCGGAATTCAGAAATCCGGTGTGCTGGGACGGAATAAAGCTTACGCCTGATAGACTTGAAGGAGGTATTTCCCATGCTGTTGGCTGTAGACATCGGTAATACAAATCTGGTAGTCGGTGTACTCGACCAGGGTGAAATCCGCTTCTTCGAGCGGGTCTCCACCGACCTCTCCAAAACCGCCCTGGAATACGCGCTCTGCTTTAAAAATATCCTGGAGCTGCATTCCTTAAGTTCCGCGGAAATCGACGGAGCGATCATCGCGTCGGTCGTACCTCCTCTGACTTCACTGATCACCGAGGCTCTCGGTAAGATCTGCAGCTGCCGTGTCCGCACCGTCGGTCCCGGCCTCAAAAACGGGCTGAAGATCCATATGGATGATCCCGCCCAGATCGGCGCGGATCTGATTGTAGGCGCGGTCGCGGGCATTCATGACTATACCTGCCCGCTCATTATCATCGACATGGGCACAGCCACGACAATCAGTGTCATCGACGACAGGAAGACCTATTCGGGCGGAATGATCCTCCCGGGCCTTCGCGTCTCGCTGGACTCCCTTACGTCCAGAACATCGAAGCTGCCCCGCATCGGGCTGGATCCGCCGAAGCAGCTGATCGGCAAAAATACGATCGACTGCATGAAGAGCGGCATTCTCTACGGAACCGCTTCCATGCTGGACGGCATGATCGAGCGGATCGAGGACGAGCTGGGAATGAAAGCCACCATCATCGCGACCGGCGGTCTTGCCTCAACGGTTGTTTCTCTGATGAAAAATGACGTCATACTCGACGACGATCTTCTGCTCAGGGGACTGTACTACATTTACGAAAAAAACAAGTGACACAAAACCTCAGATAAAAGAAAAGGGGGGAAGGAATGATGCTGAAGGGAAAGACCGTCATCATCGGTGTTACGGGAAGCATCGCGGCCTATAAGGCTGCGGATCTGGCCAGCCGGCTTGTAAAAGAGCACGCGGAAGTCCACGTGATCATGACCCGGAACGCGACGAAGTTCATTCACCCCATTACATTTGAGACACTGACCAAACAGAAATGTCTCACCGACACCTTTGACCGCAATTTCCAGTTCGAAGTCGAACACGTCGAACTGGCAAAAAAGGCGGATCTTATGATCGTCGCGCCGGCCAGCGCCAATATCCTCGCAAAAATGGCGCACGGCATCGCCGACGATATGCTCTCCACCACTCTTCTGGCCTGCACCACCTGCCCTGTACTGGTCTCTCCGGCCATGAATACGAGGATGTATGAACATCCTGCGACCCAGGAGAATTTAAAAATTCTGGCATCCAGGGGAGTCAAAATCATCGAGCCCGCGAGCGGCCGTCTGGCCTGCGGCGACGAAGGAAAGGGCAAGCTGCCCGATCCTTCCTATCTCGTACAGCGGATTCTTCTGGAAATAGCCTGCGAAAAAGACCTGGCCGGCAGGAAAATCCTCGTCACCGCGGGACCGACCCGCGAGGCGCTGGATCCCGTCCGCTATATCACCAACCATTCCAGCGGAAAAATGGGATACGCCATCGCTGCCGCCGCTGCCCTAAGGGGCGCTGAAGTGACGCTCGTCTCCGGACCGGTCGCGATCGAGCCTCCGGTTGGCGTTAAACTCATTCCGATCACCTCCGCGGGGGATCTTTTCCGCGCCGTCACCTCCTGCTCCGATGAACAGGATATCATTATCAAAGCAGCCGCCGTGGCCGACTACCGGCCCGCGTCCGTAAGCGACGAGAAGATGCACAAAGCGGACGGGGACCTGAGCATCGCGCTCGAAAGGACCGAAGATACGCTGCAGTATCTCGGCGACCATAAAAAAGAAGGCCAGCTGCTCTGCGGCTTCGCTATGGAGACCTCCGGCCTTGAAGAAAGAGCCCTTAAAAAGCTGAAGAAGAAAAACCTGGATATGATCTGCGCCAATAACGTCAAAGTGGAAGGCGCCGGCTTCGGTACCGACACCAATGTCGTCACGATGATCACTGCCGACGGTATGGAACAGCTTCCGCTTCTCAGCAAGCATGAGGTGGCCATGCGCATTCTCGATCGGCTGAAAGCCATGTAAGAAAAAAAGCTGCATTTCTGTCAGGAAATTGCAGCTTTTTCATCTTCGTTCAAAAAACCAGCTCTATAAAGTATAGATGCGGATCTCACAGTTCTTCGGCTTCGGGCGCCAGCGATAGCCTCGCGGCAGACCTTCGAGGCAGCCGCTCAGCGCGCGGATAATGCCTCCGTGGCAGGCGATGAGGACATTTTCATAATCTTTTTTGGAAAGGTCCTCGAGAAATGACCGGCTCCGGGCAACCATCGAAGCCGTCGTTTCAACCGTCGGCGGCGCCGGAATAACCTCCGGCAGCGCCCAGTAGAGCGTCATCCACGGCCCCATGAGGCTGTATTTTCTCTGTTCGTATTTTCCGAAATCCACTTCGATAATCCGCTCATCGATGATCAGGTCCTCCGGTGAGACACCGCCAATGATGCAGGCAGTCTTCTGCGCCCTCACGAGCGGGCTGGCATAGACCGCGTCAAAAGTAAGGCCGGGGTGCTCCGCCATGAGCTTTCTGCGGGCTTCTTCGGCCTGCTGTATTCCCGTTTCGTTCAGAGGTTCGTCCGTCAGGCCCTGCATCCTCTTGTCTTTGTTCAGCCTGGTCTGACCGTGTCTTGTGAGATAGATCTTCATCCCGTGTCTCCTCCTTACCGTTTCGCAATCTTTCCGCCGCCGATCACACAGCCATCCGCGTCATAAAAGACGGCCGACTGTCCCGGTGTCGCAGCCCGGACCGGATTGCGGAACAGGACTCTGAGCGTTTCGTCATCTGCCCGCGTAAGCTCCGCTTCCTCTCCCTGATGGTGATAGCGAATCCGCACTCTGGCGGAAATCTTTTCATCTCCTTTAATATCCTCGACCGAGAGGAAATTCAGGTCCCTGCAGAAGATTTCATTTGAAAATAGCGCGTCTTCGCGGGACAGAACGATTTCATCCGTCTCCGGACGAATCTCCTTTACGAAAATATGATATCCGGCAGCGATGCCAAGCCCCCTCCTCTGCCCGACCGTATAGTGCGTGATGCCTTTATGGCGGCCGAGGATCTTACCGTCCTCATCGACGAAATTGCCCTCTTTGGGACATGCGGTTGCTGCCTCATTTTCGATAAATTCCGAGTAGTGGCCGTCCGGCACAAAGCAGATTTCCTGTGAATCATGCTTCTTTGCCACCGGAAGCCCCGCCTCCTCCGCGATCCGCCGGACCTCCTCTTTGGTCAGCGACGCGAGCGGCATCAGCGTCCTCGACAGCTGTTCCTGCGTCAGTTTCCAGAGCATATAAGTCTGATCCTTTTTGCCCGCGGCGGACTGGCGCACGGTAAAGCGTCCTCCCGGGGTCTGAATCACGTCCGCGTAGTGGCCGGTCGCGATATAATCCGCGGAAAGTTCGTCCGCGATGCGGAGCATGCGGCCCCATTTGACGTGCCGGTTGCACTCGACGCAGGGGTTCGGCGTCCTTCCCTCCAGATAGTCCTTCACGAAGGGGTCGATCACCATTTCCCGGAACGTGCCGCAGGCATTCCACGGATAATACGGGATTCCGATTGTCCGGCACACAGCCCGGGCGTCATCGATCTCGCAGCAGCGGTTCTCGGCTGCGTCTTCGCTCTCCCAGGTTCTCAGGGTGACGCCGATGACGTCGTGGCCGGCTCTCTTCAGAAGAAGGGCCGCAATGGCGCTGTCCACTCCTCCGGACATTCCCACTATCACTTTGCTCAATCGCTCTCTCCTCCTGATGTTTGATATTCCAGGCTGCACCACAGGTGCCTGGCACCTGTGGTGCACTTTAGAAGCTGAGGCCGAACAGCCGGCAGGCATTCTCCCAGGTGACGGCCTCGACTTCCGCCTCCGGCACCTCCTTGATCGCCGCGATCGCCTTCACCACCTCCGGCAGATACGCGGACGAATTCCGCTCCCCGCGGTGCGGCTCCGGCGCGAGATACGGGCAGTCGGTTTCCAGTACCAGATATTCAAGGGGGATCTCCTTCACAACCTTCTTCAGCTTTCTGGAGTTCTGATACGTGAGGACCCCGCCGATCCCTAAGAAGAACCCGAGCCCCGTATAGATCCGGGCGTGCTCGGCCGAATAGGCGTAAGCGTGGATGATCCCTTTGCGTTTGACGTGATGCCCCGGCCCTTCCGGGATTTCTTTCTTCCAGACCCACTCTTTTCCGGGAACTTCCACGTAAGAGTCCGGCTGCAGCTTCTTCAGCGCTTCCTGTTTCGCAACTTTCTTCGCCGGGCTTCCCGCCCCGTAGAGTTCCTCGATGACGGACATCGTATCTTCCGCCGCGGACCTGGAATGGACGATGATCGGCTTTTCCGCCTGAAGCGCGATCCGGATCTGTTCCTTAAAGCAGCGGATCTGCACCTCATGGGGTTCCACATCCCAGTGGTAGTCAAGTCCGATCTCTCCGACCGCCACCATTTTCGGATTTTTAAGGCCCCGCGTGATCTGTTCCCGGACCTCGTCCGTCAGCTGTCCGACCTCGTCGGGATGGAGGCCCAGCGCGCCGTAGAGGAAGTCATACTGCGCGGCAAGCTCCGGGATCCGCTTGAGGGACCTTACGCTTGCCCCGACGTCGATCACTCTTCCGACGCCGGCGCCGCGCAAAGAAGCAAGGACCGCGTCACGGTCCTCTTCAAATGCCTTGTCATCATAATGTGCATGTGTGTCAAATATCATTTTACAATGTGCCCTTGGTCGACCAGACCCCGTCAATCCGCGGGTCAAAGCTGCTCGCCTCGTCCAGCGCTTTTGCAAATGCCTTGAACGCCGCCTCCATGACATGGTGGTCGTTGATTCCGTCAAGCTGTTTAAAATGGAGATTCATTCCGGCCGAATAGGATACGGCATAGAAGAATTCCCTCACCATCTCCGTCTGCATGGTTCCCACCATCGGTGCCGCGAACTGCAGATTCGATGAAAAATAAGGTCTCCCGGAAAGGTCAACCGCGCACATGACGAGCGCGTCGTCCATCGGCAGAAGGAAGCTGCCGTATCTGCGGATTCCGGCCTTGTCTCCCAATGCCTCCTTAATCGCGCTGCCGAGCACAATCCCGGTGTCCTCGATCGTATGATGCGAATCTACATGGAGGTCTCCCTTGACCTTCACCTGAAGGTCGAAGAGCCCGTGGCGCGCGAAGCCGTCCAGCATATGGTCAAAAAACCCGATGCCGGTGTCGGCCATACATTTGCCGCTGCCGTCCAGATTCAATGTCAGATCGATGTCCGTCTCTTTCGTCACGCGTGTCACATGCGCAGTTCTCATTTCCATGGATATCCTCCCCGGGCAGATCCGCCCGCTTCTTTCACAATTGCCGGTTTATCGGAAATAGTTCACCCCGGACTCGAAGATCTTCATATCCTGCTCGCCGTAAATGTTAATCGCGACACCGTCTCCGCGGCGCTCGGCGTGGGCCATTTTTCCGAATACACGTCCGTCGGGCGAGGTAATGCCCTCGATCGCGCCAAAGGATCCGTTCACGTTCCACTCCTCGTCCATCGTGACGCGTCCGTTCGGATCCGAGTAGCGTGTTGCCACCTGTCCGTTTAAAGCGAGCGTATCCAGCCACTGACGGGGCGCGACAAAGCGGCCTTCACCGTGGGATGCGGGCATCGTATAGACCCCGCCGAGCTCCGCGCCGTAGAGCCAGGGCGACTTGTTCGAAACGACCTTCGTGTAGACCATTTTGGAAATGTGGCGGCCGATCGTATTGAAGGTCAGCGTCGGAGAGAATTCGTTCTGTCCGATGATCCGACCTTCCGGAACCAGTCCGAGCTTGATGAGGGCCTGGAATCCGTTGCAGATGCCAAGCGCCAGGCCGTCGCGCTCATTGAGGAGCTTTTCAACCTCTTCGCGGATCTTCGCGTTCCGGAAAGCGGTCGCGAAGAACTTCGCGGAGCCGTCCGGCTCGTCGCCGGCGGAGAAGCCGCCCGGGAACATGATGATCTGGGCCTTCGCGATCTCGGAAGCGAATACTTCCACCGACTCGCGGATATCATTTTCGGTCAGGTTGCGGAACACGGAGGTCGTCACGCTTGCCCCGGCCGCTTCGAAAGCAGAACGGGAGTCGTACTCGCAGTTCGTTCCCGGGAATACCGGAATGAATACGTGCGGCTGCGCGATTTTATGGCTGATGACAGCCGGTGATTTTTCCCTGTAAAGGGGTGCCAGCACTGCTTCTGCCGAAAGCGACGACTTCGTTTTGAAGACTTTCTCGAGCGTGCCTTTCCAGGCCGCAAGCGCGTCGTCCATGCTGATGACGGCATTTCCATAGGAAAATGTATTCTCACCGGTCACCACACCGATCACATCATAGGAAGACTGAAGCTCGCCGACTTTTCCTTCCGCGACCTCGCAGACAAAGTCGCCGTAAGCTGCTTCGAAGAAGGCTCTCGGATCGACGAAATGCTCGATTCTGACGCCGATTTTATTGCCGAATGCCATCTTGCTGACCGCCTCGGCCATGCCCGCTCTGCCGCATACATAGACAGAGAGGACCCTTCCGGCCTTCTGGTCTTCGCGCAGTTTGGCGCAGGTTTCAAGAACCTCCTGATAGTCCGGCAGAAGGTTTCCGTCTTTCGGCATACGGATCCGGATGAGGGTGCTGCCGGCTTTTTTCAGCTCCGGTGTTACGAGGTCGGAGACCTTTGCCGTATCGACCGCGAAGCTCACGAGTGTCGGCGGGACGTCGATCGACTCGAAGGTTCCGGACATCGAGTCCTTTCCTCCGATGGACGGAAGGCCCAGTCCGATCTGAGCCGCATAGGCACCGAGAAGGGCCGCGAACGGCTGGCTCCAGCGGGACGGTTCCTCCGACATCCTGCGGAAATATTCCTGGAAGGTAAAGCGGATCTTAGAGACATCTCCGCCCGCTGCCGCGATCTTGGCTGCAGATGTCACGACTGCCCAGGCTGCTCCGTGATACGGGCTCCAGGATGACAGATAGGGATCAAAGCCATAGCTCATCAGCGTGACGGTTTCGGTCTTTCCGCCCGGTACCGGAACTTTGGCTGCCATCGCCTGTGTCTCGGTCAGCTGGTACTGTCCGCCGTAAGGCATGAACGAAGATCCTGCGCCGATCGAGCTGTCGAACATCTCGACCAGGCCCTTCTGGGAGCAGACATTCATGTCGCCAAGGACTTCGAGCCATTTCGCGCGGACCGCGTCGGAATCGTTGACGTCTGACGGAGCAGGCTCAGAAGAGATGTCGTTGAGGCTGCCGATTCCGGAGGGCATTTCCACAAAGACATCGGTCTCCTGATGCGCTCCGTTGGTGTTGAGGAACGCGCGGGAAATATTGACGATTTCCTTTCCGCGCCAGGTCATGACAAGGCGCGGTTCTTCGGTCACGACCGCCACTTCGGTCGCCTCGAGATTCTCCTCGTTCGCAAATGCCATAAAGGCCTGTACGTCCTGAGCGTCCACCACGACAGCCATACGCTCCTGGGATTCGGAGATCGCGAGTTCCGTCCCGTCGAGGCCGGCGTATTTCTTCGGCACACGGTCGAGGTCGATCCTGAGGCCGTCTGCCAGTTCGCCGATCGCGACGGATACGCCGCCGGCGCCGAAGTCGTTGCATTTACGGATCAGGCGGGTCACCTCTTCTCTTCTGAAAAGGCGCTGCAGCTTGCGTTCGGTCGGGGCATTTCCCTTCTGGACCTCGGCGCCGCAGGTATTCGTGGATTCGGTATTGTGGGCTTTGGAAGAACCTGTCGCGCCGCCGATTCCGTCACGTCCGGTACGGCCGCCGATGAGGATAATGACATTGCCGGGATCGGACGTAAGACGCTTGACGGCACGGCGCGGAGCGGCAGCGATGACGGCGCCGATCTCCATACGCTTTGCCGCGTAGGCGGGGTGATAGAGTTCTTTTACATAGCCGGTCGCGAGGCCGATCTGGTTGCCGTAAGAGCTGTAGCCGTGAGCAGCCTGACGGACCAGCTTCTTCTGCGGAAGTTTGCCCGGAAGCGTGTTCTCGAGCGGAGCCGTCGGGTCCGCAGCGCCTGTGATGCGCATGGCCTGGTAGACATAAGTCCTTCCGGAAAGCGGATCGCGGATCGCGCCGCCGAGGCAGGTCGCCGCGCCGCCGAAGGGTTCGATCTCGGTCGGATGGTTGTGGGTTTCATTTTTAAAATTGATCAGCCACTCCTCTTCCTTTCCGTCCACATCGACCGGAACGACGATGGAGCAGGCGTTGATTTCATCGGATTCCTCCTCGTCGGCGAGCTTTCCTTCGGCTTTCAGCTTCCTTGCGCCCATGGTCGCGAGGTCCATGAGGCAGATGTATTTGTCGGGACGGTCTTTGTAAAGTTCTTCGCGCTCTTTCAGATACTCGAGGAACGTGCCCTCGATCGCCTCGCGCATGGGGCCGTCGCCGAATGTAATATGTTTCAATTCCGTTGAAAATGTCGTATGACGGCAGTGATCCGACCAGTAGGTATCCAGCACACGGATTTCGGTCATGCTCGGATCGCGGTTTTCATTTTCCTTAAAATGTTCCCTGATGAAGGCAAAATCCGCGTATGTCATAGCGAGATTCAGGCTGTCATACAGGGCGCGGAACTCCTCTTCCGGCATCGTGCGGAACCCGTCCAGAATTTTCACATCCTCCGGTTCCGGATAGTCCGCGGAAAGGGTTTCGGGCTTCTCCTCGTCGGTCAGGCGCGAGTCGACCGGGTTAATGCAGTCCGCGATGATCTTCTCAAAATCGGCATCGCTGATCTTGCCCAGAATCATATAGGTCGTCGCGCTGCGCACGACCGGCGTTTCCTTTTCGTTCAGGAAGCGGATGCACTGCTCCGCGGAATCCGCGCGCTGGTCGAACTGTCCCGGCAGGTACTCTACCGAAAAGACGCGGGCATTCTCGGCCTCAGGAAGCTTCTCTTCGTACAGAAGATCCACCGGAGGCTCCGAAAAGACCGTATTTCTGGCAACAGCATAGGTCTCGTCCGTAACGCCTTCCACATCGTAGCGGATGAAGACGCGTACACCGGTCACGCCTTCCACCTGAAGGAACTGACGGATTTCTCTAAGAAGGCTCTTTGCCGCGACCGCGTACTCACTTTTCTTCTCTACATAAACTCTTCGAACCATATCTCCTCCTTATGTCTCTGCGTAGACCCTGCGGTCGGCTGCCGATCCCTTGACTTTCAGGCCAGGGATGGAATCAATGAAGCGGTACAGCTGCGAGTAGCCGTAGAGCTTCACATTGAAGTTCTTGTGTGTCTTGCGGATTTCCTGGCCGAGCGGAGCAAGGCCGATGCCGTTCTTGCCCTTGCGGCGCACGATCTCGCGGATCTCCGTGATAATCGGATCCTCGTTCCCGCCGGCATCCGCGAGGCTGACCGTGATCATATTGTTCTTCTTGTGGACCTCGATCCCCTCCATATCTTCGAGGAACTTGCCGAGCTGGCTGTATCCGAAGGTACGGATATCGAAGTCCGGATATTTGTTCTGAAGGCGGCTTCCGATTTCGCCGGGGCCGGTCTGTTTGCCGCGGTTGTCATTTTTCGTAATGATATTGATGATATCCTGTTCGATCGCGGCTTTGTCCATCGGACCCGATTCATTTTCAAGAAGATTCTCCAGCTCCGTGAAGACCGTGCAGGCCGCGCGGAACGAATCCGGCGTCTTCTTCTCTCCCATGCCGATCACGATTTTCCCGGACTCGCGCAGTCTCGAAGCAAGACGCGTGAAGTCGCTGTCCGAGCTCACGATGCAGAAGCCGTCCACGTTCGAATTGTACAGAAGATCCATCGCGTCGATGATCAGCGCGGAATCGGTGGCGTTCTTCCCGCTTGTATTTGAAAACTGCTGGATCGGCGTGATCGACTTTTCCAGCAGGCGGTTGCTCCACCTGGCGTTGTTGGAACTGGTAAAGTCGCCGTAGATCCGGCGGTATGTGACAGTGCCGTACTGGGACAGCTCATCGAAAATGCCGTTCAGGTATTTCACCGAAACGTTGTCGGAATCGATCAGCAGAGCCAGTTTCCTGTCTTCTTCCATCATATCCTGTTTCCTTTCTGTTACAGTTGATAGCCGTTGAGCTTTAAGAGTTCCCGCGCGGACTCAACCGAGTCGACTCCCGTGGGATTCTTCACGGGCGCGAACTCTTTTTCGCGGACCACTTCAAACGGCAGGCAGCTCTTCATTCCCTTAAAAATATCGAAAATGAAATACTCAAATTTCCACGCGTTCGGCTCCGAAGGAGTGACCCTTTGGCCTTCCGCATCCACATAGGGCACTTTCTTATGCGCAAAATGAAGCGGCATGCTCCCCTTCGACGCCCTCTCGAGATCCTCCATGCGGAACAGGCAATTGTTGATATAGCCCCAGTTGTACAGCAGCCGGCCGTCCGCGTCGCGCGCGTTCCGCATTTCTTCGCTTAATTCCGTATACTCCACGACCGCGGGATGTCCGTCCTCAAGACACACGACGCCTACTTTTTCGTCCGGCCCGGTTTTGGCCGTCACTTTCGCACCGACAGCCGCGTCCTTAAGGATCACTGCCCCGAGAAACAGCGGGTCGCAGATCCGCTGCAGGACATTGTCGACCGCGAATGTATTGAGATAGTCGACGCCCTGCTTTTTAAGGAACTCCGCGAATCCGGCCTTCTTCAGCGAAGAATACCAGCCGCCGTTTCCGTTCGGCGACACGGCCGGGGCCGTCTTCGATTCAAGAAGGATCTTTCCGTTCTCATCCACTGCGGGCGCGGTGTCCTGCACAAAGAAATGGACGTATTCTTCCGGATAGCCGAAGAAATCATGTTCCTTAAGGAAGCTTCTCGTCGCCCGGTCATTCGGCTCGCCAGTCATGATGAGGAGATGGACATACGCGCCCGCCTCTTTTACGGAATCCTGCAGATTTTCAATCAATCTCTGGAAAATATATACCGGCCTCGTAATGCCCAGATCGAAGCATCCCTTCGGTCCGTCCGTTCCGAGGCGCGTCCCCATGCCTCCGGCGAGCAGAACGGCTGCCGCTCTGCCTTCGCGAAGTGCCCGGATTCCGGCTTCTCTGTACTCCTTTGCGTGCGCTTCTTCCTCGGCAAGCGTCATGGCTTTCAGCGGTTCGATCGTTCCACGCTGAATCTCCTCGCCTTTTCCGGCAAATGCCTCCGCGTACGAAAGGTCGAGGCGGCTGACATTTTCAAGAAGTTTCTTTTGTTCTTCTTCGGGAAGTTCTTCATAAAAATGAAGAAGGTGCTCCTGTCCGTGCACCTTCAGTTCATTGAAAAGCTCTTCATATTTCATATGGTTCTTCTTCCTGCTTTTCGAACTCAATCGAATGATCCGTCATGGACTTGATGATCGCGAGCGACTTCAGGTCCACTCCGCGCGCTCTCAGTTCCCTGCCTCCATCCTGGAAGCCTTTCTCGATGACAATCCCGACTCCTTCGAGTGTCGCGCCGGCTTCGTCGATGATGTCCAGAAGACCGTTGACGGCACAGCCGTTCGCGAGGAAATCGTCGATGACGAGTACGTGGTCATCCGCAGTCAGGAATTTCTTCGAGAGAATGACGTCATAGACGCGGTTGTGTGTGTAACTCTGGACTTTCGTCGTATAGAGGCTTCCGTCCAGATTGAGGCTCTGCGCCTTCTTGGCAAAGACCACCGGCACTTTGAAATACTGAGCTGTAATACAGGCAATTCCGATTCCCGAAGCTTCCACGGTCAGAATCTTCGTAATCGGCCTGTCTCCGAACAGACGCAGGAACTCCTTGCCGATTTCATTGATGAATTCGATATCCATCTGATGATTGAGGAAACTGTCAACTTTCAGAATGTGTCCCGGCCTTACCTGGCCTTCCTTCAGAATCTTCTCTTCAAGTGCTTTCATGTATTCTCCTTTTAGGCGTATGTCCGTTTGATGAGTAGATTATACCTACAACTCGGCTTTTTTACAACCGACGATTTTCGACTGCACCAGAGGGGCCTGGCACCTGTGGTGCATTATGGTATAACAGACTCAAAGAGTCTGTTATCATCTGCGGTCGCCAGATGAACATATATGTTCGCCTGGCTCGTCGCCTCATGGTATAATGTGACTATGTCTGAAGAACTGATGGTTCCCAAAGAAGAACAAAAACCCGTTTCCGCCATTTCCGTAAGGCAGATGGTGGAGTTTCTGCTGCGCTCCGGGGACATCGACCGCCGTGTCCAGCACGGCCCCGATATTGACGCCATGCAAAAAGGCGCGGTCCTCCACCGGCGGCTCCAGAAGGCGCAGGGCCCGGACTACACCGCCGAAGTGCCTCTGAAGATCTCGGTTTTCTATGACGAACTCACGCTTCGGATTGAAGGCCGCGCAGACGGCGTCATCCGCCGGGCAGAGGGCACCGAGGAGTCCGGCGCCGATGAACCTTCCGTCGTCGTGGACGAGATCAAGGGCATGTACCTTGACGTCACCCGCCTTGAGGAGCCGTTCGAGGTGCATCTCGCGCAGGCGAAATGCTACGCCGCGATCATCGCGGATAAAGAGCAGCTTCCGCGCATCGGAGTCCGCATGACCTACGCGAACCTCGACACTGAAGATGTGCGCTATTTCCATTATGTTTTTGAAAATGAAGACCTTCACGACTGGTTCATCTCTCTTACAGACGAGTGGTATCTCTGGGCCAAATGGCAGCTCAACCATCTCAGGGAACGCAATCTCTCCATCGAGAACCTTTCGTTCCCCTTCCCGTTCCGCGAGGGCCAGCAGCATCTGGCCGCCTCGGTCTACCATACGATCAGGGAGAAAAAACAGCTCTTTCTCATGGCTCCCACCGGCGTCGGCAAGACCATGAGCTGTGTCTATCCGTCTGTTAAAGCGCTTGGAAATGGCCTCGCGGAGCGCATTTTCTACCTGACCGCAAAAAATGAGACGCAGGAAGTGGGCTGGGAAGCATTTACCATCTTGAAAAATAAAGGCCTCCTCATCCGCTGCGTCCGCATTACCGCCAAGGAAAAAATCTGTCCGCTGAATGAATCGTCCTGCAATCCCGACGACTGTCCTTACGCGAAGGGACATTTCGACAGAATCAACGGGCTCCTGTTCAAGCTCCTCAATGAAGGAAACTTCTACGGACGGGAGCAGATCGCTCTGGCCGCGAAAGAAGGGAACGTCTGCCCTTATGAGCTCTCACTGGATCTCGCGTCATTTTGCGACGCGATTGTCTGCGACTACAACTACGTGTTCGATCCCGACGCGCAGCTGAAGCGCTTTTTCGCGGCAGGGAAAAGCGGCCAGTACCTCTTTCTCATTGACGAGGCCCACAATCTCGCGGACCGTGCCCGTGACATGTACAGCGCCTCCATCGTCAAAGAGGATCTGCTGAAAGCGAAACGCCTTTTAGCCAAAAAGAAAGAGAATGCGGACGAAGAACGGCTCCGTGTGAAACTCGTCCGGGCAATCGACGCCGCGAACCGCCAGATGCTGCTTCTTTCGCACCGGCTGGATGATGAGCCGGACGGCAGGGTTCTCGACAGCCCGTATCTCTTCCCGGATTCCGCGGAACAGGATAAAATCGTTCGCGCGGCCCTTAAAATCAGTACCTGCATGACTGAGTTTTTTGAGGAGAGCAAAGACGGCGCTCTGAAGGAAAAACTGCTCGAATACTATTTCGCGCTTCTTACATTTGCCAATACGGCAGAGCTTCTGGATGATAATTATACGGTTTATGCCGCGAAAAATGAGGACGAACACCTTGAGCTGAAACTCTTTTGCTCCAATCCGGCCTCAAGGCTTCAGGACTGCCTTACAAAAGGCAGGTCGGCGGTCTTTTTCTCCGCTACGCTCCTGCCCCTTCCCTATTTCCGGAAAATGCTGACCACTGCCAAAGACCCTTACGCGGTCTACGCAAAAACGCCTTTCGATCCGGAACACCGTCTGCTGCTTGCCGCCTCGGATGTCAGCACGGTTTTTAAAAGGAGAGGTCCGGAAATGTACCGGCGCATCGCGGCCTATCTGAAGTGCGCCGCGGAAAACTGGCCGGGAAACTATCTCGTGTTCTTTCCTTCCTACACGCTGATGCGGGAAGTCTACAAAATCTACCGGGAGGAATTCGACACTCCCGGTATCAATTATGTCTGTCAGTCCTCCGGGATGGCCGAGGACGACAGGGAGATCTTTCTCGAAAACTTCTACGAAAATCCTCATGACTCCCTTCTGGCCTTTTCCGTCATGGGCGGTATGTTTTCCGAAGGAATTGACCTTACCGGAACCCGCCTCATCGGAGCCATCATCGTCGGTGCCGGCCTGCCGCAGGTCTCCATAGAGCGTGAGCTGCTGAAGCAGTTCTATGACCGGACCGATGACGCCGGTTTTGACTATGCTTACCGCTATCCCGGCATGAACAAAGTGGAACAGGCGGCCGGACGAGTCATCCGAACGGAACATGACCGCGGACTCATCCTCCTTCTGGACGACCGTCTCCTTACTTCTTCCTACAGAAAACTCTATCCCAGAGAGTGGCAGGACCTGAAATCATGCACTTTGGAAAGCCTGAAAGGTCAAATTTTAACCTTCAAAGATAATCTTTGTAAAAATAAATGAAAAAAGATCTTAAAAAACGCTCACTTTTCTCCTTTTTTCTCTTAATTTACACGGTTCAATTTTCAGGAAGCCTATGTTATACTTTTAATGTGCTATGGCACTACTTTTCATACGTTAGCCTCGCGCTAACACTCGGCTGGTCGTCACCCCTCATAGGCGGCCAGCTTTCTTTTTTATTCCGGCGTCAAACAGCGCTCATATTTTAATGTAAAAATGGCAAAAAAACCTCCGGCAACAGCCGGAGGTTCTGTATTCAGGAATCTATTCCCAAATTATTCAATTGTGGTGTACATGAAGTACTTATATCCGAGCGGGTTCGCGAAGAAGCCCTTGACGGAGGAATCCAGCATGTACGGATCTGTGTAGAAATACAGCGGGCAGATGCAGCCTGTGCTCATGAGCAGGTCTTCAGCCTTGTGCATCAGCTTATAGCGTGTTTCGTTATCCGTGCAGCTCTTGATGTCAGAAATCAAGACGTCATAGGTCTCTGCCCATGTGCCGTCTTCGACCTTGGTGTCATAGCCGAGATCTGTCAGGTCGAGGCTGTAAGCCTTGACGGTGGCGTCAGCGCCTCTGCCGAACTGAACATCGTTGTTGCCGGAAGCTGTTGTCCACATATCGAGGAAGCAGATCGGATCATTGTAGTCCGCGAGCCAGCCGTTACGTGCGATGGAGTAGTCACCATTCTTACGTGTTTCAAGGAAGGTGTTCCATTCCTGGTTTTCCAGGTTCATCGTGATACCGACAGCCGCAAGAGCGCTCTGCAGATATTCACCGATCATCTTGTGTCCTTCGGAAGTATTGTACAGATAAGTCAGCGTCGGGAAGTTCGTGAACTGCTGGGATGCTTCATCAAAGTCATAGTACTTCTTAAGGATTTCCATTGCTTCATTGAAGTTGTCGGTAAGAGCTTCGTTGGAAACGTCATAGTAGCCGACGAATCCTTCATTGTCGCCCGCGTTCTCATAGAACTGGCTGCCGTCAGCATCCGTCATACCCATAGCGACGAAAGAGGAAGCCGGAACCTGGCCCGCCTGGCCGATATCGTTGACGATGTAGTTGCGGTCATAGAGCAGGTTGATGGCCCTGCGGATTTCCTGCTGAGCCTTTTCGACTTCTGCCGGATCCGTAATATCGCTGCCTTCCGGAAGAAGAGCCTGGTTGGTGTTCCAGCATACATAGTAGGTACCGATCTGGCCGGCAACGATGAACTCATCCGGATATTCCTGCTTCAGGGATTCCATCTCGTTTGTCGGGACATCGTCGATCAGCAGCCAGTCGCCGTTCTTGAAGTTGGTCAGCATGTTGTTCGCGTCGTCGGACAGATAGAAGTTGATCACCGGCATTGTCACTTCCGCAGCGTCCACAAAGTTCTCATTCTTTGTAAGAGTAATGACGGAGTTATGTGCCCAGTCGGTCATTGTATACGGTCCGTTGTTGACATAAGTAGACGGATCTGTTGCCCATGCTTCATTGGACACGACATCTTCACGTACCGGGAAGTAGGTCGGGAATGCAAGCAGTTCGTTCCAGTAAGAGATCGGGTTCGCAAGAACGACTTCGATCGTCTTGTCATCGACAGCTGTGACGTTCAGCTTCGCGTCCGGATTCTTCTGAACCGGGATCGGGTTGCCTTCTTCGTCCTTTTCTTCGCCGTCTTCTGTATCCCAGATGTCCGCATAGCCGTCCACGACTTCGAACATATAACCATAGTCGGCTGCCAGATCAAAGCTCGCCGCACGGTTCCATGCAAAAACGTAATCCTGAGCAGTGACATCCTTGCCGTCGGACCATTTGAGGCCGTCACGCAGCTTGTAGGTATAGGTGACCTTGCCGTCATCGCCGACAACGCCTTCCGGCAGTTCTTCAGCAGCGTCCGGAACAATCTCAAGGTTGCCGTTCTCGTCCTGTGCCCACTTTGCAAGTCCGGAGAACAGATGAGCCAGCATGGTAGCGCCGTCTACAGAAGAGTTCAGAGCCGGGTCCAGAGTCGCCGGTTCGGAAGCGAGGCAGACATTCAGTCCGCCGTTGTCAGCTGCCGGAGCAGCTTCCGCTGTTTCTTCAGCAGCCTCAGCTGTTTCTTCAGTTGCTTCGGCTGTTTCTTCAGCAGCTTCCGCTGTCTCTTCAACAGCTTCGGTTGTCTCTTCAGCAGCTTCGGTTGTCTCTTCGGCAGCTTCGGCTGTCTCTTCTACAGCTGCTTCCTGTGCTGCACCGCTGCCTGAAGAAGCGGAGTCACCGCAGGCACCAAGGGACAAGACCATTGCGCCTGAAATGAGAAGTGCGAGAATCTTTTTCATTTTCATACCAAACTCCTTTCGTTTGTGTAAATTATTTCAAAGCGGCCATCTGTGTTGACAAAGCGGACCGCCTTTGAACCTATATTATACCACTCAAGTAAAGTCCCATAAAGATCAGTTGATCTCCGCAAGGCGGTGGCAGGCGACGAAACGTCCGCTTTCCACTTCCTTAAACTCGGGCATGCTCTGCTTGCATTCTTCAGCAGCATAGGGGCATCTCGTGTGGAACGGGCAGCCGGACGGCGCGTTCAGCGGACTCGGAATCTCGCCTGAAAGCTGCACTCTCTTATTCGCGCGGGCCACCTTCGGATCCGGTACCGGCACAGCCGACATCAGGGCCTTCGTATACGGATGCAGCGGACGGGAATAGATCTCGTCAGCATCCGCCAGCTCGACCATGCGGCCGAGGTACATGACCGCGATCCTGTCCGAAATATGCCTTACGACCAGCAGATCGTGCGCGATGAAGAGGTACGTCAGGTTCAGCTTCTCCTGAAGTTCGTCGAACATATTGATGACCTGTGCCTGAATCGACACGTCCAGAGCGGAAACAGGCTCGTCGCAGACGATAAAGTCCGGATTCACCGCCAGAGACCTTGCGATACCGACTCTCTGCCTCTGTCCGCCGGAGAACTCGTGCGCGTATCTGGCCGCATGTTCGGAGTTGAGTCCGACGTGGTCCATGAGCTCGAGAATCTTCTCGCGGCGCTCTTCTGCGTTTTTATACATATGGTGCACGTCAAGCGGCTCGCCGATGATATCGGCAACCGTCATACGCGGATCAAGTGAGGAATAGGGATCCTGGAACACCATCGTGGCCTTCGTGCGGAACTCTTTGATGTCCTGAGCCGTCTTAATGGGTTTTCCTCTGTAAATGACCTCGCCGGCCGTCGGTTTGTAAAGATGTAAAATGGTTCTGCCGGCAGTAGTCTTGCCGCAGCCGGACTCACCGACGAGACCCAGCGTCTCACCTTCCCTGATGGAGAAGGAAATGTCATCCACCGCCTTCAGCGGTTTGGACTGGAAGAAGCCCGTACTGATATTGAAATACTGCTTCAGATTCTTTACTTCAATAAGAGGCTGTGTATTTTTCTGATCACTCATTTTATTTCGCCTCCCCGATTCCGTTTTTCACATTCATCCAGCACGCTGCTTCGTGTTCTTCGTTGATCCTCATGATATCGCATTTCTCACGAATGCAGATCTTCATCGCGGCATCGCAGCGCGGCGCGAAGGGGCAGCCTTTCGGCATGTTCAAAAGGTCGATCGGAGTACCCGAGATCGGCTCCAGACGCTCTCCGCTGCTGTCGGCAGTCGGAATCGAACGCATCAGACCCTTTGTATATTCGTGGCACGGATTGTAGAAGATTTCATCCGCGCTTCCCTTCTCGCAGATCCCGCCGGCGTACATGACGATCACTTCATCGCAGAGCTGCGCGACGACGCCGAGGTCGTGTGTGATCATGATGATCGCCATTCCGAGTTCCTTCTGGATATCCTTCATCAGTTCGAGAATACCCGCCTGGATCGTCACGTCCAGAGCCGTTGTCGGCTCGTCGGCGATCAGAATGTCCGGCTCACAGGCCAGTGCCATCGCGATCATCACTCTCTGGCGCATACCGCCCGAAAACTCGAACGGATACTGCTTCATACGTTTTTCCGGCTCGTTGACATTGACGAGCTTCAGCATTTCCACGGCACGGTCCCATGCCTGCTGCTTATTTCTGTTGGTATGCAGAAGAATCGCTTCCATCAGCTGGTGGCCGATGGTATAGGTCGGGTTGAGCGAGGTCATCGGATCCTGGAAAATGATCGACACTCTGTTGCCGCGCACTTCCTTCATGACCTTTTCGCCCGCGCCTACGAGTTCCTGTCCGTCGAGGACGATGGAGCCCGAAACAATCTTGCCGGTGCCGGCCAGGATCTGCATGATCGAATAGGCCGTGACCGATTTTCCGGAACCGGACTCTCCTACGATGCCGAGTACCTTTCCGCGGTCCAGCGTGAACGATACTCCGTTAACTGCGCGCACCTCACCGGCATCCGTGAAAAATGAGGTATGCAGATCTTTTACTTCAAGTAATGCCATCTTCCATCCCTCCTTATCAGCCGTTCAGTTTCGGGTCAAACGCGTCACGCAGGCCGTCGCCGAAAAGGTTCAGGGAAAGCACGATCAGCGAAATGACGATTGCCGGAATCACGAGTCTGAACGGATAGGAATTGATTCCGTTCAAAGCGTCGGAAGCGAGGGATCCCAGTGACGGCATCGGCGCGTTGACGCCGAGTCCGAGGAAGGACAGGTAGCTTTCGGTGAAGATCGCGCTCGGAATCTGCAGAGCCGTCGAAATGACGATGACGGAAATGCAGTTCGGCAGCAAATGCTTCCGGATGACCCATCCGCCCTTCGCGCCGGCTGCCTGTGCCGCCAGAACGTACTCCTGTTCACGGAGCGAAAGGATCTGGCCGCGCACGAGCCGCGCCATCGAAACCCAGTAAAGCAGGGCGAAAATGATGAAGAGGGAAATGATGTTGGTTCCGATCTTCGCCAGAACCGTTCCCTCCAGCTTCTGAGCCAGCGTCACTTTCATGGACGCGGCCAGAAGGATTACCATCAGCATGTCCGGCAGCGAGTATATGATATCGACGATTCGCATGATAATCATATCCACTTTTCCGCCCGCGTATCCCGAAATCGCTCCGATTGTAAGACCGATCACAAGGACGATGATACTGGCGAAGAAACCGACTGCCAGAGAAATACGTGTGCCGTAGACGACACGGATAAAATAGTCACGGCCGTTGGCATCCGTTCCGAAAATGTGCGGGAACACCTTCCCGCCCTCGCTGATGAGGGCCTGCTCTGTCGAGGAGTACTCGAAAGGCTTGAGATTCTTAAAGGAAGAATCGACCGGCTTGCCGGGAGTCATGCCGAGCATGGCCTCGTACTTGTAGGGCCAGAACATCGGAACGAAAATCGCCGAAAGCGTGATGATGACAATGATCCAGAAGCTGATCATCGCGATCTTATTTTTCTTGAGACGCCTGATACCGTCCTTGAAGGCGGTCGTCGAGGGTCTCATTTTGACCATATATTCTTTTTCTTCTTCACTGGCGGGCAGAAAGTCATCGACGTTAATCTGCGCGCTCATGCGTTTCAGATTGCTGGCATCCATAGACTTGTCTCCTTCTTATTCCAGATTAATTCTCGGGTCTACAACCTTGTAGAGAATATCGCTCACAAGGTTCATAATCACGATAAATGTCGCGAGCACGATTGTCGTTCCCATGATCAGCGTATAATCGCGGTTTGTAATCGAGCTGACGAACGCGCGGCCGATTCCCGGTACCGCGAAGATCTGTTCGACCACCAGAGAACCGGTTACGATATAGGCCAGCATCGGCCCGAAATAGGTAATAACGGGAATAAGGGAGTTCTTCAGAGCATGTCCGAAAATGATCTTCCAGTGAGACACGCCCTTGGCCTTCGCGGTCCGGATATAGTCCTGCCCGAGGACGTCCAGCATGGAGGAACGTGTCAGACGGGTAATATAGGACATCGGAGACAGCATGAGCGCCACGACCGGCATGATGAGTCCCGCTGCCGTGGTACCGTTAGCAGGCAGCCAGTGAAGGCGGACACTGAAAAGAACCAGCATGAGCGAACCCATGATGAACGACGGCATCGAGACGAACGCCGTTGTCAGGACCATGATCAGACGGTCCAGGAACGTGTTTCGCCGAAGGGCGGCCACGGAACCCAGCACCACACCGATTACCAGCGCAAAACATGCGGCAATGATTCCGAGCCTCGCGGATGTCTTCAGTCCGTCGCCGATAATATCGATGACCATACGGCCTCTCTGCTTCAGAGACGGTCCGAATCTCAGCTGAATGACGTCGGTGAGATACGTCGTATACTGCGTAAACAAAGGTTTGTCCAGTCCGTACTTAGCCTCCATGGCTTTCTGAACTGCGGGTGATACGGCTTTTTCTCCTACGAACGGACCGCCCGGCACGGCATGCATGACAAAAAATGTCACCGTGATGACGACCCATACCGTAAAGACAGCCAACACCAGTCTTTTCAGGATGTACTTCAGGGTCTTCGGATTCATAAATACACACCCCTCTTGAATAAATTTTTGCCAAAGCCGAATTTCAGCGAAAAAACAGCGATACTTTCCCGCATCACTGTTTCTATGCTTTCTGCGCTTTAGCACATTAACAGATTATAGTCACCAAGCCCTTGAATGTCAACCTTGACAAAATACGCTCAAATACGCGCAGATCCCGGCAACCGTTTTCGCGTCCCTGATCTCCCCGTTTTGAATTCCCGCAAGCAGATCCCGCGCGGAGCACGCTTCCACAAGGATCTCCTCAGCCTCATCCAGCATCTGAGCCCCTTCCCTCACAAGCTCCTCCGCGAGGAAGATCTCCGTCTTCTCGTCACACCAGGCCACAGCCGTATCGATCGTGCACAGATAACTCAGGCGTCCGGCTCTGTAGCCCGTCTCTTCACACAGCTCCCGCGCCGCCGTAACGGCAGGATCTTCTCCCGCGTCCCTCGCTCCCGCCGGAATCTCCAGCGTCTCGCGGTCCACGGCCGGCCGCATCTGCCGGATCATCAGAATCCGCCCGTCAGGCAGCACCGGAACAACGGCCGCTCCGCCGCCCTTGTGATGATGCACAAAGTCCCATTCCTCCTCCGCCCCGTCAGGGAGGACCATCCGGTCTTTGCAGAAATCCAGGACCTTTCCTTCGTATACGGTCTTTCTACCGATTCTCTTCAGTTCCATAATTTTCTTTATTGTCCCTTGCGCTATCGTTCCTTGATTTACTATACCAAAAGTACAGCTTCCGATTATTGTATAAACAGATCTGCACAAGTGATTAGTACTTCTTAGCTCGTCAGAAATTGTGTTGTTCGAAAAAATCACACTGTCTGAGCGCAGCGAGTTTGGGATTTTTTCGAACGTTTTTAGCAATTTCTGAGGAGGTTAGAAGTTCTTCACGCGGAAGCCGTCTGAAGTGTTTATACAATAATCTAAGCGTCTGCTTTTGGCGAATAACAAAAGGCTCCGCACACGAAGTGCGGAGCCATGGTCGCAGGGGAAGAGGGAGTCGAACCCCCATTGACGGTTTTGGAGACCGCTCTCCTACCATTAGAGGATTCCCCTACTTTGCGGCTTCTTCAGCCGACTTTGCCATTATATCCCATAAGACCTGCTTCGTCAATCGGAATTTCCGAGAATCATCGAAAGTCCGATCCTCTTCCTCTTCTCATCCACGCTGACGACCTTCACCTCGACCACGTCTCCGATGCTGACGACATCGAGCGGATGCTTCACGAACTTCTTTTTAGACATTCTGGAAATGTGTACCAGTCCGTCCTGATGCACACCGATATCCACAAATGCCCCGAAATCCACGATGTTCCTCACGGTTCCCTTCAGCACCATGCCCTCTTTCAGGTCCTTCATCTCGAGGACGTCGCTTCGAAGTACCGGCTGCGGCAGATCCTCACGCGGATCCCTGCCCGGCTGTGACAGCTCGCGGATGATATCCCGAAGCGTCGGTTCGCCGATTCCAAGTTCGTCCGCCATCGCTTTCATATTCCTGACTATGACGCGGCACGGACCGTCCTTTAAGGCGTTCTTTGTAAGGCCGGTCTTCTCGAGAAGCTGTTCCGCCGCGGCATAGGATTCCGGGTGTACGGACGTATTGTCAAACGGATCCGCGCCTCCGCGGATTCGTAAGAATCCCGCGCACTGCTCAAATGCCTTCGGTCCGAGCTTCGGAACCTTCAGAAGCTCCTTTCTCGTGCTGAAAAGGCCGTGTTCCTCACGGTAGGAGACAATATTTCCCGCAAGGGTTTTGGAGACTCCGGACACATAGGTCAGGAGGGCGGCCGATGCGGTATTGAGGTCCACGCCGACGCCGTTCACGCAGTCTTCCACGACTGCGGTCAGCGCTTCACCGAGTTTCTTCTGATTCATATCGTGCTGATACTGGCCCACGCCGATCGCCTTGGGGTCGATCTTCACAAGCTCCGCAAGCGGATCCTGCACGCGGCGCGCGATCGAGACCGCGCTGCGCTGCCCGACGTCGAAATTCGGGAATTCCTCTGTTGCCAGTTTACTGGCTGAATACACGGAAGCACCCGCCTCATTGGTAATCACATAGAAGACCTTCTCCGGGATTTCCTTCAGGAAATCCACGATAAACTGCTCCGATTCGCGTGAAGCCGTCCCGTTTCCTACCGAAATAAGGCTCACATGATATTTGGAAATGAACCCCTTAAGCACCCTCTTCGCCTCGGCTTTTTTCGCCTCATTTGTCGGCTGCGTGGGGTAAATCACTGCCGTATCGAGCACCTTCCCAGTCGGATCCACAACCGCCAGCTTGCAGCCGGTACGGAAAGCCGGATCCCAGCCGAGTACGGTCTCGCCGACGATCGGCGGCTGCATGAGATACTGCGTCAGGTTTTTACCGAATACCGTAATGGCGCCGTCTTCGGCGGCTTCGGTGAGTTCGGCGCGGATTTCATTTTCAATGGAGGGAGCGATCAGGCGGCGATAACTGTCGGTGATCGCATTTTCCAAAAACGGCGTCGTATAGGGATTCTGCCTCCGGATGATGCGTCTTGAAAGAGACTTGATGATATCCTCCTCAGGAGCCTCCAGACGGACGGTCAGTTGCTTTTCCTTTTCACCGCGGTTGAGCGCCAGCGTACGGAAACCGGTCATCTTGTCGACGGGACTGGTAAACTCATAGTAATTCGCGTAGGTACCCGCCTCGTCAGCGCCCTTCTTTTCGGCAGTGATGATTCCGTAGCCGCGCGTCCTGTTCCGGATCCAGGTTCGAAGTTCCGCCTGGTCGGAAATGAATTCGGCAATGATATCCGATGCGCCTGCGAGCGCCTCTTCCGCATTCGCGACCCCTTTTTCTTCGCTGATGAATGTTTCCGCCAGCTTTTCAAGCGGCTCCTTCGCGTCCTGTTTCAGGATCATCGCCGCCAGCAGCTCCAGGCCCTTTTCCTTCGCGATCATGGCTCTGGTACGCCTCTTCTGTTTGTAAGGACGGTAGAGATCCTCGACAGCCACGAGAGTCTGCGCGTTCTCAATCTGCGCTTTCAGCTCGTCCGTGAGCTTCCCCTGCTCCTCAATGGACTTTAAAACAGCCGCTTTGCGCTCTTCCAGTCCCCGGAGGTAATTGAGACGTTCCTCCAGTTTCCGGAGCTGTTCGTCATTGAGGGTTCCGTGCTTCTCTTTCCTGTAGCGGGCAATGAAGGGAATGGTATTGCCTTCGTCGATCAGTTCGATGACGGCATCCGTCTGCCATTTCTCTATTTCCAGCTCATCCGCGATGATGCGGGATATATCCATGAATGTTTACCTTCTTTCATTATTTTTCAGCTTTTTTGCGGGCAATGGACGCTTCGGACATGAAGCGGTCAAACTGCTCCGGCGGTACCGGTTTTGAGAAATAATACCCCTGAATGAGGTCGCATCCCATCTCCTTCAGTACCCGGTACTGTTCTTCGGTCTCGACGCCTTCCGCCACGACCGGTACGTTCAGATATTTGGCAATGTCCAGGATGAGTTCGATCATCTTGAAATCCCGGATTTCGCCAAACGCGCTCCGTACGAAGCTCATATCCAGCTTCAGGGCATCGATCGGCAGATGTGTAAGCATGCCGAGCGAAGAGTATCCGGTTCCGAAGTCATCCATTTCAATGCGGAATCCGGCATTCATGCCCCGAAGTTCCCTTGCGACGGAAATCACCTGATCCGCGTCTCCCGTATAGGCCGATTCCGTGATTTCAAGGACCAGATCCGCGGTTGTAAGGCCGTACGTGTCCAGGATATCCGTAAAGATGTCCTTGAGGTTCGGCGTCAGCATGTCAATACGCGAGACATTGACCGACACCGGAATCGAGAAACCGAAGCGTTCTTTCCACTGATGGATCTGTGCCGCCGTATGGCGCCAGACATACTCGTCCAGTTCCAGGATGAGGCCGTTGTTCTCCAGAAGCGGGATAAAGACACCCGGGGAGATGAGGCCCAGTTCCGGGTGATTCCAGCGCACCAGAGCTTCGGCGCTTGCCAGGACAGGCACCTCGGGCCGAATATCGTACTTCGGCTGGAAATACACCTCGAAGTCTTCATTTTCAATGCTGGTATGGAAGTCTTCAACGAGCCTTGCGCGGTAGAGTTCCTTCTCATGCATCTCCGAGTCGTAGACTCCGACAGCCTGAAGATAGCTGTTCCGCACCGAGTCGGCCGCCACTTTGGCGTAGTCGAAGCGCCGTTCGATGTCGAGCGTCTTATCCACTTTCGAATAGACGCCGAGGCGCAGCCTTACACGGTTGCCATTCACTTCATCCTCATCAAGTCCGGAGACGGCCTTTGTCAGAATCTGTTCGTAGTCCTCTCTGTGCGGGCAGTAGAGAAGGAATGTATCCTTCGTTCTCCGGCAGCCTACGCCGCCGACCTCACGCGCTATATGGCGGAGACTTTCACCGATGCGCTCCAGCACGCTGTCGCCATACGGTTTTCCGTAACGTTCATTCAGCAGATGGAAATGATTCAGGTCCATGACCATCGCGTCCATTTCTCTGTCGTGATAATGCTCATCGAAGAGGTTCACATAGCGAAGGAAATAGTCATAGTTGAAGAGCTTTGTCAGATGGTCTCTCTCCGTCTGATTGATCAAATCCCTGTTTTCGGAAAGCTCGATGCATTTGTCGACACGGGCGTGAATGATTTCCCATGCGGGATAGGGCTTCGGAATGAAGTCCATGGCGCCCATTTTCAGACATTCCACCTCGGCATTCTGATCAGCCGTAAGAACGATTACCGGAATGGATTTGATATTCTTGTCATTCCGCATATGCTGCAGAACTTCCATACCGCTCATATTGGGCATCTGCAGATCGAGGAGGACCAATGCCAGCTTGTCCCTGTAGATCTTCATGCTCTCCAGTGCTTCCATACCATCGGAGGCATAGATGACGTCATATTGATCTTCAAGAGCCTTGCCGAGCATGATCTGGTTGATCATTTCATCCTCTACGATGAGGATATTTCTTCTGATATTGATAATCTTCTGCTCTTCCTCAGCCGGCTGCGGAGCCGGAGCCTCTTCTTCAGCGTCCGAACGGGTCACGGCTCCAAGTCCCTTCAGAAGCTGTTTTTCTTTATACATGAGGCCGTCCGCGCGTTCAAAGACATCGTGGAAATTCATGTCCTCTCCGCGTCGGAAATCGGAACACCCTCCGGAAACGACAGCGCCGCCCGCGTTGATGTGATCGACGGAGCGGTCATGCAGAGTCAGCATCAGTTCCTTCCGGATCACGTAATCGCTGCCGCTTAAGATAGCGACAAACTCATCCCCTCCGACTCTGTACACAGGACTGTGCATGAATATTTTGCAGATCATCTGGCAGGCTTCGCGAATATATTCATCACCTGCTTTATGGCCGAGTGTATCGTTGATTTTCTTAAGGCCGTTCACGTCGCAGACCACAACCGCGAACTCTCTGGCCTTGCCCTCAGCGATGGATTCGTTAAACTCTTTCTCGCTGTTGAGGTATGCGTGTTTGCTCTTGACGCCGGTCATCGGGTCGATGTTCGCCAGCATCTCATGCTCTTTGGCACGCCTGTTCATATAGGAATGATTCGTAAGCATGATCACGATCGCGAAACTGAACATGCAGATCGCCATCACCATAGTACGTGTATCTTCCGACCTTTGAACAGCCATCTGCTCCTGGACAAATTCCTGATCGTCGAGCTTTTCAGAGCCGGATTCCTGCGTTTCCTCATAGTACTGCCGGATGCTTGAGGCCATCTTCTCATTGGTATTGATCATCGACTGACGCATCCAGATCAGGGAAATGAGAAGCACAAGCGCAAGAAGCGCAATCCACACAGCAATAGAAGATCCGAAACGCCTTTCCTTATCTGCCTGCAGAATAGCCCTGAAGAAAAAGAATCCCAGCACGGTCCAGATGATGAATAGGAAAAAGGTCTCCGGAGCGAAGGACCCCTTGGTCACCAGGTTCGGGAGCATCACATAAACACCGAAAGCAATCATGCCCCAAAGTCCGATGGAACCGGTGATCCGTTCCGTTTTGTTATCCAGTTCCTTTGCCATCTTCAGCGCGGCCGCCGAAACAAGACCGTAAATCAAAGTGGCGCCGATCGTCGTGACGTCCACAATCCATCCAATCGCCGTACGTCCGAGGAGCGGAATAAAGAAGGAGATCGCCACAACAAGCCAGATCGCCTTATCCGGAGCATTTTCGGAATTGACATGTGAAAAGCGCGCCGGAATCACACGATCCCTTGCCAGGGCATAGAACAATCTGCTTAAGGCCGTCATATTTCCGATGAGACTCGTGATCACAAGTGAAAGCAGCGAAAGCATCAGAATGGCAACGCCGAAGTTCCCGAGATAGTGATAAGCCGCGTAAAATGCCGGCAGAGCTTCGATTCCGCTCAGATTATTGAGATCATTTATATATGAAAGCCAGTTGTCATACTGTGCCGGATAGGCCGTAACGGAAAGAAGCGTCACGAAAATATAGAGCAGTACCGTCATAAAGACGGAGACAAGAAGGACTCTGAGAATCCCCTTCTTCTCGAAGTTATATTCCTCGGTCAGATGTGAGATATTTTCAAATCCGATAAACGCCCATGGTGAAATCACGGCGATATTGATGATCTGGGAAATGGCCCGGCTATCCGGTACAAAAGCCGGCTCAAAATGAAATCCCGATCCGAAAAATCCGACAACAAATGTGAAAGTGATACCCACACAGAAAATGACAGCCATGACGATCATCATCAGGACGCCGGTATTCTGGAATTTCACAAGCAGAAATCCGACAAGAACAAGTGCCGCCATGGAAAGCAGCGCTTCTCCTAAATACACTTCATATCCGAAAATCGTATAGAGTTTTCCCAGACGGAAGACACCGCCCAGGAAGATTCTCGAATACAGCGGAAGTGAAGTGAGATTCGCCCATAAAACAGCGAAATAGGTCATCGCGAGAAACCATGCCGCCAGAAATGCCGTATCATAGCCGAATGTTTCGCGGCAGTAAGCGTAGGCGCCGCCCGCTTCGGGATAACGGCCCATCAGATAGGCGAAATTCCGGCTGATGACCAGCATTAGCAATGCTCCGACAAGAAGTCCGAGGATCGTTCCCGCAGGTCCCGCCTGCGCGAGATAGGTGTTCGCCGTTACAACCAGAGACCCCCACCCGATGCTGGTGCCGATTGAAAATGCCCATACAGCCGCAGGTGACAAATGCTTCTTTAATCCGTTTTGTTCCATATGGAATTCCTCACGTCAAAAAAGAATAAATATGTTTCCAAATAAGATGTAAACCAGCTGTCAAAAACCCATATTTACTGAAATATCATACACTAAATCCGTCTTTCAAACAATGCCGGATGAGAACCTGCCGGATCCTTTTTGAAAATGAAAAATCCCGCTTCAGGCAAAAAAAATAAGAGCCCATCAGGACTCTTAAGCTTTTGGATATACCCTCAAAACTGCATACACTTTTAAAAGACAAGCATAGGTCAACCCATCGTCCTATTAGTAACAGTCAGCTCCGTACATTACTGCACTTCCACCTCTGCCCTATCAACCTCATCGTCTC
>ONPU01000004.1 GCA_900319795.1 uncultured Eubacteriales bacterium | reverse complement strand
CCATCTGGCTCTGTTTTAAGAGGTATAGGAGTTTGTCAAACCCGTATAAAACATGGATTTAGGGCTTGACATGATAGGAAGGGACAGTCCCCGGTGTCTGGCCAGACACCGGGGACTGTCCCTACTGTCTTATTTTACCGTCACCTTACACTTGGCGTATTTGCCGTTCTGTGCGTATACATAGATGGTGGCGCTGCCCTTCTTCAGGGCATTGACTTTTCCTTTTTTGACGGAGACGACCGTCGGGTCTGAAGATTCCCAGGCGAGCTTACGGTGATTTTTGACCTTGAGCTTGCCTTTCTTGGCCTTTGCAGTGAGCTTTTTGGACTTGCCTTTCTTCAGCTTCAGGGTTTTCTTGCTGATCGTGACCTTTGTGTTGTTGCCGACCTTCTTGCCGGAAGTAGCGATGTGCAGAGTCTTCGATGCGGAGACCACCTTGCCGTTCTTCACGGCGACGACCAGATATTTGTAATATGTGCCCTTCTTCAAGCCCTTGTGCTTGTAGGAAGCGGCTTTTGTCTCGCCGAGGAGGACGTAGTGGTTCTTTTTGCCGCAGGCATTTCCGAAGACTTTGTAGGTCGCGCCGCTGATTTTCTTCCATTTAATCGTGATGCTGTTCTTCGTCACCTTCTTCTGCTGCGCCTGGAGGAGCGAGAACTTCGTCCCGGCCGGGCCCTCGTCCGAATTCGCACTCGTGATGGCAGCCGTCGCTACGCTCTCCGATGCGCCTTCGCCTGCCGGGCCGCCTTTGCCTGTCTTATTTTCCTTGATCACAAATGTCGTCTCAAATCCGCCCGTAAAGTTTCCGGTACCTGTGATTTTCACGGTCGCGGTGCCCGGAGCCGTGTTGTTGGCGAAGTCGAGAGTGTAGTCGGTGTTTTCGGTCAGGGTCATGCCGTTCCATTTGACGGTCGGACGGAGCTCGATCGGCTTGCCTGTGGCGGTCTGGTCCGGGAGCGGAGAGGCGGTGGCATTTTCCGAAGTGAGTTCGGCCGGAAGAATTGCAAAAGTGGTCTCCACGGAACCGGTGTAATTCCCTTTGCCTTCCGCGCGAACGGCAGCGGTGCCTGCGTTGACGTTATTATTATAGGAAATGGCAACCTCGTCGGCCGTCATTTCCGTGCCGTTCAGCAGAACTGTGGCGGCCGGCGTCTGCTCATTTCCATTGAAAATGACGTCCTCGATCGCCCCGATCTCAGCCAGTTCTGTGATATCCTTCGGCAGAATCGCAAATGTCTTCTCCGCAGTGCCCGTATAATTGCCTTTGCCCTGGAGTGTGATCACCGCGTCGCCGGCATTCACATTGTTCGTGATGTCAGAAATGTCGTAATCCGTTCCCTGAACGAGCGCGCGGTTCCTGTAGCTGAGCGCGATCTGATCCTCGCCCGGCACGTGCGGTTCTCCGTTGAAAATGTATTCTCCATCCACGCTCAGCAGAACCTCTTCATCCTGAAGATTTCTCGGAAGGATCGAGAAATGTTCCGTCCTTGTCCCGCAGTAGTTCCCCTTGCCGGTCAGAGTGGCTTCGGCAGTGTTCTCGCCGGCGTTGATGTTGCTTGTGAACTCTGCGGTGAAGTCCTGGTCCATTTTGAGGGTGGCGAAGCTGTTGGAAAATACCATTTCCGGTTGCAGCGCGTCGCCCGTGTAGGTGGGGTCGGTGATGGTGAGGGAGAAATCATTTTCCTCAATGGAGAGTGGGTTGATTACGAAGGTTGTGGAGGTTTCATTTTCAAAATTGCCCTTGCCGGTGATGGTTACCGTGGCGGTGCCGGCGTCGGTATTTTGGGCAAATTCTGTTGTGAAATCGTCCGTATTCGACAAAGTCATGTCGTTCCATGTGACGGAAAATGCGGGCGTATGCGCCTGCCCGTTGTAAGTCACGGCATCAATCGTGGAAAATGCAGCGGTAGCGAGGCTCGCCGGCTTAATCCGGAAGCTGCCGACAGCGGTGCCTTTGTAGTTGCCCTTGCCGGTGACGCGGATCTGTACTTCTGCAGCGTCGGTGTGGGCACCGACGTATTCCACATCGTAATCGGTTCCTTTGATCAGGGTCGTGGTGCCGTGCTTCAGTGTGACGGCCGGCTCCTGCGGCGCGCCCGTGTAGACGCGGTCCTCCGCGGTCGGGGTGTCGGAAGCAATGTCGATGGGGGTGATGATGACTGGCAGGGTAAATGTCTTGTTCAGATACGTCGCCGTCACGGAGGTGGTGCCGACCTTCCGCGCGATCAGCTTCTTGCCGTCGGCGGATATTTCGGCGATATTCGGGTCGTCAGACTCCCAGTTCGGCGCGTAGACTGTCGCTTTTGCCCGGTACGGCCATGCGTCGTCGAGGAGAACGCCGGCGGTCATTTCCGGGAGGGCGTATTCGTCCAGGACTTCCACTTCCATGGATTCGGTCCCGTCCGACGGCTGAAATACGACGGACTGAATGCTGTTGGAGTTGATATCCACGGTAAAGGCAACCGATTTATCGAGCGGATCTTCCGCGGCGGCGCCGGAATTGGAATAGCCAAATTCCTGTACCCAGTAATGGATGCCGGCGACTTTGACATGGGCGATTCCAATGGCGGTAAATGATGAGCTCAGCATATTCCGACGATGCCCCTGGCCGGAATAGTTATCGTTATCTTCCCGCCACTGGACAAATGTGGCACTTGCGGTAGAACTTCCGGCGGCAATATTTTCGCCCCATGATTGGGTCCCGTTATAAATCGCACTGAAACAGGAACCTCCGTTCGGGCGTGTATGTGAGAAGGAGAGAGCAGTTTCAGCCGCCCTTAACATGGCGATCTTCTCCAGATTGTAGTCGTAGGTCAGTTCTTTCAGATTTGTGACCTGTACTTTTGACGAATTCGTACTGTTCCAGTACCATGCATCGCTGCCGGTCCGGAAATCATTGATCATGGCGAGCATTTCCCGGGCGTCCGTCTGGCCTAACGTCCCCGGTACAAGAACCGTATAGTCGTCGGCAAATACCGGAACCGCGGCGAGCATAATGCCCAGAACCAACGCGCATAAAACTTTGATCATCCACTTGGTGTCAATCCTTCTTACTGTTTGCATAGCAGGCCTCCTTTGAGTGATGTAAGACAGTGGGGACAGTCCCTGCTGTCTTATAAGACACTGGGGACAGTCCCCACTGTCTTATCTGGCATTTACCGTTTTTTAACCGTCCAACCGAAACTGCCGAGCTTTTTCCCTAGAGTCATATAGTCGCCGTGCGAATAGACAATCGGCTTCGCCAGGCTCAGATCAAACCGTCCTTTTTTATCCATGTAGCGCTCATCAGCGTGAACGGAGAGCACCTCCGCCAGAAACATGGTATGGGAACCGAGATCCTTCGTTTCGGTCACACGGCATTCAATATTGACAGGCGAATCCGCCAGCATGGGGCAGTCGATTTCGACCGCCTCTTCTTTTTTTAAATGCTCCGCCTCAAACTTGTCCAAATCCTTCCCGGATTTCACTCCGCAAAAGTCCGTGGCGTGCGCCAATCCCTCAGTGGTCAGATTAATCACAAATACACCGGTCTCCATGAGTGCGGTATAACTGTAGCGCGATTTCCTAACGGAAATGGAAACCATCGCCGGATCGGAATTGACAGTACCGGCCCAGGCGATCGTCAGGACATTGTCTTTTTTGTCTTTACCACGTGTAGTTACAAGTACGGCCGGAAGCGGGTAGAGCATGTTTCCGGGTCTCCAGGTTTGTTTCATATTTCATGCTCCTTTTCTAATGCGGCGAGCTGCGCTTCGAGTTCTTTGATTCGCGCATCTTTTTCGGAGAGCTGCTGCTCGTTTTCGCGGAGCTGCTGCTCGTTTTCGCGGAGCTGCTGCTCGTTTTCGCGGAGCTGCTGCTCGTTTTCGCGGAGCTGCTGCTCGCTTTCCTGCAGCTGCTGCTTGTTCGCCGCAATCTGTTGCTGCAATTCCGCAATTTCCTTTTCAGATTCTTCGATCATCGTCATTACGGTGTTTTGATCCATGATTTTTAGTTCATCCGAAAACCAGCTCATGACTTCCTCCGTATTAATTAAAGAATTGTATAATTCCTGGTAAATCTCTGCAAAATCAGGGCGCTTGCTGATGAGATCACATATGATTTCAGGCTCATCACAGCATAAGAGAGCCATCCATTCCTGTAAGGGGGTATGTACCTTCACTTTGGATTGATTTTTTGAAATTGTCAAGGGAGGAAAGGGAAGTCCTTTGGAAAGCGATAAAAGTCCTTGGGATATGTCTGTTTTGGTTGTGAAAAATTCTAGGATAAGACAGTGGGGACAGTCCCTGGTGTCTGGCCAGACACCAGGGACTGTCCCCACTGTCTTATTGCTTGCATCTATACACCCACAGATGTATAATACAATCAGGGAGGAAAATATACCATGACTAAAACCATATACCATGGATCCGATCATATAATTAGCGTTCCTCAGTATGGCGGCGGAAAAGCATATAACGACTACGGTCATGGATTCTATTGTACAGAGAGCGCGAACATGGCCTCAGAATGGGCAGTCGGAGAAGATCATGACGGATATGCCAACCAATACGAACTGGATATGACCGGCCTCAAGACACTGTACCTGAATCGGGACTATACGATACTCACCTGGCTTACCGTTTTGCTTCAGAACAGGGTATTCAATTACGACTCCCCTTTAGCACAGGAGGCTGCCGGGTATTTGAAACGGAATTTCACTGTCGATACCGAAAAATATGATCTGATTTACGGGTACCGTGCCGATGACAGTTATTTTACTTTCGCAAAGGATTTTCTAAATGGCAGCATTTCCTATGAACAATTGTCATATGCAATGGATCTTGGGGAAATGGGCATGCAGCTGGTTCTGAAAAGCAGAAGAGCTTTCGAGCAGATTCGATTTGTAAATGCAGTCAGAGCATTGCGCAGCAATTGGCTCGACAAGAAAATGCTTCGGGACCTGAAGGCCCGGTCTGCTTATCTGAATTCCGATCGAATGCATTTCAGAAGAGAAGACATTTATGTCACAACAATTCTGAGGGAGGAAATCAAAGATGGCGACCCGCGCTTACAATGAAATTTACCTCGGCTGTGCACAGGAAAATCTGGCAACCATGTTCCGCTATGGCACTGAGAACTGCAGTATGCAGATAAATGAATTTCACGAACTGTTCCTTCAGTCCGGCATTGCGCGCATGTTCGGTCACGGTGATTTCCGTTACTTAAGCGGGATGTCCGGTATTGAGCTGGCATTTGAGGTTCTGAGACTCACGGGGAATGGGATGACGCATCCGGATCCGGTCTTTCATCTGGAAAAGAGCCCGGAATATTGGACCGGGTGGATTCTGGCATTTTATCAATGGTATTCAGGACTGACATTTGAGAGGATTCATGAGAATCTCAAGCCGGATGAGATTTTGAAAATGTACCATCCCTTCCACGAAATGGATCCTCTTCAATTTGCAGATCATGCAGATGAGCTAATAGTAAAAAGATCCCGGGTCACACGTCTGAAAATGTATCGGGACCGCCTGCAGATGAGCCAAAATGAATTGGCTGCTGCCAGCGGCTGTTCAGTTAGAATGATCCAAAACTATGAGCAACGCCGCAAGAACATCAACAAAGCTCAGCTGGAGACAATTCTGTCCCTCACGTCTGTCTTGCACTGCTCACCGGAGGATTTGATGGAGTACCTTCCGGATAAGACAGTGGGGACAGTCCCTGGTGTCTTATAAGACACCAGGGACTGTCCCCACTGTCTTAAAAGTCACACAGAAGTCGCAAAAAAGGAACCCACTGTGAATTAGTGACAAAAAGAACCGCGGCAAACTGTTGAAATCGCCGTTTTTATGAAAAACGCTAAATCTGACTGTTTGGAAAACGATTTCGATGGTAATATTTACACAGAGAAAAGTATAAGAAATAGACACACTGTTCCGTTTTGGTAATAGAATGTGTCTCATAGTGGCAAGCTTAGCACAGTTAAAAAGACCGGAGGGGATCCTATGAAACGGAAAATGAAACGGTTACTTGCAATCCTGCTAACAGCAACGATGGTACTGACCTCAAATGCCTCTGTATTCGCCGCAGAGGAGATCGGCGCAGCTTCTGCGACCGCAGCACAGGCAGAATCTTCTGAAGATGTTGCTGCGAAGGAAGCCGAAGAAGCCAAGAAAGCTGAAGAAGCCAAGAAGGCCGAAGAAGCCAAGAAAGCCGAAGAAGCCAGAAAGGCTGAAGAGGCTAAGAAAGCTGAAGAGGCTAAGAAGGCCGAAGAAGCCAAAAAGGCCGAAGAGGCTAAGAAAGCTGAAGAAGCTAAAAAGGCTGAAGAAGCCAAGAAAGCCGAAGAGGCCAAGAAGGCTGAAGAAGCCAAGAAAGCCGAAGAGGCCAAGAAGGCTGAAGAGGCCAAAAAAGCAGAGGAGGCCAAGGCAGCTGAAGAAGCCAAAGCAGCAGAAGAGGCCGCAAAAGCCGCGGAAGAAGCTGCGTCTTCAGAAGCAACTGTGACGGAAGCGCCCGCTGAGGGCGGTTCTTCAGAAACCAGTTCTTCGGAAGCAATCTCCAGCGAAGAATCCTCTGGTAATGAGGGCCAGGAGGAAGCTGTGATCACCGAGACTCCGGCTCCGGAATCAGAAGAAGCTGCTTCGAGTGAGAATGCAGAAGCCACTACAGAAGAAAATACGGAAGGTATTACAGATGAAAATGTCACGGCTGAGCCGACCGAAACCCCGACTGCAGCCCCGACAGAAACTCCGAAGGTAACACCGACCCCGACTGAAACACCTACACCGACTCCGACCCCGGTTCCCACCAAGAGAATCTACACCGGTGGCGACGGTGCGGTTTCCGTTACGGCCACTCTTGAAAGAGCAGACGCCGTTCCTGACGAAGCACACTTCATCGTCAACAAGATTGGCGAGACTGAAGATACGCTTTACTACGATATTCATTTTGATGCTCCTCAAAAAGACGAGAATGGGAACATTACCGGCTGGTCCGAGTTCGAGCCGGAGAACGGTTCCGTTACCGTCACTTTCAGATTCCATGAAAATCAGCTCTCTGATGACCTTGGCGCGGAAAGCGCACAGGATGTTACTGTTGTGCACGTAACTGACGGCGGCGAAGAAGAGATGGCAGCAAGCGTGTCGCTGAGCGGAAGCACGGACCGGGTTACATTTACGACGGAAAGCTTTTCGATCTATTATTTCAAGGTTGATGATCAGGGAAATACAACGACCGATATCAGCAATCAGCAGCACACATGGAATAATGACGGAACAGGAAATAAGAACTACGAAAAGATAGATGATATTGCATCGCAGATAGGTTCCGCATTGGAGTACAGCATTTATACAAATCACCTGTACAGCAATGAGCATCTGGAGGGGAATATTGCTGCGGGAGTTTATGAGACGGCTGGCAGCAACGGCAACCTGAACCAGGATACCAGATTCATCAAGGGTGCGGGACTTAAGGAATTATGGGTTGCCAAAGAACTTAGCGGAGGAGACCCGAGCGCGGTATTCAAATTCCGTTTAGTAAAGAAGAATGGTGCTAATAATGAGACTATCGCAGAATTTGAGGTTGCTGCTAATAAGCGCGTGAATCTGCTGGATTCTAATACGCATTTTATCAGCGGAAGCGCAGAGGCCATTGAAGATGCACTTCAAAGCGGTCCTTTGTTCCTTTATGAATTAGATGCAAATGGCAATATTATTGAAAATGGCGGCACACTGAAACAGGGTGACTATGACTACAAAGTATCTTACAGCAGCACGGACAGTGAATCAGATGCAAACAGCCTGAATCAGATTTCTACAACAGGAATCAATAACCTGATCGGAACGATTCTGACCAAGTCAGGAATTGATACTGTAGGTTCGTATTTCGGGCAGTTTGGTATGATGACGTATTTCGATCCGGATACGGTCGACGTGGAAAGATCCTATTTCAAGGACGGCAAACTGACGATCATTTTCAAGGACGGCCGTACCCTCAATGTTAACGTCGCCAGCGGCAGCAATAAAGTATCGGATTATATTGCTTCCCAGCCGGGCCTTACATCGGGCATCGCGAGCAGACTGGATTCTCTGAAGACTTTATCGGCTAATCTTGCAAATGAGAAGAACGGACCGGTTTCCGGCGTCGCGCCTGATAATAAAGGAAAGGTAAATATTATCAACCTCGATTCCACAACAGGCAATCTTGTTCAGGATTTGCAGGCAGCGGGCTTTAATATTACATCCGGTGACGGACAGGGACTCTGGCTGAAAGGTCTCTTAAGTTCGAATCCCGAAGATTATGATGATGACCAGTATCTGGTTATAAATATTGACTGCACAGGGCTTACGCAGTACGAAGTAAACCATCTCTATATTGACGGATATGGTCTGGCATCGAATGGTGGTTATGACAAACTTAATTCGCATGTCATTTTCAACTTCGTTCAGAAAAATGGAGATACCTTTGAAGCTTATACAGGAATTGTAAAAAATACAGCAGATACAGGCGGAACGATTCTTGCTCCGGCAGCAACTGTAAAACAGGGCAACGGCGTCTTCGGTGGAGAGGTTATCGCGAATGTGGTGGACCGTAGAGAATCCGGTCAGGAGATCCATAAGAAAACGATCATCAGTAAGAGCCGTGTCGTAACTACGAAGGTGAAGAACTCCACGACAGACGGAGAAATCAAAGTTCGGAAGAATTTGACGGGTCGCGGTACATGGACGGGAGATGACGAATTTACTTTCACAATTACTCCCAATGGAGATGCGCCGGGATTTACGCCGAATACAGTTACAATCAGAAGCGGAACGCCCGATCATACTGCTTCTTTCGGCAAAGTCACCTTCTCGCAGCCGGGAACATATACATGGACGGTGACTGAGGAACATAAAGGCGAAACCATTGATGGCGTCGCTTATGATCCTCAGGATAAGACCATCACGATCAAGGTAATAGAGGAAGAGGTAAATGGTGAAAAAACCGGAAACCTGATTGCGGATCCAAGCAGCCAGCTGGTACAGACAGCGGAATTTACTAATGTTTATTCCAGAAGCGGGACAGCAGAGGTAAAGGTTAAGAAAACTCTTGAAGGAGGAGATTGGACTTCAGACGATAAATTTACTTTCAGAATCCGGTCGACGGGCAAAGAACCCTGGCCGGCTGATCAAAGCGAAGTGGAGATTACAAGCGCGGACGGGCCGGATTATACAAAGTCATTTGGTGAAATAAGATTTACAGAGCCGGGGACATATACTTTTGTAGTGACCGAAGATATTCCCTCGGATCAGGGCAGCATTATCTATGATGCGGAAGAAAAACCTATTTCGATCCAGGTAGTTGATGACGGAAAGGGTCATCTTGTAGCGTCTCCTTCCAGCAGCCTGATCCAGACGGTGGAGTTCAAGAATACTATTACGGCAGACGGAAACGCCATTTTCAGCGCGAAAAAGGCCGGAAACTCTGCTTTGGGAGACAGGGATTTCACATTTGAACTTTATGCTGCCAGTTACGTGTCAGGCGGAGCTGAGGAATTAACCCTCTATGATACGGAAACAGTGAAACAGGGGCAGACGGCTACATTTAATCCCTATTCATTTACACAGTATGATGCGGGATCGACCTTCAAATTCATTATTAAAGAACAAGTTCCGGCAGAAGCGACAGCAGCGAATAATTACACCGTGGATGGCGTCCATTATGATCCGACGGAAGTGCCTGTAGAAGTGTCGGTCAGCCTGGATGAGCACCATAATCTGGTTGTGAAATACAATGGCGAGGATTCGTTTGAAACTCCTGTATTTACAAATACGTACGAAGCAGATGGAAAAGCTGTTCTGAAAGCAAAGAAGGCCGCGAATTCGAACCTTGGAGACAGAACGTTCCAGTTCGAGCTTTTAGATGCCAGCAAAACTGTTCTTCAAACCAGTGATCCGGTAAAACAGAATGAGACGGCCGCCTTTGCTGATATCTCATATGTGAAAAACAGCGAGAAAGACCAGACGGGAACATATACGTATTATATTAAAGAAGTAGTCCCCGAAGACGCTAAGATGAAGAACGGCAGACCGGAAAAAGACGGCGTCACTTATGATACATCAGAGAAGAAGGTAGAAGTGGTTGTTGCTGATAATGGTGACGGAACACTTAAAGTGACGTATGACGGCAAGAATGAGTTCACGACCCCGGTCTTCAGTAACAACTATACGGCAGAAGGCGAAGCTCAGCTTAGCGCAAAGAAAAAGGAAAGTACAACATTAGGAGACAAAGAATTCACGTTTGCGTTGTATGACGGCGACAGCACAGAGCCGATCGTGGTCAGTGATCCCGTGAAACAGGGAGAGACGGCTGAATTCCCGAAGTTTACAATTCAGCTCTCTGATATTGGCGGCGCCGGAAAGACAAAAGATTTTACATATAAGATCAAGGAAGTACTGCCGGATGGTGCTACGGCAGAGAACAATTATACTGTAGACGGTGTGACATATGATCCTCACGTTGAAGAGGTCGTCCTGACGGTCAAGGATGAAGGAAATGGAACACTGAGCGTTAAATACAATGGGAAAGATACGTTCACGACTCCGGAATTCGAGAATGATTATGATGCAAAGGGCAAGCTTACACTGAGCGGCAGCAAGACGATCACCAACAAGCCGGCGAGCATGGATCTTTCAGGATTCAAGTTCACGGTGAAGGAAGGCGATACGGTCGTAGCGACGGGAACATCGGCCGCAGACGGCAAGATCACATTCACGGATATCGTGTACGCGGATCTGAGCAAAGCTGGTAAACATACCTATGTGGTATCGGAAGACAGTGACAGCAAACCGGGTGTTACGAACACAACCACAACGCAGACAGTGAAGGTGACGGTCGCGGACCAGGGCGACGGAACACTTGTGGCGACAGCAGACAATGACAGCCCGGCAGCGATTGATGCGGTGAACTTCGAGAATACGTACTCTGCCTCCGGCAGCCTCACCCTTTCCGGCAAGAAGACCATCACAAACAAGCCGGCGAGCATGGATCTTTCGGGATTCAAGTTTACGGTAAAGGAAGGCGAAACAACTGTAGCGACCGGCGCATCAGATGCAGACGGTAATATTACATTCGGCGCGATTACCTATTCACTTGATGATGTAGGCAAACATACCTATGTGGTATCGGAAGACGCGGATACCAAGTCGGGCGTCACGAATACGACGGCAACGCAGACGGTGAAGGTCACAGTCGCGGATAAGGGTGACGGAACACTGGAAGCAACAGCGGACGAAGACAGTCCTGCAGCGATCAACGCAGTGAACTTCACCAACGAGTACAAGACCTCCGGCACAGGCGAAGTCAAAGTCAAAAAGACCCTGGAGGGCCGCGACTGGACAACAACCGACAGCTTCGAATTCACCATCACACCGATTGGAGAAGCTCCGGCATTCACTCCGAACACGTTGACGATTACAAGCACGGATGCAGACTACACGAAGAGCTTCGGCGAAGTAACCTTCACAAAAGCCGGCACCTATCAGTGGACCGTCAGCGAGACCCATAAGGGCGAAACGATCGACGGCGTGGCATATGACTCTGCCGACAAGACCGTGACGATTACGGTCGAGGATGACGGCGAAGGCCATCTGGTGCCAGCAGAGAACAGCGCCCTGGTCCAGACAGCAGCATTTACGAACACTTACAGCAAGTCCGGCGAAGGTGAAGTGAAGGTCCTTAAGAACCTGATCGGCCGCAACTGGGCAGCGGATGACAGCTTCGAATTCACAATCACACCGGTTGGAAAAGCTCCGGCGTTTACAACGGACAAGGTGACAATTACAAACAAGGATGAAGGCCACACGAAGACCTTCGGTAAGGTAACATTCACCGAAGCCGGCACCTATCAGTGGACCGTCACTGAAACCCATAAGGGTGAAACGATCGACGGAATCGCGTACGATTCCACCGACAAGACTGTCACCATCAAGGTAAAAGATAACGGCAAGGGAGAACTGGTAGCGGAAGAAGACAGTGCCCTGGTCCAGACCGCAGCATTTACCAACAACTACAGCAAGTCCGGCGAAGCCGAAGTGAAGGTCAAGAAGACATTTACAGGACGTGAATGGACGACGGACGACAGCTTCGAATTCACGATTACACCGGTTGGCAGTGCTCCGGCATTTACGAACAACAAAGTAACAGTTGATAAGGATTCTACAGGCTATACGGAAAGCTTCGGCAAGGTCACTCTGACAGAGATCGGCACCTATCAGTGGACAGTCAAAGAGACTCATAAGGGCGAAACGATCGACGGAATCGCGTACGATTCAACCGACAAGACCATCAGCATCACGGTGAAGGACGATGGCAAGGGTAACCTGGTAGCGGAAGAAGGCAGCTATCTCGTCCAGACAGCTGAGTTTGAAAATGTCTACTCCGCCTCCGGCAAGGCCGAAGTCAAAGTCCAGAAGATCCTCAACGGCCGCGCATGGCTCGACAATGATGAGTTCACATTTACCATCAGTGCGGACGAAGGCACACCGATGCCGGCAAATGACACGATCACCATTACGAAGGCCGATGCGGACCAGACTAAGGGATTCGGCGAGATGACATTTACCAAAGCCGGTGAATATGTCTACATCGTGAGGGAAACCAAGGGAACACTTGGCGGCGTCACATATGACGAGACCGAGCATACCGTCACGATCAAGGCTGAAGACAATGGCAAGGGCGAAATCGTCGCGGCGGCGGACAGCGATCTGTTCCCGGTCGAGAAGATCACGAACGAGTACAATGCTTCCGGTTCCGTCAAGTTCTCCGGAGCCAAGACCGTCGAAGGCAGAGACTTCAAGGCAGGCGACAAGATCACGATCAAGCTGGAAGGCGAAAATGACGCGACTCCGCTTCCGGAAACCACGGAAGTGACGATTGAGCCGACATCCGGCAAGTCCGCGCCGTTCAGCTTCGGTGAGATTGGATTCGACCTGGATGACCTGAAGGATCTTCCGGAAGGTGAGACGAGCAAGACCTATACTTACACCGTCACGGAATCCGCGTACACGATGGAAGGCGTCAAGAAGAAGGACGATACGGTTTATACGGTGAAGGCGACCATTTCCGACAATGGAGACGGAACGCTGAAGGTTGTTGATGAAAATAACAACTTTGAAGGCCTCAACTTCACGAACAAGTTCGAGACGGAAGTCAATGTCACGAAGAAAATGCCGACCGGCGCGGTTCTTCCGGGCGCAGTCCTCCAAGTGACAGACGCCAACGGCAACGTCGTCGACGAATGGACCACTACCGATGGCGCACATCAGGTACCAGGACTTGGCGCAGGCACATATGTGCTGCATGAAGTGGAAGTTCCGAATGTGGAATATTTCCTGCCGGCTGAGGACATTACGTTCGTAGTGGACGAGGATGCTCAGATCTATGTAAATGGCGAGCTTGTCCAGGATATCACGATGGTCGACCTCTTCACGGAAGCTGGAGAGAACTACTACGACAGTGACAAGAACAAAGGCAATACGACTCCGGACGAAGACGAAGATCAGAGCGAAGAGGACAACAAGAAAGAAAAACAGAAGAAGAAAAAGAAGAGCAAGACTACAACCAAGAAGACAACGCAGAAGACTACGGTCAAGAAGTCGAAAGGCGCCAAGACGGCGGATCCGACAAATGCGGCGCTTCCGATCGCAGGCTGCGCGGCAGCTATCGCAGCGGCTCTGTACCTCTTCTTCGAAGAAAAGAAACGCAGAAGTTAATGCGGCGTAAATGAATGATTGAGAATCCCCCGGGCTTTCGAGCCCGGGGGTTCTTTCATGAAAAAGAAGATCAGCTCACCCAGTCTTCAAGTTGAATGCCGGGTATGCGCGAGAATTCTTTTGTATTGTGGGTGATAACTGTAAGATTATTTGCAACTCCCTGTGCTCCGATCATTGCATCAAGGGCGCCAATGGGGGAGCCTGAGGATTCGAGCTCAGCACGGATTTGACCGAAGAGGGCAGCATCATTTGCCGTGAATGGAAGAATCTCGAAGTTCGACAGAAAACCGTTCATAATGAGTCTGGTCCGATTTCCCCAATGACTTTTTGCTGCTCCATATTCCAATTCCCCTAAGGTAATTGATGAAACCAGAATTTGATCCGGTGAGATTGACAGAAGTTTTTCATTCACTTGAGGGTAACAGCCTTTGATTGCGTATATACAGATATTGGTATCAAGCAGATACATTACAGTTCCTCTCTTTTATTCAACTCATTCAATAAGGGTTGATTTCGGTCAAAATCGATATCCTCCTCGACCTGTCCGATGCACTGGCGAAGTAAAGCCCACGGATCGTCGACCGGAATCAGAAAGTAGCAGTTACCGATCTTTCGAATAATGAACTCTTTTTCTGATGTCTGTAATTCTTTCGGAATACGGATTGCCTGGCTGTTCCCGCTTTGAAAGACTTTTGCTTTTAACATGGCATTACCTCCTTGGGACGTATATACATATTGTATATACATTTCGGAAGCGATGTCAAGTTGCAATTCAGCTAATGGCTCATTCATAATCCATCCGCCTCCCTCCACACCGTCACCGTCACATGCTTCCAATCCCCATGGCAAGTATAGAGAACAAGCGTCCTCGCCGGCAGTGTGACAATATCCGTCCCATCATCAAGAAAAATGGTTTTCCCGCTGTTGACACCTTCGCAGCAATAGGTACAGCAGTATTCTTTTGCCGCAAATTCATGTATGTTCTTTAGCCTGCCCTGCCCTGAAATGCGTCCCGGATTGAACTCCGGCAGGGCAGAAGAGTTCAATATTTCCGCAACTGCTCCGGGCTTTGCTTCGGAAAGCTTCGCAAATGCCTGCCCCTCATGATCCGCAATAATATCGATCGAACCGTCTCCGCCAAAAAGCTGAAAAATGGCCGCAGTATCCTCCAGATCCACAACTTTTTGAGTTTGCGCCGGATCTTCGTAAACATCCGTTGGGCAGAGCGATACTTTAATCGATGGCTGCAGAACCCTCAGGATTGCGGAGGCACTGCCGGCACCGATCGGTGTGCCGCTGCAGCTTGAAGGAACGGAAGCGAAGTGTGCCTCCGGCATTCGCGCAGGTGAAAGAGACACAGAATCGAAGTGCACCTTTGGCACCCGCGCAGACACCTCGCCCGTAGATGCAGCGCCCCCCTCCGGCATCCGCATCAACGAGTAAGGCACGAACGCAATCCCCGCAAAACAGCTGATGGATGCGATGATAGTCAGCAGGATCAGCCTGCCCCAAAAATGTATTTCATTCTTTTTCATTGCTCTAATCAAGTCTCCTTTTCCACACAATCCCGATCAGCATGAGGACTGCCAGGAGGAACATCCCTCCAAGATAGATCAGCAGCCTTCCCGGACCGCCGGTATACAGGGTCATGCGGAAGAAATGTTCATTGGAAATGGTAAACGTACAGCGCTCCTTCAGATTGATCAGCCCGTTCTCGTCCACAATCACGGAGTAAGTTTCGGTGTCACGGACATAGCCGAACGGAGCCGAGGTCTCTTCCAGTTCATAGGATCCCGCTGCGAGATTTTTGAAAATGACACGCCCTTCAGGCTGTCCGCCCCGCCCGCTCGTGTAGGACACGGATTCCCCGGTTTCTTTGTTGCGCAGAGTAAATACTGCTCCGTTCAGATATTTCTCCGGATCGTTCGCGTCGACTTTCAGGATCTCCAGCAGATTTCCGCTGGTGTTGAGAGCGGGGTTGCCATTTTCAAGGCTGAACTCCCATTCACTCTTCTCATATCCGTTGATCTGCTCCGCAAAATGCCCCGTATACCCGTCCGGTGCTTTGATTTCCTTCACCAGGAAAATGCCCTGATCCACCTGCGTTCCGGTCAGATCGGCCGTGTAGATGCCATTTTGAGAAGTCATGGTCACAAGCGGCTCTTCCGAAAAGTCGTGGAAGTTCTCAATTGTGGGATCCAGCGGCCAGATTCCGAATACAGCTCCCGGAAGGAGCATGGATTCATCGTCGGCGTCGCGTTTCTCGAGCCGGATTTTGATCTTCGGCAGTTCCCCGTTCCAGATGGTCCAGAGGAGGTCCACTTCCGGCGGATCCGAAAATTGAATGTGAATGCCTCCGCCGTCTACATGGAACAGCCTCTGTACAGAGCATGGATTATGGCCGGGAGGCGGAGCGGTCTCTGTCAGATACCAGACACCGTCCGGAATGCTCTCGAATACCGCCAGACCTTCCGCATTTGTCGTTGTTTCGGCAAATGTGCTCCCGTCGTTGGCAGAAGTAATACGGAACCGTGCGCCGGCAAGTGCCGTACGGTTACGGCCGTCAGCCTTCAAAATGCGGAGCCTGTTCTTTCTGTTCACGATCTGCAGGTCCAGTAGTCTTACACCATCGGATTTCCCGGAAGTATTATTTCCCACTTTCCCGATGATTTCAGGATCGCCGCCTCTATAGCGGACGCTCCCGAGAAGCCGGATTTTACCGTCCCTTCCGACGGACAGATAGCGGACCATATTGTCGATCCGGTAGCCCGCTGGGGCCGAGATCTCTCTCAGGCTGTATGTTCCTTGTTCAAGCTTTGTAAAATGAGCCACTCCGTCATCCCCGCTTTTCTCCTCCCATGTTTTTTCGGGAGGATCTCCGGACAGGTCTTCCAGATTCGTTCCGGAAAGTGCGGCCGCGGCCTCTTCCTCGGTGATTTTCGAGAGGCGGAAGAGGGCATCGCTTAGAGGCAGGCCATTTTCGTCGGTTTTGCGGATGCGGATTTCATTTGGTTCGTTGGTGGCGGTCAGGCTGATCAGATGCTGGGAGATCAGCTGTCCATTTTCATCCCGTTCCGTCCAGTCCGCGCGGACTTCTTTTGTCCAGTCGGCTGCATAGCCTTCGGGAGCGGCTGTCTCTACAATCCGGAAACGGCCCAGATTGTCAGCGGTGATCTGCAGCGGAGCTTCCGTGTAGTAGCGTTCAAAATAAGGCGAGCCTTCTTCGGAACTGTAAACCAGTTCCATTGTGTGTTCCTCATCGGTTTTGTATTGGGCTTCCTCCTTTGACCATTCCTGTACTTCAAATGCGGCGTCACGGATCAGTTCTCCTTTTTCATCTTCCTTTTTCAGGACGATGCGGAGGTACTGAGGCAGCGGATAATTGACGATATACAGGTCTTCCATGCCGTACCAGCCGGATGATTTGATGGCGATTTCGGAGGCCGCGGCTTCGCTATCTGAATCGGGCAAGGCTGAGTGGTCGTGAAGCGCCCCCTCCGGATGCAGTTTCAGATCCTCATCGACGGTGAAGGACCATATATTCAGCTCACCTTCCGCATTGAGATCAGGCATCATGTCGTCCGGACATTCCGCCTCGCGGATCTGATAAGAACCTGCCGCCAGGTCTTTCATAAGCGTGAGGCCGTCTTCGTCGGTCTCCTCCATTGCTTTCCAATTTTCTTCGTCTTTTTTGTATTCAAAGAGGACGCTCTTCAGTGGATTGCCGGCTGCGTCGACCTTATGGATCCGGACCGACGGAGGAGTTTTCTTCTCTTCCGGAGGCGGCGGAGGAGTCTCCTCGGGCTTCTTGTTTTTGACTGTGAATTGAAGACCGCTCTCGGCAGTGAGGTCGCTGTCTTCCGTGAAGAGTTCGGCATTTTCGTCGTCGGAGTGCATCCTGCCGTCCTCATCGACAGAAAAATGCCACTCTTCCTCTGAAATCAGATAGCCCTCAGGTGCGGCTTCTTCTTTAATGGTGTAGGTGCCTGCCGACAGTTTCAGGAGTTCTATCAGACCGTTTTGGTCACTGATGTAGGACGTGCCTGCGCTCTGCTCGTCCGCCCCTGTACGCCTCACACTGAATTTTGCCCCTGCGAGCGGTTTCCCGCTGTCCGCGTCAATCTTTAAAATGCGCAGTTTGTTCGGGCTGTTGTAGGCGAAGAGGGACGTCTCGGTCTCACTTCCGCCGATTGTAAAACGCCGGGTCCTGCGGTCGAGGACATAACCGGGTGCCGTGCTAAGCTCTTCATAGGTATAGGTGCCGGGCAGCAGTCCTTCGATCGTCAGGGAACCGTCACTGCCGGTTGTCAGAGTCTGATCGAAAGCTGAGGATCCGGTTCCGCGGATCCGGAAGGAGATTCCTTCGAGGACGCCTCCGTCAGTGGTCCTTTTTGTCAGACGGACCGGGAGGGGATCATTTTTGATGGTGATGGTATACGGCTGATCATTGCCGCCACTTTCGAAAGTAACTCCCGGGACGCGGAGAGAATCCTCATCCGGTATCAGGGTTCCGTCTTCGGTGATTTCGACATGCAAGACAGTAGGGACTGTCCCCACTGTCTTGCTGTATCCGTCCGGGGCCTCGATTTCTTCGATGGTCCAGAAGCCGGCGGCGGGCATGTCGATGCGGATCAGTCCGTCGGAGTCGCTTGTCAGGGTTTCGTCGTAAGGATCCGAGCCTTCCGTTTGATCTGAATTGCAGAAGATGTGGAAGCGCGCGCCTGCAAGCGGAACAGCAGGATTGCCAGCGGAGACCTTTCGGATCAGAAGGCTTTTGCTTGTATTGATGATGACGGAAGAAGATGTTCCGCCGCTGATGCTGCCGTCAGCACCTACGGTGAAACTTCCCTCGCTGGTTCCGCTCCTGAAAAGAGTCCCCGGTGCGTAATTAGGCTGGACGTCGCTTTCCCGGAAGCTCCATTTTCCTTCAGTGAGGTCCGCAAGAGTGATTATCCCGTTCTCGTCAGTAAAGAGGGTATAGGAAGCAGATCCCTCACAGACCTCGCCGTTTGCGGAAAATCGCGCATCTGAAGGGGCGGTCAGGTCAAAGCTGACCCCGGGCAGCGGTCCTCCGTTCTGGTTGCGTTTGAAAATACGGTAAATATTGTCTGTCTTGCTGTTGGGAACCGTGATTTCGCCGTTTCCGGCGACGTGGCCGTCTTCGTCCACAAAAATGTTATAGATGGATGGATCCGCAAAATATCCCAAGGCCGCGGCAGAGTCCGCGTCTTCCTGAAAATGCCACACCCCGGGAGCCAGGCGCATGAGCACAATCGGGCTGCCCTTGTAAAATGCTGATTTTGACTCTTCGCCTTCCTTCCAGACTTTGAAGGAAATGCCGTCGATCTCGTCACCGGTCTTCTGGTCAATTTTTCGGATGGTAAAGCGGTTCGGGATATTTTCGAAGTCGGCGCGGAGTTCATTTTCCACGAGGCGGACGCGGCCGTCCTCGGAACCTTCTGCTGTGGTGAATTCCAGCTCGCTCCGGTCCCGGATATAGCCCGGTGTGACGGAGAGCTCGCGAATTATGAAACGGCCCTCGTTGTCGGAAGTTTCGCGAAGAAGCGGGAGAAGACCGGTCTTCGGATCGACAAATGCTCCACTCTCCATGTAGCAGGCCGTGAGTTCCATGTCTCCGGACTCGTGGAAGACGGATCGCCGGATCTGCCGCGTCCCGCTTCGGATATCACGCCATCCGAGGAACATCCAGCCGTCCGCCGATTCCAGATGCGGAAGCGAGAACTCCTGGCGAGTCGTAAAAGTGCAGGAGGCCGTCCCGCCGCTTACCGGAAGGGTGGAAGAGAAGTCCGTGCCTCCGTCTGTTCCGCTGATTGTAAGCTCCCCGCCGCCCCGCCAGTGGTCGCCCGTATGAAGCGTCAGGGTGTATTCCGGCTCCGGCGTCGGCGTGGGAGGCGTGGTCGGAGTCGGCGTCACGGTCGGCTTCGGTGTCGGAGTGACTGTCGGTTTGACCGTGGGAGTAGTCGTCGGTTTGGCGGTCGGAGTCGGCGTCGGGTTGGCTTTCCACTGGGCGTAAAGTGTCACCGTTGTCGCCGAGTCCGAGGTTGTACCGCCTGTTGAGAGGTTCTTCACGGAGGCTCGGTTCGCATAAGCGGTGCCTTTGCCGTTGGCAGCGGTATTCCAGCCGGTGAAGGTGTATCCGGTTCTGGTAAATGCATTTGCCGTCAGCGTGACCGCCGTGTCGTATGTAGTGGAGATGGTCGACATGGTACCACTGCCGCCATTTGGCGAAAATGCAATCTTGTAATAGTTCGGATTGTAGTACGAATACAGATTGACGGTCTGATTTTTCTTATAGTTGGTAATTCCGAGCGCGGCGGCCAGTTTGTTGATGGTTGAAAAGGTCGTAGCCGCGTTGATGGTCTTGGATGCGCTCGGACTTCCGATTCTCCAGTGACCCTTCAGAAAATGGTAGCCCGTATGAGCAGGGGAACTGATGCCAAGCTCACTGTTGGACGGATTGATAAGACCGGTGTCGGCAATGTCTTTGTCGGTGGAGCCGAAGGCGTATTTGATGGTCTTCGCGGGACTGCCCTTGGAACTGGTCGACCAGGTTCCGGCGTAGTACTTGATTGTCAGATAGTAGGTGGCGGTCTTCGGCAGGCGGGCAGAAGCAGGACAGAACGGCCCTGTCTTCGGCAGCTCTGCAATATCCGAATTCGGCATATACTGCGCGGTCACATAAGGGCTGCTTTTATAACCGCCTTTCGAGCGGTCATATTCATAGATCCCGAAGACGGTTCCTTCCGGAAATCCGGAAAAATACTCCCTCGTGTCCCCGGTCTCCGCATCGGTTTTGCGAATTCGGATGTAAGGTGTCTTCGCATTTTCCACGTTAAATTCGGCGTTGTCCGTAAAATGGCCTTCCTCGTCCGTAATAAGACCGTCTTCACGCACCGTAAACCGGATCGGTTCCATGTCCGCCGTAAAGCCTTCCGGAGCCGCGGTTTCTGTAAATTCCCATTCTCCGGGAATCAGTCCTTCGATCTCGATCAGGCCGTCCCCGGCAGGGCTTTCGCGAATGGGCAGAGCTTCGGAAGAGGCGGACGAATGGTAGGAAGCTTCCCCGCTGACCGCCGTATAGTGAGGGACTCCGTCCGGTCTGTGGGCGAGGCTGAATTGAGAGCCAGGCAGCGGCATGCCGGAGACATCAGTCTTCCGGATGATAAGATGGTTCGGTTTATTCACGAACTCAAGGACGAGATCCGCCTCTTCCGTGCACTTTGCCGGAACCGTGACATCCCGGGGAGTACGGTCCCTTATATATCCGGGGGTGGAGGTTTTTTCCACGACCCGGTAGCGCCCTTCATTTTCCTCCGTGTGGAGGAGTTCCGCGACATTTCCCGTCGCGGTGTCGACAAATTCTTCGCCGTTCCAGCCGATCGTGATCGCCGGGCGGGCAGTGATATAGTCATTCATGCTGCGGTCCCACTCGCAGACCGCAAATGTGGTTCCCGCCGGAAAGCCGTTCAGTCCTTTTTCAACCGCGGCATCCGTCAGGAGTTTTGTGATGTGCAGGTTTACATAAGGATAGTTCGGCACCCGGACTTCCGGATTCGTCCCGTTATTTTCTTCAGACAGAAAGAAGAGGCCTGAAGTCTGTTCAAAAGTGATCCGGCTATCGCGGCTTACGGTAAAGGAGTATTGATCCGCTTTTGTTTTATATCCCGGCGCGCTGACAGAGACCTCCCGGAAGGTGTAGCGGCCTTCGGGAAGCGCGCTCAGTTTCAGGATTCCGTTTTCGGTGGAAAGAGAAGTCTCTTTATTTCCCAAAGATGCTGTCCGCTTCGCGTCGTCGAAAAGCGTGACGACAGCCTGCCCCGACGGGCCGCTGTAAGTGAAGGCAAATACCGCGTCAAGCACGTCCTCTTCCTTCACGCCCGTCTTCCGGATTGTCAGGGAATTCGGTGTATTGGTGACGGTTTCCGTCTGTTCTTCCGGCACGGAATCGTTCGTGTTGGAAAATGTAAACTCCTTCTGCCAGCCCTCATTGACGTAACCGGCGGGGGCCAGCTCCTCACGGACGAGAAAGCGGCCCTCATTCCAGATGTAGCTGCCGGAGCGTTCTTCGGCCGGTGCATTTTCAAAAATGCGCACTTTCAGAGGCGTGGTTTTGACGCCATTTTGCACGGTCTCTTTCGTCTGATAGATTCCGTCTTTGAAAATGAGCGTGGTCAGAGGCTTGCCCATCTCGTACGCTTTTTTCGCGCGGTTCCACTCATAGACGCGGAAAATGCCTTCCCCGCGAATGGCCTGCCCGCTCAGAGCGTCTTTCTTACTCAATTTGATCGCGGCATAGGGAAAATGAATTTCGTTGACCGCGACGACGGGTTTCGATTCGAAACTGTGCGGTGAGGAAGCAGTGATTGTAAGATCCTTGCTCCATCCGCCCTGATAGCCCTCTGGCGGCCGGGTCTCGGTGATGCGGAACAGTCCGCCGTTGTCGTCCGTTACATGAACCTGGAAAGTATAGAGCTTTTTGCCGGCAACCCAGTTCATAACACCGCAGCGGACATAATCCCCTTGTTTCCGGGAATACTGAAATACCGTGAGCTCCGTTCCGGGAAGAGAAAGCTCTTTATTGGATGCAGAGGTTTTCTGCACGCAGAGAAGATAGGGCAGCGGCGGATCATAAGCCGTAAACTCCGCTTCGCAGGTCTTTGAGGAATCGCGGTATGTGAACGTATAACCGGAGGACTTGTTCAGACTGTTGTCGGTGACGTTGAATTCCTTTGACCAGGCAGCTTCATAGCCATTCGGCGCAGTGGTCTCCACGACACGGAAACGGCCCAGATTGTCCGCGGTCTCAAAGAGTTCTTCGGAGGTCTTTTTGCTTTCGGTCAGGTCCGGGACGCCGGCGGATTTCCAGCTCTTTGAGGCTTCGGACCAGGTGTCGATCCGGTAAACGGCGCCCTTCAAAGAGACACCGTAGACTTTAGCCAGCTTTTTGACGATGGTGACGCGGCCGTGGTCAAATTCGTCATTTTCAAAATTGACGGAAGCTGTTTCGCCGGACTTCACTTTCACGGTTTGTGTTTCCGTATTTCGCTTGGTACCTTTGGCGGCAGACACTTCTTTCACCGTGTAAGTGCCCGGCGCCAGCTTCACTTTTTTGGCGTTGCCCGAAGAAGCGTTCGTCGTAACGGACGCGACTTTCTTGCCTGAGGAATTGTAAATCTCGAATTTGGCCTTCCGGTTGTAGTGGCCTTCGGGCTGAGCCATTTTCGGATGCAGATAGTTCTTTGTGATCAGCGCGTACCCTTTTCCGGGCGCCTTGACATAGGCCAGATACTGGTAGCCGGTGCCGGTATGGATGATGACGGCATAAGTCCCTGTCGGAGGATCCGGCAAAGAGGAAAGCTTTTTGATATAGGAGTTGGCGGCCTTCACTTCATCTTCGGAGGCACGATAGTCCCAGGAAGACGAACCGAACAGCTTGGCCGCGGCCATGTGGGTCGTCACGAGATCAGCTTTCGCAGGCTTTACTTTGCCGCCGTACCCGTAGTACAGAGCCTTCACGAACTTCTTATCTTTGGAAATGGCAACCGCCGCCCCGCTGTAAGTCCCGTCCACGGGAGCACTGTTGGACGGCATGAGACAGATTCCGGTGTGGGAACCGTCTTTGTCTTTCAGGAGGTAGGCGTGCGTGCACCATTCGTCGCCGTAATAGGCGACAGCGGTGTAACCGGATTTGGTTACTTTGTTGATGGTGCCGGTTTTCGGAAGCATGGTTTCTTCCTGTACATCGAAAATCTCATTCTCCACGTCGAACTCTTCGCCCTCTGCGTCGAGATCTTCTTCCTCCGCTTCCTCTTCTAAGGCAAGCAGCTCCTCATAGATATTGAGATACTCCTCCTCGGATACTTCTACGGAAGGCTCGGCGACGAAGGTCAGCCCCTCCGGCTGATAGCGGGCGAAGATCGGACCGGCTTCGGCTTCCGCCTTGGCGAAAAATTCTTCTTCGCTGAGTGTCTCTTCCCCGGAAGGAGTTGCGGACGGATCCTGTAATACAACGACGTCCGTCTCGTCCGGATTTTCGCTGCTTTCCGACTCCGGATCGGCGCTTTCGGAAGCCTGATCCGAACCTGAGGAGTCGACGGGAGAGGAATCCTGGCCAGGAGCCTCAGAGATGACGGGAGAAGATTCATCCGCCGGGGCATCCAGAATCTCCGGCAGGATCAGGTCAATTTCGCCATCTCCGGCAGCCTCATCAGGAACATCTTCGGGCGCAGATCCTTCCTCCGATGGAGTCGGCGAAGGATTATCAGCCGATGGTTCCTCAGATGAAAATTCCTCAGACGAAGGCTCCCCAGAGTAATCCTCAGAACCTCCTTCAGAATGATCCTCAGAATATTCCGGAACCGGACTTTCAGCGGAATACTCTTCGGCGGGAATGGATGCCGAAGCGCTGCTTAAGCCGAGGATCATGATGAGAATGAAAGAAAGCATTTTGCGAATAGTCGGGCGCATGAATATCTCCTTAAATCAAGTCGGGTTTGTCAGTAGCGGACGGTTTCTCTGCCGTGTTTTATGCGGCGGAAGCCGATAGTGAAAAGCAGCAGCGGTACCGCTGCGATGAGGATGAGCAATAGTATTGTTTTCCGCCTCCTCAGGGCTGTCCGTTCCCCTGTTTTGCCGGACAGCTCCAAAGGCGGATCTTCTGTACGACTGCCCCGGACCAGCAGACGGTGGTCGTTGATGCCGGCCGGTGTGCAGGTGTACAGAGTGATCAGGTCACTGCCGTCTTCGACCTGCAGGTAAGCGTCTTCTTCGGACGGGTAGACGATGTTGATTTCGGTCACTCGATATGCATGCATTTCCCCCAGGACATGCATATAGAAAAGGTCGTCTTTCCGAATGTCGGTGAGGTCCGTGAAGAGCTCCGCGTTTTGAAGACCGCTGTGTGCCGCGATGACCGCGTGGGTGCCGGGGCCGCCGACCGGGAGAGAAGTGCCGTACAGATGACCGGCGGCCTGTTTCAGAACATCGGCGGAAGTGCCGTGATAGACCGGCATATAGAGATTGACGGAGGGGATCTCGAGATACCCCATGATGCCTCCGGAGCCGCCGAGCAGACGGAGATAATCGGAATCATAGGCGCTGTCTCCGGAATAGGAAAAAGCGTGCGCTTTCTGAGACTCCCGAATCTTTGCGTTATACTGCACAGCCTTTTCCCGTTCCTTTGCCAGCGTATTCCGGCTCCGGGCGTCGAGCTCCGATTCATAACGTCCGATCAGATCCGCCTGGCAGAGCGCGCTCAGTTCATCCAGAAAGGAAGGCAGAAGCAGGATCACGGCAGCAAGGACGAGACCGCAGAGCCAGAGCCCCTCGCGCACCCGTCTATTTACGCGCAAGGCGTGGCCTGAAGCGTCTGGTGAGGAAGATCAGAAGAAGCAGTACGGCTCCTGCTGCGTAAATCCCTGTTCTTCCTTTGCCGCCGGTGCGGAGCGTGACGGTTTTCATATTGTTGACGATGAGATAGGCGGTGCCATTTTCATGGCGAAGTGCCGTTGTATCCTTGCCGTTCAGGTCCTTCACTTCGGCCTCGGCCGCCTTCAGCTGACCGTTCCGGTTCGGGTCTTCCGCCGTAAAAATGACGTCGAATGTGGACTTCAGAAGCTCCTTTCCCTTCTCCGTAGCGATTTCACGGAAGGTGTAGCGGTTGGAATCCATGCCTTTGATGAGCAGTTTGCCATTTGCGTCGGGGTGGATGACTTTTGAGGCCTCAAAGGGGGTGCCTGTTCTGAGGTCGATTTTGGAGGAATCATTTTCCGGATCTTTGTGGTGCTCGTCGTAGATGTGATAGACGCCGGCCGATTCGCGGACGAAACGGACGTCCGTGTCGTGTTCGGTATGATCGTCTCTGGTGTCATGGCGGATGACCGTAAAAGCCACCGTCTCATAATTGCCCTTCGTGAGCCCGCGTTTGGTCAGATCCAGCGCGTAGGTGAAATCATAGACGTGGTTGCCTCCGACCTTTCTTTCGAGGCTGCCGGAATTACGCCAGGTGAGGGTGGGATGGTTCTCATTGAGGAACAGCGGATCCCCTTTTTCACTTTCCGTGGCCGGACCGATCTTCGCGTCTTTGTTCAAAGTCGCGTCGAAGAAAACCGCCACCTCGGAAAGCTCGGTGATGCCGTCAAGCTTCCGAAGGCCTGCCGGAAGAAGTTCCACCGCGAAGCTGGTGGAGCCGCCCGGCCCGCTTACGGGAGCTTTTGTGCCGTGGACGGTCTCCGTGATTTTGTAATCCGTCCCTTCGGCAAGATCCCGGAATCCCGCGAACACGTCCGCCGACTTCGGATCTTTGACCTTCGGCCCGAGAGCGACCCTTGTGACGCGGTCGAAGCTCAGGCCCTTGGTCATCTGGTCGGAAATGATATAGCACTCGTGCGTTTTGGCATCGATCAGATGCTTTTCCGAAGCGTTGCCGTCCGCATCCGCGGCAGGGACATTCAGGTCCGGGGTCAGTGCCGGCGCATCGGCATAGATGACCTGCGAGATGTTGTCCCCGATCTGATAATCTTCATAGTCGCGCAGGACACCGGGCGAGATTTCATCGGGATCGACGATCTTTTTCGTAATGGACAGCGTCTGGTCCTTCGGCCAGGAATCGACGTCGTAGATCCAGACAGAACCCGGTTCGTGCCCGTTTACGGCAGTGATGTTGGTTGTCGGCAGCACAATGAAATACGGCGGCGCCGGAGAATCCACTACCGGCGCTTCCGGGTTCGGGTCCTCGAGGTAATAGTCTCCCGCGGCGTAGCTTTTGGTCTGCCCCGTCACGTCGTCCGTAAATGTAACGGCTTTGTCCGCTCTCCCGTCATGGGCACTGATGTCCGTTTCGCCGACCAGGTAGAGTCCCAGAGGAAGAGAAGATACGGAAGTGATGCCGTCCGGGTCGCATGCGGGCATCTGGGTTCCGGACGACGCAAGGTATGAGGTCAGGGCTGTTGTGCCCGTCTGGGAGGTGCCATTTCCGGGATGGTTGTTCCCCGCGGCCAGGGCCGCTTCCATCTGCTCCGTCGTATAATAGGTCTCGCCTTCGATCACGGTCCGGTTCCGCTCGTCGGACCAGTTGTAGCCGAGGACGGCATTTTGAAAAGCAGGGTCTACATTTTGAAAATAAAGACCGACCTTCTCGTCTCCCGCGACATCGATGAGATCCGCCACTTTTTTATAGCTGAAAATGACTTTGTCGAGCGGCGCCATCCCATCGCCGGACGCCTTGACCCGGTCCCCTGAAATGTCGTGTCCGATGCCGTCCGCGTAAGAGGCATAGCCGTCGTTGCTGATCAGCTTGTGGATCGTGATGGAGCCGGTCTTTGAGGTGTCAATCACGGATTCGGTTGTCTGAGGGGCCGCCGCAGCTCCAAGCGGAGGCATAATAAGGAATGTAGTAATGATCAGGATAAGTGCCCGTGAAATGATGTCTTTCATACGGCTGTTGAAATGGGTGAACTGTCTGTATGTCATGAAGTCTCCTTTCTGGCTGTGACAAATGTACGGATATAGTTACGGCCTGCGTCTTAAAAGCTGCATACTGAGGACGAAGGCGAACAGCATCATTGCGGCAAAGAATTCGGCCCTGTTCCGGTCCCCGGTCTTTACGGGAACAGTGCTTTTCGACGGAACAGAAGGGTGGTTCTGCGGTTTCGGAGTCGGTGTCGGGGTGGTCTTTCCCCGGATCGCCTTCGGTTCGAGAGTGAGGTGATAGTTCCAGCCGGTTATGGTTTTACCGGCAGCTTTGCCGGTCCCGTCCGGCAAAGAATCAGCCGCAGGAAGCGTGAAGAGAAACGGCTCTGAGCGCACGAAGCCGTCGGCAGCGGTTTCCTCTGAGACCAGCCAGACGCCCAAAGGGACATTTTTCAAAGTCAGCTTCCCGTTTTTTCCGCTTACTGCGCGGATCATTTTTTTCCCTTTCCGCACGTAGGGCAAGAGATCGGCCGCTTTTGAAGAGGGCGTAACGGGCACGACGGACCCGTTCTTCCGTTTCAGAAGGGAAGAATAGGAATCCGTAAGACGCCCGTCCTTTGCCTCTTTGTCAAAAAGCGCGACACGGAAAAAGAGGAAGGAGGCTCCGGCCGCCGGCCGGCCCTCGGAATCCAGATAGCGGAGCGTGACGGTGCCGCGGCGTTCTTCGTCGAACACGTCGCTGAAATCCTCCCCGGAGGAGGATTTCACGACAGCTCTGGTGCCGGCATGGAGTTCGGCTGAGGGCAGAAGCAAAAAGAGGAACACGGCCATACAGACGGCGAAAGCCGGCATGGTCGGATCATATTTTCCGGATGGATACAAAATGAGCCTCCTTTTCATATTCAAAATCAGTAAAATGGAATTCCGGACCGTACGGAATACGGTCCCTTTTCGCGGAGCGAATGTCCGCATCGACGTCATGTGCGGGCATCATAACACTTCGGCTAAGGGGCTTCAAGGGGTTCTTGAAAACTGGCGAAAAGTCCTTTAAAATGCGCTTTTTTCAATGAAAAACGGACGGTTTTATATGCCCGAAATGAAATCGTTACGCACTGACCCGTGTTTCGTGATATAGTATAGTGCGGAACTGAATTTTGACTTGGGAGAGTATTTTCATGAAGATTATTATCGCGGGAGACGGCAAGGTCGGAAATCTGCTGACGAAGCAGCTGTCGGCGGAAGGCCATGACCTGACTCTGATTGATACAAGGCCGGAGGCATTGGAGTCTACGATCCAGCGCTATGACGTGATGTCGGTGACCGGAAACTGCGCTTCGATGGCCATTCTTCGCAGCGCCGGAGTGATGGACGCCGATCTGCTTATTACGGCGACAGGCGCGGATGAACTGAACCTTCTGTGCTGCATGACAGCTCACGGCATGAATCCGAAGATTCATACCATTGCCCGTATCCGGACGCCGGCCTATGTCGATTCGGTTTTTGAGATGCGGAAAATGTTCGCGCTTTCCATGGTGATCAATCCCGAACGCTCGGCCGCGCAGGAAATAGTGCGCCTTCTTCGCTATCCGGGATTCCTCATGCGGGATACATTCGCGAACGGGATCGTCGAGATCGTCGAACTCCGTGTCGATGACAACAGCATTCTGAAGGATCAGAAACTGATGGATCTTTCGGAGGTGACGCACTGCAAGATCCTGGTGGCAGCGGTTGTCCGCGAAGGAAAACCGATTATTCCCGCCGGTGATTTTATACTGAGAGCGGGGGACAGGATTTTCGTTACGGCTTCCGGAAGTACGCTTTCCGCGCTGCTGAAAAATATCGGAATCCAGACGACGCGCATCCGCAATGTCGTCGTGGCGGGCGGCGGGCGCTGCGCCTATTATCTGGCGACTTCGCTGATCCGTGAAGGCATCCACGTCAAGATCATCGAGATCGATGAGAAACGCTGTGACCATATTGCCGAGATCATTCCCGGAGCGACGATTGTACACGGGGACGTTTCGAAAAAGGAAGTTCTGGAACAGGAGCACGTCTCGGAGGCGGACGCGTTTATCACGATGACCGGACTCGACGAACTGAACGTCATCCTGTCGCTGTACGCCGGGACGCTTGGTGTCCCGAAGGTGATTACGAAACTCGGGCGCGGTGAGAATCCGGAACTTCTGGACAAGCTTGCCGTGGGCTCCATGGTGAGTCCGAAGGACCTCTGCGCCAATTCGATCGTGACCTATGTCCGCGCGATGGACAACCAGGTCGGCGCGGCCAGATCCGTACACAAGATCGCTGACGGACAGGTAGAGGCCGTCGAATTTGTAGCGGAAGCCGGGACGAAGAACCTGGGAAGGCCTTTGCGTGACATTTCCCTGAAGAAAAATATTCTTATTGCTTCAATCGCACGCGGCAGGGAACATATTCTGCCAAATGGTGACACCACCATCGAAGCGGGAGACAAGGTTGTACTGGTCTCGCCGGCGGACAACGTCATACTTAACCTGAATGACATCTTTGCCTGACGAGCTTTAAGAAAAAGGAGCAGTTGTGAACTATAAAATCATGGTGAGGATTCAGGCCTGGATCCTCTTAATAGAGGCGGCTTTCATGCTTCCGGCGCTGCTGATCGCTCTCGGTGAATCCGACGGTCCTGCCATAAGGGGATTTGTTGCCGCCATCGCGGCGGGGCTGATCGCGGCGGGACTGATGGCATTTTTCACACGCCATGCGCAGCGGCGTTTTTATGCCAGGGAAGGCCTTGTGTGTACCGGGTTCGCCTGGATCGTGCTGTCGCTGGTGGGCGCGATTCCCTTCACGGTTTCCGGCAGAATGCCGAACTATATTGACGCGTTTTTTGAAATCGTATCCGGCTTTACGACCACCGGGGCGTCCGTTCTCTCCGATGTGGAAATGCTGGGTCACGGACTCCTCTACTGGCGCAGCTTCAGCCACTGGGTAGGAGGCATGGGCGTGCTCGTATTCTTCCTCGCGGTCATTCCGACAAACGGGAAAAATGACGGCTATATGCTCCATATCCTGAGGGCGGAGTCGCCGGGACCTTCCGTCAGCAAGATGGTTCCGAAAATGCGCAGCACGGCTATTATCCTCTATAAAATGTACTGCGCGCTCACCGTACTGGACATTCTTCTCCTGATTGTCATCGGGAGAATGCCCGTATTCGACGCTTTCTGCATCGCGTTCGGAACGGCGGGAACCGGCGGATTCGCGGTTCTCAATTCGGGGTGTGCCACCTATACGGGCGCGGCGCAGACGATTACCACCATCTTCATGCTGCTCTTCGGCGTGAATTTTTCGATGTACTATTACCTGCTTATGAAGCAGCTGAAAAATGTCTTCGGCGACGAAGAACTGAGACTGTACCTCGGAATTGTACTGCTGGCAATTGTGGCGATTACCGTCAATGTACTTGGCCGGACCATCGATACCGAAAATCTCGCCGGATCGATTCACCATGCCGCGTTCCAGGTGGCTTCGATCGTGACGACGACCGGTTATTCGACCGTGGACTTCGACCTGTGGCCGAGTCTGTCGAAAGCCATCCTTTTGTGCCTCATGTTCGTCGGTGCCAGTGCCGGATCGACCGGCGGCGGAATCAAGGTTTCACGTGTGCTGCTTCTTTTTAAGAGCGTTCAGAGAAACCTGCATCAGACCTTCCATCCGAACGAGGTCCGGATCATCCGCATGAGCGGTTCCCGCGTGCCGGAGCAGACGCTGGCCAACGTCAACAGCTATCTGGCAGCGTATGTCCTCATCGTAGTGGTGAGCTTCCTGCTTGTTTCGGCTGACAGAGCGAATTTCTCGCTGACGACGAACTTCTCCGCCATCATGGCGACGTTCAATAATATCGGCCCCGGCTTTGACGCGGTCGGAGCGACACAGAACTACGGAGCTTACAGTAATTTTTCAAAGATTATAATGTCGGTCGACATGCTGGCCGGACGTCTGGAGATTCTGCCGATTCTGGCTCTCTTTGTACCGGCTACGTACCGTCGCGGATAATCATTCATTTATGGCATACATTGTTTTTGATCTTGAATGGAATCAGTGCCCTTACGGGAAGGAGTGGGAGAACCCGCGCCTTCCTTTTGAGATCGTGGAGATCGGCGCCGTGAAGCTGAATGAGCAGAAGGAGCCGATTGACAGTTTCGACGCGCTGATCCGTCCCTATGTATATAAGAAACTGCATTATCAGACGAAAAAAGTCATCGGGATCCGCGAGGAGGAACTGCGGGACGGCATTCCGTTCCCGGAGGCGGCCGAATCATTTTTCAAATGGTGCGGTGAAGAAGCCGTCTTCTGCACCTGGGGCACGCTCGATCTTACGGAACTTCAGCGGAACCTGCTTTTCTACGGAATGGAAGAGCTTCTTAAGGGACCGGTGATTTACTGCGACGTGCAGAAGCTGTTCGCGATTACATTTGAAACAAGGAAAATAAGACGCTCGCTGAAGACGGCCGTGGAAATGGCGGGACTTCCGGAGGACATGGCATTTCACACGGCGAAAGACGACGCGGCCTATACCGCGGAACTCTTCCGCAAAATACCGGACGAAACGATCCGCACGGATTTCTCCATCGACTGTTTCTCGGTTCCGCGTACGCGGAAAGAGGAGGTCTATCTGGTCTATCCGGGGTATCACAAGTTCATTTCCAAGTCTTTCGGCACGAAAGAAGCTGTGATGGAGGACCGTACGGTCAACGCGATCTACTGCACGGAGTGCGGCAGGAAGACGAAGCGGGCCCTTCGGTATTTCTCGGACGGCGGCGGCCGGAATCGTATCGGGTGCGGGATCTGTCCGGAGCATGGCTATATCAAAAGCAAGGTGCGGGTCCGCGAGACGCATGACGGGCGCTATTACGCGATTCGCACGACGAAGCAGATCAGCGAGGAGGATCTTGAGAAACTGAAAATGCGCGCGGCGGCCCTGAGGGTCAAACGGAGGGCGAAAAGGTCCTGAAATGCCCTGAAACGATGCGCAGTGGATGCGGCCTGCGTGCGTGGTGGTTATCCCGTGGATGAAAAGTGGACGAAATGTATGGAAAATGATAAAAAGTTTCATACATTTTTGAAAACACTTGTGATATAACTTTACATGAAGACTTTTCTGGTGCTATACTACAAAAGAGTCTGTAAAGATTTCTTAATAAATATGAAACAAGCTGTGGCCGGCTCTCTCAGGGGAGAAGGGGCGATAGCTTGTATATTTGATTTCTGAGATCAGAAGCTTTCGTCAGGGGGTTATAGACGAACGCTTTTCCAGGGGAAGGAAGTGTAAGAAGGTGAAAAAAAGGAATCAAATCGTGAACAAATTGCTGGCGGGCATTCTGATCGGCGGGATGACTACAACATCCGTGGCCGGGAGTGCGCTGCCGGTTTTTGCTGCCGAGACAGATTCTATCGAAGGGGCGTCCAAAGCAGCTGCGGGTGCTGAGGAAGGCGGCTCGGAACAGGGATCCTCAGGATCTGAGTCTTCCGGATCGGAGCAGGGGGCTTCGGGATCGGAATCTTCGGGTTCGGAACAGGGATCTTCGGGATCTGAGTCTTCCGGATCGGAGCAGGGGGCTTCGGGATCGGAATCTTCGGGTTCGGAACAGGGATCTTCAGGATCTGAGTCTTCGGGGTCGGAATCTTCAGGCTCGGAATCTTCGGGTTCGGAGTCTTCGGGATCGGAATCCTCAGGATCTGAGTCTTCGGGATCGGAGTCTTCCGGAGATGAAAGCCAGGGAGCATCTTCATCAGGCGAGGCTTCCGGTTCAGGAAGTGAGTCTCAGGGCGGAACTTCAGAGGGAAGTTCCGAAAGCGCCACGGGTGCAACAACAGACCCGGGCACTCCGAGTTTGCCCGAAACGGGGTCCGGAGAAAACGCTGCTCCGACAGAAACTCCCGAAGAGACGGAAGAAGCGGACGATCTGGACTATTCGGCCGTAGAAGCGAAGGAAGGAATTGCTTCCATGGACGAAGAAGAGGATTCCGGAATCGGCCAGTCGCTGGTCAGCGCGAGCAGTTCCTCCAAATCGTCGAACGTGATCGTCAATTCCGCCGAGGACGCCAAGAGAATCCAGGCTGCCAATGCCATGGAAGCGAGAGCGCGTAAGGAAGCGGAAGAAGAGGCGGCCGGTATTGTGGCGAGAAGCTACGGGTACGCATTTTCCAACAGAGATTATTACACCGGTTCCTATTTTATAACGGAAGCGCAGAAGAGACTTGCGCTTAATATCGGTTTCAAACAGGTCGGTAAAGTCTACGCGATGCCGCGTACGGGCGTGACGATCAATATCCGCGAAGGCGGCTCCCTGGACGACAGGATTGTCGGTAAACTGGATAAAGACGGCGTCTGCTACGTGCTTGAAGACGACGGAAAAGACTGGATCTTCGTAGAGTCCGGCGAGGTCCGCGGATTTGTATTCCGTGACATCCTGGATATCGGCGAGCCGGCTGAGGCGCGCGCGGAAGAGATCGGCGAGGAAAATCTCGTCACTGCCGATCAGGAGGTGGATCCTCTTGAAAATACGGCATTCCGCCACACTCTGAATACAACCAAAGAAGTGAATTCGATCGTGAATCAGCTTGGCAGCGCCAATGCGGACCGCCAGGCGATGCTCGATTTCGCGGAGCAGTTCCTCGGCCTTCCCTATGTATGGGGCGGCGACTCCCTGTCTACGGGCGCTGACTGTTCCGGTTTTACACAGCAGGTTTATGCCCAGTTCGGAATCTCCCTTCCGCGCTGCTCCTATGAGCAGGCCGAAGTCGGCGTGAAGATTCCGGCGCAGGAAGCGCTTCCGGGCGACCTTCTGTTCTACGCGAGAAACGGTGTCGTCTACCACGTTATGATGTATATCGGAGACGGCAAGGTCATCAATGAAAGCTCCTCCACTACGGGCTGCGTGATCTATGACGTCGACTACAGCAAGGTCTGCTGGGCCTGCCGTTATATCGCCGATGACCGCACGATCGCGGAAAGCGCCGGCGTCGATCTCAGCGAACTTGAAGATATGGAAGGCGTGGAAGCAAGCTCGACTTCTCTGCAGGCAGCGGATCTGCAGGCAGTCGGCCTGAAGGCATTCCAGGGCGACGCGGACGCGCAGGAGCAGATTATTAACGCTCTCGCCGCGGCTTCCGAAAGAGAATACGAATCTTACGGATTTGCCCGTTCGGTCATTATCGCGCAGGCGATCAACGAAACCGGATGGCTGTCCTTCCCGGGCAACGGCGCAGGTATCCTTGCTTCCGACAATAACGTTCTCGGCATGAACGCCGAGCTGAACAATTCCCAGTGGACGAGTCCGTGGAACGGAAGATCCGCCACGCGTATGGTTCCGCAGTATCGCAACGGAGGCATTGAGTACGGATTTGAATCCATGCGTCTCTATGACTGCGTAGAAGACTGCATGGAGGACTATGCCGCATTTAAGATCAGCCTCAACCCGCAGCTCGCGGGCGAGAACGATGTGGACAAGGTCATCGGCATCGGCCTGAAAGGCTATGCGTCGGATCCGGCTTATCAGTCCAATATCAAGAACCTGATCGACAAATACAATCTGACCCGCTTCGACGAACAGACCGAAGACGAGGAAGAGAAGAAGGCGGAAGACGCGAAAGACGCCGCGGCTGAAAACGCCGAAACCAACACAGAGAATCCGGTACCGGCTGATACAGAGGCTGTGGTACCTGAAAACAATACAGAACCGGTTGACGGAGAAGTTCCGGAGGGTGAAGTTCCTGATGCGGAAGTTCCGGATGCCGAGGTTCCGGATGCAGAAGTCCCGGATGCTGAGATTCCGGACGGCGAAGTGCCTGAGGACGGTATGATTCCGGATGGCGAAGTGCCAGTCGATGACACGGTTCCGGAAGGTGAGCCGGCTGAGGGAGAAGACTCCGCTGAGCAGGCGGCTGAAGGTGAGGCAGAGGCTTCTTCGGAAGCGGAAGCAGCCGAAGAGCCGGCCGGCAGCGATGCTGCTGAGGAAGTTCCGGAGGCTGAGGCATCTGAGAGCAAGGATGCTGAAGAGGAAACGGCCGACAGCGAGGCAGTTGAGGACGGAGCAGTCGAAGTAGCCGAAGAAGCAGAAGCGGATGAAGATTCCGTAAAGACCGGCATTCCGGCTGAGGATGTTCCTGCTGCGGAATACTACGAACCGGAAGTAGTGGAAGAAGTCGAAGTCGGAACGGAAGTGGCAGTCGAAGAGGAACCTGCTGAAGAAGTCAAAGACGATTCCGAAGCGGAACCGGCAGAAGAGCCGGAAGACGGAAGTGAAGTCGTCGAAGCGGAAGAAGGCGAAATCGGCTATGAAGTAGAGGAAGGCGAGATCGGCTACGAAGTCAGCGAAGGCGAGGACATCGGAGAAGAGGTCCCGGACGGCGAGGTTGCCGACACAGCAGACTCCACTTACTATACGATGGAGCAGAAGCAGCTGATTTACGCGATCGTCGCGGAAGAGGACGACACAAGCTATGACGGAGCTCTGGCGGTCATCAGTACAGCCATGAACCGCGCGGACAAGAACTACGGCGGATTCGGAACGACGGCACTTTCACAGCTGACAGCGGAAAGCCAGTACCGTTATTCATCCGACGTCGACCCGAGCGGCCACTACAGAAACCGCCTGAAGGGCAATGTGCCTGATTTCGTTATCCGTGCCTGCGATGACTGCCTGAACAATGGAATCCGCAACACCGACTGCGACTCCTTAAGTGAGACGAAGCCGGCGGAGGGCCCGAGCAAACAGATCGGCATTAACTACTATTACAATTCGTAAACCATACGAACCTGAGTAAATCACAAAGACAAGGACGCATAAAATGCCGTCCTTGTCTTTTTTTTCGCCGGCACTGCACCACAGGTGCCAGGCCCCTGTGGTGCAGTTTGCACCAAAGGTGCCTGACCCCGGTGGTGCATTGGTGCATATTTCCTTAAATTGCTTAACAGAAGGTTGGAGAAGGCGCGTAAACTTGACACCTGCAGCGGATTTTGGCTAAAATGAAATATCGCGCGTCCGGATGAAAACAAGGGGGCGCGAAATCAAGCTGCACACCTGGCAACGAGAACACTGGGGGCAATATGTACAAAAAAGTAGACACAGACATGAATTTTGTGGACCGCGAGAAAGAGACGGTCCGGTTCTGGAAAGAGAATGACATCTTCCGGAAGAGTATCGCGAAACGAGAGGGCGGACCGACTTATATGTTCTATGACGGACCGCCGACTGCGAACGGCAAGCCGCATATCGGTCATGTGCTGACGCGTGTGATCAAGGATACCATTCCCCGGTATCATGCGATGAAGGGGGAACAGGTTCCGAGAAAGGCCGGCTGGGATACACACGGTCTTCCTGTCGAGATCGAAGTGGAGAAGCTTCTGGGTCTTGACGGAAAAGAACAGATCGAAGCATACGGGGTCGAGCCGTTTATCAACAAGTGCAAGGAATCCGTATGGAAGTATGAGGGCATGTGGAGAGAGTTCTCCGATGTCGTCGGGTTTTGGGCGGATATGGATGATCCCTATGTCACTTATCATGATGATTTCATCGAATCCGAATGGTGGGCACTGCAGCAGATCTTCAACAAGGACCTGCTCTATGAAGGCTACAAGGTCGTGCCTTACTGTCCGCGCTGCGGAACGCCGCTTTCCTCTCACGAAGTAGCGCAGGGCTACAAGACCGTGAAGGAGCGCTCGGCGGTTGTCCGCTTCCGCGCGAAGAATACAAGATATAATCCCGAAACCAAAGTAAGTCTGCCGATTCCGGGCGCGGACGAAGAGATCTACTTCCTCGCGTGGACGACGACTCCCTGGACGCTGGCTTCCAACGTGGCGCTTTGCGTCAACCCGGAAGACGAGTACGTAAAGGTACGCGCGGACGGCTATACCTATATTATGGCCGCGGCGCTTGTGGAAAATGTCCTCGGTGAGGAAGCCGAAATTCTGGAGCGTTTTTCCGGAAATGAGCTCGAGTACGCCGAGTACGAACCGCTTTACAAATGCGCCGGCGACAGAGTCGAACAGCTTCACGGACACGCGTTCTTCGTCACCTGCGACGACTACGTCACAATGACGGACGGTACCGGAATTGTTCATATCGCTCCGGCATTCGGTGAAGACGACTCCCGGATCGGAAAAAAATACAACATCCCGCTCGTGAAATTTGTCAATGAGAAGGGCGAGATGACGGAAGAGACGCCATTTGCCGGAATGAGGGCAAAGCCGTCGGAGAAGGAAATCGCCGAAGGCGCGGTTAGCGCGGATCCCGAGGTCATCAAGGAACTCGACGCGAGAGGTCTTCTTTTCTCCGCGCCGAAATTCGAGCATGACTATCCGTACTGCTGGCGCTGCAGCACGCCGCTTCTCTATTACGCGCGTGAATCCTGGTTTATCAAGATGACCGCCGTCAGGGATGACCTTGTGCGCAACAACGCGAAGATCAACTGGATTCCGGAATCCATCGGCAAGGGCCGCTTCGGCGACTGGCTGGAAAATGTCCAGGACTGGGCGCTTTCCAGAAACCGCTACTGGGGCACCCCGCTCAATATCTGGGTCTGTGAAGGCTGCGGTGAGAAAATGTCGATCGGATCCAAGGCGGAACTCCGCGAAAAGGGCGACAACTGCCCGGAGGAGATCGAACTTCACAAGCCGTATGTGGATCAGGTGACGATCACCTGCCCGCACTGCGGAAAAACGATGCGCCGTGTTCCGGAAGTCATTGACTGCTGGTTCGACAGCGGCTCCATGCCGTTTGCGCAGTATCATTATCCATTTGAAAATAAGGAGCTTTTCGAGAAGAATTTCCCGGCGAGCTTCATTTCCGAAGCGGTTGACCAGACGCGCGGGTGGTTCTATTCGCTGCACGCGATCTCGACGCTGCTCTTCAATGAGCCCTGCTTCAAGAACTGCATCATCTTGGGCCTCGTCCAGGACGAAAACGGCCAGAAGATGAGCAAGTCCAAAGGCAACGCGGTCAATCCGATGGAGGCGCTCGCGACATACGGCGCGGACGCGATCCGCTGGTATTTCACGGTCAATTCGGCTCCGTGGCTGCCGAGCCGTTTCTATGGCAAAGCGGTTATGGAAGGCCAGAGAAAGTTCCTCGGAACTCTTTGGAATACATATGCATTCTATGTGCTCTATGCCAATATTGACGACTTCGACGCGACAAAATACAAGCTGGACAAAGATTCGCTTTCGGTCATGGACCGCTGGATCCTCAGCAAGCTGAATTCGACGATCCGCGAAGTCGACGGCCAGTTCGCCTCCTATCATGTAACTGAGGCGGGCAAGGCACTGCAGGCATTTGTGGATGACCTGAGCAACTGGTATGTCCGTCGCTGCCGCAGCCGTTTCTGGGCCCATGGCATGGAACAGGATAAGATCAACGCCTATATGACGCTCTACACCTGCCTTACGACAGTGTGCCAGCTTGCGGCGCCGATCATTCCGTTCATGACGGAAGAGATCTACCAGAATCTTGTGCGTTCGATTGATCCGTCGGCTCCGGAGTCGATCCACCTTACGGATTATCCGGTGGCAAATGAATCTCTGATCGATAAGGAACTCGAGGAGCATATGGACCACGTGCTTCAGATCGTCGTGCTCGGCCGTGCCGCGAGAAACGAAAGCGGCATCAAGAACCGCCAGCCGATCGGCACGATGTTCGTCAACGCGCCGTATGAGATTCCGGAATTCTACAGGGAGATCATTCTCGACGAACTGAACGTCAAATCTCTGGAAATGAGAGACGACGTAAGCGCCTACTCCGGCAATATCGTCAAACCGAACTTCAACGCGATCCGCGCCAACCACGGCGGCGACAAGATCGGCCCGGTCCGCGCAGCTTTGGCCAAGGCTGACGGAGACACGATTGTGGCTGAGCTGAAGGCAAACGGCGTCTATACGGTTGAAACGCCGAACGGAAATGTCGATCTGACGAAGGACGACCTCCTCATCGAGGCCAAGCAGGTCGAAGGCTATACCGCTCAGTCAGACGGAAAAGTCACGGTCGTTCTCGACAAGAACTTAAGCCCGGAACTTCTCGAAGAAGGCTTTGTGCGTGAGCTGGTCAGCAAGATCCAGACGATGCGTAAAGAAGCCGGTTTCGAGGTCATGGACCGGATCCGCGTGTCGCTTAAGAACAATGAAAAACTCCGTGAGATCGCGGAACGCAACGGGAAAAGCATTTGCCGCGATGTGCTTGCGGACGCGATTGATACTGAAAATGATGCGGCATTTTCCAAAGTATGGAAGATCAACGGCGAAGAAGTCACACTGGGTGTAGAGAAAGTGTAAGGGGGTCAGGAATGGCTAAGGATACGAAAACCAAGGGGACCGTGGTAAAAAAGAATCAGAAAAATCAGGTATCATTTGATAAAGAGAAGTTCTTCCAGGATGTACGCGGCTACATGAAGAGACTCTACCGCAAGGATCTGGAAAATGCTACGAAGCAGGAAGTGTTCCAGGCAGTCGGCGCGGCTCTGGAAGATAAGATCATCGAACAGTGGATGGGCAGCTTCCGCCAGCATCAGGAGCAGAAGAACAAGATCGTGTACTATCTGTCCATGGAATTCCTGATCGGACGCCTTATGGGCAACAACATGATCAACCTCAGCTATTATGACTGGATCCGTGACGCTCTGAAGGAGATCGGCTACGATCTGACCGATATCGAGGACGAAGAGCCGGATCCGGCTCTGGGAAACGGCGGCCTCGGACGTCTCGCGGCCTGCTTCCTGGATTCCCTGGCATCTCTGGGCTATCACGCCTACGGATGCGGCATCCGCTATCACTACGGCATGTTCCGTCAGTCAATTGAGAACGGCTTCCAGAAGGAAATGCCGGACAACTGGCTGAAGAATCACTATCCGTTCGAGCTGAAAAGACCGGAACATTCCAAGGAAGTCCGTTTCGGCGGCAATACGAGAATCGAGTACAATCCGGAGACCGGCGAGAACCGCTTTATCTATGAGAACTACAGCTCTGTCCGTGCCGTTCCTTATGATATTCCGGTTGTCGGATATAAGAACGGCATCGTCAACGCTCTGAGAATCTGGGACGCCGAGGCGATCAATGACTTCGAGCTGTCCTCCTTCGACAAGGGCGAATACGACAAGGCCGTCGAGCAGGACAATCTTGCCCGTACGATCACCGAAGTGCTGTATCCGAACGACAACCATGTGGCGGGTAAAGAGCTGCGTCTGAAGCAGCAGTATTTCTTCATCTCCGCCTCTGTGCAGGAAGCGCTTGTCAAGCATATGAAGATGTACGGCACTCTGGACAATCTGCCGGAGAAGGTCGCGTTCCAGCTGAACGACACCCATCCGACGGTCGCGATTCCGGAACTGATGAGACTTCTCATGGACGAGTATGGCTACGGCTGGGACAAGGCATGGGAACTGACAACGCAGACCTGCGCTTATACGAACCACACCATCATGGCGGAAGCGCTTGAAAAATGGCCGATCGACCTGTTCAGTCGCCTCCTGCCGCGCATTTACCAGATCACGGAAGAGATCAACCGCCGCTTCCTGGAGGAGATCCAGACCCGTTATCCGGGCGACCACAGCAAGATCGCGAATATGGCTGTTATCTATGAAGGCCAGGTCCGCATGGCTTATCTGGCTATCGTCGGCAGCCATTCGGTCAACGGCGTCGCGGCGCTGCATACCGAGATCCTGAAGAAGGACGTGCTGAAGGACTTCTACGAAATGATGCCGGAGAAGTTCAACAACAAGACCAACGGCATTACCCAGAGAAGATTCCTGCTTCACGGCAATCCGCTTCTGGCTGACTGGATCACGGACAAGATCGGCGATGGCTGGATAACGAATCTGAAAGAGCTCGAAAAGATGAAGCTCTATCTGGATGATCCGAAGGCTCAGCACGAGTTCATGAACATCAAGTACAAGAACAAGCTGAGACTGGCTGCTTATATTAAGGAGCACAATGGCGTGGACGTGGATCCGAACTCCATTTTCGACGTTCAGGTCAAGCGTCTCCACGAGTACAAGAGACAGCTGCTCAATATCATGCACGTCATGTATCTGAGAAACCGCCTGAAAGAGAATCCGGGAATGGATTTCTATCCGAGAACATTTATCTTCGGCGCGAAGGCTTCCGCGGGCTATCATGTGGCGAAAAATATTATCAAGCTGATCAACTCGGTCGCCGATTCGGTCAACAACGATCCGGATCTTCAGGGCAGACTGAAGGTGGTCTTCATCGAAGACTACAAGGTTTCGAACGGCGAGATCATCTTCGCGGCAGCGGATGTGTCCGAACAGATTTCCACCGCTTCCAAGGAAGCCAGCGGCACGGGCAACATGAAGTTCATGCTGAACGGCGCTCCGACACTCGGAACGATGGACGGCGCGAACGTCGAGATCGTAGGAGAGGTCGGCGAGGAGAACGCATTTATCTTCGGCCTTAGCTCGGATGACGTCATTCACTATGAGCACAACGGCGGATATGATCCGCACTACATTTTCAATACAGACGCGGAAATCCGTCAGGTCATGGTACAGCTCGTGAACGGAACCTTCGATCCGGATACTGAGATGTTCCGCCCGATCTACGATTCGCTTCTGACTACGAAGTACGGCCCGATGGACAGATACTTCATACTCGCGGACTTCAGAGCATACGCGGAAGCTCAGCGCAGAGTGGAGGAAGCGTACCGCGACCGCACAAGATGGGCAAAGATGGCGATGATGAACACCTTCTCGTCCGGAAAGTTCTCTTCGGACCGTACGATCGAGGAGTATGTACGCGACATCTGGCATCTGGACAAAGTTGTAAAGTAAAAAGGGGCAGATTTTGGACTCTTTGTATATCATCACAGGCCTCGGCAATCCCGGCGACAAATACAGCGGGACCCGGCATAACATGGGTTTCGACGCGGTCGACCGGATTATCGACGAGTACCGTGTGCCGCAGAGCGGCGTGAAATTCCACGCCATGGTGGGTTCCTTTTCGGCGGAAGGGAAGAAAATTCTCATTATGAAGCCGCTGACGTATATGAACCTGAGCGGGACCGCGGTTCAGGAAGCACTGCATTTTTACAAGCTGGACCCGAAGACGCAGCTGATCGTGATCAGCGACGACGCGGCGCTTCCGCCCGGAAAAGTCCGGATCCGGAAGAGCGGCAGCTCGGGAGGCCAGAAGGGTCTGGATCATATCATCCGCTGCACGGGCACGGACGAGTTCGTCCGGATCCGTGTCGGAGTGGGGCAGAAGCCCCCGGAATGGGATATGGCGGACTGGGTGCTTTCGAGGCCGTCCGCGGAGGACCGGAAGCTGATTGACGACGCTCTGGACCGCGCGGCGAAGGCCGCGGTGATGTGTGTGACGGACGACGTCGACACGGCAATGAACCGCTATAACGGATGAAGGAATGATAAAACACCGGAAGTGAGTGACCACTTCCGGTGTTTTTCATAATAGATAAAGGCCGCGTCACACCATGGATAAAAATGATTTATGAATTGTTGCTTAACTTAGGATCCGCCGCCCTTGACAGAACCCGGAAGAGATGCCCGACACGCATATGCCGACGGTGACAGACTCAGGAACAGTATTCGCTCCGCAGGGTCACCGTCGGAACTTCAGATTTTGTCATCTCTTCCGGAACCCGTCAAGGGTAAACCGCAAGCGGCGGCTTACTTTTTGCCTCCGGTTCCACCTCGGAACAGTACAGAAAACCCCAGTGCACCAATTAACGATTTTTTCCGAACTGAAGGCTCCATAGAGAGATAGGTTCGGAGCTTTCAACGAAATTTCCCCGAATTGGTGGCCTCATAGAGAAGTTGCTTCGGAGCTTTTAACGAAATTCATCCGAACTGGTGGCCTCATAGAGAGATAGGTTCGGAGCTTTCAACGAAATTTCCCCGAACTGGTGGCCTCATAGAGAGATTGGCTCGGAGTTCTCAACGAAATTTCCCCGAACTAGTGGCCTCATAGAGAGATTGGCTCGGAGCTTTCAACGAAATTTCCCCGAACTGGTGGCCTCATAGACAACTTGCTTCGGAGCTTTCAACGAAATATCCCCGAACTGAAGGCCACATAGAGAGACAGGTTCGGAGCTTTCAACGAAATTTCTCCGAACTGGTGGTCTCATAGACAGATTGCTTCGGAGCTTTCAACGAAATTTCCCCGAACTGGTGGCCTCATAGAGAAGATGCTTCGGATCTTTTAACGAAATTCATCCGAACTGAAGACCTCATAGACAGATTGCTTCGGAGTTCTCAACGAAATTTCCCCGAACTGAAGTCTTCATAGACAGATTGCTTCGGACTCTCGAGTTTACTTTCCTTACAATAGATATTTTCTGACAATTATATCCAATACCCTGGAATCCAATGGCCTATTCTTTGTTTCAAAAGTTAGCAGAAGGCTCTCGCCCGGAAATAATCCATGCTTTTCATATAGTTCAATTCTGGATATCGTTTCATTACAATAATTCGGGTCATCCATCATGCCCAAGTGCTCCAGATAAAACTCTTTACGAGTACGTTTATTAAGCGCCGTAAAATCCGGATAAAGAATTGTATGCCCCAACCTGATCGGACACTCATACCGATAGGGAATATCTTCATTCAGCAGCTTATCTGCAATGATCTTTTCGGACTTTGAACGAACACGTTCTCCTCGGTTTGTAAGGATCATCGAAAGGCCTTCCTCAAAAGGCTTCCCTTCATAAGGTATACCGACCCACATATCCACATACTCTTCATCTGGCAAAACAAGAGGATCAATTAATTTCTTTCTCTCCGGAAGGAGATTGGCAGTCATGTTGAGAAGAGCATTTTCGTCATAACGGCCATAAAAATCCTTGAGTAACCGGTACTGTTCTTCCAGAACACTGACTGCATTGTCTAAATAGTTCTTCTGCGCCAATTTTTGAACAAAATCGATGTTCTTTTTTGAAATATACCTTCTCTTTTTACTTGGTTTATATTCTTCTTTATGAAGATAATACTCTGGTGTTCCATGACTGCTGTCAATCCAAAGAGTCCCTTCCAAATCCTGGATTTGCTCAAGATCTTTTTTGATTTTTGAAAGCATCGAATTGATCTTTTTTATCTCTGTCAATAATTGTTCTCTCAACATTTCATTATTCCCCCAAAAAGCAGCTATAAAAATAGTCAATTTTAAAGCACCCCATAAAATGCGAAATGCCTACAACACTTGCGTGCTGCAGGCAAATACTCATATGGATTAAAATTATCATATCAGGAACTGAAGTAATATGAAAGACCTTTTGTCCCAATATTTACTCAATAGTGTTGAAAGCCCCGAACCAATCTCTCTATGAGTCTTTCAGTTCGGGGAAATTTCGTTGAGAACTCCGAGCCAATCTCTCTATGAGCCTTTCAGTTCGGGGAAATTTCGTTGAGAACTCCGAGCCAATCTCTCTATGAGGCCACCAGTTCGGGGAAATTTCGTTGAGAACTCCGAGCTAATCTCTCTATGAGGCCACCAGTTCGGAGAAATTTCGTTGAAAGCTCCGAAGCAATCTGCCTATGACTCCTTCAGTTCGGAGAAATTTCGCTGAAAGCTCCGAAGCAATCTGCCTATGAGTCCTTCAGTTCGGGGAAAATTCGCTGAAAGCTCCGAACCAATCTCTCTATGAGGCCTTCAGTTCGGGGAAATTTCATTGAAAGCTCCGAAGCAACTTCTCTATAAGTCCTTCAGTTCGGAGAAATTTCGCTGAAAGCTCCGAAGCAATCTGCCTATGAGTCCTTCAGTTCGGAGAAATTTCGCTGAAAGCTCCGAAGTAACTTCTCTATAAGTCCTTCAGTTCGGAGAAATTTCGATGAAAGCTCCGAAGCAATCTGCCTATGAGTCCTTCAGTTCGGGGAAATTTCGTTGAGAACTCCGAGCCAATCTCTCTATGAGGCCTTCAGTTCGGAAAAAATCGTTAATTGGCGCACTGGGGGTTCTATACTGTTCCGAGGCGGAACCGGAGGCGAAAAAATAAGCCGCCGCTTGCGGTTTACCCTTGACGGGTTCCGGAAGAGATGACACAATCTGAAGTTCCGACGGTGACCCTGCGGAGCGAATACTGTTCCTGAGTCTGTCACCGTCGGCATAGTGATGTCGGGCATCTCTTCCGGGTTCTGTCAAGGGCGGCGGGGCATTACATAAAACATAATTCTTAGCACTGTTGATCCTCTAATCAGCGGCAGAGCAGCATCCTGCGCTGGTTGGCGGTGCCGAACATGTGGGCCATGTTGCCGAGGCCGCTTCCGTCGGGTTCGGCTTCGAGGGCGCCGTTGTAGTTGAGAACCCAGCCGAAGTCCATGAATACGTCGTGATAGCCTTTTGTAAGGCCGCCTTCCTTTTTGATCTTCACGATCAGCGGGGAGCGGAACTGCCAGTATTTTTCGAGGCTGAAGAGCTCTTCTCTCGAATATTCGAGGCCGTCGTATTCGTAGACGAGCGTGTCGCGGTCGAATTCTTCGCCGTCGACTTTGACATTTCCGAAGCGGCACTGTGTGAACCAGAGGCCTTTATAGTACTTCGGGACGAATTTGAATTCGAAGCCTGTGATACGGCCTTCGGAATCGTATGTATTGTGAAATCCTCTCTGCTGAATGGACTGATATTCTACCATGTTGTCCTCCTTTCAATCTTTCCGATCAATAGCCAAGCAGGTTGCTCATCATGATCTGGTGTCTTCTCACCTGATCCGGGATTCCGTCAATCGCAGCCGCGAAGTCCTCGGCGCTCTCTTCGGCGTGGAAGCGGAGTCCGCCTTCGTATTCGGACAGGAGCCAGCCGTCCCAGCCGTTGTCGACCATGAGTTTGATGACTTCTTTGTAGGGGATCGTCTCTTCGTCGAAATTTTCGTTCATGTAGGTGAACTTCGTATGGCAGGCCTTGCTGTAAGGCAGGAAGTCCACGATCTCTTCCGGCTTTGTGATATCTTCAAATGTCAGCCCCATGAATTCCAGACCCTTTGAAGGACGATACTGGAAGGTTCCAAAGTCGATGTTGAATCCGAAATGAGACGTGCCGGTCCGATGGATGAAGTCCAGATATTCGTCGCGGATATGCGGCGTATGGAGCGTGGTCGGAAGGTGGACTTCGTTCTGCATGACGACGTCATATTTCTCCGCGTAGGGCAGGGCTTTTTCGATATAGTTCTGCCAGCCGGGTTCCGGGTCGCACAGATCGTTCGTGCAGGTGATCTTTGTGCGGAGGGCCTTGAAGCCGAGAAGGTTCGCGAGGCGGAAATCCTGTTTCAGTTCCTCCACGACCTCTTCATCGCTCATGCCCGGGCCGCGGCGAAGGTGGTTTTCTGCCCAGTGGCCGAGTTCGGCCGGTTCCAGATTGTATTTTTCGCAGAGTCTCCAGTATTTGTCGACCCATGCCGGCGACGGATTCGGATAATTGTCAATGTAGCTGGTCAGAAGTTCGAAGCAGGTCGCGCCTGTATCGTACATTTCCTCGAAGCAGTCTTCCAAAGTCATGGTCCGGCCCAGAAGATTGTGGTAGCTGTATACCGAAATACCTCTCTTCGGATGTCCTTTTTTTGCGCTCATGTTGTGCAGATCCTCCGTTTCTTCTTTTGATGATGTCAGGTTCAAACTGCCTTTTTGTAAATAAGGTACTGTTCATGTGTTGCTTTCTATCTGAAATTATAATGCGGAAAATGAGCTTTCAAAATGCCCGAAGCAGATCTCATGATGGACAAAACGCACCTCTTTTTTTATTATAGTTAGGAAAGACGCAGTGATCGAAAAAGCAGGTGCCGGAAATGAAAGCGGACTATATCAACTTATCGGAAAAAGCATTTCACGCGTTCAGGGAGCATACCCATCCGTCCTGGGAACTCCTCCTTATTGTGGAGGGTACAGGGATCGAACGGATTGACGGCAGGGACTACGCGTGCGGTAAGGGTGACATTTTCTGTATTCCGCCGGGAGTGCCGCATTCCTCGCGCTCGGAAGAGGGCATTCGCGATTTTAGCGTCGGGCTTCTGGACTTTGTGCCGGTGAAGAGCGGGGGACTCATCATTTTACAGGATGATGAGGATGGAAATGTTTTTCACCTTCTGAGGATGCTTCTGGAGAGCGTAAGGCGCAAACCGCCCAATGAGAGGCAGCTCCAGGACGCGCTGTGTCAGACGTTGTATCAGATGCTGGTCACGCTTTCGAAAGAGGAGTTGGAGTCGAACCGGGCCGTGAGAGAGCTGAAGACGGTGATGATGAACCATTTGTCCGATCCCGGGTTTATGCTCGGGGAAGCGATGGATGAAATGGGCTTTTCCCGGGGATACTTAAGGCGGGTATTTCTGAAGGAGACAAATGAGACGCCGCTGAAGTGGCTCAACCGGCTGAGGATCGAGTACGCGAAGCAGAACTTCAGGCAGTATCCGGGCCTTTATACGGTCCGGGAGATCGGGGAAATGGCCGGGATTTCCGATCCCTATTACTTCAGCAGACTGTTTAAGAGGATTGAAGGGATCAGCCCGCAGGCGTATATTGATAGAGTAAAAGAGGAACATCCGGGGAGAGAACAGAAGGCGGAAGATGCGCCGGTAAGATGGACCGGCGCGGATTAAAAGCTGTGAGGAACCGTCGTGAAATGCCCTACGGAGGTGCGAAGATGTTCGGAAGAAAGAAAAAGACTGAGATCAAGAGCTATGATCATGAAAAGGAAGAGCCGGTGATCAAGTGCAGCATCTGCTTCGGCGAGCAGGTGGCCGGGTTCCGGAACCGGGAGACGGGGCATTTTTCGGAAGTGATGCTGATCCGGACTCCCGCGGAACTCGAACAGTTTAAAGAAACGTACGGGATCAGCGGAGACATTGAAAAAATCTATTGAAGAGGAGTAATTCAACCTTTATGAACGAAAGAAGAAGCATGAAAGAATGGATCGCACGATCGTAAAAACCGCCTGACGAAGCGTATCTGCGGAGGAAATGATGACGGAACAGGAAGTGAAACTGAAAATGTGCGCGGATCTCTCAAAGATCTACGGGATCGAAGAGGGTATCCGGATGGCCGGGACGGTAGTGCCCGGTATTTTGAATGATTTCCGGAAAATGCTTTCCGAGGGCACACCCGGAAAACCCGTCCGCGAGGAATACAGACTGGAGGACGGCCGGGCGAGCGTATACTTAAGCGGAGAAAAGAAGAAAAACGGCGCGTATGAGATCCTCACCGCGGTTGTAAAATGAAAGGAATTTGACGATGAAACATTATAAAGCATGGCTTTTCGACATGGACGGCACCGTCCTCAACACACTGGATGACCTCAGCGCTGCCATGAAATACGCGTTGCAAGCCTCAGGGCACAGCACGGATTTCGGAAATGAAGCGACCGGCGCATTTTTCGGCAGCGGCGTGACTGTGGCAATCACGCGCGCGCTTGCCTATGAAAAGGGACACACGCTGGAGGAGCTGGTTCAGGTCGGGACGGCTGAGGATGCCATTTCCCCAACCATTGACCAAAATGAGGTCTCCCGTATCGAAACCATCTACCGCCCGTACTACGACGCGCACTGCCTGGATCAGACCGCTCCGTACCCGGGAATTCCGGAAGCGATCAGGACTCTGCGTGGACAGGGCATTTTTACCGCGGTCGTCTCCAACAAGCCGGACAAAGCTGTGCAGGCTCTTGTTGAGGAGCAGTTTGAAGGCCTGTTCGATTTTTCCATCGGCGAGCAGCCGGGAATCGCCCGCAAGCCCGCGCCGGATATGATCGAACGCTGCCTCAAAGCGCTCGGCGTATCGGCCGAGGAAACCGTCTATATCGGCGACTCCGAGATCGATCTTGAGACCGCCGCGAACGCGGGACTCGACGCGATCGCGGTGTCCTGGGGATTCCGCAGCCGTGCGTTTCTGGAGAAGCTTGGCGCGGATCCGATCGTGGACAGCGCGGCGGAACTGCTGGAGCTGTAAAATACTATATGCATGCTCTGGTAGTCGGCATAAAAAGCGTGCCGGTATCTATCAAATGCAATAAAGTATGGAATATTAAGAATAGCGGAGTATAAATGAAAGTCACCATCACACCTGCAAAACTGAAGGGGCGCGTCAAAGCAATCGCTTCCAAATCAGCCGCGCACCGGCTCCTTATCTGCGCCGCGCTTGCGGACCGGCTGACGGAGATTCTGTGCGAAGAACTGTCCCGGGATATTGAGGCCACGGCGGAATCGCTGAAGCAGATGGGGGCAGAGATTTCCTATGACCGTGAAAGAGGTGTTTTTTATGTAAACCCAATCCGAGACTTGTCGGGCGCATGCTCCATGGATGTGGGCGAGAGCGGATCGACACTTCGGTTTCTGCTTCCGGTGGTCTGCGCGCTCGGGCTTCGGGCTCATATTGTCATGCATGGAAGACTTGGCGAACGGCCGCTTTCCCCTCTGTGGGAGGAGCTCATGCGGCACGGGTGCCGTCTGGTGCGAAATAAGGATGGGTCTGTTGATACGGAGGGAAGATTGAAGGGAGGAGAGTTCCGCATCGCGGCGGACGTCTCTTCCCAGTTCATCAGCGGACTTCTGTTCGCGCTGCCGCTTTTGAAGGAACCTGCTTCCATACGGCTTTACGGAAATGTGGAGTCGGAGGGCTATATCCGCATGACCATTTCCGCGATGGAGCAGTTTGGCTTGAAAACGATGTGGCAGGGGGATGTGCTTGCGGTTTGTGCGGCGGATGCCGATGCCGGGGAGAATCCGAATCGGATAGGATACAGATCCCCCGGATCTGTCAGAACCGAAGGCGACTGGTCAAACGCCGCTTTCTGGGAAATCGCCGGCATGCTGAGCGACGGCGGAACGGGAGGTCTTGTCTGCACTGGTCTCAACGAGGCGTCCATTCAGGGAGACCGTGCGGTCAGGGAACTGAAAATGAAAATCGCCGCGGGAAATGCCGTCATTGACGCCCGCGACGTTCCGGATCTGGTTCCTGTTTTGTCTGTGCTTGCCGCGGCTGTGCCCGGAAGTACGACATTTACCCATGCGGAAAGGCTTCGTATCAAGGAAAGCGACCGTATCATTTCCACAGTCAATATGATCCGGGCTCTCGGAGGAGACGCGGAGGAGACAGCGGACGGGCTTATTGTCCGCGGAAAAGAGCGGCTTCGCGGCGGACGCGTAAACAGCTGCAACGATCACCGCATCGCGATGAGTGCAGCTGTCATGTCCATTGCCTGTGAAGATCAAGTCGTAATTGACGGAGCGGAAGCCGTCGCAAAATCCTATCCCGCATTCTGGGAGGATTTTGAAAAACTGGGCGGGAAGATCCTGTGTGAGGATTACTGATTCCCCGCCTTATATCCGAAGTCCGGGATCGCGTTCCAGCGTTCCTTAAAATAGTGTGCCGCGACTTTCGGCATCCGGTCTCTTGTAAAGAGGCCTTTTTTATTGCCGCTGACGCGGGACGTGCCCTGGCCGGCCGCGAAGTCCGCGAAGTTCCAGGCGTGTTCCCCGACGACAAATGAGAACTGATCCAGCACACGGTTATTGGCCTTGTAGTACTCCAGCTGATATTCTTCCGTGAACATCACCGGGGCCGTGTTGTGAATGCCGGCAACGGTATCCGCGCCGTATTCGGTAATCATCAGCGGTTTTCCGAGCTTTTCCCATTCCCTCAGCTCTTCGGCGAACCATTCCGCCGGTTCGACGAGATCCGGGCCGCCTTCGTACCAGCCGTAATAGCGGTTGAGGCAGATGACGTCCGAGAGTTTTGCGGAGACATCCGTATCCGGACCGCCGGCCATCTGGGCGCTCGCGATCGTCAGCGGGCGCTTTTCCGGGTCGAGTTCCCTTGCCAGGTCGAAGAGCGGTTTGAAATAGTCGTAGGCGTACGGGCAGGCACCGTCCGGTTCATTTGCGATATTCCACATCACGACCGAGGCGTAGTTCTTGTCGCGGCTGATGAGATCCCGGATGACATCCTGATGGTGTTCAAAGGTCTGAAGGGCGGAGCCGGGTTCGAATGTGCTGACGCGTTTTCCGGAGAAATTGGCGCCTCCTCCGAAAGACAGGTTGAGTCCGACAGCCGTGGTCTCGTCAATGACGACGAAGCCTTCCTCGTCGGCGAGGCGCATCATTTCCTCGCTGTAAGGATAGTGGCTGCAGCGGAAACTGTTGGCGCCCTGCCATTTGAGCAGGGACAGATCCTTGACGTTCATCGGGAGGTTGAGGCCTCTTCCGTGCGGGAACGTATCCTCGTGTTTTCCATATCCTTTAAAATAAAATGGCTTGCCGTTGATCAGAAACTGAGTTCCTTTAATTTCCACCGTGCGGATTCCGTAAGGCAGGTCGTATTCATCCTGCCCGTACTTCACGCGGATCGTGTAAAGATAGGCGTTAAGCGGCTGCCAGAGGCGGACATCCTGAATCTCCAGAGTGCCTTCTGTTCCTTCCGCTGTGGCGACGCATTTGCCGTCTCTGTCGAATACGCTGACAGTGCAGGAAAGGCCGGATTCTTCGCCGGATGCCGGGCGAATATCCACGCTGTATTTCAGAGAGGCGTGAGATGTGCCATTTTCCTCATGAACTTCCGGAACAAGGGTGATGTCTTCGATGTAACTCTTCGGCGTGGTGATGATCCGGACCGGCCGGGTGAGGCCGCAGTAGTTGAAGAAGTCGAAGTTCGGGTAATTGGTTCTCCGCTGCACTTTATGGGAAGAGCCGCGGCTGCCCCAGAAGTCCTCGGGATTGCCGACGGGGAGCGTGGTATAGTCGATCCGGTTGTCCGCGGCGATGGTCAGCAGGTTTTCGCCGTCGGTCAGATACTCATTGATTTCCGCTTCAAATGGCAGAAAGCCTCCTTTGTGGCGGCAGACTTCGCGGCCGTTGATATAGACGATCGCGGAGTGCGTGACGGCATCGCAGCGCAGAACGACACGCTGTGTCGCGCGGATGAATTCCGGAACGGAGAAGCTGCGCTGGTAGAACACATAGCCGTAGTGGTCCCTCAGATAGATGTCTTCCGTGAGGTCGTTGTAGGACGCGGGGACGGGCATTTTGAGAGGGGATTCCAGGCGCTTTTCGTACCATTTTTCTGAAAATGCGGTTCCGGGGTCTGCTTTGAAATCCCAGATTCCGGAGAGATCGGTGACGGTTCTTGAAGATGTGAGGATCGGATAGAGCATGGCGGCCTCCCTTTATGTTGGTTTCGTGAGTTTGCGGGTCTGTTCGCAGTTCTGTTTGAATGCGTTCCGTTGGCTCTATTATATCATGTGCGTATTAGCAATGGTATTGTGCTTAGAACACTGTTATATTGTAATTATACGCATGCAGAATGGAGGAGCGAACATGGATCAGAAATATCAGTTTCAGGACGGCGAGGTATACTGCCACCACACGCTGACCGAACACCCGAACCCGGACGACTTCCCGATCCACGCCCACGAGACAGCGGAACTGTACTATTTCATAGCAGGCTCAGGGCGCTTTCTGGTCGAAGGAACGGAGTACCATTTGACCCCCGGCGACCTTCTGGTGATGCGCCCGGCGGAGGTGCACAGACTCTTCATTTCCCGGGAGGAACCGTATGAGCGGATCGCGATTCATTTTCCCGTAACGCTGTTTGACGGGATCGACCCGAACCATCTGCTCATGCGGGCTCTGTACGACCGCCCTTTTGGAAACGGAAACCTGTACAAGACTGACGAGGACCCGATTCTCCAGAGTGCCTTTCGGGAATTTACGCCCGTCAAGGGGCTGGAACGCTTCCAGATTTTCTCCATACTTTTGCAGGTCCTGACGGAACTGGCCGTCATCCGGGAACGGGAGGAGGGACCGACAAACCGTTCAGAGGATCTCGGTTCCGTGCTGGTTGCCTATGTCAACGCGCATCTTTTCGAGGACATCTCGCTGGAAAGCCTCAGCCATGAATTCGGAGTCAGCATATCCCAGCTGAACCGTATTTTCCGGAAAGCCAGCGGTACCTCTGTCTGGAAATATATCAGCATAAAGAGGCTGCTCGCCGCCCATGCCCGGATTATAAGGGGCGATTCCGCTTCGGAGGCGGCTTACGCATGCGGGTTTGGTGATTATTCTTCATTTTTCAGAATATATAAGAAGCATTTCGGACGTGCTCCGAGCAGCGATAAGAAGAGATGAGCGGAATTGCAATGTAATATTTCATTTTTAACAATTCCATGGCATATTTGCCCGTGCTATGATGGGGCCAATGAGAGCGAAAGGAGCAGAACATGGAAATTCGAAAGAACGCGAAATACGCCGTCGCCTGCGTGACCAGCATGGGTGTACGTATTACGCCCGCGGACAGGATGGCGGTACACAACAGCAATCAGTTTTATATGCAGGCAACCAGCGCTGAGACAAATGTGCTGAATGTTACCTCGTCACTTGGGTACGAGTGTCTGGCGATGACGAAATTCGTGAAGGACAGCCCGGTCGCGGCATTTCTGAAGGCACAGCTTCGGAGCCGCAACATCGCTTACACGGGACCGGATGTTCCGCAGGGCGGTCCGTGGGGCTATCGCCACCAGTTCAATATCGCCGATTCCGGTTTCGGGCTCCGCGCTCCGAGAGTCTGGAATGACAGGGCAGGCGAAGTGGGGAGAACGCTTTCGGCAGATGATTTTGATTTCGAGAGAATTTTCGGGGAAGAAGGCGTAGGAATCCTGCATTTGTCGGGCCTCATCACGGCGATGAGCCCGGAGACGACAGCCTGCTGTCTGGCGGCGGCCAAAGCGGCCAGGAAATACGGGACGCTGGTATCTTTCGACCTCAATTACCGCGCGACCTTCTGGAAGGGGCGTGAAGAGGAGCTTCGGGAGGCATTTCGGGAAATCGCGTCGATGGCGGATATCCTGATCGGCAACGAAGAGGATTTCCAGCTCTGCCTCGGTATACAGGGACCGGAGGCCGGCGGGCGGAACATTTCCGAAAAGATTGAAAACTTCAAGGAGATGATCAGCCGGGTCCGGGCCGCTTACCCGAACGCGAAAGCCTGCGCCACGACGCTTCGCGAGGTGGTGTCCGCCAACGAGCACCTCTGGGGCGCGATCCTTATGGCCGACGGGAACTGGTATGTTGAAGAACCCCGTCCGATCCCGGTTCTGGACAGGATCGGCGGAGGAGACGGGTTCAGCGGAGGCCTTCTTTACGGCATTTTCAGAGGCTGGGAGCCCGAAAAATGGCTCGGCTTCGGCTGGGCAAGCGGAGTGCTGGCGGCCTCGTCGCTCAATGACTACGCGGAGCCGGCTGACGAAAAGCAGGTGTGGGATGTCTATTCGGGGAATGCGAGGGTACAGCGATGAATTTAGCGATCAAACCGGATTTTAAGGGAAAAACAGCAGTTGTGACAGGCGGAGCGGGCGTTCTGTGCGGGGCATTTTGCAGGGCGTTGGCTGAGTGCGGGGCGAAAGTGGCCATCCTTGACCGCGCGGCGGACAGGGCGGACGCGTTGGCGGAAGAAATCAAAGCCGGCGGCGGGGAAGCGATGGGTGTCGGGCTGGATATATTGGACGCGGACAGCGTGAAAGAAGCTCACAAAACGGTGCTCGCGGCTTACGGGCCGTGCGACATCCTGATCAACGGAGCCGGCGGGAATCATCCGATGGCGACGGCGGACGATGAATTTTTCAATCCGGAGACATTTCTGGATCCGGAAAAGAAGAGCTTTTTCGACCTGGATCAGGAGGCATTTTCAAAGGTATTTTCCCTCAATATCATGGGAACGCTGCTGCCGACGCAGGAATTCGCGAAGGACATGGCGGAGCGGAAGAGCGGTGTCATTATCAATATCAGTTCGATGAACGCATTTACACCGCTTACGAAGATTCCGGCCTACAGCGCGGCCAAGGCGGGTGTGTCGAACTTTACGGAGTGGCTGGCGGTTCATTTCGCGAAGAGCGGGATCCGCTGCAACGCGATCGCGCCGGGCTTCTTCTCGACGGCCCAGAACGCGAAGCTGCTCTGGAACGCGGACGGAACGCCGACGGCGAGGACAGGCAAGATCCTGGCCGCGACGCCGATGGGACGCTTCGGCGAACCGGAGGAACTGACGGGCGCCCTGCTCTTCCTTTGCGACAAGGGCTGCTCCGGCTTCATCAATGGCGTGGTGCTTCCGGTTGACGGCGGATTCCACGCGTATTCGGGAGTGTGAAAACGATATCAGACAGTGGGGACAGTCCCCACTGTCTGGTTTACCAGACAGCAGGGACTGTCCCTGGTGTCTTATCGGAGGGAGATATGAGTAAAGCGGATATTGCGATGATCGGCCTCGGCGTGATGGGGAGCAATCTCGCGAAAAATATGCAGTCGAAGGGCTTTTCCGTAGCAGTGTATGACCTGTCGGCGGAGCGCGTGGAAAAGATGGCGGAGGAAGGCTTCGTTCCGTGCCGCACGCCGGAGGAGCTGAGAGAGAATCTGGTGAAGCCGAGGAAAGTGTTTCTGATGGTGTGGGCCGGGAAGCCGGTCGACGACCTGATCGAGCAGCTGATTCCCGTTCTGGAAGAGGGGGACATCATCATTGATGGCGGCAACAGCCACTATCCGGACACGATCCGGCGCACGGCTTATGTGGAGAGCAAAGGGCTCCGTTTCATCGGATGCGGCGTGTCCGGCGGCGAAGAGGGCGCGCTCCACGGGCCGAGCATGATGCCGGGCGGCTCGGCGGAAGCCTGGCCGTATGTGAAACCGATCTTTCAGGCGATTTGCGCGAAAGTGAACGGAGATGAACCCTGCTGCGACTGGGTAGGGGAGAACGGAGCGGGTCATTTTGTGAAAATGGTACACAACGGCATCGAGTACGGCGACATGCAGCTCATCTGCGAAGCGTACCAGCTGATGCGGGACGGCCTGAAAATGACAAACGACGAGATGAGCGCCGTTTTCAGGAAATGGAACGAGACCGAGCTCGACAGCTATCTCATTCAGATTACGGCCGACATTCTGGCTTACCGTGACGGACAGGGAAATGCGGAAGTGGATCGGATCCTCGACCGCGCCGGCCAGAAAGGCACCGGCAAATGGACCGGCATCGAAGCCCTGAATGAAGCAGTGCCGCTCACGCTTATTACCGAAGCGGTTCTGGCAAGATGCCTGTCGGCGCAAAAAGACGAGCGCGTGGAAGCGGCGGAGCTGTTCCCGAGGGAGATTCCGGAGTTTGAAGGGGACAGGGAGGCATTTGTCGAAGCGGTCCGCAAAGCGCTTTTTGCGAGCAAGATCATTTCCTATACACAGGGCTATATGCTGATGAGAAGCGCGGCGGTAAGCCATGAGTGGAACCTCAATTTCGGCGGCATTGCGCTCATGTGGAGAGGCGGATGCATCATCCGGAGCGCATTTCTTGGAAAAATCAAGGAAGCTTATGAGAAGAATCCGGAATTGACGAATCTTCTGAAGGACGAGTACTTCAGCAATGTGATGAAAACACTTGTTTCTTCGTGGAGAGAGGTCGTCGCCTATGCCGTGAAGGCGGGCATCCCGATGCCGGCGATGAGTTCCGCTCTTCAGTGGTTCGACGGCTATACGAGCGAACGGCTGCCGGCCAACCTGCTGCAGGCGCAGAGGGATTATTTCGGGGCACATATGTATGAGAGGACGGACGCGCCGCGCGGCGAGTTTTTCCATACCGACTGGACCGGGCACGGCGGGGACGTCGCGTCGACGGTTTACAACGCGTAACATTTCACGTTAAAAAAGAGGGATTTGCAAAGTGGAACTGTATATCCGGGCAAATGACGAAAACGGGCTGAAGGACGAGGAGATCCGCGGAGCGCTTTTGAAATCCATAGAGGGGAGGTCTGTGCGGAAGGCTCTTATTCTTCCGCCGGACTTTACGAGATTTCATTCAAATGCGGGGCTTATTACAAATATCTATTACCATGAACTGACCAGGCGCGGGGCGGAAGTCGATGTGATGCCGACGCTGGGCACGCACGCGCCGATGACGCGGGAACAGTGTGAGCGCATGTTTGGGGATATTCCGTTTGAACGCTTTTTTGTCCATGACTGGAGACGGGATGTGATTACGCTCGGAGAAGTGCCGGCGGACTATGTGTCGGAGATTACCGAAGGGCTCTTTAAGGACGCGGTGAGCGTGGAGCTGAACAGAAGAGTCGCGGAAGGCGGATACGACCTGATCATCAGTCCCGGGCAGGTGGTGCCCCATGAAGTGATTGGTATGTCCAATCACGCGAAAAATCTGTTCGTCGGCGCGGGCGGAAGCGAGATGATCAACAAATCCCATATGATCGGTGCCGTGTACGGCATGGAACGCATGATGGGGCGGGATCACACGCCGGTGCGGAAGCTGTTTGACTACGGGACGGACCATTTTCTAAAAAACCTGCCGCTTCTGTGGGTGCTGACCGTAACGACGGCGCCCGGCGGGACGATCCGCACACACGGCCTCTTCATCGGAGAGGGCAGGGAATGCCTGACCGAAGCCGTGAAGACGGCGCAGGAGAAGAACATCGATTTCGTGGAGCACGGAGTCCGAAAATGCGTGGTTTACCTCGATCCTTCGGAGTTTCAGAGCACCTGGCTCGGCAATAAGGCCATTTACCGGACCCGCATGATGATGGCGGACGGCGGCGAACTGGTGATTCTGGCACCCGGCGTCGAGCGTTTCGGCGAGGACAGCGAGTGCGACCGGCTGATCCGGAAGTACGGCTACCGCGGAAGAATGAAGATTCTGGAACAGTTCCGGAAAGCGGAAAATGAAGACCTCCGCGCCAATATGGGCGCCGCGGCGCACCTGATCCACGGCTCTTCGGACGGACGCTTCGACATTACTTATGCTGTGAAAAATATTACGGCTGAAGAAATTGAACATGTCGGCTTCCGGGCCGCCTCTTATGACGAGACCGTAAAACGCTATGATCCCTCAAAACTCCGTTACGGTTACAACACCGTGGACGGCGAGGAAATCTTCTACATTCCGAATCCCGCTCTGGGACTTTGGATTGACAGGGAGAGGTTTGAACAATGACGCACACGTTTATGGACAGCGAGTTCCTTCTGGATACGGAAACGGCACGCACGCTTTATCACAATTACGCGGAGCAGATGCCCATTTTTGATTACCACAATCACCTTTCCCCGAAAGATATCGCGGAGCACCGCCGCTTTTCCAATCTCGCGGAGCTTTGGCTTGAAGGAGATCACTACAAATGGCGCGCGATGAGGGCGAACAGCGTAGAGGAATTCTACATCACGGGAGAAGCCGAACCGTACGAAAAGTTTGAAAAATGGGCTCAGGTCCTGCCCCGCCTTGCGGGCAGCCCGCTTTACCACTGGACGCACCTTGAGCTTCAGAGATATTTCGGCATTCACGAAGTGCTGTGCCCGAAAAACGCGCGGGCCGTATGGGAACAGACGGAAGAGATGATGCGCGGAGAAGGGTTTGACGCGGTGTCTCTTCTTGAAAAAATGAACGTCAAAGTGCTCTGCACGACCGATGATCCGGGGGACTCACTGAAATGGCATAAAAGAATAGCGGAAGATCCTTCGATTCCGTTTAAAGTCTGTCCATCCTTCCGGCCGGACCGGTATCTGAGTGATCCGTCCGGGCAGGCGGCGAAAGAATTGTGTGAGAAATATCACGCGAAGGACATCACGGAAGCACTGATCCGCTCGCTGGATTATTTCCGGGAAAATGGATGCCTGGTCTCGGACCACGGTTTCGGAGTATTTCCATACAGTTCGGAAGACCGGGATTTTTCTGGGCTGATGCGGACTCTCGGCTGCGCGTACGCGAAGCAGGGCATTGTGATGCAGCTGCATCTCGGCGCGATCCGGAACAACTCTCCGAGGCTCATGGAGCTCTTCGGGCCGGATGCCGGAGGAGACAGCGTCGGTTCCATGACGGATCCGAAAGCAATCGCGGCTTTTTTGGGAGATCTGGAAAATGTCGGCTCCCTTCCGCGCACCATTCTCTATAACCTCCATCCGTCGGACAATACAATGCTTTCGACGATGGCGGGCTGCTTCGCACCCAAGGTGCAGTTCGGTGCCGCGTGGTGGCTGAACGATCATATTCGCGGGATTACCGCCCAGATTGATGAACTGATGGAGACCGGCGCATTTGCCGCCTCTGTGGGGATGCTGACGGATTCCAGAAGCTTTACGTCATTTGTCCGGCATGAATATTTCCGGAGAATCATGTGCGCGAAGCTGGGAAGACTCGTAGAAGAGGGGCTTTACCCGGCGGATGAGGAAACCTTAGGAGAAATGGTCAAAGACGTCAGTTACCGGAATGCCGAACGGTTTTTCGGCACTCCGGCAGAGAATAATGGAGTATTTGATTCGGGTTTCGCTTTTTGAAGACTTGCTGTGAGATGCTTTCAGTCTTCCTGCCAGAACAGCTCGTCGAGGGTTTTGCCCAGCTCCTTGCAGATTTTGATACAGAGATTGATGGTCGGGTTGTAGTCGCCCTTTTCGATGGCACTGATTGTCTGGCGTGAGACGCCGACTCTTTTCGCGAGGTCGTCCTGGGAAAGATCCAGGCCGGCCCGCGCTGCTTTTAATTTCAGATTTTTCATAGCATTTACCTGCTTTCCCTTATTCTTCGTCGGCTTTTTTCGGAATGACGGAGAAGATTGCGATGACTCCGCAGAGAGCGGCGCACAGCAGATTGATGCACGGGTCCTGAAGTTTTCCGTCGACAACCATTCTGCCGGATACGATCGCCATGATGGAGACCAGAAGATTGATAACCGTGACCGTGATCATGACGCCCCAGAACTTCGCCTTATTGTTGTTGAGTCCGAAGTAGGCACCGTTGAGGATGCTGTAACCGGCCTGAACCGCGATGCCGATGACGATGAGCCCGAAATAGAGGACGGAGTTCGTCATCGGAAGCGCGACCTCCATGATATCGAGGACGAGGAGAATCGCGAGGGCGATCACCAGGGTGAAGAACGCGATCCGATAGGCCTTGCCGCGGATAATTTCCTGCATTTCATCATATTCGGTGCGGATCTTTCCGTCTCTGTTGAAAAATTTGATCGCGAAAAATGAAACGATAAGTCCGATAACGATTCCGACGAGGACTCCTGCTGATTTTGCGTTCATGATGTACCTTCTTTCCTTTATGCCCTTTATGAGGGCTTTTTTTATTGGATAAATGTTTTTGTGTCATTGAAGGGGCTGCGCTGTTCCCTTGATCTGACACAATAGTACATCGTGAAATGCAGTATGTCAAGTATATTTTACAAAAATCTTTTCAAAATGGCAGATTGCTATTTTGAGGTTTGCTGGTGGTGATGCTTGTGAGCCATTTTACGTGATGTCGTTGATCCAGATGCCCTTCTGCATGAGGAAGGCGCCGATGGCACATTTTACAAGCTCGATCAGTTTCACGCAGGCGAGGAGCATGAGGATCGGCATCGCGGTAAATGTCACGAGCGCGTACGACAGCGGAATCGACGCCAGCCAGGTGAAGCAGGAGTCGAAGAAGAACGTGATGATCGTCTTGCCGCCCGAGCGGATCGTGAAGTAGGCCGCATTTTCAAAGGCGTACATCGGCATGAACAGGGCGTTGATGCGGATGAAGCCCGCGGCCAGTTCGCGGATGTCGCCGGAGGTGTTGTAGATCATCGGGAAAATGCCGGAGACCACGAAGAGCAGGAGCCCCGACAGGACGCAGAGAATGACGGAGTACCAGGTCAGGCGCCAGGCGTCCCGCTTCACCCGCTCCGGATCCGTGCGTCCGAAAGCGCCGAGCTCCTGCCCGATGATGATGGCCGTCGCGCTTCCCATCGCGATGAAGGCGACGTTGAAAACTTCGCCGATCGTCATGGAAATGTTGAGAGCGGAGACAACCGAAAGGCCTCTTCTTGAGAAGATCTGCGTCTGTACGGCCTCGCCGGCGGACCAGAGGGCCTCGTTGATGAGCAGCGGAGTGCCTTTGATGACGCAGTTTTTCACAAGCCTTCCCGGAACGGAGAAGGACGCGTAGGCTCCCACGATGAACGGATATTTTTTGGTATTTAAATGTGTACGGATCACCAGATACCCGAGCTCCACGAAACGGGAGATGTTCGTCGCGATTGCCGCGCCGACCACGCCGAGGGCCGGGGCACCGAATTTTCCGTAAATGAGGACATAGTTGCCGACCAGGTTGACGATGACCGCGAGGATGGAAGCCCGCATCGGATCCACGGTTTCTCCCACGGAGCGCATCGTATTGGAATAGGCCTGCGCCAGGGCAAACGGGATGAGCCCGAAATAGATGGCGTTCAGGTAGGAGACGGCACTTTCCATAGTGGCGGCGATATTTCCGCCGCCGCCGTCCTCATGCATGTAGAGATTGATGAGGGCCGGGTGGAACATTTTCAGAATGATAAAGCCCGCGGCCGTGAGGAGCAGCGAGAGGAGCACCTGCAGGCGGAACGTGTCGCGGACGCCCTTGTTGTCGCCCTTTCCGAAATACTGCGCGGTAAAGATGCCGATGCCGGAGAGGCCTCCGAAGATGCAGAGGATCCACACGAACATCAGCTGGTTGATGATCGCGACGCCGGTCATGGCGTCCGTGCCGACGCGCCCGACCATGATGTTGTCGAGCATGTTAACGAGGTTGGTGACGCCGTTCTGCAGCATGATCGGGATGGCGATCGTGAGGGTGCGGGAGATAAACTTTCTGTCGAGTAAATTCGTTTTCATATTTCGGTCCTGCTTGTATGCGAAGTTTGCAATTCAATGACTAAGCGACGCGAGGGATACAATGGTCCTCAGCTCCACTTTCGATATCGCAATTCTGTTAATTTTTAAAGCGATTTCGGGGTATGAAGCACTATCGTACCATATGAAATCGGCATTTACAAGGGGCTGCACCATTGGTACATTCCTTATTTTCAGACATTTCGGGACGTGCTATAATCATATTCAAACAACTTTGGCGGGACGGATACGAGAGCTGAAGGAGGAAAACAGAATATGAAACTGGAGAAGTATATCGCCTGCTCGAGGGCGGCGCAGAAGCTGGATAAGGCGGAGCTGGTGCTGAAGAACGCGAAGATCGTGAATGTGTTCACGGACCGTGTGGAAGACGGAAATATCGCGATCACGAAAGGCATGATCGTCGGAATCGGCGATTTTGAAGGGATTGAGGAGATTGACCTGAAGGGGCAGTATGTGACGAGCGGATTTATTGACGCGCATCTGCATCTGGAATCGACGATGGTGAATCCGCAGGTCCTGATCTCCCAGGCGGCGAGGCACGGGACGACGACGTTTATCGTGGACCCGCATGAGGCGGCCAATGTCGCCGGAACGGTCGGCATTGACTATCTGCTGGACCAGACGAAGGATTCTCCGGCTCATGTGTATTTCATGATCGCCTCCTGCGTGCCGGCTACCGAGATCGACGACAGCGGCGCGATCCTGACCGCCAAAGAGATGGAAAAATATATCGGCAACCGCCGTGTCCTGGGCCTCGGTGAGGTGATGGACTGCTTCGCGGTGATCAACGGCGACCCGAAGATGAACGCGAAGCTGGAGCTTTTCGACGGCAAGGTCAAGGACGGACACGCACCGGGCCTTACGGATGAGCAGCTCGCGGCCTATGTGATGGCCGGCATTACGACCGACCATGAGGGGTCGAGCTACCATTATGTTATGAAAGAGCGGTCGATGGGCATGACCTGCCATATCCGGGAGGGCAGCGCGGCGCGGAATCTCGAGCGGATCGTCAAGGGCATTGTGGAGCATAATGACAATACGGAAGGCTTCTGCTTCTGCACGGACGACAAACATATCGAAGACATCATGGCGGAGGGTGACATCAACTTCAACGTGAGGAAGGCGGTCAGCATGGGCATCAGCCCGATCGCGGCCGTGAAGATGGCGACCATTCAGGCGGCGCGCTGCTACGGACTCCGCCGGACCGGCGCGGTGGCGCCGGGATTTGACGCGGATCTCGTGGTCTGGGATTCGCTCAAGGACTTCAATGCCCAGATGGTCTTCTACAACGGAGAGCTGATCAATGACCGCCTGAAGATCCGTCCGAAACCCTGCCCGCCGGAACTGATGAACACGGTGCATCTGGCAGAGATCGATCCGAAGAAGCTCGTGATTAAAGCAGACGGAAAGCCATTTCCGGTCATCGGCATGATCCCGTACGAGATCCTGACGGAGCGGAAGGACGTGGTTCTGCCGTCGACAGTTGTGACCGGAGAGGATGGAACCGAGGAAAGCATCTTCGCTCCGAACGGGGAAATCGACAAGATCGCGGTCTTCGAGCGCCATCACGCGACAGGCAAGATCGGCGTCGGCGCGATCTCCGGATTCGGCTTAAAGGGAGGGGCCATCGCGTCCTCTGTCTCCCACGACAGCCACAACATCATCGTGATCGGCGACAATGACAGGGATATCCTGACAGCTGTCCGGGAACTCGAACGGACCGGCGGCGGTTATACCATCGTGGAAAATGGCGAGGTCTTCGATACGCTGGCGCTTCCGATTATGGGACTTATTTCCGACAGAAGTTACAGCACGGTCAGCAAGAAGCTGAAGAAAATGAAGAACAAAGCCTACAAGATGGGGATCCCGAAGACGATGGATCCGTTCATTTCCCTAAGCTTTATGGCGCTTCCGGTGATCCCGGAAATCCGCTGCACGCCGCGGGGCATATTCGACGTGAAAAAATGGCAGCTTCTTTGAGAAAAGTCACAAGGGTGCCGGGCTTCCCGGCGCCTTTGTCATGTCTTGCAAAACAGGCCTCTTCACCGTATAATATTTATAACTGTGCGGTGAGTTCTGCCGTAGGAGAAACTACACCATCCCATAAAGGAGTGCGGCTCATGGAAAATAAATATATCTTCGGAGAACAGGATCAGTACTATTTCGGACATGCGACTCATTACAATCTCTATGAAAAGCTCGGAGCACATCCGACGGAGATGAATGGTGAGAAGGGAACATATTTCGCAGTGTGGGCACCGAACGCGAAGAGCGTATCCGTGATCGGGGATTTCAACGGCTGGAACACCGAAGCCAATGTAATCACCAACCGGGACGAGATCGGCGTCTGGCAGACCTTTATTCCGGGCGTGATGCCGGGAGCTCTGTACAAATATTTCATCATCGGCGCGAAGGATCAGAGGATCTTCAAGGCGGATCCGTTCGGCAATCAGGCCGAGCTCCGTCCGGGTACGGCGTCGATCGTCGCGGATATTTCGAATCTGAAATGGTCCGACGGCGCATGGATGAAGAACCGTAAGAGCTTCGACATCAACAAGGATCCGATGATCATCTACGAATGCCATATCGGTTCCTGGATGAAGCATCCGGAATGCGACGGCCGCGTCGAAGGGTTCTATACCTACCGCGAATTTGCCGAGCGCGCCGCGGATTATATCAAGGACATGGGCTATACGCATATTGAGCTCATGGGTATTGCCGAGCATCCGTTTGACGGAAGCTGGGGCTATCAGGTGACGGGTTATTTCGCACCGACTTCCCGCTACGGAACGCCGGAAGACTTCGCGCATATGGTGAACTATTTCCATAAGAAAGGAATCGGCGTGATCCTTGACTGGGTGCCGGCTCATTTCCCGAAGGATGAATGCGGCCTGGCTGAGTTTGACGGCTACGCGCTTTACGAACACGAGGATCCGCGCAAGGGCGAGCATCCGGACTGGGGCACCAAGATCTTCAATTACGGCCGTCCGGAAGTCAAGAATTTCCTTCTTGCAAATGCGCTCTTCTGGGTCGAATACATGCATGTCGACGGCCTCCGTGTCGACGCGGTCGCTTCGATGCTTTACCTGGATTACGGCAAACGCGACGGCGAATGGGTCGCCAACAAATACGGCGGCAACAAGAACCTCGAGGCCATTGAACTCTTCAAACATCTGAACACGATGATTCTCGGAAGGAACCCGGGCGTCGTCACGATCGCGGAAGAGTCTACGGCATGGCCGAAGGTCACCGGCGACGTCGAGAAGGAAGACGGCCTCGGCTTCTCCATGAAATGGAACATGGGCTGGATGAACGACTTCCTCGAGTACATGAAGCTCGACCCGCTGTTCCGTAAAGGCAATCACTATAAGATGACATTCTCGACTTCCTATGCGTACAGCGAGAGATATATCCTCGTCCTTTCGCACGACGAAGTCGTTCACCTGAAGTGCTCGATGTGGAGCAAGATGCCGGGAATCTACGAGGACAAGTTCTCGAACCTGAAGGCCGGCTACACGTATATGGCGGGCCACCCGGGCAAAAAACTTCTCTTCATGGGCCAGGAATTCGGCCAGCAGCGTGAGTGGAGCGAAGAGCGCGAGCTCGACTGGTTCCTTCTCGAGACGCCGCTCAACAAGCAGCTGCAGGACTTTGTCCGCGACCTCTGGAAGATGGTCCAGAAATACCCGGCCCTCTACGCTACGGACTACGACGAGAACGGATTCCGCTGGATCAACGCCGACGACATGACACGCAGCATCTACAGCTTCGTCCGCCAGTCGCCGGACGGCAAGGACAACCTGCTCTTCGTGCTCAACATGACGCCGATGGAGAGACCGGATTACCGCGTCGGCTGCTTCGAACCGGGCAAGTACAAGCTGATCATGAACTCGATGGATCCGAAGTACGGTGGCATGGCTCCGTTCGAGAAGAAGACATTCAAGGCGGAAGAGTCCGAGTGCGACGGCAAGCCCTACAGCTTCGGATTCTCACTTCCGGCATACGGCGCGTGCGTGTTCACCTATGACAGGGCGGACGCGGCACCGAAGAAGGCCGCTAAAAAGGCAGCCAAGAAGAGCTCTAAAAAGAAATAAATCATTTTTCATAAAAAAGGACAGCATATGACAGATAAAGGGAAATATTACATCACTACCGCGATCGCTTACGCTTCCGGCAAGCCGCATATCGGCAACACCTATGAGATCATTCTCGCGGACGCGATCGCCCGTTATAAGAGACAGGAAGGATATGACGTCTTCTTCCAGACCGGAACCGACGAGCACGGCCAGAAGATCGAGGACCGCGCGAAGGCGGCGGGCATGGAGCCGAAGGCATTTGTCGATGAAGTGGCAGGCGGAATCCGCAAGGTCTTCGACCGGATGAACACGTCCTACGACCATTTCATCCGCACAACGGATGACTATCACGAAAAGCAGATCCAGAAGATTTTCCGGAAAATGCATGACAAAGGCGACATCTACCTTGGCGAATACAAGGGAATGTACTGCAAGGAATGCGAGTCCTTCTACACCGAATCCCAGCTCGTGGACGGCAAATGCCCCCTCGACGGCTGCGACGTGGAACCCGCTTCCGAGCCGGCCTATTTCTTCAGAATGAGCAAATACGCCGACCGCCTGATCGAGCATATCAACACGCATCCGGAGTTCATCCAGCCTGAATCGCGGAAAAACGAGATGATGAACAATTTCCTGCTTCCGGGGCTTCAGGACCTGTGCGTAAGCCGCACTTCCTTCTCATGGGGCGTGCCGATTGATTTCGCGCCGGGTCATGTGAGCTATGTCTGGCTGGACGCGCTCGCGAACTACATCACCGGAATCGGATATGACGCGGACGGCGATTCGTCCGATCTCTATAAGAAGTTCTGGCCGGCGGACCTGCATCTGATCGGCAAGGACATCATCCGTTTCCATACCATTTACTGGCCGATCTTCCTGATGTCGCTCGACCAGCCGCTTCCGAAGCAGGTCTTCGGCCATCCGTGGCTCCTGCAGAGCGGCGGCAAGATGTCGAAGTCGAAGGGCAACGTGATCTACGCCGACGATCTGGCCGACATTTTCAATGTGGACGCGGTGCGCTACTTCTGCATTCATGAGATGCCGTTTGAAAATGACGGTGTCATTTCCTACGACCTGATGGTCGAAAGATGGAACTCCGAACTCGCGAACACGATGGGCAATCTGGTCAACCGGACCGTCGCGATGAGCAATAAGTACTTCGGAGGTACCATTTTCAATAAAAATGTGTCGGACAGCGACGGCATTGACGCGTCTTTGAAGGAAATGATTTCCGGCGCCCGCGACCGGATCACGGAGAAAATGGATGCTCTCCGCGTGGCGGACGCGCTGACGGAAGTGTTTGCCATTTTCAAGAGATGCAACAAATATATCGACGAGACCGAACCCTGGAAGCTCGGAAAGAGCGAAGAATGCGCGGATCGTCTGTATACGGTGCTGTACAACCTTCTGGACGGGATCCAGACGGGCGCGACGCTGCTTTCATCCTTCATGCCGGAGACCGCCGAGAAGATTCTCGGCCAGATCGGCGCGGAGATGATTCCGTATGACGAGCTGGACAGGACCGGGCACTATCCGGACGGCGGCAAAGTGACGGAGAATCCGGAAATTCTCTACGTCAGACTGAAGACCGAAGAAGTTCTTAAGAAGATCGACGAGCAGAGGAAGGCGCAGGGACTGCCGACGCTTGCGGAACTGGAAGCGCAGGAGAAGGCGGAAGCCGAGGCGGCAGCGGCCGAGAAGGTGGTGAAGGAATCCCGTGAAGAGGCCGCCAAGGTGGCAGACGGGGAAGGCGCCAAGGAAGCGGTTTATGAACACCGGCCGGAATGTACCTATGACGACTTCATGAAGTGCGAGTTCCGCGTAGGCGAGATCATCGCCTGCGAAGAGGTGAAGAAATCGAAGAAGCTTCTGTGCTCGCAGGTCAATCTGGGAGACAGGACGGTTCAGATCCTTTCGGGCCTCAGGCCGCAGTACACGCCGGAGAAGATGATCGGCAAGAAGGTGATGGTAATCGTCAATCTCGCTCCGAGGAAGATGGCGGGGCTTGAGTCACAGGGAATGATCCTCTGCGCGGAGGCACCGGACGGGACGCTTTCGATTATGACGCCTGAGGATCATGAGATTCCGGGTGGAGCCGAGATCTGCTGAAAACGCAGGACAGATTTGGATGACATTTGTGCTTTATCGGAGAAAAGTAGATACAATAGATGAGTTTTGATGAATCAAAGGAAGATCTCATAGAGGAGACTTTGGACGGGCCCCCGGAAGCGGAGGCTCGCACCGAATCCGATGCAAGGGCTGCCGGGGAGGCAGTCCTTGAAGCCGTACCCGAACATACGGAGGAAGCGGAAATCGGGGATTTTGAGAGTGAGCCTGCGGCGGAAGTTTTAGGAGAATCCGCGGAGGAGGAGGAACTCGAAGACTACTCCGATGAGATCGAGGAGGAACTGTTCGCGGAAGAGGACCGGAAAAACGGCCTCTTAAAGACAGGCCTCTTTTCAAAAAAGAAAGAGAAAAAAGAGAAAGAGAAGAGCGGTCCCGGCGTCATTGAGGCCCTGGTGGAGATCAATGACCGGATGCCGTGGACCAGCCTCATAAGGAAGGGAAGGGCGAAGAAAGACGAAGCCGCGGCGCTTGAGATCGAGCGGGCCGCCATCGTGCTTCAGCCCTGTGATCCCAAAACAGGCCTTACGGAAAAGCAGGTCGGGGACCGGCAGAAGCTGGGCCTTACGAATGTTCCGGACAAGAGCCATGTGAGAACGAAGAAACAGATTGTTTTTTCACACATTTTCACCTACTTTAACTTCCTCAACATCTTTCTCGGAGTTCTGGTATTTCTGACCGGACAGTATAAAAATATGCTGTTCCTCGGCGTCATTATCTGCAACTCGGCAATCGGGATCGTGCAGGAGCTGAAGGTCAAGCAGCTGATTGACAGGCTGTCGGTGATTACGGCGGCGAAGGTCAAAGTCTTAAGGGACGGCAGGGAACAGGAAATTCCCGTCGAAGGGATCGTCCGGGACGAGCTCATCCGGATTTCAATCGGCGATCAGATCGTCACGGACGGACCGCTGGTCAGCGGAACCGGCGTGGAGGTCAACGAATCCAACCTGACCGGCGAATCGAAGCCGGTGCGGAAAGCGGTCGGCGACCGGCTGCTTTCGGGCAGTTTCGTCGTTTCCGGCGACGGATCCATGATTGCCGAAAAGGTCGGCAAGGAGTGCTACGCGGCGGAACTGGTCGCGAAAACAAAGAAAAAGCGCCGCGCGTCCTCCGAGATGCAGAACGCGATCGGCAGAATTATCAAGATCGTATCCATTCTGATTATTCCGATCGGACTTCTGCTGTACAGAAGCCAGCACGCGGCCGCGGTGGCGGCAGCGGCCCGCTACGGGCGCGACGCGCACTGGATTTTCAGCGAATCGATCGTAAGGACGGTGTCCGGTGTCATCGGCATGATTCCGGAAGGCCTCGTGCTTCTGACATCCGTTTCCTTCATCATCGGCGTCGGAAGACTTGCGAGGAAGCAGGCCCTCGTTCAGGAGATGGAGGCGATCGAATCGCTCGCGAGAGCGGACATTATCTGCACGGACAAAACCGGTACGATCACCACGGGTGAACTGGAAGTCAGCAAGCTGATTGCCGTGGGAAATGTCAAGGCAGAGACGATCCGTACGGTGATGGCGCACATGAACGCGGCATTTACCGACACCAACGACACCCAGGAAGCGCTGATCCGGTACTTCGGGAAGAAGGGCGGCTGGAATGTAACGGAGCTGATTCCATTTTCCTCAGACCGGAAATACAGGGCGGTGACATTTGAAAAATACGGCGCTTTCGCGCTGGGCGCGCCTGAATTCCTGGTTCCGGGCAATGTCCACGTTCTGGATTACATCAGCAGATATTCGGAAAAGGGCTATCGCTGCCTGCTCCTTTGCAGGGTGAGCGGCATTTCCCCGGAGACGGGGCTTGTGACGGACCCGGTGCCGGTGTCGGTGATCGTCATTTCCGATATTATCAAAAATGACGCCCGGGAAGTCTTCGAGTACTTCGCGAAGGCGGGCGTCCAGGTCAAGGTGATTTCCGGCGACAATCCGGAGACCGTGTCCGCGGTGGCGCTGAAGGCCGGCGTGGACGGCGCGGAGAAATATGTCGACGCGACGACGCTTCCGACAAATCCCGTGAAGCTGGCGCAGGAAATCGCGAAATACAACGTGTTCGGGCGCGTAAGGCCGGAGCAGAAGCAGGCATTTGTGCAGGCGTGGCAGGTGAACAGGCACACGGTCGCGATGGTCGGCGACGGCGTCAACGACGTGCTCGCGATCAAGGACGCGGACTGCGGCATCGCGATGGCGAAGGGATCCGAGGCGGCGAAGCAGGCGGCCCATATTGTGCTCCTCGATTCGGATTTCTCCTCGATGAAGGACATCGTTCAGGAGGGGAAGACGATCATTTGCAATATCGAGCGCGTGAGCGCGCTGTACCTGACGAAGACGATTTATTCGGCGCTTTTGTCCATCATTTTCATCATTCTGTCGAAAGTGTATCCGTGGACAACGCTGCAGATGGGCCTCATCAATGTGATCGGAATCGGCATGCCGTCGTTCCTGCTCACACTCGAACGGCATGAGGACTGGAAGGCCGAGGGATTCGTTGTGCATGTGCTGAAGACGTGCCTGCCGGCGGCCCTGACGATGGTGATCAGCATTCTGCTCGTGCAGGTGATGAACCGGGTCTTCGGCTGGAGCGAGGAGATCTATTCGTACTTTAACCTCATGCTGGGCGCGCTGGTCGCGATTCTGGTCGTGGCACAGGTCTGCTGGCCGCTGAACCGGTTCCGGCGTCTCGTGCTTCTGGCAAGCATCGTGGTGTTCTTCGCGGCGATTCTTCTTCTGCCGGGATTCTATGACATCCACTCGCTCTGGACGCCGTGGTCGTTCCTGCTGCTGCCGCTTGCGGTGCTGATCAGCGTGACGATCTACTTTGTAAGCCGGAAGACCAACAAGCTGGTGGAAGATTACCAAAAAGGGAAAGGGCTCCGTGGTCCGGGATCGGGAGCGAGATTATGAAAGAAATGATACTGGCGCCGCTGCGCGAGCTCAGGGAATACGAAGAGCTTCGCGAGCGGCTTAAGAAAGAAACAGGGATCCTGTCCCTCACAGGATGTATTGAAGCAGAGAAAGCCCATATGATCTACGGGCTTTCTTTTGACGTACCCTCCGTATTGGTGGTCGTCGAGAATGAGTACGCGGCGCGGAACCTCATCGAGAACCTGCGGTTTTACGTGCCGGAAGTGCTGTATTATCCGGCGAAGGACCTCCTCTTCTACCAGGCGGACGTCGCGTCAAACGCGCTGGACCGGCAGAGGATTGCGGTGATGAGGAAGCTGGTGCCTGACCCCCTTGGTGCAATTGTAGTGGCGCCGATCGCCGCGCTGATGGACCATGTGACGAAGCGGGTCGTGTTTGAGGCGGAGGCGCTGGACTTCGAAATCGGCGGCGCGCACGATTTCGAGGAGCTGAAGAAAGTGCTGGTGCTCCTCGGATATGAGAGATGCGGACTCGTGGAGATGCAGGGGCAGTTCTCGTTCCGCGGCGATATCCTCGACATCTGGCCGATGACGGAGGACCACCCGGTCCGCATCGAGTTCTTCGGAGACGAAATCGACGCGATGCGCCTGTTCGACCCGGAGTCCCAGCGTTCCGTGGAGGAGCTGGAGAGCATCTCCGTCTATCCGGCGAAGGATGTGACCGGAGACACCGAGCCGTTTATCAAGTGGTTTGACCGCGATGAGACGTATATGTTCCTCGATGAGCCGCACCGGCTCTACGACGCGGCGCAGCTGGTGGAGGCCGAGCTCGACGAGAGCCTCCATATGAGGGCCGAGAAGGGACTGTTCGACGAGGGAAAGCATTTTGCGGATGATTTCCGGATGCCGGAGATTATGGGGACGAACGAGCTGCTGGGTTATTTTGAAAAATGCCACGCGGTGGCGCTCTCCATGCTGGACCTCCGCCGGGACAAATGGCACATCAAGGAAACCTTCATGACCAACGCCCAGGCGGCCGGAACCTACAACGGATCCGTGGAAATGCTCGCCCAGGACCTCAAAAAATACAGAAAGCGCGGGTTCCGGGTGCTGATCGTCTCCGCTTCCCATACGCGGGCGAAGAGGCTCGTCGAGGGGCTTGAGGACTATGAGGTGCCGTCGCATTTTACGGAAAATGATTCCGCAGCGCTTGAAGAAGGACAGGTGGTCGTGACATACGGACACCTGACACGCGGGTTTGAGTATCCGCTGATCAAATTTGCTTTCATTTCCGAAACGGATATTTTCGGAGCGAGAGAGGTCCGGAAGAAAAAGCGCAAAACCCACAGCGAACATGAGCAGCGCATCGGCGATCTCCACGAGCTGAAGGTCGGGGACTATGTCGTCCACGAGAATCATGGGCTCGGCATTTACCGCGGGATCGAGCACATCGAGATTGAAGGCGCCATGAAGGACTACATCAAGCTGGAGTATCAGGGGAGCAATCTCTATATTCTCGCCACCCAGCTCGATATGCTTATGAAATACGGCGGCGCGGACGGTGCGAAGCCGAAGCTGAACCGCATCGGCGGGGACACGTGGAAGAAGACCCGCGCGCGGGTGAAGGCGGCGGTCAAGGATATCGCGAAGGACCTGGTCGACCTTTACGCGGTGCGCCAGCTTGAAAATGGCTTTGTCTACGGCCCCGACACCGAATGGCAGAAGGAGTTCGAGGAGCTGTTTCCGTACGACGAAACCGAGGACCAGATCCGCGCGATTGAGGATACGAAGCGGGATATGGAGAGCCGCCACATTATGGACCGGCTGATCTGCGGGGACGTCGGGTACGGGAAAACGGAGATCGCGCTTCGGGCGGCATTTAAGGCCGTGCAGGAGAACAAGCAGGTTGCGTACCTCGTGCCGACGACGATTCTGGCGCAGCAGCATTTTCAGACATTTTCACAGAGAATGAAGGACTTCCCGGTGCGGGTGGACCTCATGTGCCGCTTCCGGAGCGACGCGCAGCAGAAGAAGACCGTGAAGGACCTGAAAACGGGCATGGTCGACATCGTGATCGGCACGCACCGACTCCTTTCGAAGGATATCGCGTTTAAGGACCTGGGGCTTCTCATTATCGACGAGGAGCAGCGGTTCGGCGTAGCGCATAAAGAGAAGATCAAGCAGATGCGGAAAAATGTCGACGTCCTCACCCTGACCGCGACACCGATTCCGCGGACGCTGCACATGAGCCTTATCGGCATCCGCGACATGTCGGTGCTGACCGAGCCGCCCGAGGACCGTGTGCCGATTCAGACCTATGTCATGGAATACAATTCCGAGCTCGTGCGCGAGGCAATCACACGTGAGCTGGCGCGGAACGGGCAGGTGTACTATGTCTACAACCGCGTCAACGACATTGCCGAAGAGGCGCGCGTGATCCGGGAAATGGTCCCCGAAGCCCACGTCGCCTATGCCCACGGCCAGATGAAGGAGCGTGAGCTGGAGCAGATCATGGTCGATTTCATCAACGGCGAGATCGACGTGCTGGTGACGACGACGATCATCGAGACGGGACTCGACATTTCCAATGTCAATACGATGATTATTCACGACGCCGACCGCTTCGGACTTTCGCAGCTCTACCAGCTTCGCGGGCGCGTCGGAAGGAGCGGGCGGACAGCGTATGCATTTTTAATGTACAGAAGAGATAAGATGCTGAAAGAAGTGGCGGAGAAGCGACTGAGCGCGATCAAGGAATTCACCGAGCTTGGCAGCGGCATCCGCATCGCGATGCGCGATCTGGAAATAAGAGGCGCGGGCAATCTCCTCGGCGCGGAGCAGTCGGGGCATATGGAGGCCGTCGGCTACGACCTCTACGCGAAAATGCTCTCCGACGCGGTCAAGGAAGCCAAGGGCGAGGCCGCAGTGCCGGAAGAGAACTTCGAGACGGTTGTGGACCTGAACATCGACGCCTATATTCCCGACCGCTATATTCCGAACGAATTCCAGAAGCTGGACGCCTACAAGCGAATTGCGGGAATCGCGGACCACAGCGACTACGAGGACGTTCTCGACGAACTCCTCGACCGTTACGGCGATCCGCCCGCGTCGGTGACGAACCTCATGAAGATCGCGGAATTGAAGAGCACGGCTCACCGCGCATCCATCGCGGAAATCAAGGAAAACCCGCGCGAGGTGAAGCTTCTCGTCGCGCCGGATCCGGCCTTCGATGTGGCGAAGATCCCGGACCTTCTGCTGAAGCACAGGGGACATTTTTCAATCCATCCGTTCGCCAACGAGACATTTTTCCTGTACCACGGCGACCGCGGCGAGAAAATGCTTGCGGAACTGCAGACATTCGCGGCGGACCTGGCGTGAAACCAGACAGTAGGGACAGTCCCCGGTGTCTTATAAGACACCGGGGACTGTCCCTACTGTCTGGTTTTTAGAAAATTCAGAACCTGCTCGCGCGATTTGAGGGCCGTGCCGGCGCCGACGGCAGTCGTGCAGATGGCGCCGCAGGCGTTCGCGAAGCGAAGCGCGTCCTCGATGGAACTGCCGCGGAGGATTTCCGAGGCGAAGCCGGCGGCGAGGTTGTCCCCGGCGCCCGTGGCGTCGATGGCGTCAACCGGCAGGGCAGGGAGCGCGACAGCCATGTCCCGGTTTTTGAAAAACAGGCCTTTTGCGCCTAATTTGATAAGCACATTGCGGACCCCTAAGGAGAGGAACACATCGGCCATCTCCGCGGGGTCTTCATTTTTGGTGCAATAGCGGGCTTCGTCTTCATTTGGCGTGATATAGTCGATGAGGCCGAGTGAATCCTTCAGGTCGTCGAGCGTCAGCTTGCGGAAGTTCGGCAGCTTGGTGTCGGCGAAGGTCAGGATGCCGTGACATTTTGCAAAATGAAGCACCTCCCGGATGATCCCGGGATCGTCAAACGGAGCCCGGAAAAGCGAGCCAAGTAAAATGGCGCGCGTGTCCGAAAATGCCTCCGTCATATTTTCAGGATGGAAATTATAGCGATGAGCGCTGTTCGTGATGGATTGGCGGGTCCCGTCCTCATGCGCGAAAATCGTGGCAACGGGGGTACTGTGAGCGGAGTCGCGGCGGATGAGGCTCGTGTCCACGCCTTCCTTTTCCAGGTGGGCGGCGATCAGGTCCCCGGCGGCGTCATTTCCGAGAGAACATAAAATGCCCGTTTTCATGCCAAGTTTCGCGGCGGCGACAGCCTGATTGACTGCTTCACCGCCGGCGTTCAGAGTGCCCGACTCCGCCCGGTAGCCGGAAGCGGAGACCGGATGCGGGTCGAAGCCCCTGATGATGGAGTCAACGACGGCGACTCCGATTGTGATCAGATCGTAATGGCGGGTCATGGTTTCAGCACCCGAGAAATGCCTTAAGCGCAGGCAGGCACTTCTTCGCGGCTTCGCGCCCGATGAGCCAGGTATCCATGATTTTCTGCGGATTGTGCGTGATGCGGCTGATCGGCAGTTTTTCGGATGGCGCGATCACGAAGGTATTGCCGGCCATTTCGCACTCGCGGACATAGCGAACACTCTTGTTGTAGACTTCCGGACGTCTCTCCATGGCTTTCAGGGCAGCCGGATAGTCCTTTAAGGAATTCTTGAGAAGCGGATTCAGCGGCCCGCTTTTTTTGACGTAGTTCGCGGGGCGGGTCAGGATGACGACATTTTTCTCATAACCCTTGTGCTGCATATAGCGGAGAGGAATCGAATCGGTAATTCCTCCGTCGAGCAGAAGACGGCCGCCGACGTGAACAGGGCGGGAAACAAGCGGCATCGAGGCGGAGCCGCGGATCCATTCGATATCTTCGCCCACGCCCCTTTTGCAGTCATAGTATACAGCCCGGCCGCTTTCGATATCCGTCGCGACGACGTAGAATTTCATTGGATTTTCTTCAAATGTTTTCGAATCAAAGGGATCGAGCCGGTCCGGAAGCGTATGATAGCAGAATTCGGCCCCGTAGAGATCTCCTGTAAGGAACAGTGAAGCAAAGGAACAATACCTGGGATCTTTCGCAAACCGCAGATTATATCGGACGGTTCTGCCGATCTGCTTCGACTTGATATTAATACCGAACGTCGCGCCGGCGGATACGCCGATCGCTCCGTCAAATTGAATTCCGTTCTCCATCAGGACATCGAGGATGCCCGCGGTAAACATGCCCCTTAAGGCTCCGCCTTCCATAACCAAACCGTTTTTCATGACTGTTTCCTTTCTGTATCTGCACCACAGGGGCCAGGCACCTCTGGTGCACTCCCGGAGAAACAGTATACAGAAAAAAGAGCAAAAGCTCAACGGCGCCCTCTTTACGAAAAGCGGAAAAAGGGGTAAAATATGCATTTGACGCGCATAGGAATGTTTTTTAAAAAATGAAGAAACGCGCGCCGAGGAAACAATTTAAAAATTATCGGAGGAATTTGTGTGATGCATACATGGAAAAAGGCAGCGGCACTGGTTCTGGCAGGCGTGATGAGTGCGGGAATTCTGGCCGGCTGCGGGAGCACCAGCACCAAGCTCGATGGAAGCGAGACACTTCTTACGGTTAATGACGAATCTGTGGATGTAGGTGTCGGAAGCTTCTACGCGAAGTTCCAGCAGGCCCAGATGTACACTTACTGGGGAAGCTATTTCGGCCAGAACGGCATGTTTGACACCGTGACGGATGACGAGAGCGGCAAGAGCTACGGCGAGCAGCTGAAGGACAGCGTGATCAGCGACCTGACGAAGATGATCCTTCTCAGCCAGCACGCGTCGGAATACAATGTGGCTCTGACCGACGAGCAGAAGACCGCGATTTCCGAGGCAGCGCAGGCCTATATCGACGCGAATGACCAGGAAACGCTCGACAAGATCGGCGCGACGAAGGAAGATGTCGAGAGGCTGATGACTCTGCAGACGATTCAGTCCCTGATGATGGACCCAATCGTGGCGGATGTCGACACGGATATTCCGGACGACGAGGTACAGCAGAGCTCCGTGACCTATGTTCAGGTCGAAGTGAAGCAGGATGAGGAAAATGCCGACGCTGCCAAAGACGCAGAAGCTTCCGAAGATGCTGAAGCCGCCGAAGAAGAAGCCTCAGCAGAAGATGCTGAAAATGCTGACGCTGCCGAAGAAGAAGCAGCAGAAGAAGATGCTGAAAATGCCGACGCTGCTGAAGAAGAAGCGGAACCGGCCGCATCGGCTGACGCCGTAGATGCCGCAAAGGCTGATGCCCAGGCGATTCTGGACAAGGTTCTTGCAGCGGAAGATCCGGCAACAGCAGATGTCAGTGCTCTTGCAAAGGAAGTCAATGAGGACTACAGCGCATCTACAGGCAGCTTTACCGTCAGCGATCATACAGACACAACACTGGATGCCGCAGTCGTGGAAGCAGTTGCGGACCTTAAGGACGGCGAAGTTGTGAAGGAACCGGTCATCAGCGATGACGGACAGAGCTTCTATGTCGTCCGTATGGACAAGGTCTTTGATGAGGATGCTACCGAGAGCGAGAGAAAATCCAGAATCATCGACGCGAAGCAGGATAAGTACGACGAAGTGACCGACGGCTGGGTAGAAGAGGCGAAGGACAAGACGACTCTCAATGAAAAGGCCTGGGCAAATGTCAAAGTCACGGATCAGGAGCCGTTTATGCTGAAACTTCCGGCGGCAGCTGATGAAACCACCGAGGATGAAGATGCCGGTGAGCAGCATGAGGCCGAGGAAGAAGTTGAGGAAGACGCAGCGGTTGAGGAGACTGCTGAGGAGACAGCGGAAGCAGCAGAGGATACTGCAGAAGCTGCTGAGGCTACAGCTGAGGAGACAACTGAAGCTGCTGAAGAGACTGCAGAAGCAGCTGAAGCTACAGCCGAAGAAGCAACTGAAGACGCGCAGGGTTGAAATTCATAAAGAATGCAAAAAGGGATCGGCAAGGTGCTGATCCCTTTTTTGCAAAGCAAAGTGCACCAAAGGTGCCAGACCCCTCTGGTGCACAAACAGCAAAAAAGTGGTATGATACAACGTAGCATCGCTGTTTCTTTTTTGAAAGGAGACTGATCATGAAGAATATGAGAAGACTGGCCGCGATACTCATCAGCGTCCTTATGCTGGTTCAGCCGGTGATGGCGTCTGCCCCGGCGGCGGAAGGCGCGGAGAAAGCGGGACAGGGTATCTATGGACTTTTCGCGGTTACATTTGAGGGATATGTAGTTGAAGCGACGGACATCACTTCCGTGCTCGGGCTTTTTGAAGACGGAAGCGGTTTCTTTACGGTCAACAATGAAGGCCGGGCTGTGGACGAATGGAGCCTTGAAGGGAATCAGCTTACCGTAAAAACGGACGAAGAGACGCTGACCGGCACGCTGACGGACGGCATTATCGCCCTCGACTATAAGGAGGGCGGCACGTTCTATTACGCTGCAGACGGGACGGATACCTCGAGCGTACCGGTGATGACGAAGGAAGAATTCGCTGAAGCCTGGGAAAAAGCGCAGTCCGAAGATCCGAAGAAGGTGATGGCTGGGGACTACCGGCTCACCGGCGGCTATTTTGAGGGAAAGGACATTACGGATGAAGTTCTCGCTGCCATGGATCTGCTTGGCCTTGAGGTCCGTCTGACGCTGAATGAGGACGGAACTGCGCAGTTCTCGTTCATGGGTGAGACCCTGGACTTCACCTGGGAGGCGGATAACCTGAATTCCAATGATGAAGACATTTCCATCACTTATGAAAATGGCGTCCTCACCCTGACCCATGGAGAAGAGTTCCTGACATTCGTGAAAAAGACGGATGACGCAGCTGCTGCAGACGACGCGGCCGGCGCCGAAACCGCCGACGGGGAAGACAAAGACGAAGACAAGAAGAAAGAAAAAGAAAAAGTAAAAATCGGCGCGGAAGAATACGAGCAGGACGCGCAGGATGAGCAGGACGCGCAGGATGAGCAGGACGCGCAGGATACGAAAGACACGATTGCCGGCTATTACAAGCTCGTGAAGACGGAACAGAACGGCAGCGCCACAGACGCCACGATCCTTTCCGAAATCGGCCTGGAGATCTATATCGTTCTGAACGAAGACGGAAGCGGAAAAATGAACCTCTTCGGAGCGGATATGGACGTGACCTGGGATGAGGAGTCGATTATGTTTAACGATGAAAAGGCATCTTATGAATGCGCTGACGGGAAACTGACCATTACTTCCGGAGACGCCAGGATGTATTTCGAGTATGCAGGAACGCCGGAAGAGGCTCCGCGCGCTTGACGCAAGACACAAACTGAACCAATGGTAGAAAGTGGCCCAATGGGCCACTTTTTTTATGCCGATTTGTAGTGCGGCACAGACGGATATGATATAATATTTTCAATTACAGTCGTAAGAAAAACGGCGGCACATGACTTCATGAAGATTCTGCTTCGAGGTGCCGTTATTTCCCGAAATAAGTGGCAGCTAATTCAATATGGCATAAGAGGAGAGCAGTGTTGTTTCTCTCCTTTTGTGTATCGCTAATTTCAAAAAAGGAGCAGAAGATGATGAAGAGGAAAAGGTTTCTTGCAGCATTTCTGGCGGGTGTGCTCGTACTGACACAGGCCGCCCCGGCTCTGGCAGCGGATGGGTTCGATGCGGCTTCTTCGGACGCATATTTTGCGGAAAATGAATACGCATACGAAGACGAACTTGAATCGCCTGATGAGGATCAGGAAGATCTCGATGCGGTAAATGAGGACCCCGCCGGCACCGCAATGTCCGAAGGCGCGGAAGCAGTTTTCGATGAGGACGGCGCAGACGCCGAGACTCCGGATGAAATTGCAGAAGGCACGGAATCGGCAGACGGAATCGATCCGGCAGATGATATCTATGCTGCAGACGGCATCGAAGACGGTGTCGAAGAGGGAGCGGAAGTGCCGGACGGCGAGGAACTTTCCGGGGATATCGCTTCGGAGGCTCCGGTATCTTACGAGGATGAAGAAGCTGTTTCGGAGGAAGCAGTTGCCGACGCCGAAGCGGAAGACGAAGCTGCAGGGCCGGAATTTGGCGCGGTTTCCTCCGACAGCAAGGCGAACGGCGACGAACGTATGATGATCGGCGAGCATCCGAATCGCCTGTTTGACGATGCGGAGGACTATCGGATTGATTTCCATACGGAAGGCATCGATGAAGCCAGGATCCTGGATTACTTTGTCAACATCGGCTTATATGATGAAAATGCCTATGGCGGAGAGGGAGGCATTGTGCCGTCACCGCTTGCCGATGACAAATATGAGCTGAATAAGGATGAAGGATATCTCTGGCTTGACAAATCCCTGGTCAAGACATTCCGCGACGAAGGTCAAAATAATCTCGATTTCTTTCTTGCGGCGATTGTCTCAGACGAAGGACAGAACTCCCACATCGTCGGTGAAGGCTTTGGACTTGAACTTTGTGAAGCTTATGAAGACTATGACAAAGAAGAGGACCGCGATGTCCTTCCCGGCTGGGACGGCTCTATAAGCGGCTCTCGCGGAGTCTGGATTGAAAATGCTCAGAATCCGGAGGGCTATGGTGAGAGCTATTCTGTAACGAAGGTGGAGATTGAGGACGGTGAAAATCTTCTGGCCGACTACCATTGGGATAAGAACAGCCCTGATGATTACTGGTGGTACTGGAGAGTCAAAGAGGACGTAGCCGGAACGATTACGTTCCGTATATACTACGAGGATCTTCAGGGGCAGAAGCAGTCCTATCTGCAAAATATTCATGTCGGGGGCGATGTCTTCAATGTGCATATGGACTCTCCCGAAAATCGCTATGAAGGGCTTCCGGGTGATACGCTCACATTCTATACGGATGCTACCCACGAATATCTGGATGAAAACAAGAATTATCACAAAGACCGGAACGACCTCTCTTATGAATGGGGCTTTGAAGAAGGTGATCAGTACGGAACGATCACAGTCGATGGAGAAAATGCTTCTCTGAAACTGAAGATGCCGGAAGGAGAGCGTCACGGACACGGCAGGATCTTTGTTCGCGTAAAATACAAAGGGAATGAAGTCGGCTACAACAGCATTCATTTCAACGCAAGCAGTTACTTCGATCAAATCTGGCCGACTGATCTTGACAAGAGCCTTGATAAAGGCGCGTCCCTAAAAGATGTAGTATTTACAGTCCGCCGTTATGACAATGGAGGAACAACGGCAGAAGGATATAATGCTGATCATTACAGAGTTCTGGAAAATGTGACATTTGCCTGGGAAGGTTTCGACAGCAATGCTGTTCAGTTCAGGGATTCCAAAGGAAAAGTCCTTCAGAACGGCGAGCGCGCGACGGGCAGCAGATTTACGATCACACGTCTTGGCGACTGGGGAACCGATTTCAGGCTCCGCGCGTATTGGGATGAAGACGGTGAAGAACAGGAAGTCGACCGGAACTACCAGTTTGACTGGAAGAATTACAATATCGAGTTTGACAGGCACGATCAGGACATTTTCGACGATGCTGAACAAGCGGTTGTTTCGCTTGATATGGGAGAACTCGGTGAGAATTGGGATAAACGTTACGGTCTCGAAATCACAATGGGAGTCTGGGAAAACGAGCAGTGGACAAAACTTCTGGACCCGGACGAGCTGGGCATGCGCGAAAGCCACGATGCCAACAAGACAGTACTTTATATTAATGATATAGAGAAACTCTTTGAGGCAACCGAAGGAAGAGATATACGACTGCTTGCAGAGATCGGCATCAATACAACGACTTTATGCGAGACGGACGCCTGGCTGCACTTAAGAAACGTCGAATACAATTACTGGGACGACGAGCGCCAGTTCCCCGGTGATATGTTCTTTATCTCAAAGGACGAGGGAAGGACATTCTGGGTAGAAAATTCGGAACGTCCTGAAGGCGAGGATATGCACGTGAAGGTCAAGGCGGTTTCCATTGAATCCGAGGAAAGCGCCACGGATTCCAGGCCGGTTGCGAAGGTGTTTGACGATGATGAAGAACAGGGCTGGGACATCAAGGCGATCCGCGAGGGTGATGCTACGATTACGCTGACTCTGGAACTGTATGAATTCACGGATGGCGGTGAGAAGTTCTATAAGGAGGTGACGGATACCTTCCAGCTCCACGTTATGGGATTTATCGCCCATGTCGGCCTCGAGTCTTCCTCCGGAAGCTTTGATCTTATGCCGGGCAAGGGGATGACCATCCTTCCCGAGACCAACGCCGGTTACCTGGGTGATGACGGCAATTACCACGAAGAGGATGTGGCCCAAAATCCCATCCGGTATGAATTCCGCCTGGATGATATCGACAACGAATGGAGAGAAAAGAACGCGGATGGCGATTGGAAGGAGGCTTTCCGGAAGACATTTGAGGACGGACTCTGGTCCGTGTCCGTGCCGGGAGACGCGGGGAAGAAACTCGTATGGAATGAGGAGGAAGAGTCGTATTCCCTGACGGTCGGCGGCGCGGACAGGTCGATCGCTTTGGCCGCAAAAGCCAGCGCGCCGTGGATGAGGCTTCGGTTGAATGCGGAACTTCTTACGGATGACCTTGAGGGTGTCCTTGCCAATACGGATCGCCCGATTGAAATCTGCGAGGACCTGTATGAAATCGAACTGGCCGATGCGTGGAAGACGAATCTTCTTCCGGGACAGACCGCGACAGTGAATCCTTCGCTCGTGTGCTATAGAAACGGGCAGAAGGACGAGACATTTGATTCAGAGGATGTGCGCTGGAGACTCGAATGGGAGCAGAGAAGCGGAATTGATTTTGAGAAATACGGGGCGACCGGAGAAGTCATTTTCCAAAATGAATGGGACAGGCAGCATGTGGGAATCAAGGACGCTGACGGACAGGTATTCCGCTACGACGGCAATCAGACGGTCGACTCAGGCAGAGCGCCGTTTACGGTCCAGAGGTTTGTCGAGTGGAGCACCCGTGTGGAACTGATCGCCGAATTTAAGGAGAACGGCGAGGACCGTGAAGCCCGGAGGACGCTCTATCTGGAACCGGTGAGTGTGAAGGCCGGAATCAGTTCGAATCCGGAACGCGGCGGCGAAGAACAGCCGGCCCGCTTCTATACTGGCGAAAGCTTCACGGTGGAAGCGGATGTCGAGCAGCTTGAGGCAATCGGCGCGGAGTGGACATTTACAGCGGGAAGATGGCGCTGGGACGGAGAAAATGAGCGGGATGTGTTTGATCCGCTTTATACCTATGACGTGGATTCCGACGGCAAGCGGATTGAGAGTTCACGGAAACCGTTTGCGTTTACGGCTTCGGAGCTTTCAGGGAACAAACTGACTCTGGGCGGAGGCGACAGGATGAAAGAGATCTGGGAAGCCCTCCGCTATGAGTACAATGAATGGGGAGATGCTGTCGCGGGATTCGACATGAATCTCAGCGCGACGCTGAACGGCGTCCTGCTCATCAATGAGTCATTCCCGGTGCAGATCGCGGACTCGATTGTAAGGATGGAGGACGAAGAAGAATGGACGATGCCGGGCTCAGACTTCTTCTACAAGGACGGCAAGGCGATGCTCTATGTGGAAAATGAAAACCATCAGGGCGGCAGCGGCGACGAACGAGGCGACAGCTACGAAGTGACGATTACGAATATCACGGTCATTTCGGGAGATCATGAGAGCCTTGTCCCGGAGAAAGTGGACGGCAAGGGCTGGTATATTCGTGCCTTAAAGCCCGGATTCGCGGAAGTGACCTATACGTTCACCGGAGGGCCGGACGGTATTACGGAACATACGTCCTCGCTGTACGTGACCGATGTCTGGTACTACGTGGACTATGAGGCGGACAGAACGCTGTATCCGGGTGAAACGGATGCAGTCAATCTGAAGCTGAAGAAAGATGTCTACAATCCGGAGACGAAAGAGATCGAATACGGAAAGGACGTGACGAGCAGTTTCAAGGTCAGTTATGACTGGGACGGGCAGCTCCTGGAACTCGATGAAGCGGTCGGCTTATTCAAGGTCGATGAGGACGCAAGATTCGGCAATACGAGGATCGGCTTCAGGATTTATGATGTGGAAGAATACCCGCATTATGAAACCTTTGAACAGATCAATGTACACATCAGCGGCATTAAGACGGAACTGGATATCGACGATCAGGCGAAGTTCGCGGTGGTGCCGGGTGAGACCTATTCGATTGATGAGCTGAAGTCGCTTCTGCCAAAGCAGATGCTTGTCAAATCCATGAAGAACCAGGACGGAACAAAGAAGAATGCTGCCGAGTATTTCTTCGAAGGGGGCCGGCCGGCAGTGTTCAGCTTCAGCGGACCGAACGGAGCGGACAGGCCCTGGACGAAGGTGACGATCAACGAAGACATTCTGGATTGGATTGAAGACGGAGCGGTCAGGCCGATTCAGATCCGCGGGAAAACGGCTGACGGGGAAGAAGCTGTAGACGAACTGAACCTCATCATTCATAACCATAAGTGGAGCAAGGTGACCTATACCTGGGCAAAAGACAACAAGACCGTTACGGCCACACGGAAATGTACGGTCGACGGCTGCCCGAAGACCGAAACGGAAACCGTGAAGACCACTGCCAAGGTGACGACTCCGGCAACCTGTACGGCGAAGGGGAAGACGACTTATACGGCGATATTCAAAAATGCCGCATTTGCCAAACAGACAAAGGTGCTTGAGAATATTGCCGCCCTCGGCCACAAATGGGACAGCGGCAAAGTCACGAAGGCAGCAACTGTGACAGCGGCGGGAGTGAAGACATTTACCTGCATCCATGACAAAAAGCATACAAAGACCCAGGTGATTCCGAAGCTTCCGAATCCGGAGGGCAACGTCAACGACCCGACCACGGTGGCAGGCGCCGAGAAGAAGATCGCGAAGGTGGCGGACAACGCGGAGCCGGAGGGCTCGTCATTTACGACGATTCAGCTGCAGTCGAAGAAGCAGACGAAGGACAGCATTACATTTGCATGGAATAGCGTGCCCGGCGCGAGTGGGTACATTATTTTCGGAAATGCATGCGGAAAGGCAAACTCACTTGAGCGGATCGCAAAGCAGAGCGGAACCGGCTACGCGGCCAAGGGCCTGAAGGCGAACACGTACTACAAGTACATGGTCGCGGCGTACAAGAAGGTCGGCGGCTCCGAGAAGATCATCGGCCTCAGCAAGGTCGCCCACGTCACAACGAAGGGCAAGAACACGAACGTCTCGAAGATCAAGGTCAACAAAAAGAAGGTGACGCTTGCGAAGAAGGGCAAGACGTTCAAGCTCAAGGCGACGGAGGTCAAGCAGAGCAAAAAAGGCAAGCTGAAGAGGCACCGCAAGGTGAAATACGAATCCAGCGACCCGACGGTCGCGACCGTGGACGCGAAGGGCAAGATCAAGGCGAAGAAGAAGGGCAAGTGCGTGATCTACGTGTATTCGCAGAACGGAACGTACGCCAAGGTGAAGGTGACGGTTAAGAAGTGATATGCTGCGATAAGACAGTGGGGACAGTCCCTTGTGTCTTATCGTAAAAGACGCCGGGATTCCGGCGTCTTTTCGCGTAAGACACCGGGGACTGTCCCTACTGTCTTATTTGTTACGGACATGTTACAATGGGGGCATAGGAGAGTCACACCATGTCTAACGAGAAGCATACAATGAAAAACGCCACGATCGAGCTGATGCGCTTTATCTTCGCCTCCGCGATCGTTCTTTTCCATACGGGCAGGGACGTCTGGAAAAAGCGAAAGATCGTCGGAACGATCGGGGCGTTCAAAATTTCATTTTTCAGGAGAGGGTATTACGGAGTGGAATTCTTTTTCCTCCTGACAGGCCTTCTGATGGCGGCATCCATCTGGCGGACCATGGAGAGCCAGAAAGCCGCGCGTGTGCCTGTCGGGGAGGAGACGGTATTCTTTCTGAGCCGGAAAAGTAAGGCAATTGCGCCCTTTTATCTGACAGCCTGTGCCATGATGATCCTCGTGAATCTCTGGCAGGGGACCCCGTTGAAAAAAATAGCCGAAAAGCTGCCTTCGATCCTGTTCCTGAACCGCTTCGGCTTTACGAAGGAAAAGCTGCTCACTGTCGCGTGGTATCTCGCGGCTATGCTGATCGCGCTGGCGGTGGTGTATCCGCTCTGCAGGAAATTTTACGGCACATTTACCACATTGATCGCTCCGCTGGTCGGCCTGACCCTTCTGGGAATACTGGTCCATGAGACGGGTGATCTGGTGGAGATCAACGAGAGATTTCTTTTTACTTACAAAATGAATTTGCGGGCGATCGCCGAAATCAGCCTCGGGGCCACCTGCTTTGAAATTGCGAGGAGGCTTGAAAATAAACCATTTTCCGATGGAAAACGGCTCCTTTTCTCACTCATCGCGGCCGGCGGATATTTGGGCACACTGATGTACATGGCCAGTTTCGCCCCGAAGCGAAAGGGCTGGATTGTGATCCTGTTCCTCTGCCCCGCGCTCGTGATTACCTGGAGCCGGATCGGCCTCATCGGACGCAGCGGAGTGCTGCAGAGGAAGTTTTTCCTGTTTCTGGGGTCGCTGTCCCTTCCGCTGTATTTGTTTCAGAACATTCCGCGGGCCGTCGTGCCGGTTGTACTGAAGAACGCGCGGCCCGGGGTAAGGGCGGTTTCGGCCTATCTTCTTTCGCTTGCGCTTGCGCTGATCGCATGCTGCGCTCAAAAAATGCACCACAGGTGCCAGACCCCCGTGGTACAAAGTGCACCAGAGGGGTCAGACCCCCGTGGTGCAAAGTGAACCAGAGGTGCCTGGCACCTGTGGTGCAGGGAGGAACGCATGTCTTACATTGAATTTCGCGACGTACGGAAAATATACGGGCAGGGAGAAGCGGAGATCCGCGCGCTCAACGGAGCCTCATTCACGATTGAGAAGGGCGAGTTCTGCGTGATCGTCGGGCAGTCCGGCGCCGGGAAAACGACGATTCTGAATATCCTGGGCGGCATGGATACCCTGACGGAGGGGTCCGTCCTTTTCGACGGCAGCGAGATCTCGGGGTTCGGCAAGAAGCAGCTGACGGCCTATAGGAGAGTGGACATCGGGTTTGTGTTCCAGTTCTACAATCTGGTCCAGAATCTGACTGCTTTGGAAAATGTCGAGCTCGCCGCGAACCTCGTCCCGAACCCGCTGGATCCGGAGGAGGTCCTCCGGGAAGTGGGGCTTGAAAAGAGGATGAGCAATTTTCCGGCGCAGCTTTCCGGCGGGGAGCAGCAGCGCGTGGCCATCGCCCGCGCGCTTGTGAAGAACCCGAAGCTTCTCCTTTGCGATGAGCCGACCGGCGCTCTGGACGACGAGACCGGGCGGGCCATCCTGAAGCTGCTCTACGAGAGCGGCAAGCGAAACGGCATGACCGTCGCCGTGATCACCCACAACCAGGCCATCACGCAGATGGCCGACCGCGTCATCCGCGTCCGCAACGGCCGCATTGAAAATGAATACGTAAACAACGCCCGTGTCAGTGTTGACGAAATCGAATGGTAGCAAATGCGCAGGAAGAATAAACGAAACTCCATACTGCGTCTGATGACCGCCCGCGAGATCCGCAAGACTTTCGGGCGTTTTTTCGCTATCTTCGCGATTATCGCCCTCGGATCGGGCTTTTTCGCCGGCCTTCGCAGCACGACGCCGCTCATGATCCGCACGGTGGATCGCTTCTGGCGCGACTCCCAGCTCTACGATTACCGGATTCTTGCGAGCTACGGCTGGAAGGAAAAAGAGGTAGAGGCGTTCCGCAAAAGGGCAGAGGTGCGCGCGGCGGAAGGCGCCTGGCAGTACGACGTTCTTATTGAAAATGAGGACGGAAGCTCCGCCGTCTACAAAGTCCATTCCATGACCGAGGAACTGAACGGGATCCGCCTTACCGAAGGCCGTCTACCGCAAAATGCCACGGAATGCCTGATGGACGAAAGCAACCACAGGGGGTATGAGCTGGGGGATGAGGTGACATTTTCCAGGGAAAATGATGAGGATACGCTTGAGGCATTTGAGGCGGATCATTTTACGGTGGTCGGATTTATCGACGCGTCCCTCTACCTCAATTTCGAGCGCGGTACGACCTCGATTGGAAATGGCAGCGTGGCGGGCTTCATTTATCTTCCGAAAAATGCATTTTCCAAAGATTACTATACCGAAATATATGTCAAACTGGACACGGACCCGGAAATCTATTCCGACGCCTATACCGACCTCCTCGACGCCCAGAAAACAGAGTGGGAAGAGGCCGCCGACGAGCAGGCGGAAGAGCGCTATGACGAAATCCGCACCGACGCACAGGGCGAACTCGACGACGCCAAAAAGGAGTTCGAGGACAAAAAAGCGGACGGTGAGCAGGAGCTCAGGGATGCCAAGACAGAACTGGATGACGCCAAAAAGGAACTGGACGACGGCGAAAAGGAGCTGAAGGACGCGAAGAAGGAACTCGACGACGGCAAAAAGGAACTGGAAGACGCGAAAAAGGAACTCGCCGACGGCGAACAAGAGCTGAAAGACGCGGAGAAAGAGCTCGCGGACGGCAAAAAGGAGCTGGACGACGCGGAGGCGAAGCTGGCGGACGCGAAGGCGGAGCTGGACAGTGCCGCGGCCGAAATCCGGGACGGCGAGGCGCAGCTTCAAAGCGGAAAGGCCGAGCTGGCCAAGGCGAAAAAAGAACTGGACGCGAACAAGAAGAAGCTGGACAAAGCGAAGAAAGAGCTTGAAAAAGCGGAAAATGAACTGACCAGCGGCAAAGCGGAACTGGACGCGTCCGAAAAAACACTGGCGGAGACGGGCTCGGAACTGGCAGCGGCAAAGGCGACCCTTGATGAGAAAGAGGGAGAGCTTGCGGCGGCGAAGGAGACGCTTGACGCAAGCAACGCGGAACTTCAGGCCGCGAAGGACGCTCTGGATGAAAATGCAGCCCTGCTCGAAGCGGGTGCCGCAGCGATCAGACAAATGGAGGAAGAGCTGGCGGCTGCGGAGGCGGCGGGTGTCATTTCCGAAGAAGAGGCGGAGGCGGCGAGACAGCAGATCGAGCAGGCGAAAGCGGAGCAGGTGGCCGGTCAGGCAGCCTATGACGCGGGCCTTTCTGAGTATAAGAGCGGCAAGGCGGAGTACGATGCAGGTCTTGCGCAGTACGAGAGTGGCAAGGCGGCCTATGACGAGGGTCTTCGCCAGTACAAGGAGGGAAATGCGGCCTATCAGGCAGGCCTTGCGCAGTTTGAAAAGGGACAGCAGGATTATGCGGACGGACTGGTCAAATACGACCAGGGCCGTGCCGAGTACGAGGAAGGCCTGAATGCCTGGAAAGCCGGGAAGGCGCAGTATGAAGAGGGCCTCACGACCTTAAAGGAGTCGGAGGCAAAGCTCGAGGCGGGCCGCGCCGCGTATGAAGAGGGTAAGGCGCAGTATGAGGACGGCCTCCGCGAATATGAAGACGGCAAAAAGGAATATGAGGATGGCCTGAAAGAATACGAAGACGGCCTCAAAGAATATGAAGACGGCAAGAAGGAATACGAGGACGGCCTCCGCGAATATGAAGACGGTAAAAAGGAATACGAGGACGGTCTCAAAGAATATGAAGACGGCAAAAAAGAATATGAGGACGGCGTAAAGGAGTACGAGGACGGCAAGGAGACTTTCGACCGCGAGATCGCGGACGCGGAGGACAAAATTTCCGATGCGCAGAAGGAACTGGACGACCTTGAGGAACCGGACACCTGGCTTCTTACGCGGAACACGAACGTGGCTTACGCCTGTTTTGAGAGCGATTCGCAGATCGTGGGGCAGGTGGCCGCGGTATTTCCCGTGTTTTTTATCCTTGTGGCGGCTCTGGTCTCCATGACAACGATGAGCCGGATGGTGGAGGAGCAGCGCGGGCAGATGGGCGTCTTAAAGGGCCTTGGCTATTCGGAAAATGAAATCATGAGCGGCTTCCTGACTTACTCCGGCACCGCCGCGGTCCTTGGGTGCGTGGCGGGCTACGTGGTCGGCGTGATCCTTTTCCCGGCCGTGATCTGGTACGCGTATCAGTTGATGTACATTTCCATTCCGCTCCGCTATTACTTCGACCCGCTTCTTTTCGGGGGCGTGCTTGCGGCGGCGCTTGCCTGCTCGCTCGGAAGCACGTATCTGTCCTGCCGCAGCGCTCTTGCGGAAAATGCCGCCAGCCTCATGCGCCCGAGAGCTCCGAAGGCCGGGAAGAGGGTATTTCTTGAAAATGTTCCATTTATCTGGAAACGAATGAATTTTATGCATAAAGTGACGGCGCGGAACATTTTCCGCTATAAAAGACGTCTGTTTATGATGATTCTCGGGATCGGCGGATGCATGGCGCTGCTGCTCACCGGCTTCGGTCTGAAGGACTCGATCCGGGGATTCGCGGGAGCGCAGTTCGACGAGATTCAGAAGGCGAACGCGGAGCTGATTTTCCGGAACGGAGACGGCGATGAGGTGCCGCGTGATCTTGAGGAGGCGATCCGGGAGATCGGGGCATCGTTTGTGCCGCTCATCCGCGGATCCTGGGACGCGGAGATCGGAAGCAGGGTGAAGAGTGTGGATGTAGTGGCATTTGCGGGGAAGGAAAATGAGGATATTTCGGAATTTTTCACGCTGAGAGACCGAAAGAAAAATCCGCTTCCGCTGCCGGCGGACGGCGAGGCCCTCATCAGCATGAGTATCGCGGAGCGCTACGGCCTTCATGATGGGGACCCGTTCGTGCTTCGCAACGAGGACATGAAGGAAATGCGCGTGACGGTTTCCGGCGTGTTTGAGAATTACGTCTACAATTACGTGATCGTGTCTCCGGAGACGGTTCGCGGAAGCGGCGCGGAGGGCGATGTGAACGGACTTTATGTCAACTTCCCGGAGGGCATGGACGTCTACGAAGGGCAAGCCGTACTGGCCGCCGCGGACGACACTTCTTCGGTGACGATCCTGAAAGATTTCCGGGACCGTCTCGCGGACATGATGGAGGCGCTCAATTACGTGGTGCTGCTCGTGATCACGAGTGCCGGCGGGCTGGCATTTGTCGTGCTGTACAACCTTACCAACATCAATATCATCGAACGCATGCGGGAGATCGCGACCATCAAGGTGCTGGGATTCTATTCGAGGGAAACTTCGGACTACATTTTCCGGGAAAATATGGTCCTCACAGTCATGGGCGCCGGAGCCGGCGTGTTCCTCGGAATCGCGCTGCACCGCTTTGTCATGTCCAAGATCGTCGTAGACCTCGTCTGCTTCCCGCGAAAGATCCGGCCGGAGAGTTTCGCCATGTCGATCCTGCTCACGTTCGTCTTTACGCTGCTGGTCAATCTCGTCATGCGGGGCAAACTCGAAAAGATCAACATGGCCGAGTCACTGAAGGCCGTGGAGTAAGTGCACCAAAGGTGCCTGGCACCTTTGGTGCATTTTGCACCACCGGGGTCTGGCACCTTTGGTGCACTTACTCCTATGCTATCCCGGCCCGACATGAATTCCATCGTTTCAAACTACCCGGCAACGGGTTGCCGAGCCACCTGCTAAGTGCGACTAACTCGCTTTCGGGTCTCCCCTCGGACCGGGGAGCCCCTTCGCTCCCAAGTCTTACTAAGCAGCTCGTCTCGTCAATCCCTAAAGGCGCCTCAAAAGTAGTTTGAAACGAAGGAATTCAGATCGAGCCTGAGGTGAAACTGCACCAGAGGTGCCAGACCCCTATGGTGCAGATTGCACCACAGGTGCCAGGCACCTCTGGTGCAAAATGGGTGTGACCAGGCAGTATCAGTTCCGGTCTATATAGACAGAGAGGACATCAAGGTCCGGAAAAAACAGGAAAAACAGTTATACTGACGCATAGAGAGAAGAAAGGGGGACTTACCCATGAAGAAGCAGAACATTATTGCAGCGGCAGTGCTTACGGCTGCATTGATTTCAGGAATGGCGGCGCCGGCGTTCGCGGCAGAGGCCGATGGGGCTTCGAAAGATGTAACGCCGAGGATTTACACCGGATTTCTTTTGGAGCATGAGCGGGACGAGGAGAAGAACCGTTATACTGCGGAATCCATCATTCCGCAGGCAGTGCTGTCCGAAGAGTCAGAAGCGGCTTATCCGGAGCTGGCGAAGGCATTTTCCGAAATGAATGAAGAACAGAGCAAGATTTCGAAAGAGACCTATCAGAGCATTTTGGAAAGTGCGAAGGACCGGCTCGAGGAAGACCCGGATTACGATACGACATTTACGGATACGGGGACCTATTACGTCGTCAGATCCGACAGCAATATTGTTTCGATTCTGAACCTAACCACCGGCTATACCGGAGGAGCTCACGGATATGAAGGGTACAGCACCGTGAACTTTGACACGGCAAACGGGCAGAAGCTTGCGTTGAGTGATGCGGTGAAGGATGAAGAGGCGTTCAGGACGCTCGTAAAAGAACAGGTCTACAGTGAATATCCGGAAGTGGAGAAGGATCTTACGGAACAGTATTTCGAAGAAACTCCGTTAAATGACATGGTCTGGACTGCCAGTTATGAGGGTGTTACCTGCTATTTCAATGAATATACACTCGGAGCCTATGCCATCGGTGCTCAGACGGTTCTGATTCCTTATGAGGGAAATGATTCACTCTTTGCCGACGACATTGCTCTGGTTCCGGAAAATTATGGTATGGAGTTCCCGCTGAACCATCCTGTGAAAGTCGGAGGAAGGGAGATTGCCGTATACGGAACACGTTCAGAATATGATAATTATGACAGCGTCACCATTGAGCTGGACGGTCAGCAAACGGAGTTTGACAAAGATATCAATACGTATTCGATTCATCCCACCTATTTCAAGACCAACGGGGAAGAGTATCTCTATCTGGAATATCGGATCGATGATGACTATCGTGGTTTTGATATCTATCACCTTGCCGATGTACCGGAGCGCTGCGGCCTTGTCGATCTGGGGCGTGCCACATTGTATATGGAACAAACGGGTCTTACAACGACGGCGGCAATGACGGACCCGGAGGACCTGCTCCTTAGCACAGACTGTAACCTGCTCGGCACAACTGGGATTCAGCGCGCGTATCGGATCGGTTCTGACGGAAAACCGGAAGCAAAGGAACCCTGGTTTGAGATTCTCGGCGAGAGGTTCCTCACGACAAAGACGGAGCTCAATTGCGATGAGGCTGATGAGGAAGGAAATGTTATCGGAAATATAACAGTTCCGGCCGGCACACAGTTGAGGATGCTCCGCACCGATGCCGAATCCATAGTCGATCTGGAGCTCGTGGATAACGGCCGCATCGCCCGTGTGGAGGTGAATAAAGAGTCCTGGCCGCAGACAATCGACGGGATTGATATTGAGGAGATCTTCGACGGGATCATGTTTGTCGGATGAAGATGCCGAAGTGCACCAGAGGGGTCAGGCACCGGTGGTACAGAATGCACCACCGGTGCCTGACCCCTTTGGTGCAATTTGAACCACTGGTGCCAGACCCCTCTGGTGCGCGTATGCTGTCAAAAACCAAATTGACAGCACGACAAAATCCTCTTATAATAGTGTCAAAAAGCGGAGTGGCAGTACAGTGAAGATAAATAGTTTGGACGCGGCGCTTAAAAGAATAGATGAACTGGAAAAAGAAGTTGCTCTTCTTAAAGCTGAGAATGAAGCACTTCGCTCCCGAAATTTGGGTGGCCGCAAAAAGCATGATGATGCATGGATGGCTTCGTATAATGATTTTGTTATGAAACTGGAAACCGGAATGAAGATAACAGAGATTGTGGAGAGGAGTGAAATCAGTACCAGAACAGCCTATCGATATTTAGCGTATTATAAGAAACTCCAGAAGAAATAATGATGGATATCGAAAAATAAATAGTCATTGTTCAAAAAGCCTGCTGTATTATAGAAGTACAAACCGGTATAAAGGCATATGGGGTGTGCCGGATTGAGGGGCCGGAATACAATACAGGAGGTGTAGAATGTGAAGCAATACGCCTACATCCGAGTGTCTTCCAAAGACCAGAATGTAGACCGTCAGCTCCTCGCTCTGAAAGAGTTCCAGATCCCCGAAAAGCAGATTTTCTGTGATTATCAATCCGGAAAAGACTTCAACAGGCCTGCATACCGAAAACTCATAAAAAAGCTTCGCTCCGGAGACCTGCTGATCATCAAAAGTATAGACCGACTTGGAAGAAACTACACCGAGATCCTGGAACAGTGGAGGCTGATCACTCAAAAGATCGGCGCAGATATTCTGGTGTTGGACATGAATCTGCTTGACACCCGCAACAAAGACAACAATCTGACAGGTACCTTGATCGCAGATCTTGTACTGCAGATCTTCGCCTATGTTGCGGAAACGGAGCGGACATTTATCCGCCAGAGGCAGAAGGAGGGAATCGCGGCGGCACTTGCGAAAGGAACACATTTTGGGCGCAAAGCAATGGAAGTGCCGGAAGATTTTGAAAAATATTGCATCCTTGCATTGAAGGGCAACCTCACTCAGCGCGAGGCAGCGGAATTGCTGGGGGTTAGTCAGTCGACATTTTGCAGATGGATGCGGGAATACAAAGAAAAATGCATATTGATGGGTGATTCTGATAGTAGACTTTTTGAATCAATGGCATAGCCATAAAATCGGGGTTTGTATAACCGATTTTATGGTTTTTTTTGACTTATTTAATTGTATCAATGATGATTCTTAAAGTCTGCTTTGAGAATCTGCCGGCATGAGAGTATGAGGGCTCTATATATATGACAGAAAGAGGCATACGTATGAAAATTAAAGATATTATTGCATTATTCAGTGCGCCTTTGGCGATTCTTCCTTCTGATCAATTGTTTTCGGAATACCCAAAGCACTATGGAATAGTAGTTCATAGTGTAAGTAGTAATGTAAACGCTGTTGGACCGTTTACTCGGCAACTCTGCTAGAAGCAGAGACGCAAGCTTTAAAGCCTTATTTCGAATGAGGGTGGATGGCATTCAGCTGCAATATTGATTGAATATGAGCCTTTCTGTCTTTACGGCAGGGTGGCTTTTTTTCCAAAGCGATTCTTAGTACCTATTATATAAACAAGAAAAGAGAGGGATGAACATGAGAAGGCAAAGAAGAATGACGGCTATTTTACTATCTGTGATGATCGGCGTGTGTTCATGCAATGTTTCGGCTATTGCCTCGGATGTTGGGCAAGATGAAAGCATAATGTTTGAAGAAGAGCAGCCGGATGAAGTATTTGATGAGATTTCAGAAACGCCTGAAGAAGCAGATTATTCGGAAAATGATTCCGATGACTCAGAAGAGGTTCCGGATGATGAACTAATCTCAGAAGATGAAAGCGATGCTGAATATCCTTTAGAAGAGAACATAGAGGAAATCGGATCTGAGGCTCCAGACAATGATGTTGATTTTATAGAGAGTACTGAGGAAATAGATTCTCTGCCAGAGGACGAAGTTTTTCTGGAAGCAGCTTCCGGAGAGAGCGCTTTTGCAGAAGATGATATCGATGGTGAAAATGTTGATGATATACCTATTGATGATAATCATTTTCCGGATCTGCATTTCAGAAACCTTGTTGCTGAATTCGATGAGGATGGAAATGGATCTTTTTCAAAAGAAGAAAGGGATGCGGTGACGGAGATTTATGCATCTGGAGAGGAAATTTCATCGTTAAAGGGTGTAGAGTATTTTGAAAATATTTGGAGACTTGATTGTGAATTAAACTCGCTGACAAGCTTGGATGTGAGCGGTTGTAAGACCTTGGAAGTTCTTTATTGTGATCGCAATCAACTGACAAACTTGGATATGAGCGGGTGTACGGCATTGAGCTGCTTTGGTTGTAGTGAAAATCCGTTGACAAGCTTGGATGTGAGCGGTTGTACAGCATTGGAAACTCTTTATTGCGAGGACAACCAGCTGACAAGCCTGGATGTGAGTAAGAACATGGCATTAGAAGATCTTTATTGTGGATACAACCAGCTGACAAGCCTGGATGTGAGCAAGAACACGGCACTGGAAAGACTTAATTGTGCTTCCAACCAGCTGACAAGCCTGGATGTGAGTAAGAACATGGCATTAGAAGATCTTTATTGTGGATACAATCAGCTGACAAGCCTGGATGTGAGCAGGAACACGGCATTGTGTTTACTTGACTGTGATTTCAATCAGCTGACAAGCTTGGATGTGAGCAGGAACACGGCATTGAGTGGACTTGGCTGTAGGGGAAATCAGCTGACAAGCCTGGATGTGAGCAAGAATACAGCATTGTATAGTCTTTACTGTAGTGGAAATCAGCTGACAAGTTTGGATGTGAGCAAGAACACGAATCTGGGTGCTTTATGCTGTGATTCCAATCAGCTGACGAGCCTGGATGTAAGTAAAAACGCGGCTTTGCGGAGAATTTACTGTTATTCCAATCAGCTGACAAGTCTGGATGTGAGCCAATGTCCGGATTTAGTAAATGTTTATAAGAATGGTTGGCATGAAACTAGTGACAATGTAGAATGGTATGCTTATCTTGAATCAGCATATGAATTAAAGTTTGATTCCGATATCACCCTCATCTACCATACCCACACGCCCCAGACAATACCCGCAAAAAATGTATCCTGCACGAAAGCGGGTTATACAGCGGAAACCAAGTGCTCCACGTGCGGCGAAATCCTTCGGGCTAAGAAAACACTCCCTGCTCTTGGACATAACTGGGGTGGTTGGAGTGTTACAAAGGCTGCTACAACCACCGCCACCGGAACTTTGACAAGAACCTGCTCCCGCTGCGGCAAAAAGGAAACAAAAACCATCGCCAAACTGCCTAAGAAAGCGCAGAATCTGACTGTGACAGCAAAGAAGCCGAGTCTGAAAGCATCTAAGCTGAAAAAGAAGAAGCAAACAATTGCTAAGACGAAAGCCTTTACGATTAAGAATGCGAAAGGAACGCTGACATTTAAGAAGACAGGCGGCGCTACAAATTTGACTATCAGTAAAGCGGGCAAGATTACGGTAAAGAAAAAAACAAAGAAAGGCACCTATAAACTGACGGTTCAGGTGACTGCATCCGGTGATAAGGAATACAAAAGCGCCAGTAAAGCAGTAACCGTCAAGGTGAAAGTGAAGTAACTGTTTCTCGCGATGCAGGACGGGAATTTCTTTATGAGAATCCGCGTAAAACGCAGGAAAGGAATTACGGTAGAAGAGGTATAATCCTCACATTCGGTATTGAATTTTGCTGTATAGTAATAGTATAATGTTATTAAGAGCATCTCGTGACAAATACTAGTGCAGCACAGAAGAATTGGAGAAGATTATGCCGGCAAACACTACGAAAAAAACATCCGCTAAGAAAGAAACCGCAAAAAAGTCTTCCGCTAAAGCTTCTCAGGCAGAAGAGATCATGGCAGCTGACAGTGTCGAAGTCGATAAGCTCGGACCGAAGGTGAAAAAGATCCGTCTGGAGATGGGACTTACGCAAAATGAAGTCGCGAAAGCGCTTCATGTTACACCGGGATTCATCTGCAATGTGGAGAATAACCGCACGGCGATGTCCCTCCGCGTACTCATCTATTACGCAAAGCTGACGGGCAGAACACTGGATTCGATCATCGGCCTTGTATCATCCGATTACGAGAAGACAGCCCTCGACAACGAAATCACTGCGGAGATCTCAAAGTTCAGTGATGAGGAGAAAGCAAAACTGCTGAAGACACTGAAGATCTGGTCCTGAAGAAATTGTCCGACATACAAAAACGAGCCGTGCCTTATGGCTCGTTTTTGTGTTCTTAAGGGGTGTTTTTCTATTGCGCGGGAAAGATAATTCCTTTAAACTGTAGGTGAGCGTTATCGGGATTTATAAAGGATTGGCCGGCATATGACGAGACAGCAGGAATTGGTTCAGACATTTGAACATCTTTATGGATGCGGCGGGAACATCCGCCTGTTTTTTGCGCCCGGACGTGTGAACCTGATCGGGGATCACACGGACTATAACGGAGGGCATACGTTTCCCTGCGCGCTGAAGCTGGGCTTTACGGCTGCGGTGCGTCTGCGCAGCGACCAACAGGTCTGCCTGTCGTCCATGCTGCTGGATCCGGGAACCGTCTTCCGCTATGATCTCCATTCGCAAAATGAGATCTCTCAAAGGCGCGCCTCATTCGACTGGGTGCGCACCTTCCTCGATATGATCCGGGTTTTTGAAGAGAAGGGCTATATGATCCCCACAGGCTTCGAAATGCTGATCAACGGCGAGATTCCGACGGGTACGGGTCTCGGCGTCGCCGGTGCCATGGAAGCCCTGATCGCCATCACATTAAGAGGCCTCTATGAGTATAAAGACATCGGCAACAGGGAACTTCTGGATTTCTGCAGAAAAATCGACAGCATTTATACCGGGGTCAATTCGGGCATGATCCGCTCCTGCGCCTCACTTATGGGACGGGAGGGCTATGGCCTCTTTATTTCCTCACAGAAGATGCAATACGAATTCGTTCCTCTGGAAATGAAAAATGCTGTCTTTCTTATGACCGACAGCAGAATCCGCCAGAAGCTGACACGGGAAATGTTTTTCCAGAGGAGATCCGAGTGCGAAAAAGCGCTGAAAAAGCTCCAGGTCGTGGCAAATGTCGACGACCTCTGCAGCCTTTCCACGGACCGCTTTGAAAGCTGCAAGGATGTCATCATGGAGCCGACTTATACGAAGCGTGCCCGCCATGTGGTCTATGAGGACAGCAGAACGGTCCGGGCAGTCAGCGCTCTGAAAGCGGGCAATCCGGTCCGGTTCGGGATGCTGATGAATCAGTCGCATGAATCCCTGAAGAATAATTACGAAGTGTCCGGGCCCGAAACGGACTTTATACAGGAACACGCCTGTAAGATTGAGGGCGTGTACGGAAGCCGGATTACGGGCGTCGGAAAAGGGGGTTTCGTTCTGACACTTCTGGAACGGGACGCAGTCCCCGCATTTAAGGAACGCATCCATCATGAATATCACAGCAGCTTCGGACTTGACCCGGTATTCCTCGACGTCGAGGCCGGAGACGGGGCAAGAGAAATGACAGAGCAGATTTAAAAACGGCTCCCATTGAGGGGGCCGTTTTTTATAACCTTCATTTTTGAGGCAGTTCTTGTGACATATAGGCTTTCTTCGCCGCAGCTGCCAGCTGCCGCACATTGTCCGTCGCTGACCGCGAATAGAGGGCGCCATAGTGCGCAACAAGGAGCCCGCAGTCCAGCTCTTTGGTGGAGTAAACGGCTGCCGCGGCCTGCCAGGAGTTGAATACGACCATGACTTTGTTGTTGTGGTGCAGCCGGTAACGCAGATCCAGATCGTAGATGTCAATATCTTCAATCTGAATATTCTCTTTGACAGCCATCTCCCGGATGCTGTCGGTCACGTCCATGAGGCCCTTACGCTGCAGAAGCAGCGGATAGTCCCTTAAATCGTCCAGAGTCAGAGCGTTTTTTTCGGATTTTGACAGAGGATGGTTAAAGCCGAATGCAAGGAGCGGTTTTACTTCACACAGACCGACGGCATCCAGCTCATGATCATTGAGGAGTTTCTGGTCGTAAACTCCGAAGATCAGATCATTATCCGCTCCTAAAGTGGCAAGAGCGGTTTCATACGCAAGCGCTGTGTCTCCGAAACAGTTGAAACGGAGTTCAAGATCCGGGCAGCTTTCGTGAACGGAGGGCCAGTATTTGGAAAATGCACTGGCAGGCGCCAGCTGGCTCATCCCGACCCTGATTACATTCTGGTTTTTCCGGGCCAGTTCCAGAGCACGTTCGCAGGCTTCCCTGCTGTACTGAATCATATACTTCGCGTCTTCGTAAATGGACTTGCCGGCCTCCGTAAGAGCCACGCCTTTCCTGCCGCGCTCGAAGAGTTTTGTTCCGATATCCTGTTCCAGTAGCGATATCTGTTTAAGGACCGCAGAAGGGGAAATGCCGATTTTTTCGGCAGCTCCGCGGAAACTGCCTGTTTCTACTACACGGATCAAAGTATCCAGATGAACGTTATAAAGCATTTTGATGACCTCTCTGACATAATATATAACTAGTAAGTCTCATGGTGGATGCTGCATCATGGCAGAATTCATCATATTGATGCAAGAAGATTGTAGCACATCATTACAATAAATTGTTCCTAATTTTATGAATTTTATAGAAAATTACAGGAGATTTGTTCGACACTTTACCACGACATCGCTTTAAATCGTTGACTTAAGGCTCTCCCGAGTATAAAATGAGTTGTATTGCAGGCAAAAAGCAATTCATGAAGGGGGTTCTTTATGGAAAACAAATCGTCAAGTAAACTGAGTGTGGCCGCGATTGCCATAGTGATCGTTGTCATGGCGGTGGCTGCTTTCAGAACGACACCCGCGACGGTTCAGCAGAGCGCGTGGTCGCTGCTTCCACCGGTGATTGCGATCGTTCTGGCGCTGATCACAAAGGAAGTTTACAGCTCGCTGTTCATCGGTATCTTCTCAGGCGCGCTGCTTTACTCCGGATTCAACCTGGTGACAACTCTGAATCATGTGTTCTACCATGAGGTAGAGATCGCGGAAGGAGAGACCGCAACATACGGCATGATCTCCGTTCTGGCCGATTCCTACAATATGGGGATCCTGATCTTCCTCGTCATCCTCGGCGTCATGGTCCAGCTGATGAACCGCACGGGCGGATCCGCAGCGTTCGGCAACTGGGCATCCCAGAGGATCAAAACGAGAGAAGGCGCTCAGCTTTCGACAATTCTTCTCGGCGTCCTGATCTTCATCGACGACTATTTCAACTGCCTGACAGTCGGTTCGGTCATGCGCCCTGTTACGGACAAGCACAATGTTTCCCGCGCGAAGCTCGCGTACCTCATCGACGCTACGGCGGCTCCGGTCTGTATCATCGCCCCGATTTCCTCATGGGCGGCAGCGGTTTCCGGCTTTGTCGAAGGACAGAACGGCATTTCGCTCTTTATCAAAGCGATCCCGTTCAACTACTACGCGCTTCTTACGATTGCGATGATGGTCATGATCGTACTGATGAAGGCGGATTACGGCCCGATGCTCGAACATGAGAAGAATGCCGTTGAAAAGAACGACCTGTTCACGACAGCGGACCGTCCGTTCTCAGATGAGGAAAATGAAAAGCTTCCGAAAGACGGCAAGGTTTCCGACATGCTGGTTCCGATTCTTTCGCTTGTAGTGTGCTGCGTGATCGGCATGATCTACACGGGCGGATTCTTTGACGGCGCGAACTTCGTCGACGCTTTCGCGAACAGTGACGCGTCGATCGGCCTGGTCCTCGGATCTTTCGTGGCGCTGATCATCACCATTGTCTATTACCTGTGCCGCAAGGTACTTTCTTTCAATAAGATCATGGAATGCCTGCCTGAAGGTTTCAAGCAGATGATTTCCCCGATCCTCATCCTGACATTTGCCTGGACGCTGAAGTCCATGACGGATTCTCTGGGCGCCAAGGAATTCGTGGCGAACCTGGTATCACAGTCCGCCTCCGGTTTCCTGATGTTCCTGCCGGTGATCGTATTCGTGATCGCGGTGTTCCTGTCCTTCGCGACCGGCACCTCCTGGGGTACATTCGGCATCCTGATCCCGATCGTGGTCAGCATCTTCGAAGGCACGAATCCGAGCATGATGATCATCTCGATCTCCGCGTGTATGGCAGGTTCGGTCTGCGGCGACCACTGCTCGCCGATTTCGGATACGACGATCATGTCCTCCGCGGGCGCGCAGTGCAATCACCTGAATCACGTTTCGACGCAGATTCCGTACGCGATGACCTGCGCGGTCATTTCGGCGATCACCTATTTCATCGCCACATTTGTGGAGAGCCTTACAGGCAGCCTTGTGATCAGCGGTGTGGTCGGTCTTCCGGCAGGCCTCATCCTCCTGTTCCTGGCGATTAGGACGATGTCCGCGCATTTCGGCCGGAAGGCAGAGAAAGCGGCCTGATCATCTGAAAAATGAGCCGGCAGGGAATTCCCTGCCGGCTCATTTTTCAGGAACGCAGCTCTTTACTGAAGGAGCCGCATGAATTCTTCTGTATTTTTACGAATATCACCCTTGTAGACCGCCGATCCGGACACGATGACATTTGCGCCGGCCTCAAGAGGCACGTGGACATTGGAAGCGCGGATTCCGCCGTCGACCTCGATGTCGCAGCTGATGTCATTTTCGGTGATGTATCTTTTGAGCTGCCGGATCCGGTCCGTGGACTCAGGGATGTAGGGCTGGCCGCCCGCGCCGGGTTCCACCGTCATAAGGAGCAGCATGTCGACGTCCGAAAGGTACGGATAAACCGCTTCGACAGGCGTAGCGGGCTTGATGGAAAGCCCTGTACGAACACCCAGCTCATGGATGCGTTTCAGAAGTCCGAGCGGGTCTTCGGCGGCCTCGAGATGGAACGTAATTCCGTCGGCTCCGGCTTTTACGAAGCTCTCGACCTGTGTTTCCGGATGGACCACCATGAGGTGTACATCGATAAAGAGATCCGTTTCCGCTCTGAGGGAGCGCAGCACCGGCTGCCCGAACGAGATCTCCCTTACAAATGTTCCGTCCATGACGTCAAAATGAACAAACTGAGCACCGCCCTTCGCGGTTTCCGCCACCTGTTCCTTCAGACGGCCGAAATCCGCCGAGAGGATGGACGGAGCGAGGATCTTCGCTCCGATTCCACCGGCAGCCGGGTATTGTTTCATTTTGTACCTCCCTGTCCGTAATAGGCATTTGCCCCGTGCTTTCTGTAGTAGTGCTTATCCTGCAGGACCTGCGGCGCGGGAGCGACCTTCGGGTTGATCAGCTCGGTGCGGAAGGCCATCTTCGCGCATTCCTCAAGGACGACTGCCGAATGAACGGCGTCGACGGGATCTTTGCCCCATGCAAACGGTCCGTGGTTTTTGCAGAGCACTGCCGGAACGGCTTCCGGATCGCGGCCGAGGCGGGCGAATTCGTTGACGATGAGGATCCCTGTATTTTTCTCGTAACCCTCATCGATTTCCTCGCCGGTCAGGACTCTCAGGCAGGGGATGTCGCCATAGTAATAGTCCGCGTGAGTCGTTCCGTAGCACGGAATGTCACGGCCGGCCTGGGCCCAGCTTGTGGCGAAGGAGGAATGCGTGTGCACGACGCCGCCGATCGTCGGGAAATTGCTGTAGAGGACAGCGTGTGTAGCAGTATCGGAAGAGGGATTCAGCTTTCCTTCGACCTTGTTGCCGTCAAAGTCGACAACCACCATGTCGTCCGGAGTGAGGTCCTCGTACGGGACGCCGCTCGGCTTGATGACGAACAGCTTCGCGTCACGGTCGACGCCGCTGACATTTCCCCAGGTAAATGTAACCAGATTGTATTTCGGAAGCAGCATATTTGCTTCATAGACTTCTTTTTTTAATTGTTCGAGCATGTGAAATGGTTCCTCCTTGAAAATGATTATATAGAGCCGTTATTCAAGTATACAGGGCTATTGTATCACATTCTATGTGGGTCTTGTTCGAAATAAAATATCATTTTTTGCGCTGCTTTTATTGAATCTTGCCGTAAAACCGCTATGATGAACTATAGGGGTTTAAGGAGGGCGGAAATGAAGAGCGATTTTGACGAACGCGGGAAGAGAAGAGCGGAACGGCGCGCAAGACAGATGGAAGAGCGCAAAAGGAGAATTCGCCTCATCCGTATCGGCGCGATTGCGGGCGGCGCTTTGCTGATGCTGCTTCTCTTTGTGGTGATCGGCGGAAGTGTGAGAAAAAGAGCGGAGAAGAAAGCCGAGGAAGAGGCGGCAGCCCAGGCTGCGGCTCAGGCGGAGGCCGAAGCGGAAGCGCAGGCGGCGGAAGCTGAGAGCGCTGAGGCAGAGACAGCACCTGCCAATGGCATTTATGAGGCCGGAGGGGTGAAACATTTTCCAAAGGAGACAGAGGAAATTGACTTCCATCCGGCGCCGACGGAAGATACCGAACCGACCAACCTCATGAACTACAGCGAAATCTGTCAGAACGGGGAAGTTCTGGAAGACAAGTCGCTGTACGAACCCTGGTATACGATGGATTTCGGGCGCGGCGACGAATACACGGAAGTGGAGGGCGTCATCGGCTTCCGCGGGAACAATTTCAGGGACGCGCCGGTGTACGGCATTTCCGATCTTTCCGAATATAAGATGACGAAGGAGTGGAGCCGGGAGACCGGTTCGATCACCTACAATGACCACACCTGGTCAGGCAACGGCTGGACGGGTCAGCCTCTGATGGTGCGCTGGCCGCGCGATGTCAAGCAGCATATGAACATGACCGAAGCCGCGAAGGAAGACGATAACCTGGTCGAGGTCATCTATGCCTCGATGGACGGATACATCTATTTTATGGACCTTCGGACAGGCGAGCGGACGCGTGATCCCATGAACCTCGGATGGACGTTCAAGGGCGCGGGCGCGCTCGATCCGCGCGGATATCCGATTATGTACCTCGGTGCCGGAATCAATTCCGAAAACGGCGTCGCCCGTGTCTTCATCATCAACCTTCTCACCTGTGAGGTGATGTATACGTTTGGAAATGAAGACGACTTCTCGCTCCGCGGATCACTAAGCTTCTTTGATTCTTCCGCGCTTGTGGACGCGGAGACGGATACATTGATTTACCCGGGTGAAAACGGCATTTTATACCTGCTTCACCTGAACACTTCCTATGATAAGGAGGCAGGAACGCTCTCCATCGATCCGGACAAATCCGCGAAATGGCACTACTGGGGCCACCGCTCCTCCGACGAGAAATACTGGGTCGGAATGGAGACCAGCGCTGCTGTATATAAGGGCTATCTCTTTGTGGCGGACAACGGCGGACACCTGATGTGCGTGGATCTCAATACGCTCCGGTTCGTCTGGGTTCAGGACGTGCTGGACGACACGAACGGGTCACCGGTGCTTTCGGTGGAAGACGGGAAACTGTATATCTATATCGCGCCATCCTTCCACCTCGGCTGGAGGAGTGACGGGACGGCGGACGTGCCCATTTTCAAAGTCAACGCGGAGAACGGAGAAATCGTCTGGCAGAAGAGTTATGAATGCTACTCCGAGGAAGGCGTATCCGGCGGAGTGCAGTCTACAGTGGCACTCGGCAAGCATGGTCTTGATGACCGGATTTTCGTCACAGTTTCCAGAACCGGCAGTGATTACGACGGCGTCTGCGCCTGCCTGTCCAAGGCGGACGGAAGCGTGCTCTGGGAGCACCGCTCGGCATACGCGTGGTCATCGCCCGTCTGCGTCTACAACTCCGACGGAAGCGGCAGCGTGATCTATCCGGATGCCGGAGGCAAGGTCTACCTGCTCGACGGACAGACCGGTGAGGAGAGAGACGTTGCGGATCTCGGGGAGCAGACGGTGGAAGCATCGCCGGCTGTTTACGGGAACTGGATGGTCTTCGGGACGAGGGACTGCGAGATCTGCGGGTTTAAACTGTCGTAAAGGTATGGGATTTTGCCAAGGCCGACCGGATCTGACCTGGCCGTCAGAAAGAAAAGCACGGTCGAACCTGGCATGATGCGTGTAGATTCAAGTAATAAAGAAAGGAAAAGGGAAAGGCTATGAAAAAACAGTTAAAACAGATTGGTATATTACTCGTAACAACTCTTTTGCTCATAACCTTCAGCCTGCCGGTATCTGCCGCCACATACAGTGAAAACGGCACCTGGAAGCGGAAGATCGGGAAAACGACCTGGTATTTTGATGTATCCGATTATACGGACGTCGACAGAGAACATGATAAATATCTCGGCGTAGTACGCATTTATAAGGGAAAAAAGAATTACAATAAAAAGAAAAACGCTCTCTATGCACAGTATTACCGTGCCGGAAAGAACAAATACGCAATCAAGTATGCAGGGGGAAAGATTTCCTTTAAGGTCGGAAAGAGCAAGATGACAGTGAAGCAGGTTTCCGGAAAATGCAAAGGCAAGAAGCTTAAAGGGACATTCAAACTGGTGAAAAGACATTATTCCTGAAAATTGCATAAAAGTAAATCGCCAGGCCGTAAAGGTCTGGCGATTTTTTACTTTGTGCTGTAAGATAACAGTCACGGGAAGGAAAATAGAGCGGAGAGTGAGGGATTCGAACCCTCGCGCCGGTTACCCGACGACCGCATTTCGAGTGCGGCTCGTTATGACCACTTCGATAACTCTCCAGGACGAAGCACATTATAGCACAGTAAAGGACGCGATGTCCACAGGGAAAAAGAGAGGTTTGCAATGGAACAAAGAATCAGGGAGATTACGAAAGGCATTCTGGAAGATTACCGGGGAGGCCGGTTTATCGACAGAGAGAACCATTTTGACCAGCCGGATAAAGATGTTGTCATCGATATCCTGGATAAAGTGCAGAAGCTGATCTATCCCGGTTTTTTTAAGGCGCAGTCCTACCGCTACTATACGATCGAGAACAGTACCAGCACGCTTGTCGAGCACGTGCTGTACAATCTGACCAAGCAGATCGGTCTGACGCTTCGCTACAGTAAGGATTATGAAGGCCTCACAACGGCAGAAATGGCGGAGAAGGCTCAGGAGCTGTCCTTCGCGTTCCTTCGGACAATCCCGAAGATCCGCGAATATATCGATACGGATCTGCAGGCGGAGTTTGACGGGGATCCGGCGGCGGAGAATAAGGATCAGATCATTTTCTCCTATCCGGGACTCTACGCGATCATGGTCTACCGCATCGCGCACGAGCTGGTGCTCCTCAATGTGCCGATGATTCCGCGTATGATGACGGAGCACGCGCACTCCCTGACCGGTATTGATATCAACCCCGGCGCGACAATCGGCAAATACTTCTTCATCGATCACGGCACCGGCATCGTCATCGGCGAGACCACCGAAATCGGGGAAAATGTCAAGGTCTACCAGGGCGTGACGCTGGGCGCGCTTTCAACCAGAAAGGGCCAGCTCCTTCACGGAGTCAAGCGTCATCCGACAATCGGAAACAATGTCACGATCTACTCCGGTGCATCGATCCTCGGCGGTGAGTCCGTGATCGGAGAAGGCGCGGTGATTGGCGCGAATGCCTTCATCACCACTTCGATTCCCGCAGGCGCGAAGGTTTCGATCAAGAATCAGGAGTATGTGGTCCGCTATGACGACGGATTCACGAATCCGGTTCAGGTGGACAAAGAGGACAGCTGGTACTATATTATCTGAGGGCCTAATTCCGTTTGTCATTGAGGACAGGGTGTGCTAATATGGAGGACGCGAGAATTCTGACATATACGGCAGATGAAAATGACAGGGGGCGCACGGTGCGTGATGTCCTTAAGGGGCATTTCCATCTGGTCGCGCATGATCTGGCGCGCGCAAAATATCGCACGGATAAGGGAATTACGGTCAACTATGAGACGGTTCTGGTGAACCGTTTCCTTATGCCCGGAGACGTCCTTCGTGTGCGGCTTCTTTATGAGGATCCGCAAAAGACGGTTCCCGCGAAAGGGCCGCTCGACATTCTCTATGAGGATGAGGACCTGATCGCGCTGAACAAACCCGCGGGAGTGGTGGTGCATCCGTCCCATGGGCATTTCGCGGATACGCTGGCGAATTTTCTGGCGGAGTATTTCCGGGAAAAGGGGGAGCCTCACGAGGTCCGTTCGGCCGGGCGGCTGGACAAGGACACGAGCGGAGTGCTATTATTTGCAAAATCGCGCACGGCAGCTGCAGTCCTGAACGGACAGACGTCTCTGCCGGGGGTCGAAAAAGAGTATCTGGCTTTGGCAGAAGGCATTTTTGAAAATAATTCGGCCACAGTCGAAGCCCCGATCTCAAGGGAATATGAGGAGAAGATCCGCCGTGTAGTGCGGGAGGATGGAGCACCTGCGAGAACTCATTTTCAAATGATCCGGCAATTTGACGGCTATGCGCTCATTTCCGTGAAGATTGAAACCGGGCGTACTCACCAGATCCGCGTTCATATGTCTCATATAGGGCATCCTCTCGTTGGGGACCCGATTTACGGGCACGGAAGAGAAGGGGTGACCCGGGCGCTTTTGCACGCTTACCGTGCGTCATTCATTCAGCCGTTTACCCATCGGGATATGGAGGTGACGGCCCCGCTTCCGGAGGATTTCGCGGAAAAATGCGGGGACTTTTACTTCGGGTTCAGGAACCATTCACATATATTTTCTAATGAGGAGGCATTATGGAAAACAAAAAAGCGGTAATAGGAGAGCAGCCTGTCTATGACGCAAAGGAACTGGGCGCCGGAAGGGTAGCGGTTCTCGGCATTCAGCATATGTTCGCGATGTTCGGTTCCACTGTGCTTGTGCCGGTTCTGACGGGGCTTCCGGTATCCACAACCCTGCTTTTCGCGGGACTCGGGACGCTGCTGTTTCATTTCCTGACAAAGAAGAAGGTGCCGGCGTTCCTGGGATCGTCGTTTGCCTTCCTTGCGGGATATTTCGCGATCGCGCCTCACGGCGAGCCGGAACTGCTTCCGTACGCTTGCTTCGGCGTCGCGATGGCGGGTCTTATGTACCTGGTTCTCGCGGGACTGTTCAAGGCGTTCGGCGCCAACAGGGTCATGAAATACTTCCCGCCGGTTGTCACAGGTCCGATCATTATCGCGATCGGTCTGAACCTTTCCGTATCTGCGATTAACAACTGCCAGACGGACTGGTTTATCGCCCTTATCGCCATTCTGATCATCATTTTCTGCAATATCTGGGGCAAGGGCATGATCAAGATCATCCCGATCCTTATGGGCGTGATCGGATCCTATCTTGTAGCTGCGATTCAGGGAAAAGTGGATTTCACACCTGTCGCGCAGGCTTCCTGGATCGGTCTTCCGCTCGATATGAACCGGACGGTGTTCGGCCTTTTCGGAAACGGCAATGTGGACACGGCTCTGCTTCTTACAGCCGTCATCACGATTCTTCCGATTTCGTTCGCTACCATGATGGAACATATCGGTGATATTTCCGCGATTTCTTCGACGGTAGGCAGAAACTTCATCCAGGACCCGGGTCTTCACAGAACCCTTATGGGCGACGGACTTGCGACGACTGTGGCTTCCCTTTTCGGGGCTCCCGCGAATACGACTTACGGTGAAAATACCGGCGTCCTGACGCTGACAAAGGTCTATGACCCGTTCGTCATCCGCCTGGCCGCGGGATTTGCGATCCTTATGAGCTTCTGCCCGAAATTCGCGATGCTGATTCAGGTGATGCCCCAGGCGACACTGGGCGGCATTTCCCTCGTGCTCTACGGCATGATCTCTGCAGTCGGTGTCCGCAACGTCGTGGAAACCAAGGTGGACTTCTCCAAGAGCCGCAACGTCATTATCGCCGCGCTGATCCTGGTTCTTTCAATCGGTATCAACTATACGGAAGTCGGCGCGATCGTCATTCCGGCCGGCGGAATCACAATCAGCCTTTCCGGCCTTGCTGTCGGATCCCTGGTCGGTATTCTTCTCAACGCGATCCTTCCGGGCAAGGATTACCGCTTTGCTTCGGATCAGCCGAACCCGACCGGCGTGGACCTGCAGATTCAGCAGGGTGAAACGCTCACGGAGCAGATGGAACGTGTGGAAAAATCCCAGAGGCTTGCGCGCGAACGCGCGGAACGCCAGGTTGAGCGTGACAGAGAAGAATAAAGAATGGCGCATTACGTTTACATTTTAAAATGCGCTGACGGTACTTACTATACCGGATGGACAACGGACCTGCGCAAGCGGGTCCGTGTTCATAATGCCGGAAACGGTGCGAAATATACCCGCTCCCGGCTGCCGGTCGAGATGATCTATCACGAGGAGTTCGGGCAGAAGGGCGAAGCGCTGAAGAGGGAATATGCCATCAAGCAGATGACGAGGGAACAGAAAGAACAGCTGATCGCGAAGGGAGGAACCCATGAAACACTACATTATCGCGAAACTGAAGGAAGGCTTTAAGGCGGAGGACATCGCCGGTCCGGTGAAGAACCTCTTCGAGGGCCTGCTCACGCTCGACGGGATTCACGGTGTCGAAGTCAAGACGAACTGCATCGACCGCGCGAACCGCTACAGCATCATGATTATCATCGACATGGAGCCGGAGGCGCTTGAGCGGTACGACGCTTCGGAGCCGCACAAGGCATGGAAGGCCCGGTACGGGGAGATGCTCGAGTCGAAGGCCATCTTCGACAGCGCCGACTAAACTGCACCACAGGTGCCAGGCACCTGTGGTGCACTGTGAAAATTGCACAGCATCCGTATTGAAGAAAAGCGGAAAATATGGTAATATTAATTGCCAATTATTTCCTTATCAAAATGAGGTATGAGGAGGACAATATGATTTATTCAGCAGAAGTTAAAAACATGTGCCCTGTGACACAGGGAGCGCATCACGGTGCGGCTCCTATCCCCGAAGAAGCCAAGTGGATTGCACCGAAGCAGGTCAGTGATATTTCCGGTTATACACACGGAATCGGCTGGTGTGCTCCGCAGCAGGGCTGCTGCAAGCTGTCCCTGAACGTAAAGGACGGCATTATCCAGGAAGCTCTTGTAGAGACCATCGGATGCTCCGGCATGACGCATTCCGCAGCGATGGCAGCGGAAATTCTTCCGGGCCTTACCGTTATGGAAGCCCTGAATACGGACCTTGTCTGCGACGCGATCAACACAGCGATGAGAGAACTCTTCCTGCAGATCGTCTACGGCAGAACGCAGAGCGCTTTCTCTGAAGGCGGACTTCAGATCGGCGCCGGTCTTGAAGACCTCGGCAAGGGCGCCCGTTCCATGGTCGGTACAACCTACGGCACACTGGAAAAGGGACCGCGTTATCTGGAACTGACAGACGGATATATCACCAAGATCGCTCTTGATGACAACGACGAGATCATCGGCTACAAGTACATCAACTTCGGCAAGATGATGGACTTCATCAAAGCCGGCGATGAGCCCAACGTCGCTCTGGAGAAGGCTTCCGGTCAGTACGGAAGAGTCGCGGACGCTGTTCGTCTGATTGACCCGAGAAAAGAATAATTTGGAAGAGAAAGCAAGAGGAGGAATTTAAAAATGGCATTATTTGAATCTTATGAAAGAAGAGAACCTCAGATCCTTGCCTGCCTTAAAGAATACGGCATCTCTTCCATCGAAGAGTGCAGGGATATTACCATGGCAGCCGGCATCGACGTATACAGCCTGATCGAAGGCATTCAGCCGATCTGCTTTGAAAACGCGAAATGGGCTTACACGGTAGGCGCCGCCATCGCGATCAAGAAGGGCTGCCGCAAGGCGTCCGAAGCAGCTGCTGCCATCGGCATCGGCCTGCAGGCATTCTGCATCCCGGGCTCCGTCGCTGACCGTCGTAAGGTTGGTCTCGGCCACGGCAACCTGGGCAAGATGCTTCTTGAAGAAGACACCGAATGTTTCGCGTTCCTGGCCGGCCATGAATCATTTGCCGCTGCTGAAGGCGCGATCGGTATCGCTGAGAAGGCGAACAAGGTCCGTACAAAGCCGCTGCGCGTTATCCTGAACGGCCTTGGCAAGGACGCTGCACAGATCATTTCCCGTATCAACGGATTTACACATGTTGAGACCGAATATGACTACGCAACGGGCGAAGTCAAGGAAGTCTTCAGAAAATGCTACAGCAAGGATCCCGAATCACCGCGCGCGAAGGTCAACTGCTATGGCGCAAATGACGTCCAGGAAGGCGTTGCGATCATGTGGAAGGAAAATGTCGACGTTTCCATCACCGGCAATTCCACGAACCCGACCAGATTCCAGCATCCGGTAGCAGGTACCTACAAGAAGGAAAGAATCGAAGCCGGAAAGAAGTACTTCTCAGTTGCTTCCGGCGGCGGCACAGGCCGTACGCTTCATCCGGACAACATGGCAGCGGGCCCGGCTTCCTATGGTATGACCGATACACTCGGCCGTATGCACAGTGACGCTCAGTTCGCAGGTTCTTCCTCCGTCCCGGCTCACGTTGAAATGATGGGTCTCATCGGCGCGGGCAACAACCCGATGGTCGGTATGACCGTTTCCACAGCTGTTTCGATCGAAGAAGCGGCTAAGGCGGGCAAGTTCTGATAAATCATTTGTCTGACATAAAACCATAACGGAAAAGCTGCCTAAGCGGCAGCTTTTCCTTAAATAACAGTTTATTTAGGACTCTGCTGTCAGAGGGGAGACAGAATGAACAGGAAAAAGGGCTTTTCGTTTATCTTACTCGTTACCGTGATCTGTATTCTTTTCTCGGCAACCGCCTATGCGGAAGTAAAGAAACCGGTACAGAAACCCACGGTGCGCTGGACGAAAAAGAACGGGTACGACTACTGCTACGTAAACGGGAAAAAGCAGAAAAACGGAATATTCGAAATCGACGGCAAAAGCTATTACTTCGACAAGAAGGGACGGCAGCGCACCGGCTGGCGGAAAATCAAAAAGAAAATCTATTATTTCAAAAACAGCCGGGGCCAAAAAGGCTACATGGTGAAGGGGAAGAAGGTTGACGGCATCAAGATCAACAAATCCGGTTACGCGGTGCCGAAGACCAAAAGAGCGAAGATGAAGCTCCCGATCCTTCTCAGGTGCCGGAAGATTGTTGACGAGCTGACATTCCCCGCCATGTCGGACAAAGAGAAGCAGAGAAGCTGTTTTGACTATGTCAATTCCCACTTCAACTCCAATTATGTTCCGGACCTCAGCCGGGAGACGAACTGGGACCTCGTCTATACGGAGAAGATGCTGGATTACGGATATGGAGACTGCTACAGCCACGCCGTGACATTCGCGTATCTCGCGCATGCGGCCGGCAGCAAGGACGTCAGCTGTATTCACAACGGCGGACACTGCTGGGTGAAAATCGGGAAATATTACTATGATCCGCATTGGGAGCGCTGCACGGGAGCCAAGTGCTTCAGGGTTCCTAAATCCAAATGCGGCATGTACGGCCGCCCGAACTGGCCGATGGAAAGCCCTCAGTACGTCAAAAAGTGCAGTAAATAAAAGAAAACCCCTGCCTTCGTTTTGATATGCTACCCCCAAGTAGGACACTGAAATATAAAACCTGCTTGGGGGTATTTCTATGTCCAGAAAGAGTAAAATCGATCCGGTATTGAAGGTAGA
>ONPU01000018.1 GCA_900319795.1 uncultured Eubacteriales bacterium | reverse complement strand
CCATCTGGCTCTGTTTTAAGAGGTATAGGAGTTTGTCAAACCCGTATAAAACATGGATTTAGGGCTTGACATGATAGGAAGGGACAGTCCCCGGTGTCTTGTGGGTAAGCTGGCGCTTGACGCCGTCATCGGACAGCTTTTGGGAACGGCTGCGCCTCGCAGGGTTTCTAAGGCTCTCGGCTTCTCCTAAAAACGCCCGGCTTTCGAGAAATAAATAAGCAAGGGGTCGTTTCTCGAAAGCCGGACAACGTCGAAGCCGACAGCCTAAGAAAACTGTGTCGGCTGTAGATGTCCCCAAAAGCTGCCCGAAGCCGGCTGGTGCGAGGAACCAGACAGTGGGGACAGTCCCCGGTGTCTGGTTGTACGTAAGACAGCAGGGACAGTCCCCGGTGTCTGGTTGGTAAGACAGTAGGGACAGTCCCTCGTGTCTTGTGGGTAAGCTCGGCCCTGGCGCCGTCATCGGACAGCTTTTGGGAACGGCTGCGCCTCGCAGGGTTTCTAAGGCTCTCGGCTTCTCCTAAAAACGCCTGGCTTTCGAGAAATAAATAGACAAGGGGCCGTTTCTCGAAAGCCGGACAACGTCGAAGCCGACAGCCTAAGAAAACTGTGTCGGCTGTAGATGTCCCCAAAAGCTGTCCGAAGCCGGCTGGCAATAGATGAACCTGCGAATATTTAAAAGATTGTTTCACGTGAAACAATTCATATCATGCCGCGTAAGACAGTAGGGACAGTTTCCGGTGTCTTATCTGCGCTTTTAGGGATTGGCGAGATTGGCCTTTTAGAAAAACTTAGGAATGAAGGGGCTCGCCGGTCCGAGGCGAGACCCGGGAATGAGTTAGTTTTTCTTGAAGGGGAAGCTCGACAACCCGTTGCCGGGTGCGGTGGGCCGATCTTTTCGCCTGACCGCCGACCGTGAACCGTCCGGCTCACTTGCCTGGCCGCAGCCCACGAACCCTCCGCATCACTCGCTTGGTGTTTCACGTGAAACACTCCCTGCGGCGGTTTTCATAAGACGGTTAGACCAGTTGCGCTTTTAGGGATTGGCGAGATTGGCCTTTTAGAAAAACTTAGGAATGAAGGGGCTCGCCGGTCCGAGGCGAGACCCGGGAATGAGTTAGTTTTTCTTAAAGGGGAAGCTCGACAACCCGTTGCCGGGTGCGGTGGAGCGATCTTTTTGCCTGACCGCAGCCCGTGAACCGTCAGGATCACTTGCCTGACCGCCGTCCGTGAACCGTCTGGATCATTTGCCTGACCGCGGCCCGTGAACCTTTCGTTTGACTATCCCCCTGTTTCACGTGAAACATTTTATACCCCCTAAAACAAGACACCAGGGACTGTCCCCACTGTCTTATGTTTCACGTGAAACATAAAAACCGTCAAATCTCCTTGTTTCAATCAAAAGACTCTTATGCTATACTTTAAGGACGAATCGAAAAGGGGACAATTATGGGGAAAATAATCGCATTATCCAACCAGAAAGGCGGCGTCGGCAAATCCACAACAGCCATCAACCTTGCCGCCTGTCTTGCAGAACGCCTGAAAAAAGTACTATTGATCGACCTGGATCCACAGGGAAACACCTCCAGCGGCCTTGGAATAGACCGAAATGCCGTTGACAACACGATATACGAGCTGCTTCTGGGCGAAGCAACGCCGGAGGACTGCACAATCCGCACTGAATTCGGCAGATTGTATGTCATCCCGTCAAATGTGGATCTGGCCGGAGCAGAAATCGAGCTGATGGATCATGAAAACAGAGAATATCTCCTTCGTGACGCTATCACTCCGCTAAAGGATGAATATGACTACATCCTGATCGACTGCCCGCCCTCGCTCTCACTGCTGACTCTGAATGCGTTGAGCGCCGCGGACAGCGTGTTGATTCCTGTCCAGTGTGAATACTATGCACTGGAAGGTCTGACACAGCTGCTCAAGACCATTTCGCTTGTTCAGGAACGCTTGAATGAAGATCTGCAGATCAACGGAATTGTCTTCACAATGTACGACAGCAGAACCAATCTTTCGCAGGATGTTGTTCAAAACGTGAAGGACAATCTGGACATCTATATTTACAAAACAACGATACCGAGAAATGTAAGGCTTGCTGAGGCGCCCAGCTACGGTCAGCCCGTGATCCGCTACGATTCACATTCGAGCGGCGCACAGAGCTACAGAGAACTCGCGAAAGAATTCTCGAAGAAGAAAAGGAAGAAAAACTAATGGCAAAAAGAGGACTCGGCAGAGGTCTGGATGCTTTAATACCGAATAAAACAGCAGACAAGGCAGCAAAAGAAAAAGCCGACAAAAAAGCATCCAAGAAGAAGAAAGAAAAAACGGTGGCTCTGGATGAAGTGGCCGCGGAGAAAAAACGCCTTGCGGAATTAAAAGAGAGGCTGATCCAGGAAGAGGCAGAGGCTGAAGCTAAGGCGGAGGCCGAGGCAAAAGCTGCAGCAGAAGCCGAAGCAAAGGCAAAGGCAGCAGCGGAGGCCGAAGCAAAAGCCGCAGCGGAGGCCGAAGCAAAAGCATTGGCCGAAGCAAAAGCAAAAGCACTGACCGAAGCTAAAGCTGTTATTGAAGCGGAAGAAAAAGCAGAGCCAACACCAGCGAACACAACAGAACCCAAACCAACCACAGAACCAGGTTCAAACCAGGACGAAGCCTACGCAAAGGACCGCGTTGTCAACATGAGAATATCTCTGGTTGAACCTAACAGGGATCAGCCCAGAAAATACTTCGACGAAGACGCGATAACCGAACTTTCGGATTCTATTCGACAATTCGGAATCATCCAGCCGCTGATCGTCCAGAAGAAAGACGACTATTATGAGATCATAGCCGGTGAGCGCAGATGGCGCGCGGCTAAAAAGGCAGGCCTGAAGGAAGTTCCGGTCATTATCAGAAACTATTCGAAGCAGGAAGCCGTGGAAGTGGCCCTGATCGAGAATATTCAGCGCGAAGACCTGAACCCGATCGAAGAAGCGAAGGCCTACGAACAGCTTGTCACGGAATACGGACTCAGCCAGGAGGCTGTCGCGGAACGGGTTTCCAGAAGCCGCTCGGCAGTGGCCAATTCGCTGAGACTTTTAAAGCTGGATCCGGAAGTACAGGGCATGGTGGAGACCTCACAGATTTCAGAAGGGCACGCGCGTGCGATTCTGGGACTTGTATCTCCCGTTCTGCAGAAAGAAGCCGCAGATGCCGTATTGAAAGATCATCTCTCGGTCAGACAGACCGAAAAAATGGTCAGAGGCCTTGTGACGCCCCAGAAGCCTAAGAAGACAAGAGACGTGATCGACACGCTGATGCTGAACGATCTTGCTGAGAAAATGAAAAGCTCGCTGGGTACGAAGGTATCAATTAAGCCAAGCAGTTCCCAAAGGGGAAAAATCGAGATAGAATATTATTCTCAGGATGAACTGGATCGTCTGTACGAAATGCTGCTTTCCGCGAATTCCTGATGAGATGGTGAAAATAATTGACTGATTGCAGATGATGAATGAAGGGACAGATATAAGATGAGTGACATTTTGAATTCGGCAGGCGTGGATATGGGTATTATCCTGATCGTGCTGCTTGTTCTGGAAATCGCGTTAGTGATCGCGATCTTTTCGATGTCTGCCAAGGTGAGGCGCCTGAACGCGAAGTACACAAGCTTCATGCGCGGTCAGGGAGGCGTTTCTCTTGAGAAGGAACTGACCCAGAAGATGTCGAGGATCGAGAAGTACGCGAAAAATATCGGATCGCTGGACGAAACGCTGGCTAAGATCGATTCCAGAATCTCCAACAGCACACATAAATACGGAATCGTCAAATATGACGCGTTCGATGATGTGGGCGGAAAGCTGAGCTTCGTGCTGGCGCTGCTGGACGATTACGATTCGGGCTTCGTGCTGAACGCGGTTCACAGCAGGGACAACTGCTTCCTCTATATTAAGGAAATCGTAAAGGGTGAATCGTATATCATGCTCAGTAACGAAGAAGTAGAAGCGCTGAGAATCGCAAGGCGGTACGGAAGCGATGAACTGAGCCCCGACGAAATAAGCTGATAGTACATAAACAGAAATACATGTAAGGAGAATAGAAGCATCATGATTGACATCAAATTTTTAAGAGAGAACCCGGAAATCGTTAAGGAAAATATCAGAAAAAAATTCGAAGACGAAAAACTCGCGCTCGTCGACGAAGTGATTGAATTTGATAAGAGAAACCGTGCAATCAAGCAGGAAGTTCAAGCGCTGCAGGCTGAACGCAACAAGACCTCCAAGCTGATCGGCGGCCTGATGAAGGAGGGCAAAAAGGCTGAGGCCATGGCGATCAAGGATGAAATCGCCAGAAAAGGCGCCAGAATCACCGAGCTGGAAGCTGAGGAGAAGCAGGTCGAGGCGGATATCCGTGAACATATGCTGAAGATTCCGCAGATCATCGATCCGTCGGTTCCGATCGGAAAAGATGATACGGAAAATGTGGAACTTGAGCGCTTCGGAGAGCCGCTCGTTCCGGATTTTGAAATTCCGTATCACACGGAGATTATGAAGTCTTTCGCCGGCATCGATCTGGATACCGCGACGGATAAAGTGGCCGGAAATGGTTTCTATTATCTGATGGGCGACATTGCCAGACTTCATTCCGCAGTCCTTACTTATGCCAGAGACTTTATGATCAACAGAGGCTTCACCTACTGCATTCCGCCTTATATGATCAGAAGCTCCGTAGTGGACGGCGTCATGAGCTTTGCGGAGATGGACGCGATGATGTACAAGATCGAAGGAGAAGATCTCTACCTGATCGGCACATCGGAACATTCGATGATCGGCAAGTTCCGCGATACGATCAATGATGAAGCGAAGCTTCCCTACACCCTGACGAGCTATTCTCCCTGCTTCCGCAAGGAAAAGGGCGCGCATGGCATCGAGGAAAAAGGTGTCTATCGAATCCATCAGTTCGAAAAGCAGGAAATGATCGTCGTCTGCAAGCCGGAAGAAAGCCCGTACTGGTTCGATCAGCTTTGGAAAAATACGGTCGACTTCTTCCGCTCCATGGACATCCCCGTCCGTACGCTGGAGTGCTGCTCCGGCGACCTGGCGGACCTCAAGGTCAAGTCTCTGGACGTCGAGGCATGGTCGCCGCGTCAGAAGAAGTACTTCGAAGTCGGTTCCTGCTCGAACCTCGGCGACGCGCAGGCCAGAAGACTGGGAATCCGTGTAAAAGGCGCGGACGGAAGAAAATATCTTGCGCACACTCTGAACAATACGGTTGTAGCACCGCCCAGAATGCTGATCGCATTCCTTGAAAATCATCTGCAGGCTGACGGAAGCGTTACGATTCCGGAAGTGCTGAGACCCTACATGGGCGGCGCGGAGAAATTAGTGCCGAAAGCATAAAGGAGAATTGAATGCATAATTATCTCAGGGCAGCGGGTTTCCGGTCGATCCGGTCGGCCCGCGCTTCGGAACAGCTGATGAGGGAGACAATTCTTCATCATGACCGCAAAAGAGCCTGGCAGACGTCGGACGGATTTACCCGTTGCGAGTTCATCAAACAGTACGCGGCGGAGATCGGTCTTGTGGTCTGCGGCGAATTTGACGAGGACGGAAATCTGCACCCTCAGCATATGTTCCCGTTTTACAAAGGTCCTGTGATCAGTATGAAGCAGCCGATCGAGTTCGAGCTTCATTCGGCGGATGAATCCTATGGAGCGATCTGCGATGATCCCCGGATCGGGACGTCCATCATTTTCCATCTGATCAATGCCGCGGATATGATCTACGCTGAGGACGGGAGAAAAGCGGATGATCCCATCAAGAGCCGCCAGGTCCGGTTTTCCGCGCTGGCAAAGGAAGGGAGCATTCTTCTGCCGATCTTCAAGACGCACGAGGAAGAGGCGGCCGTCATGGCGCAGCGGGAACGCTACCTGAAACTGGTCTCCGAGGCCCGCGAGGGAGATGAAGAAGCGATCGAGGAACTGACGGAAGATGATATGAATAACTTCAATATCCTCATGAAGAGGGTACAGCGTGAAGACATTCTGTCAATCGTCGAGACCTATTTTCAGCCGAGCGGGATCGAATGCGATCTGTACAGCATCTGCGGCAATGTCATTTACTGCGAGCAAGTCCGGAATGGCTATACGCATGAAAATATCTGGAAAATGAAAGTCGAAGCCTGCGACGTCTTTTTCAGCCTCTGCATCAATGAGAAAGATCTGGAAGGCGTGCCGGCGCCCGGAACCCGCTTCCGCGGCAGAGTCTGGCTGCAGGGATTTGTGGAATTTTGAAATGACATATGAAGAACTGAAAAATGCGGACTGCCTCGGAAGCAGCCCGCATTTTTTTACACGCTTATCATCTTTTTGAGGCGCGGACCGTAACATTTTCCGTGCCGTACAGTTTTCGGAACGCGGACAGTGTCTCGTCGGAAATCTTAAGCCCGTTCGGAAGTGTGACGCGCTTCCACTGCTTCGAATCTCTGAGGAAAATGCACAGGCCGTCGATCCCTTCGGAGCTTTCTGCCAGTTCCATCAGTTCCGCCGCGTGCTGCTTATATTCCTCAAGCGAGGAAAATGCGATCCAGAGTGTGCGCGGGATATCCTCGAACTTTCTGATTTTCTCCGCGATGACCTTTCCGGGCTTGTCGTCTTCTGTCTGCACGCGGCCGTCTATAAAGAGGCGCGCGTCCTCGTCGAGCAGAAGCCGGTATTCGTCGTAGGTCTTCGGGAAGACGATCACTTCCACCGAACCCAGCAGGTCTTCGATTGTGAGGAAGGCCATGATCTTGTTGGTTCTGGTGAACTTTTTCTGGATCTGGACAGCCATGCCGCCGATCGTGACACGGGCGTCATTTTGGGCGCGGCAGGTTCCGGTCTCTTCGTCGAGTTCGAAATCGGCCGTAGTGGCTGTGGTAACGCTTTTCATCAGGTCCTCGTAATCTTCCAGCGGATGTCCGCTCAGATAGATGCCGAGGACTTCTTTTTCACCCGCCAGAAGCATTTCCTTCGGGAATTCGCCGATATCGGGATACCGGAGCTCAAACTCTTTTTTCTCCTCCGGCTGCATCAGGTCGAAGAGAGACATCTGTCCGGAAATGGAGCTTTTCGCGTCAAATGCTGCCTGATCCAGCACCTGCGGAAAGACCTGCATCAGCTGCTTCCGGGTGGCGCCGAAATCGTCGAGCGCGCCGGCACGGATCATATTTTCAATGGCGCGGCGGTTCAGGTCCTTGCCGTAGGTTCTTGTAATCAGATCCTTCAGGGAGCTGAAGCGGCCGTTCGCTTCGCGCTCTTCCACCAGATTGTCGATGACGCTGCGCCCTACGGCTTTGATCGCGTACATGCCGCAGCGGATCGAGCCGTTTTCGGCGGTAAAGCGTCCCTCTCCGCTTTGAACGGAAGGAGGAAGGATCGAAATGCCGACGGCGCGGCAGTGCATGAGGTACTCGGCGCATTTGCCGGGGTTGTCGATGACGGATGTAAGCAGCGCGGCCATGAATTCCACCGGATAGTGGCATTTCAGGTAAGCGGTCTGATAGCTGATGACCGCGTAGGCGGCTGCGTGGCTCTTGTTGAAAGCGTATTTGGCGAAGTCGGTCATTTCGTCGTAGATATGGCTCGCGACCTGTTCGGAAATGCCCCGCCGGACGCAGCCGGGCACGCCTTCGCTTTCATTTCCGAAAATGAAGTTCTGCCGCTCCTTCTCCATGACGGAGGCCTTCTTCTTCGACATGGCGCGTCGGACCAGATCCGAACGGCCGAGCGAATAGCCGCCGAGCGAGCGCACGATCTGCATGACCTGCTCCTGGTAGACGATGCAGCCGTAGGTTTCTTTCAGAATCGGCTCCATCAGCGGAGTGTCGTAGCGGACATTTTCGGGGTGGTTCTTGCCTTCGATATAGCGGGGGATGAAATCCATCGGGCCCGGGCGGTAAAGAGCGATGCCGGCGATAATATCCTCCAGGGTCCTGGGCTTCAGCTCCTTCATGAAGGAGCGCATGCCCGCGCTTTCAAGCTGGAAGACGCCCTCGCATTTTCCGCGTCCGATCATTTCCATGGTCTCCGGATCGTCTTCCGGAATCCGGTTGACATCGAACGACGCGCTGCCTTCGAATTCGGGACGGCGGTTGATCAGTTTTTCCGCGTTCTGGATGACGGTCAAGGTCCGAAGGCCGAGGAAGTCCATTTTTAAAAGACCCAGTTCCTCCAGTGTGGTCATCGTAAACTGCGTGGTAATGGAACCGTCCTGAGCCCGGGACAGCGGCACATATTCCACAACCGGTTTTTTGGAAATGACGACTCCCGCGGCGTGCATGGAAGTATTCCGGGGCAGGCCTTCGAGACGTCTTGACATATCGATGAGAAAACGGGTCTGCTCGTTGGACTCATATTCCGCTTTCAGTTCCGGATTCATGACCAGCGCTTTGTCCAGGGTGATGTTGAGTTCCTTGGGGATCATTTTCGCGATGCGGTCGCATTCGCTGTAGGGCAGATCCAGAGCCCGGCCGACGTCGCGGATCACGCCGCGCGCGGCCATGGTGCCGAACGTGACGATCTGGACGACGCGGTCCCGCCCGTATTTCCGCACGACATAGTCGATCACCTCCTGCCTTCTTTCGAAGCAGAAGTCGACGTCGATATCGGGCATGGACACGCGTTCCGGATTGAGGAAGCGTTCGAAAAGCAGCGAATAGCGGATCGGGTCGAGTTCGGTGATGCCGAGCGCGTACGAGACGATCGATCCGGCAGCGGACCCTCTGCCCGGTCCCACGATGATGTCATGGGCTTTCGCGAAGTTGATGTAATCCCAGACAATGAGGAAATAGTCCGTAAAGCCCATCGAGGCAATAGTCGAAATTTCGTAATCATAGCGTTCCGCAATTTCCGGACGGGCCGTGCGGTAATCTTCGCCGTAGTGTTTGCGCAGACCCTTTTCGCAGAGGAATTTCAGGTAGGCCAAAGACGGCTCTTCGGAAGGATATTCCGCGGCGAAATCTTGAGGGACATCGTATTCCGGAATCTTCCTTTCACCGAAGACGATGGTGACATTGCAGCGTTCGGCGATGCGGTTTGTATTTTCCAGAGCTTCGGGAATATAGCCGAAGAGCCTGCGCATCTCGTCTTCCGACTTGACGAAGTACTGTCCGCCCTCATAGCGCATGCGGTCTTCGTCCTGGACCTTTTTCTGCGTCTGGATGCACAGGAGAATGTCATGCGATTCCGCGTCAGAGGCATAGGTATAGTGGATGTCATTTGTCGCGACCAGAGGAATGCCCGTCTCTTCGTGCATGCGGATCAGCATCTGGTTGACGTGCTCCTGTTCCGGAATGCCGTGGTTCTGAAGTTCCAGGAAATAATTTCCTTCGCCGAAAATGTCAAGGTGCTCCAGGGCGGCCTTCTTCGCGCCGGCGTAATCATTTGCCGAAATGTGACGGGCCACTTCGCCGGCAAGGCACGCGGAAAGAGCGATAATTCCTTTGTGATACTTCGTCAGAATCTCCCGGTCCACACGCGGCCTGTAATAGAAACCTTCCGTAAAGCCGGCGGAGACAATGCGCACGAGATTCTGATAGCCTTCGTCATTTTCCGCGAGAAGAACCAGGTGGTAATAGCGGTCGTCGCTCGAGCCGAGATCCCTGTCGAAGCGGCTCCCCGGCGCGACATACACTTCACAGCCGAGGATCGGTTTGATACCCTGCGCGACGGCTTCCTTGTAGAAATCCATGCAGCCGTACATCACGCCGTGATCGGTGATCGCGGCGGACGTCATGCCGAGTTCCTTTACGCGGGACACGTATTCCTTGATTTTGTTTGAACCGTCCAGAAGGGAATATTCCGTGTGAACGTGCAGATGTGTAAATGCCATTGCTGATCCTTCCGTTGTACTTTGGAAATGCATGATGTACGGATTTTAGCGAAAAGGCATTCCCGAACTGTCGGGAATGCCTCGATCATAATGCTCATGAAAAATGATTACTCATCGTAATAATCGCCTTCTTCGTCGTCATAGCGCGACTTCATATCTCTTGTCGTGACGAACTGGAAGATCAGTCCGACGACGGCCAGAAAAACGCCGAAGCCGAGCCGGATATACGACTCGAGGTTCGCGTCCCAGCGGATGTGAACCAGATGATCGAAGACCCTGTCGGCAACGATCATCGCGCCGCCGATGGAGGTGGCGATGATAATGAGAACCTTGTCGTAGATCGCGGACAGAATTCCCAGAATCAGACCGGATACCAGTGAGACGATCAGGACAACGACCCGGTCAAGCGAGGTCAGTTCCTCGAGCGAGACGCCGACGGATCCGAAGATCACCAGGAAGACGATCAGGAAAATGCCGAGTCTCACAAGGAAGTATCCGAGGATGCCGAAGAGAATCGCGCCTACAGCAGGGATGACGTAAAGGAGCGGGGGTGTCATTTTCATAACACCTGCGACAACAAAGCCGATTCCGCCACCGATGCTCGCGCCAACCAGAGCGCTGATGACACGGGCAAGCCTGTAACCGTAGAAACAATATATAAGTCCGGCAATCGTCGGAACAATAATGACAGCGTACTTCATGGCGGGTGATTTCCAGACCGGTGATGAAGCAAGCTCATTCAGCAAAGTTAAGATATTCGGCATGATAGTCCCTCCCTAGAATCATACTTCTACTATCCTACCACGTTTCGGGGACGTTTTGTATCTCTTAGTTATGTAAAATAAAAAATTTATACGCGGCTGAAGTAAAAACTGTGTTTCGCGGTCAGTCTTCGTCGGAAATGAAGATCTGCCCCTCTTCCAGCCGGATCTGCCGCTCTTTGTACAATTTTCCGACCGCGCGTTTGAAGGCGGCTTTGGAAAGTCCGAACACTTCCCGGATTTTTTCCGGGGAGGCCTTGTCGTCGAAAGGAAGGACCCCGCTGTATTCATCACGGATCACGGAGAGAATATTATCCGAATCCTCTTCCATCATTTTATAGGCCGCTTCCCGGCCGGACAGATCCAGCTTTCCGTCTTCGCGGACGCCGGTCACCCGAAGGGTCATGACTTCGCCGAGGCGTTCCCTGCCGGTCATTTCTCTTCTCGGAATCAGTCCGGAATAGAGGTCGTCAACGGCGGCAAAAGCGCCGAAGCTCTCTTCGATCTGGTAGATCCGGGCCGACACATGCATGTCCTTGATATACGGGGAATCCGTCCGAAGATAGGGATAGATCTTCATGGTCGCCGCAAGACGCCCGCTCTTGTCGAGGTACAGCGCGGCGAGAATTTCGTCTCCCGGATGAAGGCGCAGCTTCTTTCCGTCCGCTGCGGAAACCATCTCCGCAAACGGAAGCAGCAGGTCCTTCGGAAGGCCCCAGTCGAGAAAGGCTCCGATCGCGGTCACTTCTTTTACTTTAAGAAGACGGACCTCGCCAAGCGTAATAAGGGGCGCGGTCGTAGTGGCAATCAGACGGTCCATCGAATCGCGGTAAATGAAAACCCTCAAAGGCTCTCCGATCTGCGTGTCTTCCGGCACTTCCTTCGACGGAAGCAGGACGCGCTCCGTCTTTCCCGCGTCGGCGTTTTCGGCCAGATAGACGCCGTGCTCTTTACGGCTTACGACGGTCAGATTCTGATAGACTCCTGTTTTCAGCATGGTCGGCTCCTTCTCAATTCACAAACAGTTATTTCAAGTATAAAGACAGCCCTTGCGGTTTGTCAAACGAAGGCGCGGCTTCGGATTGTGACTTTACGGTTGTGCAGAAGCCGCCCGGGGCAGTAAAATAAAATAAGGTATGCACATCAAATCGGAAGAAAGGATATTTCGATGGAAACCAATGAAAACTATGAAGAACTGAAATGGACCGCGAAATCATTTTTCCGGTTCGTGACTTCGAACAGGATGTACTATATCATTTTCCAGATCATTGTAGCGCTCATCGTGATCAAAATCATAGATATCATTTTTACGAAGATCCTGATCCGCGGAAAAAAGAGCGTGCAGATGAGTTTCCTGAAAGGCTGTCTGCAGGTGATCGTCGCCATTGCGACAGGGATCAGTATCGCGTCTCTTTTTGACGTGTTCAAAAACTTCGCCAGCCAGATCCTTTTGTCTTCTTCGCTTTTGGTGGTTGTCCTCGGCTTTGTATTTCAGGAGGGCTTAAGCAATATCGTGCACGGCTTTATCCTTTCGACATTCACGCCATTCCAGCTCGGGGACCGGATTCATGTCACGATCGACGGCGAGAGCATCACCGGCTATGTCAAGTCGATCGATCTCCGCCATACCGTTATTGAAAATGTCATGAATGCCTCTCACGTGATAGTCCCGAATTCCAAAATGGACTTAAGCGTGATCGATAACAACTACTACGCGGACTCGTTCAGTTCCAATTTCCTCGATGTGGATATCACGTATGAGTCGGATCTGAAGAAGGCGATCGAGGTGATGGCGGATCTGATTGATGACCATCCGATGGTGAAGAAGGCGAAGAAAAGCAGGGGAATCAACGACAGGACGACCGTGCTGATCCGGGAGCTCGGGCCAAGCGGGATCAGTCTTCGGGCTTCCGTGGTCACTTCGAACGTGGAGGAGAATTTTGTCGCCTGCAGCGATATCCGGAGGGATCTGGTGCTGCTGTTCAAAAGTGAGGCCGATCTGGAGATCGCGTACCCGCACATCCAAGTTGTAGAAGCATGATGAGGAAAGGAAGCGACCATGACTCTGTCAGATATATTGAATGAAGAGCGCGACAACATCAAAGCCCGCTTCGCGGGCGCGGACAGCACGGAAGCGGCGCAGGAAGCGATGCGGCGGTCCTTGGAGAGGCTCCTGTTTCGGTTTATGGAGCAGAGCGAAAGCGAGCGCGCGAAGCAGACCGCGGCCCATCTGGCCGAAACGGTGAAAGCGTCGGTTGCGATGCTGGATACCTGCGGCGAGCCGGAGATCTGGGAGAAGGAAGCGTCCGTGACGGCAGGGAAAAAGAAAGGCATGAAGCTGCGGCCAGTCGGGCTGATTCTTGCGCTGGTCGCGCTTGCGGTGCTGGCGGCAGGAGTCGTGCTTCTTATGACGCGGGTTCCGGGAACGACAGCCAAAGGAATCTGGGAACTGCCCCTTGCGTTGATCGCGGCGGGTGCTCTGCTGCTGTTTGCGGGCGGTCTGTTCATAAGAACGGATAAGAAAGCGCTGAAGAAAGGGGCGGAGAAAACAGTCATCCTGCACATGGACGCGGGAAAACTGTACCGCGCACTGCAGGCTGTCACGATCACAATGGACCGTCAGCTGGCCCTTGCGGAGGCGGAAGAACGCGAAGATCTGAAGAGAACAGCGGAAAAGGCGGATGCCGCGCTTTCGAAGGAGGAACTGGAACTCCTTGCCGGCCTTATGGAAGCAGCTATGAGCCATGACGAGGAATATGCCCTCGAGAAGGCGGAGGATGTCCGCTTCTATCTCCACAACCATGGAATTGAAACCGTGGATTATACCCCGGAACACGAATCGTGGTTTGAACTGCTGCCTTCCGAAGAGGAAACAACGATCCGTCCGGCACTGGTTTCCGATGGTCGGCTGCTTATGAAAGGACTCGCCGCGGTCGGAACAGAAAGCGGCATCGCATGAAATCGGCATTGCAAGAAAGCTGCATTGCCTAAAGGAGGACACTATGGAGCGCTATTTCGGATTTGATCTCGGGGATGCCGAGAGCGCCATATCGTTAGTCGGGAAGAACTCCGCTGAACAGCCGGAAATCCTGACAATCCGGGAAGTGAAAAGCATCGTGACGGCATATGCCCTTCTTCAAAGCGGAGAAGTGCTGGTGGGCGAGAGCGCCTGCTATACGCCCCGCGCCGTAAAAAGGGCGATCCGTTTCAAGAGCCGGTTTCTTACAGATCGTGAGAGCCGGAAAGACCTCAGGCGCTTTGCCGTCGGAATTCTGGGAGAACTCTATGGCGAGGGCCATCTGGTAAAAGGCGAGGACTGCTGTTTCTATATCGGCTGCCCTGCCGGCTGGGACAGCGCGGCCAGAGAAGATTACAGAGCTCTTTTTGAGGAGATCGGCTATCCGCCGGCGCGGATTATCTCGGAGTCGAGGGCGGCGCTTGTGGCTGCCTGCCAGTCCAAACATCTTCAGGTCGGCTATGATATTCTCTCGAAGCCGGTGCTTGTAGTGGACATCGGCTCTTCCACGACGGACTTTGCCTATATTGCGAGCGGTAAGGAAGTGGAACTGAAGACGGCCGGCGAGGTGGCTCTCGGCGGCGGAATGATGGACGAGATTCTGCTGGAAAATGCTCTTAAAACGTCCCCACGCGAGGAACGAATCCGGACGGTCTTCGAAGAGAGCGAACCGTGGAAAAACTACTGTGAGTTCGCGGTACGGCGGCTGAAGGAAAAATATTTCTCGGATGTGGATTACTGGGCCGATCACGAATGTTCGGAGTCCGTCATGATCCGCCATACGATTCCGATGAGGCTGAAGCTTACGATCGATCCGAAGATCGCCCACGATATGCTCTGCGGAAAGCAGCAGGTGCTCGGCGGACAGTCCTTCAGGGATCTGTTTACGGACAGCCTTAAGGAGGTACGCGGACATATTGACGGAGAACTGCCCGAACTGGTTTTCCTTACGGGCGGCGTTTCCCGTATGCAGGAGATCCGGGGATGGGTACGGGAAGTGTTCCCGGAATCGGTCGTCATCACCGGATCGGAGCCTGAATTTACGATTGCCCGCGGACTGGCTTCCTGCGGCCGCATCGATGAGGACTTAAGGGAATTCCGCACGGAGCTGGACGAACTGATTTCTTCGACCGTGATCGAGGACCTCGTCCGGCTGCACATCGATGAACTGTACCGCAATACGGTTGAGACACTGGTGGATCCGGTTCTGGAAAATGCCGCCCTTCCCGTGTTCGACCGCTGGCGGAGCGGAGAAATCCGCCGTCTCGAGGACGTGGACGGCGAGCTGGAACGGGAAATCGAAGAGTTCCTCAAGACCGAGGAGGCGCGCATGCTTCTCGTGAAACCGATTATGGACTGGCTGAAGCCTCTGGCTGTCGATATCGAAGAGTATACGGTTCCGATCTGCACGCGGCACAACATTCCCTATCAGCAGCTGAGTCTTACGTCCTATCTCGCGCTGACGGATATCGACATCAAGATCGAGACGAAGGACGTATTTGCGGTCGGACAGATTACACTCCTCATCGACACGCTTGTATCCGTTCTTGTGGGTCTTCTCTGCGGAGGCAGCGGGATCGCGCTGATCTCAAGCGGCGCGCCGGGGATTATGGCCGGAGCGGTCATTTCCCTGCTGGTTCTGGTGCTCGGTAAAAACCGGATGGAGCAGGCGATCTTAAGCGCGGACATTCCGAACATGTTCAGGAAAATGGTGACGCGGAAGGCCTTTGAATCCCGCATGGACAGCATGTCCAGCGAGATCCGCGAGAATTTCTACCGCAATCTGGAAACGGAGAAAGACGAGGAGATTTCGGGGCGCATGATTTCGGAAATATCGGAACAGATTGAGCAGTGCCTGTCCCGGATGGCGGAAATCGTCGAGATTCCTCTCGGATAACATTCATGCATTGAAAAATGTATGAAAAAGACATAAAATAACTATAACTGTATTTCCGGTTAGGAACAGACTTTTGGAGGGAAGAAGATGGCCAGTGAAAAGAAGGAAATCAAAACGATTGGCGTTCTTACCAGCGGCGGCGACGCGCCGGGCATGAATGCGGCAATCCGGGCTGTTGTAAGAAGGGGACTCGGAAGGGGTCTTAAAGTCTATGGAATCTACAGAGGCTATGACGGCCTTATGGAAGAGGACCTCAAAGAACTTACCGGTAAGGACGTGTCCGACACGATCCAGAAAGGCGGAACGGTTCTTTATACGGCAAGATGCGCTGAGATGCGTACGCTGGAAGGCCAGAAGCACGCGGCCGAAACCTGCCGTAAGTACGGCATCGAAGGACTCGTGGTCATCGGCGGCGACGGCTCCTACAGAGGTGCCCAGTGCCTTGCCCATCAGGGAATCAACGTGGTTGGCGTTCCGGGAACGATCGACCTCGATATCTCCTGCACGGAATATACGATCGGCTTTGACACTTCCGTCAATACGGCGATGGAGGCGATTGACAAAGTCAGGGACACTTCGACTTCCCATGAAAGATGCTCCATCATCGAGGTTATGGGCAGAAATGCCGGCTATCTCGCGCTGTGGTGCGGTATCGCGAACGGCGCGGAGGATATCCTGCTTCCCGAAAAATATGACTATGACGAACAGAAGATCATAGACAATATCATCGACTCCAGAAGACGCGGAAAGAAGCATCACATCATCATCAACGCCGAAGGCGTCGGCCATTCCGCTTCCATGGCGAGAAGACTTGAGGCGGCGACCGGAATTGAAACCCGCGCCACGATTCTCGGCCACATGCAGCGCGGCGGCAGCCCGACAGCAAAAGACCGCGTCTATGCGTCCATTATGGGCTGCATGGCAGTGGACCTCCTTATGGAAGGAAAGAGCGAACGCGTCGTCGGATACAAGAACGGAAAATTCCAGGACTTCGATATCGATGAGGCTCTGGCCATGGTCAAGGGTATTGACGAATATCAGTACGAAATCGCCACGGCCATGTCCGGCGGTTATAAAAAAGATGCTAAGGTAAAGCGTTCGTAATCATATGTTGTCATTAAAAGATATCCGATATCTGGGTAAGCAGAAAAAGGCCCGCGACACGCAGGGCCTTTTTGTGGCGGAAGGAATCAAACTCTTTGAGGAAGCACCGCCCGCCTTAATCGAGCAGGTCGTGATGACGCGCGCGTTCGCGGAGGAACATCCGGACATCCGGGCCAGGATCCCCAAAGGCGCCGCCGTGTCGGACGATCTGGACGAGGCGCGCTTTTTCGGCATTTCCGATACGAAAACACCTCAGGGAATTTTATGCGTTCTCAGGAAACCGGAATGGAACTACAGTGAAATCCTGAACCATCCCGCTCCTTTATTTGTCTTTACGGAAGACCTGCAGGATCCGGGAAACGCGGGCACCATCCTTCGGACCGCGGAAGCGGCCGGGGCAAACGCGGTATTTTTCACGGAAAACACGGTAGATGTCCTGAGTCCCAAGGTTGTGCGGTCGACGATGGGATCGGTCTTTCGCGTGCCGCATTTTCAGGTGAAGGATACGGAGGCTTTTTTTAACGAGCTGCGTGGAAAAGGCATTAAAACTTACGCCGCGCACCTTCGGGGGCGGGCGAACTATACGGATGTAAGCTACCTTGGCGGCAGTTTATTTGTCATAGGAAATGAAAGCCGCGGCATCACGGATGAGACGGCGGCCCTTTGCGATACGCTGATCCGCATCCCGATGATGGGCAGGGTGGAATCCTTAAATGCCGCGATGGCGGCGGGTGTCCTGATGTACGAAGCCCAGCGGCAGCGAAGGCTCAGGACGGAATCAACATTGTAATGAAAGAAAGAACGGAGGATCCGGATAATGTCAGATCTGAAAAATGCTGCGGCCATGAGTAAAGAAGAGATCGCCACGGGGCTGAAAGGAAGAAATTTCCTTACGCTGAGGGATTTCACCAAAGAGGAAATTCTCTATTTTATCGATCTTGCCGCCGAACTGAAGGCGAAAAAGAAAGCGGGGATCTACGACTATGACCGCCCGCATAAGAATATCGCGCTCATATTTGAAAAGACCAGCACCCGTACACGCTGCTCGTTTGAAGTGGCGGCCTATGATATGGGCATGAACGTCACCTATCTTGATCCGTCCGGATCTCAGATCGGCAAGAAAGAAAGCATCGCGGATACGGCGCGCGTGCTCGGACGCATGTTTGACGGAATCGAATACCGCGGTTTTGAACAGACCATCGTGGAAGATCTCGCGAAGTACTCGGGCGTACCGGTCTGGAACGGTCTGACCAATGAATACCATCCGACGCAGATGCTGGCGGATATGCTGACCGTGAAGGAACATTTTGGCGACCTTGAAGGCCGGAAGCTGACGTACATGGGAGACGCCCGTTACAACATGGGCAATTCGCTGATGGTCACCTGCGCGAAGCTCGGGATGCATTTTACGGCATGCACGTCGAAGGAATATTTCCCGAATGAAAAGCTGGTGGAGGAATGCCGCGCCTGGGCAGCGGAGAGCGGCGGATCGATCACGCTGACGGAAGACGTGGAAGAGGGAACCAGAGGCGCCGACGTTATCTACACGGATGTCTGGGTTTCGATGGGCGAACCCGAAGAAGTCTGGGAGGAACGCATCAAAGCTCTCCTGCCCTATCAGGTGACAGCCGATGTGATGGAAAACGCGGGACCGCAGGCGATCTTTATGCACTGCCTGCCGGCTTTCCACGATCTGGGAACGGGAATCGGCAGAAAGATTCACGAAAAATTCGGCCTCGACGCAATGGAAGTGACGGATGAAGTCTTTGAGTCAAAGCAGTCCGTGGTCTTTGACGAGGCGGAAAACCGCATGCACACCATTAAAGCCGTGATGGTGGCGACACTGTGAGCCCGGCGGGAGAAACAGGGTGTTTCGACGCGTGGCCCTTTGAATTGAAAGAAGTCCTTGAGAGTGAAGCGGACGGTTTTTTTACTGTGCTTCCTATGAGGAGCGTGGACTCGACCAACGAGGAACTGAAAAGAAGGATCCGCGCCTTAAAAGACAGCGAAGAGCTTCCGGAAGGCCTTACGGCAGCGGCCGCTGAGCAGACCGCGGGCAAGGGAAGACTCGGCAGAACATGGGAATCCCCGATGGGAGAATCCGCTTATTTTTCGTTTCTTTTAAGGCCGTCTGTACCCGTGGAAAATATTTCGATGCTGACCCTCCTTATGGGGCTTTCAGTCGCGGAGGCCGTAAACGGGCTCTATCATGCGGGCGCATCCATTAAATGGCCCAACGACGTCGTCATCGGGTCCAAAAAGATCTGCGGAATTCTTACGGAGGCTTTTTTCCGAAAAGGGACAGACATTCCCTATGTCATAGTCGGAACCGGGATCAACGTGAATAACCCGTCCTTTGACGGGGAGCTGAAGGATAAGGCTCTCTCTCTTCGCATGTTTCTTAATGAGGAGGTTTCGCCCGCGCGGATCACGGCTTCCGTGCTGCGCAGATTTGCCTTCAATTATCAGCATTTTCTTGAAAAACGGGACCTTCATACGGTGAAGGAGCGTTATAACGCGATCCTTGTCAATAAGGAACGGGATGTGCGCGTGGAAGACCCCGCCGGACCTTATACCGGCATTGCGCGCGGGATCGATGATTTCGGCAGGCTTGCCGTCGACCGTGCCGGGGAGGACGGCCGTTCGGAACGCGTATATATCAGTTCCGGAGAAGTGTCCGTCCGCGGCCTTTACGGTTATGTATAGAATTGTTTAGTGAAGGAGATTTCGAGTTTTGGAACCGTACAGACAGAGAGACCATCTGGAATATCCTGAGATGACCATGTTCGAGATGGTCCGGCAGGCGGCGGAAAACGCGCCGGATATGCCTGCCTATGAATTCTTCAACAAGAAGACAAGCTACAGGCGGTTTATAGCGAAGATCGAAAGAACGGCGCGTGCCCTTCTTATGGAAGGGGTAAATGCCGGGGACGCCGTGACGATCTGCATGCCGAACACGCCGCAGGCGCTGGACGCTTTTTACGCGATCAACCGGATCGGGGCTTTGGCCAATATGGTCCATCCCCAGTCCGCGGTCAATGAGATCGCGTTTTATCTCAGCCTGACTAAGAGCAGATATATCCTCACTTTTGATCTCTTCTATGAAAATGTCAAAAGTGCCGTTGAAAAAGTCGGTTATCCAGTACAGGTGATTGTCACCCGCATGCAGGATGAACTGCCGCCGCATATGGCGCTCGCGTTTTCGGCGACAAAAGGGAGGGCGGCCATGAAATTCCCCGGACGGGACGGGGGCATCCTGTGGAAGAAGTTCCTGCAAAAAGGCGAGGGAAAGAACGCGCCAAAGCTGCCGGAGATTTTATTTGACAAAAACAGAACGTCCGTCATCCTTTACAGCGGTGGGACAAGCGGCATTCCCAAAGGAATCCGCCTGAGCGATTTCAATTTCAACGCTCTCTCCTGCCAGGCCGCCGAAGCGATCGGTGTAGACCTCGGCGCGGGACGGACCATGCTGAGCTGCATGCCGGTGTTCCACGGGTTCGGGCTCGGCATCAATATCCATACGATTCTGACCCACGGTGCGGAGTGCATCCTGATGCCGGCATTCAATATCAAATCCTATGCGGAAATGATGATCCGGAAAAAGCCGAATTTCCTTGCCGGTGTTCCGACCATCTTTGAGGCCCTTCTGCATATGCCCCAGCTTGACGGAAAGGACCTGAGTTTCCTTATGGGCATGTTCTGCGGAGGGGACAGCCTGTCCGTGGAGCTGAAGAAGAAGGTCGACACGTTCCTTAGGGAACACAATGCCCGCATTCAGGTGCGCGAAGGCTACGGCCTGACCGAATGCGTGACGGCGAGCTGCCTGACACCCAGAGACGAATACAGGGAAGGCAGTATCGGCATTCCGTTTCCGGATACGCTCTACTGCATCGTGAAGCCGGGGACGGATGAGGAACTGCCGCGCGGCGAGGAAGGCGAAATCATCATCAGCGGACCGACGGTCATGCTCGGCTACTATGACAATCCTTCGGAAAATGCCGAAACGCTGAGGACGCTTTCGGACGGCCGTATATGGATGTACAGCGGCGACCTCGGATATATGGACGAGGACGGATTCGTCTACTTCCGGCAGCGGCTGAAGAGAATGATCATTACGAACGGATACAACGTGTACCCCTCCATCCTGGAAAACGCGATCGACGCCGTTCCGGAAGTGGCATACTCCTGCGTGATCGGAGTCCCCGACCGCAAGCGGATGCACAGGATCCGGGCCTATGTGGTGCCTCGTGACGGCATTGAGGGAGACGATGCCCTGAAACAGAAAATCATGGATGAAATGAGGCTCCATGTGGCGGCTTATGCCCTGCCGAGGGAGATTATTTTCAGAAAAGAGCTTCCGAAAACGCTGGTCGGAAAGGTCGCGTACAGGAAACTGGAAGAAGAAGCCGAAAACGAAGTGGGAAAGGAATAAAGAACATGGCACGATCCGGTAAAAGAAATCCGAAAGACCGCAGGGACGCGAAATTCGTGAAACAGCCGGGGCTGCAGACCGTGATGGCAGCTCTCTGGCCGAGAAGAACGGACTGCGAGGTCTTCCTGCAGGACGTGATCGACGTGACGGACCTGATGTCCTATATCGAAAAGAAAAATGAGGAGCATCCCGACTACAAGACGACTGTATTTCACTGTGTCGTTGCCGCGATTGCCCGAATGCTGAAAGAACGGCCGAAGATGAACTGCTTCGTTCAGGGATACCGGCACTACGAGCACAATGACATCACGCTGAGTTTCGTCGCCAAAAGACGTTTCGCGGACGGCGCGGAAGAGGCGCTGATGGTGCTGAAGGCGGAAGACGACGACACCATCGACACGATCAGCAAAAGAATATACGGGGATGTGCGGGAAGCCCGTAAAAGTGAGCACGCGACCGGCGGTGTGGACGAACTTCTGGATCAATTCGCCGCTCTTCCGAGGCCGATTATGGCGGCAGCGATAAAGGGCGTCCGCATTATGGACTTCTGGGGAATCAACCCGGACTTCCTGACGGAAGGGGATCCGAATTACACCTCGGTTCTTCTTTCAAACCTCGGAAGCATCCGCTGCAAATCCGTCTACCATCACCTGAGCAATTACGGCACCTGCAGTATCATGGTGACGCTCGGGACCATCCATAAGGAAGAAATGCTTATGGAAGACGGAACAAAGGAAATCCGTACCGTGGTGGATCTCGGAGTGACGCTGGATGAGAGAATCGCGGACGGCTTCTACTTCGCGAGGAGCCTGAAGCTCGTCAAGCATATTTTTGAACATCCCGAACTGCTGGATCAGCCGATCGGCGAGCCCAGCGGATTTCAGTATGACGCGTAAATAAAAACTGCCGAAATATTGTGCCCGTTGATTTTGCATAGTATAATATAATCGGCTTAGCATCGAATTCAGATTATTTTTAATAAGCAGTATGAGATTCGGAAAATTCAACAAAAGAGCAGGAATCATAAAGACAGCGGTACTGATGAGCACGGTACTGCTGCTTAGTGCGTGCGCGCAGCCCGGGCTGAAGGAAGCGGAGGGAACGGCCGTCCCGGAGACGAACAGTTCGGAAGAGACGGAATCTCTTTATCATGAAAATGAGTTCGGCTTCGTGGATGAGTCCATGGATGTGTCCGGCGGCATTCCGGAAAATGCAGAAGGCAGACTTTTCATCATCCGGGAGAGAGGCTACCTGACCGTGGCCACAGAGCCCTATTATTCGCCGCAGGAATTTATCGATCCTTCGCTGGAAGGTGAGGAGCAGTACGTTGGAGCGGATATGGAACTCGCCCGCCTGATTGCGGAGCGCATGGGAGTAGAACTTCGGATCGTTCCGCTCGACTTTTCCGACGCGCTTGCCTCTGTGGCCAACGGAACAAACGACCTGATCATATCGGGCGTATCATTTACGCCGGCCAGAGCGGGAATACTGGAGATGTCGAAGGGATATCATTTTACGGATGAAACCGCCAATGTCGGGATTCTCATCCGGGAGGAGGACCGCGACAGGATCCGTTCCGAAGAGGACCTTGCCGGGAAGAATCTGGCTGCCCAGAGCGGTTCCGTTCAGGAGAGCCTTCTGGCGGAGCATGTGATGAATTACAGACAGTTCCGCAGATTTAATAACATGAGTGAGATCTATACGGCTCTTGAGAAGGGAGAGGTTGACGCTGCCGCGGCAGATATTGAAACAGCTTCGATTTACATCAGCAATAATCCGGGATGCGGCCTGACATTCATAGAGGGAATCGGCTATTCGTTGGAAGAGCAGTATTGGGGAGACAGAATTGCCGGCCCGAAGGATGAACTGATGCTGATGTATTTTGTGAACGGTGTGATTGACGAAGTGGTGAAAGACGGCACTTACGAGGCCTGGTTTGATGAGTATACAGACTATGCCGCCCGTCTGGGAGTATAGAAAAGGGGCTGAACCGTTACGTGAAAGATTGGAAGTTATATAAAATTATATCCTTTGTCTGCCTCTGTATTCTTCTGAATGTAGGGGGACGTCTTTTTGCGCTCCACTACCAGCTGCCGCTCTGGCTGGATTCGTTCGGAACCGCTCTGGCCGCCTATGTGGGCGGGCCGGTTGTCGGTTCGATTGTAGGTGTGACCGGAAATCTCATATACGGGTTCTACAATAACATTTCCTATATCTATGCATTTACGAGTATCGCGATTGCCGTCATCGTCGGTGAAGCCGGAAAAAGAGGGATGATGAACGACGCGTTCGGAACCATGTCCGTGAGTTCAATGGTCGCGATCGTCTGCCTGGTGGTTTCCGCGCCCCTCAATCTGATCTATTATAACGGCTCCACAGGCAATCTCTGGGGCGATGGCGTGATGAATTTCCTTATAGAACTGGGATATCCGAAGATTCCCTGTATGATCGTCGGGCAGTTCTATACGGAATTCGTGGACAAGGTCCTCATTTTGGGGATGGTGTTCATATGCACCAAACTTGTGCGCCTGACCCGGAAAAACAATGACAAAGAGACTGCTTCCGACCGGAAAGACGAATATCCTTATGAGGAAATTGCCGAAGAGGTGGAGGAGGAAGAAGCCCGTCACGTAAAACACGGAAACGGCCCTAAAATAACGGCCGGTATTGTGCTGTTTGCGCTTCTTTTTTCCGGAGGCACCCGTGTTAAGGCTGCCGTCAATACGGAGTCGTCGATCGACTATGACGACTATGTACAGACGGTCTTCAGCAGCAATAACGGCCTGCCCTGCGGAGAAGCCAACGACATTGTCGAGACCAATGACGGCATCCTGTGGATCGGGACATATGCCGGTCTTTACAGATATAACGGCAAGGAATTCCGCTGGATGAATGCCTATGAATCCGTAAGAAATGTCAACTGCCTTTTCGTGGATTCAGAGGGAAGACTCTGGATCGGGACGAATGATAACGGTCTTTCCATTTCCATTAATGAAAAGATCGTCAATGTCATTGATACGGATGAAGGCCTGCCTTCGAACTCCGTGCGCTGCATCACGCAGGGAGCGGACGGATATTATTATATCGGTACATCGGGCAGCATGCAGGTCCTTTCCCTGAACAGCGGACTGAAAAAGATCAACACACTGACGGAGGTCAACTATTCCGACCGCATCGCTGCAGATGAGTTCGGAAACGTTGCCGTCGTGACAGCGGACGGACGCCTGTTTCTGCTTCGGGAAGGCAAGATCGCCTGCTCCCTTCAGACGGCTGAAAATGAAACCCCGTTTTCCTGCTGTGCCTTTGACGACGGCGGCATTCTCTATGCCGGTACTTCGGGAGGAAAGATTCACAGCTATGATATTTCCACCGGCTATTTTAAGCATCTCAGAGCGGTGAACTGTGAAAAACTCCTGTCTCTTCAGGACATCCGTTTTATGGATAACGGGGAGATTTTCGTCACGGCGGATAACGGTATCGGCTACATGGACAGGGGCGGCTTTTTCCGTTCGATCAATACCAATACCTTTAACAGTTCCATTGACCATATGATGGTGGACTACCAGAACAATTTCTGGTTCACATCCTCGCGTCTCGGACTTCTTCGCCTGTCGCCGTCTTCATTTAAAGACGTATACAGCACGATCGGCATGAAGGGACGGGTCGTCAACAGCGTGACGAAGTGGGGAAACCGCTATTACTTCGGAACGGATCAGGGACTCGATATTGCCGACGGGGAGCTTCGCAAACAGATTACCAACTCTTTGACCGAGCAGTTTCAGGATATCCGCATCCGCTGTATTTTTACAGACAGCAGGGAGTGCCTGTGGATCTGCACATACGGACAGGGCCTTGTGGAAATAGAGAAAGACGGGACTCAGCATATCTACAACCAGAGCAACGGCAGCTTCGGAAACCGTTCAAGGCTTGTGAGTGAATTGTCGGACGGGACAATCGTCGCGGCAGGCGATACCGGCCTTTGCTTTATCCGGGACCATGAGATTATCAAAACGATCGGGTACGAGGACAAGAAGATCCAGTCGATGGTTCTTACCGTCACAGAGATGCCTGACGGGAAGATCTATGCCGGTACTGACGGTGACGGAATCGCAGTGATAGAGAATTACGAAGTGACCCGGATGCTGACGAAGGCGGACGGCCTCAGCTCGGAAGTGATTCTGCGTACAATCCGCGATAAGAAATCAGACGGAATGTTTATCGTAACCAGCAACAGCCTCTGCTATATGAATGATGAGGGAACGATCCGCCTTCTGGACAGCTTCCCGTACTTTAACAATTATGACCTCTGGACAGCGGACGGCGAGAAGCTTTTCGTACCCGGAAGCTCGGGCATCTATGTTGTGAACCGCCACGACGTCCTCGATGAAGAAAAGACAGAGGTCAGCTATGAGCTGCTGGACGCCAGAAAAGGTCTTACCGGAACACTGACAGCAAACTCCTGGAACTACTCTGACGGCTCGGGAGATCTGTTCCTGTGCTGCGACCGCGGCGTCTATATTCTCGACACGGACAGGTACGGAGCCGAAGGCCGTTCCTATCGTATGCTGATCCCGGCGGTATCGATGGACAGCGAGGTCCGGAAGGTCGAAAGGGGCACTCCGATTGTGGTCGGGCGCGGCGTCAGCCGTATCGAATTCCACCAGGAACTGATCAACTTCACTATCCAGGACCCAAACCTCGGCTATTACCTGGAGGGGTTTGAAAATGGTTGGACGATTGCACCGCAAAGTACGGTCGGTTCCATTGTCTATACGAACCTTCCGAGCGGAGAATATACTTTGCATCTGGCTGTTTTCGACAGCAACAAAAAGAAAATCCTGGAAGAGCGTCGATATGAGGTCATAAAAGAAAAAGAGATCTATGACAACCGCTGGTTTAAGATCTATATGCTGGTCACAGCGGCATGCGCGATTGCCTGGTTCACATGGTTCGTTGTCAAGACTCAGGTGAGAAAGACCCTGGAAGTCCAAAGGCGTGAAGTTGAGGTCATGAAACAGCGTGCACAGATGGGCGATGAAACGATTATCGCGATCGCGAAAGCCGTTGACGCGAAGGACGTCCGTACCGCGCAGCACTCCGCGAGGGTTGCGACCTATTCCGTTATGATCGGCCGGGAAATGGGCCTTTCCGAAAATGAATTAAAGAGCCTTCGCAGAACCGCGCAGATGCACGACATCGGTAAGATCGGCATCCCTGACAGCGTTCTCAATAAGCCGGGAAGACTCACGGATGAAGAATACGGCGTCATGAAATCCCACACCAGCCGCGGCGGAGATATTCTGAAAGGATTTACGATTCTGGATCACGTTGTGGAAGGCGCCCTGTATCATCATGAACGGTATGACGGGCGGGGTTATCCCCAGGGGCTGAAGGGAGAAGAGATTCCGCTCTTCGCGAGGATTATCGGAACAGCCGACGCATTTGACGCAATGACGGCGAACCGTATTTACAGAAAACAGATGGATCTCGACTACGTCATCAATGAGCTGAAGAAGGGCAGAGGAACTCAGTTCGATCCCGCATCGGACGATATCCTTCTGAAACTGATAGAAGACGGAAAAATCAACCTGAAAGAACTCTATCCTGAATTGATGAACGCGCATGAGGCCGAGAAAAAGGCGAACATGACCGATGAGGAAAAAGAAGCCGCGGCCCGTAAGGTTGCGGAGGACGAGGCGAAAGCCATAGACGAGGCGAAAGCCGAAAAGAAGGAAGGGGGCGGAGCATGAAGAGAGTATACATCGCGACGCTTCTGACCTGCGCCGTGCTGCTGGCTTTATTTGCCAGTATCTTCATTCAGATGAAGGGCACTCCCTACGGAGGCACGCTGAAAGTGGGATTCATCTATGAAGACGATGAGAGCGTGCCTTATACCGCCAATTTCGCCGAGGCGGAAAGAGCCCTTATGGAAGAGTACAAGGACCGGATCGAGATCTACTCCAAGAACAACGTGCCGGATACGGAAGCGGAAGAGCCGCTCATGGATTTGATCCAGAAGGGCTGCAACATCATTTTTACCAACAGCTATACCGAAGAGTTCATGAAAATTGCCGGAGATTATCCGCACATTCAGTTCTGCCAGGCTTCTTTCCTTGAGGCGCTGCCGGAAAATGCTCCGGAGAACTATCATACGTTCAAGGGAACGATTTACGAAGGCCGCTATCTGAGCGGCATTGCGGCGGGTATGAAGCTGCGGGAACTCATTGACAGGGAGTATATCGAATCCTATGAAGCGAAAGTGGGTTATGTTGCCGCTTTTCCGAATACAGAGGTGATTTCCGGCTTTACGGCTTTTATTCTCGGCATTCGCACTGTCGCGCCGGAGGCGAAACTCAAAGTCCGCTATACGTATTCCTGGGGCAATTTCAAGGCCGAAAAGAGATGCGCCGAGGAGCTGATTTCGGAAGGCTGCGTGGTCCTTTCGCAGCACACGGATACAATCGGTCCGGCGGTTGCCTGTGAAGAGGCCGTGGGAAGCCTGAAACGGATCTTTGTGGGCTATAACCAGAGCATGCAGGACGTGGCGCCCACTTCGGTGCTGATCAGTACGAGAATCAACTGGACACCGTATGTTCTGGGAGCCGTCGAAGCGGTCCGCCAGAACAGGAAGATCGAAACCGTTGTGAAAGGCAATGTGCACGGCAATGACATCAGCGCCGGTATGAAAGAAGGCTGGGTAAAGCTTCTGGACCTCAATGACTACAATGCTGCCCAAGGCACGGCGGAGGCACTTGCGGAAGCCGAGGAGAAGCTGAAGGACGGAAGCCTGCAGGTATTTCAGGGGGACTATATCGGAGTCAATCCGAACGATCCTCAGGACACCATTGATCTCAATAACGGATTTGAGGAAAACGCGGAATACAGTTCTCCTTCATTTCATTATATTCTCGAAGACATCATTACGGTGGAGGAAGACGAAGGGTGAGGAAATTATGGTTCATGATTCGACGCTTTTGACGACTCCGCAAAGGAGATAGATCAGCGGCGAATTCCAATAGACCGTTACCTCATTGGTCGAGTAGCTCTGCGTGTTGTCCACATAGCACATGGCCGGCGCGGAGTTGGAAAGGACCGCCTTGGCATACGGATCTTCCAGGCTGCTGTCCGGGCCACCGACCAGCATGCCGGGCATGACCGCGCCTGCTGCCTGAGAAGGTCTGTGATGAGGATTGAGAGGCGACAGCGTGCCGAATCCGGTCACGTAGGATGTGGAGAGCGCGTTGGCGCCGAGAAGATAGTCCAGCTGTTCTTTCGCGAAACCGATGTAATCCTTTTTCTCGCCTTCAAACAGATTTCCCATGAGCCAGGACATGCCGTTGTTCGCGACGCTCATATTGGATCCCCAAGGGTATGCCTTGCCGAGAGACATATAATAGGCGTCGGAAACGGAGCGCTCTTCCATGGCATCCAGATCTTTAAAGAAGCGGTCCAGGTAGTCGCTTGTCACGTCCAAAAGAGTCCCGGGCGCGTAGGTGGCGAGATCATGAACGGTATAGGTGTTCATCTTAGCCCAGCCAAGTCCCGGATCCAGAAGGTCTTTCTTATGGCTTTCGCGGGCTTCGTCATACCATGCGTACAGCGTATCTAGGACGGCTTCGTTTCCGGCCAGATACAGATTCACTGCGGCGAGGAGGCGTTCGTCAACTGTATCGCTGTCCGGATATTCGCCCGTGGAAATGTCTTCGGGATTTTTGAATCCGGCATCTTCCGTGTTTTCAATATAGGCAAATGCATTTTTTGCCGCTTCGTAGAGTGTGTCCGCAAATGCCGGATCATAGGCCTTGTAAATCGTCGAAGCCTTCGCCGTCACTGCCGCGAAATCCGCCGTGGCTGTGATGGAAATGGGGGCAAGAATCAGCTCATCGGTCTCTTCTTCAGGCGGAACTTCTCCGGGGAAGGAGGCGCAGGTCACCTTGTGCCAGACACCGCCGCTTTCGGGATCCTGCATTTTCAGCATCCATTCGATTTCGTAGCGGGCTTCATCCAGGAGGTCCGGGATTGCATTTCCGCTTTCCGGAATGCCGAAATCATCGCTGCCCTCATTGAAATCCTCAAAGGCCATAAGCAGGTCCAGAACGGTTTTCGCGCCGGAAACCACGTATCTTCCGTAATCGCCCGCGTCGTGCCATCCGCCGCTCACATCCACGGTCCGGTCTGTTCCGTAGACCCTGGCAAGACCGGTATGGCAGGCTTTATGGGCGAACTTGGTGCCGGTGATCTGAGGATCTGTTTCTGTCCCGCATCTCTGCCGGTAGAGCATCAGAAATACTTCTTTATATAAATCGTCATAGATATTGTCCGCTATTTCAAATGTCGGAGAAATGAGAGGTTCGGATCCGCCGCTTATTTCAATATGGTAGGACCCGGGCTCTTTCAGATCCGAGAAATCTCCGTGCCTTACATGCGACCAGCTGGCCTTGTCATAAACAGGTTCTGTCAGAGTTCCGCTGAGTATCTCCGTTCCGTCCGCCTCGCTGATTACGGAAAAGCCGGTATAGACAGCCTCTTCGGTCTCGTCCTTTACAAAGACGGTTTTCGAATCCGAAGGACGGTAGCCGACCTGGTTCAGGGCCACTTGCGAGTATTCGGGAAGAGACTCGATCGCCTGGGCCGCGGAGGCGTCTTTAACAACGAGTGTGATATTGTCGATATAGATATGGTGCTCAGGAGTGCTTTCATCGAGGCCGTCGAATTTTCCGAGATTAAATACAATCCGCGGCGCGGGATCCGATTCGTCCTCCATCGTCCAGTCTTTTTCGATATGAACGGGATCCGGTCCGATGTCGATATTGTCTTCGACATACGCGTGATAATCTCCTCCGTTCAGCTGGATTCGGTACTGTGCTTTTCTCTCAAGATCGGAAGAAATGTCAAAACTGTAAGTATAGACACAGCCCTGCGCAAGTGAGAATCCGTCGTAGTAAACCTGATTGGAGTAATCGAGAAGTCCCGGGTTGGTCACGGTGACGCACAGGCTCTCATTTTCATTGGAAATGTCACAGCTGCCGCCGTTTGTATAGATCATGAAGCCTTCGGTTTTGTCTCCGTCAAAGCTGAGGGATACCATCGTATCGCCATCTTTCGGGGAGTCGGCGGCAAATGCCGCATTTGTGAAAAGGGAAACTGCCAGAGTAAGAGTGAGAAGGAGAGAGATCATTCTTTTCATATATAAGATGCTCCTTTCAGGCAAGAAGGTAAGGAAGATGGTTCCATTTTAACATCAGGGGGAGAGCTCTGCCATTATTACTTTTAGGAAACAGAATGATCCTTGACAGTATACCCTATTATCAATATAATCGTAAAAGTACATGCGTGACAGCTGAGAAAAGAGTCACGCAGTTTTTGGCGTTAATGCGGAATTATCTGACAAATGCGTCAAAATTAAGTAGCTGGGAGGAACCTGAAAATGGGAGAGGAAACAACATCCGCAAAGAAAAACATACTGACATATGCCGGACTGAAAAAGCTCGAAGATGAGCTGAATGACCTGAAGGTCAATAAACGCAGAGAAATCTCCAGAAAAATCGGGGAAGCCCGTGAACAGGGCGACCTTTCCGAAAACGCGGAATACGATGCCGCAAAGGACGAGCAGAGAGATATCGAAGCCAGAATCGAGGAAATCGAGAATATTCTGAAACACGCCGAAGTCATCGATGAAGAGGAAGCGGATACCGAAACGGTCAATATCGGCTGCAAGGTGAAGATTCATGACATCGATTACGATGAGGATCTGGAATTCAAGATCGTCGGGTCCACGGAAGCCAATTCCCTTCAGGGAAAGATCTCCAATGAATCTCCGGTAGGACGTGCTCTGATCGGCGCAAGAGTCGGCGACGTGGTGGAAGTCCTTCTCGGAGACGAGACAGACCACTACAAAATTCTTGAGATCACCAGAAACGTATAAGGCACATCGAAAAGCTTCTTAGGATTTTCCGAATGAAGCTTTTCTTTTTTTCATTTATGAATTACAATGTTTGAAGCCATTTTGCGGTTTTAAGGACAGGAACCGAAAAGAAAGGATTTTACAGTATGCCGGAAAGAAAGACAGAAGGAACACAGGATCTGAACCAGCTGAGAAAGGTCAGGCGTGAAAAGCTTGCCGCGCTCATGGAAGCGGGTGAGAATCCGTATGAGATCGTCACTTATGATCAGACGGAGCACACAAAGGAGATCAAAGACAACTATGAGGCATTTGAAGGAAAATCAGTGTCCGTAGCGGGACGCATGATGTCCAAGCGCGTGATGGGCAAGGCCTCATTTGCCAATCTTCAGGACCGTGACGGCAATATTCAGATCTACGTTTCCCGGGACGATCTCGGTGATGACAACTATAAGAAGTTTAAGAAACTGGATGTAGGCGACATCCTCGGCGTAAAGGGCATTGTCTTTACGACGAAGATGGGCGAGAAATCGATCCATGCCAAAGAGGTGACGCTCCTTTCCAAGTCTCTGCAGATCCTGCCGGAGAAGTTCCACGGCCTCACGGATACGGACATCCGCTATCGTCAGAGATATGTGGACCTGATCATGAATCCGGAGGTAAAGGATGTCTTTATCAAGCGGTCGAAGATCATTTCCGCGATCCGCCGCTATCTGGACGACCGCGATTTCATGGAAGTCGAAACGCCGATGCTGGTCGAGAACGCGGGCGGCGCTTCCGCGCGCCCGTTTACGACGCATTTCAATGCCCTTGACGAGGACAAGAAGCTGCGTATCTCGCTCGAGCTCTATCTGAAGAGACTGATCGTCGGCGGCCTTGAAAGGGTCTATGAGATCGGCCGCGTATTCCGCAATGAGGGTCTCGATATCAAACACAATCCGGAATTTACTCTGATGGAACTCTATCAGGCCTATACGGATTACAACGGCATGATGGACCTGACAGAGGATATGTACAGAACGGTCGCTCAGGAAGTGCTCGGAACCACAACGATTGTTTACAAGGGCGTCGAGATGGATCTCGGCAAGCCGTTTACGCGTATGACGATGACGGAGGCCGTAAAGAAGTACAGCGGTGTCGACTTTGACGAAGTGAAGACGGTGGAAGAAGCCCGCGCTCTGGCAGACGAAAGGGAGATCCACTATGAGGACCGCCATGAGATCGGTGATATTCTGAACCTGTTCTTTGACGAGTATGTGGAAGACAAACTGATCCAGCCGACGTTCATTACCGGCCATCCGATCGAGATCAGTCCGCTGACTAAGAAGGATCCGGAGCACCCGGGCAAGGTTCTTCGTTTCGAAATGTTCATGAACGGCTGGGAAATGTGCAACGCATACTCCGAGCTGAACGACCCGATCGATCAGCGCGAACGCTTCAAAATGCAGGAAGCACAGCTTGCGAAGGGCGACGAGGAAGCTCAGACAACCGATGAGGACTTCCTGAACGCTCTCGAAGTCGGCATGCCTCCGACAGGCGGTATCGGCTACGGCATTGACAGATGGTGCATGCTGTTTACGGGGGCAGAGGCGATCAGGGACGTGCTGCTGTTCCCGACGATGAAGTCCATCAAGGAGTGACCACAACATATTGTGTAATAGAGCCACATTGAACACCATTTATGGTGAGTTTTTGAAGAAATTGCCCGTTTCGTACATATTTAGTACATAAATTCGGTGTGAGAATATGTGACAATATGGGTGAAATCCTGTAAGAAAAACTGAGAAAGAACACTTTCACGAAGAGATATTTTCCAAAAACCAAGGAAAATATCTCTTTTTTTAATGTTTTTGCCATCGTCAGAGAAACCCGTACATAAAGTACATATTTTACCCAGAAAAGGAGTTTGAAAATGGGCAAAGTCATTTGCGTAGGAAATCAAAAGGGTGGTGTAGGCAAGACAACCACCTGCGTGAACCTGGGGACGGCGCTGGCGCAAGCCGGGGAAAAAGTTTGTCTGATCGATCTGGATCCGCAGGGAAATCTGACACAGAGCCTCGGTTATCGGAATCCGGATGAGATCGAGTGTACGATCGCGGAAGTGCTGAAGTCGGAAATCCAGCTTTGTGACAATTTGTCACAAAGCGGTACAGCTGACTTTGGGGAATATGGAAACGAAGCTGATGTGGCGATGACTTGTGAGAGGGATGAAGAAAATCCTGAACTTTGTGACAATTTGTCACAAACCTTCAGAGCGGCTGTTTTACATCACACGGAAGGTCTGGATCTGATTCCCGGAAATATCGAGCTGGCCGGATTGGAGGTCTCCATGGTGAATCTGATGAGCCGGGAGCTGTTTCTGAAGATGGCAATTCAGGAATTACGGAAGGAATACAGCTATACCATCATAGACTGTATGCCTTCTCTCGGTATGCTGACAATCAATGCGCTTGCTGCGGCGGACGAAATCATAACCCCGGTGCAGGCTGCTTATCTTCCGGCTAAGGGGCTGGAGCAGTTTCTTCTTACGGTGAGTAAGGTCCGAAGGCAGATCAACCGGAGGCTGAAAATGGAGGGGATATTGCTGTCCATGGTAGATGCAAGGACAAATTATGCGAAGGAAATCATTTCCCTGATCTATGAAACCTACGGAAATCACATCCGTATCTTCCAGACACAGATCCCATTTTCGGTGCGGGCTTCGGAAGCAAGTGCATCCGGGTGCAGTATCTTTACTTATGATCCACGGGGGAAAGTGGCGGAAGCATACAGAAGTCTGGCTGGGGAGGTGGCAGGAGATGGCAGGTAAAACAATGAAACGGAGTAAACCGGAGATCAAGCTGAATTCTTATGATGATCTCTTCGGAGAAACTCCGGTGCAGGCGGATGCGGTAGAAGTGATGACGAAGGAACTCCATGATTTTGAGAATCATCCTTTTCGCGTCACTGACGATGAAGACATGGCGGAACTGATTCAGAGTATTCGGGATAAAGGGATCCTGGTTCCGCTGACAGTCAGGCCAAAGGAGGGAGGAGGGTATGAGATCATCTCCGGCCATAGAAGGAGGCACGCGGCAGAGATCGCAGGATTATTTAAGGTTCCAGTTCTGATTCGTGAAATGTCTGATGAGGAGGCGGTGGATATTATGATCTACAGCAATATCCAACGGACAAATGTTTTACCCAGTGAAAAAGCAAGGGCTTACCGACTCCAGATGGAGATGATGAAACATCAGGGGAGGAAAGGTGATTTAACATCAGACGCAATTGGAAAAAAGTATGGGGATAAATATCGATGGCAAGGATGTGACCTTCAGGGCTTCCGCAGCCATTCCAAGAAAATACAGAAACAAGTTTCACAGGGATATCTATAAGGATCTTCATGATCTGCAGAAAAGTATTGATGAGAATGATCCCGAAAATTCCGCTTTGGATTCTTTTTCGCTGGAGCTGTTCGAGGATATCAGTTACATCATGGCGAAGCATGCGGATCCGCAGGGTGTTCCGGATACGCCGGATGAGTGGCTGGATCAGTTCGGAACATTTTCCATCTACCAGGTGCTGCCGGAGATCATTGAGCTCTGGGGGCTGAATGTGCAGACGCAGGTGGAGAGTAAAAAAACTTCGAGCGACTGACCGGGAAATGACAACGCCGCTCTTACTTCTAAGGGCGGTGCAGCTTGGTGTGCAGATCGGGGAGATGGATCTTCTGACTATCGGAACCATCAACGATATGTACACGGAAATGCAGAATGATGAGAACCAGGGATCATACAGCACTCTGGCATCTCAGGATGATATGGATCGATTCTAGAAGGGATAATCGTACCTTGTTGTGACTATTGAAATTACAACGAAA
>ONPU01000008.1 GCA_900319795.1 uncultured Eubacteriales bacterium | reverse complement strand
GGCACGCGGGGATAGCTTGCGAATGCTCAGTCCGTAGGGGCTGTCGAACAAGAAGCCCCCACTTCTAAAGCGAAGCGGAAAGTGGTGGGAGTATGTCACGGGAGTGCACCACAGGGGTCAGGCACCTCTGGTGCAGTTCACGAACAAAAACGACCGTTTGTGAAGACGGCCGTTTTTTATGTTCCGGCATGCTAGACTGATACTTAACAACGTCTGGCAGAAGATGCGGATTCCTGCATGTCAGGTATATCAGGATCATAAAAAGGGATCCGCGGCGAAAGAAGAGGAGGTAAGTATGTCAAAGAAAGGACTGTGGCGGGGCCTTGCGACTTTCATGGCGTCCATTACGGCGGTCTCCATGGCGGCGCAGGTCACGACCAACAACTGGGCGGCTCGCATCAACAGCATGCTGAACACCAACAACTACGAAACGGTCAAAACGGCTGACGAGCCGGCCGGTATGGGAGATCACTTTGTGTCTGAATTCGGATCTCTTTCCGAGATGCAGGCGGCACAGAGAGAGCTGTCCGTACAGATCGGCGCGGAAGGATCCGTCCTTCTGAAAAATGAAAACAGCGCTCTTCCGATGGATGCAGCTTCGGAAAAGGTGACGCTGTGGGGTCTTCACAACAATATGCCGATCCTCGGCGGTATGATGGGTTCGACCGCGATGGCGAACTTCGAAATCGGACAGCCGCAGTACGGCACGGTGCAGGCCATGCAGGAAACCGGTTTTGACGTCAATCAGGATTTCGTAGACTTCTACGCGTCTGAAGCCTGCGATCCCTACCGGATGATGACCAGCTTCTTCGGAATGCCGGTTCCGGGCCATGCGTTTGAGACTCTGTTCACAACCGCGTGGGAGAATTTCAAGAGCTACAATATCGGTGAAGCGCCGGCGTCCGTTTACACAGACGAGCTGCTTTCCTCCGCCGATGATACAGCCGCTGTCGTCCTGATTACACGTGACAGCTCCGAAGCGGCGGACTACTATCCGACAATGACCAGCGCTCTGGACAGCGACAGCATCGAGCGTCCGCTGGCACTTTCCCAGAATGAGAAGGACATGATCGAACTCGCGAAGCAGCACAGCACGAAGGTGATCGTTCTCCTCAACACATCCAGCGCCATCGAGCTTGAAGATCTGAAAAATGACGAGGGCATTGACTCCATCCTCTGGATCGGCGATCCCGGCAACTACGGTATGCTCGGCATGGCACAGGTTCTCGCGGGCCAGAAGAATCCGTCCGGCAAAATGACAGACACCTATGCGGTCAGCGGCACTTCTTCTCCGGCTATGGTCAACTACGGCGTCTATCTCTACGCGAAGAACTCTTCCAACGACTCTTCCATCTCCGAATTCGACTACGGCGATGCCTACCTGGTGGAGAGCGAAGGAATCTACGAAGGCTATCGTTATTATGAGACGCGTTATGAAGACGCGGTGCTCGGACAGGGCAACGCGGCTGCAGGCGAAGGCGCAATCGACGGCGCGGCATGGGCTTATGAAAATGAAGTCTCCTATCCGTTCGGCTACGGCCTCTCCTACACAACCTTTGAACAGAAGCTTGACTCCGTGGAACTGAGCGTCGGCGGCGAAGGAGTCGCGAAGGTGACGGTCACCAATACCGGATCCGTAGCAGGTTCTGACGTGGCACAGCTTTACGTTCAGTCTCCGTATACAGCCGGCGGACTTGAAAAGGCTGCCCTGCAGCTCATCAGCTTTGCGAAGACCGGAGAACTTGAGCCGGGCGCGAGCGAGACCGTGGAAATCCACTTCGATCCGAAGAACATGACCAGCTATGACGAGACAGCGGTCAAGGCAGACGGCACGGAAGGTGCCTGGGTCCTCGACGAAGGCGACTACTACTTCGCGATCGGCAACGGTGCCCACAATGCCATGAACAATATCCTTGCTCTGAAGACGGGCAGCACCGGCAATCTTGTCAGCGTCAACGCGGACGAACAGATCAGCGCGGACAATGCCATTCTCTGGAACCTGGCAGAGCGTGATATCGAGACCTACTCCGTGAACGTACAGAACGCTCTTCAGGATATGGATCTCAATAAGCTGATCCCGGGCTCGGTGGAATATTTCACAAGAGCGGACTGGACGAAGGGCTGGACGCCGGTGACAGACGTCACTCCGACCGACGAGATGCGCGTACACCTTTCCAACAACACCTACCAGTTTACGGAGAACGGCGAAGGCGTGACATGGGGAGCCGAGGGCGACCTGATGGTCATCGACCTCATGGAAACCGATGAAGAAGGCCGCTATGTCGGGGTCGTGGATCTTACGGATCCGAGATGGGATGAGCTGATCAACCAGGTCACTTTGGAAGAAGCCATCAACTATATTGAAAATGCAGGAAACGGCATGAGCCGGATCCCGTCCATCGGCCTTCCGGCCAACGCGATCCAGGACGGACCGACCGGTTTCGCAAATGACCAGGTCGCGGCCTATTTTGTAAAATGGTCTCCGTCCGACAGCGCGGAATCCACCTATGTTTCCGAATCAGACGAGGGCGCCGCATGGACGATGAACGTCTTCCCGACGGAGCCGGTCTGCGCAAGTACATTTAACAGCGCACTGATCGGAAGAGAAGGTGAGATGTACGGTGAGGAGAGCCTTTGGAGCAACATCCCGGGCACACTCGCTCCGGGTGGCAACCTTCACAGAGTGCCTTACTGCGGAAGAAATCACGAGTACTATTCCGAAGACCCGATGATGACCAGTATCATGATGACTGCTTTCTGCAAAGGCGGAACGGTCAAGGGCCTCATGACGGAACCGAAGCACTTCGCGTTCAACCATCAGGAAGCGAACCGTTCGGGCGCGTCCACATTCATGACCGAGCAGGCTGCCCGTGAGAATGACCTGAGGGCATTCCAGGAAGCGCTCAGCTCCAACGAGGCGATGGGTGTGATGACTTCCTACAACCGTGTCGGAACAGTTTACTCCAGTGCGCACTCCGGTCTGCTTGAACAGATTCTGAGAAACGAATGGGGTTATCAGGGATGGGTTGTCACGGATATGGCGGCTGCCCCGAACTACATGAGCTGGGTGAACTCCATCGCGGCCGGAACAGGCGGCATGCTGACAACGGCAAGTACGACATCCTCCAGCAAGTTCGGCTCCATGACCTCAAGAATTGAGGAAATCAAGAAAGATACAAACTTCCAGCAGCATATGCATGACGGACTGAAGTATTATATGTACAGCGCTGCGCGAAGCAATGCTCTGAACGGCATGACAGTCAACACGGAGATCCGTTATGTCCGCACATGGTGGCAGAACGCGATCCTCGGCGCCAAGTTCGGAAGCGGCATTCTGGCAATTCTCTTCCTGGCCCTCTATTTCCTGGGCGGGAAGCGCAGAAAGGAAGGTGAACGGTAATGAAGAAGACTTTCGGATATGTGATGACAGTCATCGGAACGATTCTTTCCCTCGTTGCCCTGTTCTTCTATTCGAAGTCGGGCAGCACAGCTACAACCCGGGTGTTCGGGCTCAATATCGCGGCTCTGATCGTCTGCGTGGTGTTCCTGATTCTTGCTCTGAAACTTGAAAACGAATACCTGACCCTTCTGGTCGCTATAGGTGCGGTGCTCATGATCGCGGCCTGCGGCTACAGCCTCGTCACAGAGGTCGAAACGCTCGGCTACCTGATCTCAGGCCTTCGCACATGGGCAGACGTTCAGTACTGGGCATACTTCGCGGGCTGCGCGGTTGCCAGCTGGCTGGTGCTGCTGATTGCTTCCTTTACGGGATTCGGGCTGAAGAAGAAATAAAGAGATATAACAACTGACGACTTCGGGAATCCGGCCGTACGGCCGGATTCCCTCATTTCATTTACGAACGGGAAATAACCGTTTGCGTATAGAGGTCCCTTCCCGGATGAAAAGGGATAAAATACAGGATATACCCAACAGGGGCAGAGTCTGAAATATAAAGGAGACAAGACCGATATGAAGGCAGGAAAAATCGCTGCAACAGCAGCGGGCGTTGTAGCAGCCGCGGCTGCGATTGTGATCGGCGCGAATCACAGGGCGGTACATATGGTATTTAAGAATCTGACGGTGAAAAAGCTGTCGCTTGATGAAGATATGGAATGGATGGGCGGGAGCGCCTATGAGAAAATACCTTATGCGAAGGACACGGAAAGCCAGTATCTCGACCTCTATGTGCCGGAAGAAAGCTTTGCCGAAAAGCCACCGCTTTTTGTCATGATTCATGGCGGCGGGTTCATCTATGGGGATTCTCAGACCAGACAGCCGATGTTCATGTATCAGTACTTCAGGGATCACGGCTATGCCTGCGCGACGCTGAACTACCGTCTTGCCCAGGAGGAACCGTTCCCAGGCGGACTTGAAGATGTGAAGGCGGCGGTGCGTTTCCTCAGATCCCATGCGGATGAGTACGGATTTGACGCTTCGAAGATCGCTGTATGGGGCGAGTCCGCGGGCGGTTATCTTGCATGTGCCGAAGCATTTACCGATGATACGGAATTCATGGGGGTCCGCTATATCGGGCAGGATGAGGATGAGGCGGCCGGAAGAACCATTTCCGCGAAAGCGGATGTGCTGATTGACTACTACGGGGCAGTGGACCTCGGTGAGATCTGGACCGGCGACGGGGACTGGAAAACGCTCGGTGTGCCGCAGATTGTCACGGACATTGCCAACGGCTGGCTCGACGGAAAGATGCTGGAAGGCTTTTCTTCGGTTGAATCCTATTGGCTGAGGAAGGAATTCACGGATATGACTCCTGAGGAGAAGGAGTGGTCTGATCCCAAATACTACGCCAGAAAGAACATGGGCAAGACCGTTGACCCGGCTGTGATGATTGTCCACGGCGACTGCGATATTACAGTGCCGTACCTCCAGTCGACGAGGCTTGCTGAGCTGGTTGAGAGTTTGCCGGGGGGAGAGCGGACGAAGCTTCTCCTCGTGCCCGGCGAAGGGCATGCAACGGATATGCTGTACAGTGAGGAGATTCTGGGGCAGGTGGATCAGTTCATCCGCGGGAATATGGAAGCAGGGGACTGATCAGGTACTGAACTTTATAGATATTGGAAGAGAGTTTCGTCTTATTCATATTCCGAGAGTCAGTTGATCGATCTTAATGACAGACACATTGTCATTCAAGTCCTGATAGAGATAGACGATTGCCCAGCCTTCCGGGGATTTGCACAGGATGGCATGATTCAGGCCCGCGACAAGCTGATGTCCGAGATAGGATACCGGCATATAGGCTTTTGCCGTTTCATCCTGACTCATTTCCATGCCCTTCTGAAACAGATCACGAATCTCATCGGTTATGGTCTGATCTTCGGCGATCTCCCAGCCACCGATCAGTTTTTCGGACTTCGTAACGCTGTTTTCGGACTCCGTGTAATTTGTATAGGTAAACACAGTGCCGTCGGCGATATGTTCCTCCTGATCGTCCCAGGTGAGCGTGCCGTCTTCTGAGAAGGTAAAGCTTCCTTTGCCGTTCTCGTATGCGACCTCCTCTGTGGCGGAAGTTTCATCCTCAAAGGTAATCACCTTTTTTACGCAGTTATCATATGTAACAGTGAGCGTTTTTTCATCAAAGGTTCCGCTCATGTCCCACTCTGCTGTCTGCCAGGCACTGGAGCCCCAGGTGACGTGAATCTTCGCATCGGCATCACCCTCCGCGGATACATCAATCGTGGCTCTGTTTTCGCCATAACGTCCTATGAAATTCATGACCGGGTTCTGTCCGTCATCCGCAAATGCGGTCATTGTGAAAGTGAGGGCGAGTATACAGGAAAGTACTGCTGCTAAAACTATTCTTTTCATCTTAGTTACTCCTTTTCCATGAGATCTTTATATTGGGATCATATCAGGAAAAAAAGCACAGAAGACACACATTTTCTTTTCTGATAAAATTGAATTTTGCGAACCGGAAGTTACCGTTTGCGTATTCCGGCATGTTTTCTTTGAAAATACTTTACAATAAATGATGTATGGTTTTTAGAACAGGCTATAAAGTTAAGAATGTCATAATAGATTAGACTGTGAAGTACCGGAGAGGGTATTAAGGCATCAAGCCAATTGCAAGATCAAAGAAGGAGAACGATATGGCACTCATCAGCATTATTGAGGATTTTCACCCGCTGAATAACGCGAGGCTTCTGGACCGGGCAGCGGAGCTCGTACAGCCGCTGCACCACCATGTGAAGGAGCCGGTGGGCGGTTTCAAGCTGAAAGAACGCTACAGCCCGGAAAAAGAAGAGGTCGTGCTGCACAAGGTGCCGCATCTGGCAATGGGCAAGGGCGAGAACCTCTGTCTGGATTTCGGCACGCATCTGGTGGGATATCTGACGCTGGATCTGTCCTATACGGGCAGCCATCCGGACGCTCCGGCCTTCCTCAAGCTGAAGTTCGCCGAGCAGATCAGCGAGCTCAGTGAAAATACGGAAGACTACGACGGCTGGGTCTCCCGAAGCTGGATGCAGGAGGAATATATACATGTGGATGTCCTGCCGGCCCAGCTGAAGCTGCCGCGCCGCTATGCGTTCCGCTACCTGAAGATCACGATGATGGATACTTCTCCGAAGTATAAGCTGGTCGTAAAGCACGCGGAGTGCCTGACGGAAACTTCGGCGGATGTAGGAAAGATAAAGCCGTGGACCTTTGACGGATCCGGCAGCGCTTTATCCGCTGATGAGGCCGACCGGTTTGGCCGGATTGACGAGGTCGCGCTGCGAACCCTTGCCAACTGCATGCAGGATGTATTCGAGGACGGCCCGAAGCGGGACCGCCGCCTCTGGATGGGAGACCTGAGGCTTCAGGCGCTGACGAATTACGTGAGCTTCCGGAACATGGATCTCGTGAGACGCTGCCTCTATCTTTTCGGAGGGAGCCGTTTTCCGGACGGTCGCGTGAGCGCCTGCGTGTTCACGGAGCCGACGGTCCAGGCGGACGACACCTATCTTTTCGACTATTCCCTTTTCTATACGGTGGCTCTGGAAGAATATCTGTCCGAGACCGATGATGAGGAAACGCTGAACGAGCTCTATGATGTCGCGATGCAGCAGATTGAAATGTCGCTCAGGAAATGTGAGCGGACTCCGGAAGGTCTTGTGATTACCGAGGATGCTGCTAAGGACGCCTTCATCGACTGGACGGAAGGCCTCAATAAGAGGGCGGCGGCACAGGCGGTGCTGATCTTCGCGCTCCGTTACGGCAGGAGACTTGCCAGAAGAAAGAATGACTGGTCCCAGGCAAATTATCTGATGGAGCAGCTGGAACTTCTGAAAAAAGGCGCGCTGGCCATGTTCTGGGACGCGGAGCGGGAGCTCTTCGTTTCGGATGGCCAGGTTTCACCGGCAAGCCAGATCTGGATGGTGCTGGCGGACATCCTCAAGCCGGAGGAGGCGAACCGGCTGATGAAGAAGGTCCGGGATGCCCTCGGCGGACAGGAGCAGTCCATAGATGCTTCAGGCTGCCCGATGCTGACGCCGTATATGCACCACTATTATGTGGCCGCGATGCTCCGCTCCGGACTGAAGGATGAGGCCCGGGAGCACATTCTGGCATATTGGGGCAGCATGGTGGACTACGGGGCCGATACCTTCTTTGAGGCATGGGATCCGGCACATCCGGAAGCCTCCCCGTACGGCGGCGCCGCAATCAACAGTTACTGCCACGCCTGGAGCTGTACGCCGGCCTATTTTATACGAAAAGGGCTGATCTGACAGATACCGGTTTTGTATGTTTCGCATTTGACAATCATTTTCAAATGTGGTAATACATCTGCGGTCATGGAAGGAGGTATGTATGAAGTATAACGAAACCATGATGCAGTATTTTGAATGGTATCTGCCAAACGACGGTCTGTGGTGGAAACGCTGTGCGGCCAAGGCCGAAAATCTGGCGGCTTTAGGAGTTACGGAAGTATGGCTGCCGCCTGCTTATAAAGGCATTTCGCAGGATGATGTCGGCTATGGCGTATACGATATGTACGATCTGGGCGAATTTGACCAGAAGGAGACAGTCCGTACGAAGTACGGGACAAAGGAAGAATATCTGGAGGCAATCAACTCATTTCATGAGCATGGAATCCGTGTTCTGGCGGACATCGTTCTGGACCACAGAATGGGCGGAGATGAGCTTGAGAAAGTGACGGCGGTAACGGACTCCGCCGAAAACCGCAACCTGCAGGTGGGCGGCAAAGAGAAAATTCAGGTCTGGTCAAAGTTTACATTTCCCGGGAGAAATGGGGTCTACAGCGATTTTGTGTGGGATCACCGCCATTTTTCCGGTACGGACTGGGCGGAAGACCGTGAAAATGAAGATGACCGGATCTATCGTTTCACCGGAAAGAGATGGAAACGCGATACCGACCCGGAGAACGGGAACTTCGACTATCTGATGGGTATGAACGTGGATATGGGCAACCCGGAAGTGATCGAAGAGACGAAGAAATGGCTTGCGTGGTATTTGGACACAACCGGAATCGACGGCTTCAGGCTGGACGCTGTCAAACATATCAGTTTTTCATTTTACAGAAATCTGCTCAGGGATATCAGGGAGAAAACCGGAAAGAAGCTGCCTGCCGTCGGTGAATACTGGAGCGGCGAGCTCGAAAGGCTTCTCAACTATCTGGATGCTGTGGAAAATGAGATGTCTCTCTTCGACGTGGCGCTTCACTATAACTTCTTCAATGCGTCACAGGCCGGGGGCGGGTATGACATGCGCCATATCTTCGACAACACTCTGGTGGGAGCAAGACCGGAACGGGCGGTGACATTCGTGGATAATCACGATACGCAGTATGGTCAGAGCCTTCAGTCCTTTATCGAAGACTGGTTTAAGCCGATCGCGTATGCGCTGATTCTGCTGAGAGCTGAGGGAATCCCCTGCGTCTTTTATTCGGATTACTATGGCAATCCGGTTCAGAACCGTCCTCTCGTTCCGAATCTCGGCAAACTGATTAAGACAAGGTATGCCTATGCGTACGGCGAGCAGGAGGATTACTTTGACGATGAACACCTGCTTGGCTGGGTACGGAGAGGTGATGAGGAACATCCGGATTCGGGCCTGGCCGTACTCCTTTCAAACGCGGAAGGCGGCACAAAGCGGATGTATATGGGTGGGCAGTACGCCAATGAGACATTCTGCGACGCGATCGGCAACTGCCAGGAAAGCGTCGTGATTGACGAAGAAGGCTGGGGAGAATTCCGTACGGAAGGCGGTAATGTGGCTGTCTGGGTGCGGAAGAACGCATTTGAGAACCTGATCATCAATGAGTAGAAGGCAGATTATGAATCGTTTTCTTTGAACGCTTCATAAAGAAAAAAGGAGAGGGTATGAATCAGCCGGTGTGGATCTGGTACCCGGGAGACATGGAACTGTTTCACGGGATGAAGCAGAACTTCGAACGCGAGGAACGCGGCTACGACTGGCCGGCATTCTGGAAAATGGACGACTGGCGGAAGAACATCCGCTTTTTCCGGACCTATCAGCTTGAGGAGCCGGAGATTTTTGAAGTGCACGCGTCCGGGGTCGGCCATGTGGCTGTAAATGGAGAAAAATACCCCTTCGAGCAGAAGATTGCGCTTCATCCCGGTGTCAATAAGATCGAGGTATTCGCGGGATCAAGGACGGGCCTTCCGGCCGTTTTTATCGAAAGCGAAGGAGGCCGGATCGAAAGCAACGAAACATGGATGGCGGATGATTTCACCGAGATGCATCCGGTCGGAACTTCGCCTCTTTTCGCGGAAAAATCCGTGGATCCGAATGAAGTGCCGTATGTGGAAGAGGCGCTCGAACCGGCATCGGTAAACGCGGTCAAAGGCGGTACGCTCGCGGATTTCGGCCGTATGGTAAACGGCTGGCCGGTGATTCATTTTACGGATACAGAAAATGCAGAGCAGGCCTTTACGATCTGCTACGGGGAATCCGCCGAAGAGGCGACAGATCTTAAGTGGTGCTACTATAAAGAAACCGGACTTGTCCGCGATGACTTCCGGGAAGGAGCGGAGCAGCCGAAACTGAGGAGGCGCGCGTTCCGGTATATTTTTCTTCCGGATGTAAGCCCTGAGGAAGCGGAAATCAGCGCCGTCCATACGAAGATTCCACTGGAGGTAAAAGCGGATTGCCCGGTGAAGGATCCGCAGCTGAAGAAGATCTGGGACATCTGCAGGGAGACGTATCTGCTTTGCGGAGGCCTGTTCTTCATCGACGGGATCAAACGCGACCGCTGGATCTGGGGCGGCGACGCGTGCCAGAGTTTTGCGGTCAATCCGTATCTTCTCCGCGACCCGGAGATCAATAAGCGGACTCTGAGAGCGCTCTTCGGCAACCGGCCGCTTCGGCAGCACATCAATACGATCGTGGACTATTCGCTGCTCGCGGTGATCGCTTTGGAAAATGAACACCGCACATACGGCGACGGTTCGTTCCTTAGGGAAATGTATCCGAAGGCCGAAGCCCTTACGGAGCTTCTTCTCTCTCAGAAAAATGAAGACGGATTCCTGATTCCTCGCGAACGGGACTGGATCTACATCGACTGGGCGGATATCGACAAAGTCGGCGCGATCAGCGCGGAGCAGATTCTCCTTTGGCGCGCGCTGAAGGCGATGGCGTACTGCGCCCGGACGCTGGCATATGAAGACGGACTCCACGCGGAATCCGAAACGATCCGCGGACAGTCCGATATCCGGAACGTGATTCTTCACGGGCCTGACGGCCGTCCTTTGCCGGAAGACGAACGCATGGCGGAGATGGTTCCGGTGAGCGACGCGGAGCGAGGATACCTTCTTCAGACAGCGGAATCCTATGACGCCTGCGCGGAGAAACTCAGGGAAAAGATCAACGCGTTCTTCTGGGATCCGGATCAGGGAGCCTATATCGACTCATATGAATCCGGGAAAAAGCATGTCTCCCGTCATCCCAATATTTTCGCGCTTCTCTATGATTTCGCGGAAGGGGAGCAGGCGGGGGAGATCATTTCCCATGTATTGGAGAATCCGGAAATACCTGCCATTACAACCCCTTATTTCAAATTCTATGAATTAGACGTATTCGGAAAGCTGGGAATGAAGCAGCGGCTCGAAGAGGAGATCAGAAGCTATTGGGGCGGCATGATCGAGCGCGGAGCCGTAACGATCTGGGAAGAGTTCGATCCGAAAGTGGAGGGCGCAAAGCAGTACGCGATGTACGGAGATCCGTTCGGCAAGAGCCTTTGCCACGCCTGGGGAGCAAGCCCGGTCTATCTGATGGGAAAATATCTGGCTGAATGAATACAGAGGAAGCACCGTTCACGCACGCAAAAGAGCAGTTCGCGGACGGTGCATTTTTTACTCCTTCAAAGAAGGTAAGATAGCATCAGCAAGAAGTGGCAATCGGAAAGTGCGCCCTTTATGGGGCATTTTCCAAAATATCTACTTTATGAAGGAGGGAACTTATGAAACAAGGTCTGATGCGCGGACTTGCGGCGATTACCGCTTCTCTTTGCGCAGTTTCACTGGTGGCGTCTTCCTACGCTCCGACGCGTGCGGCGTTCATCAACTCGCGTCTCGGGACGGTCAGCTACAAGCTGGAGGAAACAGGCGAACAGGAAGGCGACAGCTATTACTTCGAATCGGAATTTTCGTCACTGGAAGACCTGCTCGGGGCCAAAGCGGAGCTCGCGGAGCAGATCAGCTCGGAAGGCACTACGCTTCTGAAGAATACGAACGCCGCGCTTCCGCTTGACAGCGCTGCTGAGAAGGTCACTCTCTGGGGTCACAACTCCGTATTCAATGCCAAGGGCGGTATGATCGGTTCCACGGCTTCGGCAGCGGAAGGCCAGGACGATTTCGGCCTCATCGACGCGATGTTCGCGCGCGGTTTCCAGCTGAACGAGCAGATGATCGGCTTTTTGACGAGTGATGAGGCATTTGCCTATACCCGTCAGACATTCTTCCCGGGCGCCGGTCTTGTTCCTTCGTTTGAAGCGACATGGGAAGCTCCGGCAGTCTATCTCGTCGGCGAACTTCCGGCATCCATGTACACGGATGACGTCCTTGCTTCTGCGGACGACACAGCGGCGGTCTGCGTGATCACGCGTGACAGCTCCGAAGCGGCGGACTACGAAGTCATGATGTTCAACGGTACCGAAGGCGACTCCTTCGAGCGTCCGCTGGCTCTTTCTCAGTACGAAAAGGATATGATCGAACTGGCCAAGCAGCACAGCACCAAGGTCATCGTGCTCATCAACGCCAACAACCCGATGGAACTCGAAGAGCTGAAAAATGACCCGGATATCGACGCGATCGTATGGGCGGGCGAACCGGGTGTCTACGGTTTCCTCGGCGTGGCCGACGTCCTTTCCGGAGCGGCGAATCCGTCCGGACATCTGCCGGATACCTACGCGGTCAATTCCGCTTCCGCGCCGGCAATGCAGAACTTCGGTTTCTATATGTACACCAACAATTCCAATAACGGCTCCGCTCAGGGCGACATTCCTCAGCTGACAGTCGACAACAAGGCCGACTGGTATGTCGTGGAACAGGAAGGCATCTATCAGGGTTACAAATATTACGAGACCCGTTACGAAGATGAGATTTTAGGTCAGGGAAATGCCTCCGCCGCGGAAGGTTCTTCCAACGGCAGCGCGTGGAGTTACGCAAATGAAGTCTCCTATCCGTTCGGATACGGCTCTTCTTATACGACCTTTGAGCAGAAGCTGGATTCCGTCAACGTCAACATCGGCGGACTCGGCGAAGCGCAGGTAACCGTGACCAATACCGGCGATGTGGCCGGCAAATCCGTGGTCGAACTCTTTGTTCAGTCTCCGTATACGGAAGGCGGCCTTGAAAAATCCGCTGTCCAGCTGGCGGGCTTCGCAAAGACATCCGTCCTTGAACCGGGCGCAAGCGAAACCGTGTCCGTCGAAATCGATCCGGCACTCTTCGCGAGCTATGACGAAACCGTCACAAAGGCAGACGGTACAGTCGGTGCCTGGGTCCTTGAAGCGGGCGATTACTACTTCGCGATCGGCAACGGCGTACACAACGCTCTGAACAACATCCTGGCCGCGAAGACGGGATCCGACGCGGGTCTTATTTCCGTAAATGATGACGAGGTCATCTCCGCGGACAACGCGAAAGTCTGGAACCTCGGCGAGACCGATGTCGAAACCTATTCCGTCAATGTGGAAAATGCCCTTCAGGCAGCGGACATCAACAAGCTGATCCCGGATACGGCTGAATACACAACACGTTCCGACTGGTCCAAGGGCTGGAAGACGGTCGAAAGCATTACCCCGACCGCGGAAATGATGGTCGGCCTGACCAACAGCACTTACGCGCTGAGCGAGAACGGCGAAGGCGTCACATGGGGCGCTGACAACGGACTCCTTCTGGTCAATATGATCGAAACCGACGAGAACGGCAACTTCGCGGGCGTCGCGGACTTCAATGACGAAAGATGGCAGCAGCTGGTCGAGCAGGTGACGCTTGACGAAGCGATTCAGTTCGTCGAATGGTGTGCGGACGACGTGGAAAATATCGACTCTGTCCTGCTTCCGAGAACCTACATGAACGACGGACCGTTAGGTTTCGCGTTCGACCAGGTGGCAGGCTATGGCACACGCTGGACCAAGGCGGACGCCGCGGCTCCGACCTATGTGGAAAAAGGAAACGCGTATGCGGGATATTCCATGGCAGTCATGCCGACCGAACCGGTGGTATCCGCGACATGGAACATCGATCTGGTCAGACGGGAAGCGGAACTCTACGGAGAGGACGCGCTCTGGGCAAAGGAAAGCGTCTGCATCGCGCCCGGCATCAACCTTCACAGAACTCCGTACTGCGCGAGAAACCACGAATACTATTCGGAAGATCCGGTCCTCACTTCCCTCTTTGCGTACAACTTCTGCGACGCTGCGGGATCCAAGGGACTCGTTACACAGACCAAGCACTTCGCGTTCAACCATCAGGAACTGAACAGGTCGGGTATCTCCACCTTCATGACCGAGCAGGCAGGACGTGAAAATGAACTCCGCTGCTTCCAGAAGGTCATGTCCACCAACGCGACCGGTACGGTCATGACAGCGTTCAACCGCTGCGGAACTACCTTTGTCGGCGCTTACAAGGGCACTCTGGAACAGATCGCGAGAAATGAATGGGGCTTCCTCGGCGGCTACGTCACCGATATGGTCAACGGCGTTTACTACATGAACTGGCTTGACACGGTTTACGCCGGCGGCGGCACGATGCTCGGATCGGCTCCGAACTGGCAGGGAACATCCGTCGGAACGATGGAGGAGAAGAAGGCCGAAATCGCGAAGGATACCGAATTCCAGAAGCAGATGCAGTATACCCTTAAGACCTGGCTGTATTCCCTCGCTCAGTCCAATACTCTGAACGGAATCAGCACAACGTCCAGGATCGTCAAGGTGCTGCCGTGGTGGCAGGGAGCCATCTACGCGGCGGCGGCAGTTACGGCACTTCTTACGGCACTCTTCCTCTTCCTCGGCATCAAAGCCGGGAAGAAGAGACGGTGATCGCGGCGAAATAAAGGAGGTTTTCATATGAGTACAGTGAAAGCAAAGAAAAGTATCGGTTTCTTCATTATCGCCGTGGCTGCGGTCGTCGGAATCGTCGGCATCGCGCTTTACGGCAAGTCCTACAGCACGAACTCCAAGGCATACGGCTTTATGATCGCGGCAGTGATCGTAGCGGCTGTTGCCCTCGTGATCGGCCAGGTCGCCGGCAAGGCAGCCATCGTCAACTGGGGCGGTGTCTGCGCGGCGGCACTTATGGCAGCGGGCCTTGGCTGGAGTCTTACGGTGATGGTCGACGCGATCGGCTATGTCATTTCCGGACTGTTCCAGTTCAGCACGCTTCAGTCCTATATCACGTTCGCGATTGTGGCAGGAGTCAGCTGGCTGCTGTTCCTGATCGGGAGTTTCACCGGAATTGTAAAGGGCTGAGTCATTTTACAGATCAAAGCGGATCCTTCGGGGTCCGCTTTTGTTATAACTAGATCAAAACAGACCTTTTTTAGGTGAATAAAAGAGAAGTATCAGCGGCCCGATTCATATACAATAGTAAGGTATTTACTATTTCCTACATGAAAAGGAGAAAAGGATGAAAAAAAAGATTCTGGCATTACTTCTGACAGGTATTCTCGGAGTATCGATGCTTGCGGGATGCGGCGCTGAAGAGGAAGCAGCTCCTGCGGCGGAAGCAGCCGAAGCCACTGAGGAAGCAGCGGAAGAGGCACCGGCGGAAGAGGCAGCCGAAGAAGCGGCGGAAGAGAGCGGAGAGGCTGTGGAAGAGGAAGCAGCGGAAGAGGCTCCGGCGGAAGATGCAGCGGAAGAAGAGGAAGAAGATGCCGAAGACGCTGAGCATCTTGTCATGACTGCTCTTCTGTTTGCTCCGATCACAAACGAGAATATGGAGCGCGTAGAGAAGAAACTGAACGAAATTACTCTGGACAAGATCAACTGCACACTGGATGTTCAGTGGATGGATCCGGGCGCGTACATGACCAACGTGCCGATGATGCTTCAGGCGGGCGAACAGCTCGACCTCCTCATGTTCACACCGATCCCGGTCTGTGGCTTCCAGTCCTTCATGAACCAGAAGCAGCTCATGGACATCACGGACCTGCTTCCGGAATATGCTCCGGACGTTGTGGATGTACTCGGTGAGTACCTGAAGGCGACATCCAAGGAAGGACGCATCTACGGCGTGGGCAACCTGCAGTGCTTCGAACAGCATCTGTCCATCGATATGAGACGTGATATTCTGGAACAGCTGGGACTTCTGGAAGACGCGCAGAACCTGACGAATTTCCAGGATTTCGAAAAGATTCTTCAGAAGGTCAAGGAAGAAACGGATCTGAACCCGATCGTGAATTCCGACTCCGAAGGTACGGTCATCACCACGCAGCCGTTCCTGGCAGGCGACGGCGATTTCGCGGATGCGGGATGGGTTGACAATGTCGGTGACAGCTATTACTACACCTATGCGGATCCGGCTGACAACAAGATCAAGTGCTATTTTGAAAATGAAAAATGGCTCAAGGGCATTAAGATGGTCCGCGACTGGTACAACAAAGGCCTTGTTTACAAAGATGCCCAGACGTCCGTAGACTCCGGTCTGACCCTGATCCGCAACCAGGTCGCTTTCTGCGACAGCTCCGCTACAGAGCTCGGCTGCGAGACACAGGCTGAAAATACCACCGGTTTCCCGGATCTGAATGTACAGATCAGCGACGCGAAGGTTTCCACGAATACATTCCAGAAATTCGGATTTGCGGTTCCCGTCACTTCCAAGAATCCGGAGAAGGCTCTTGAACTCCTCAACCTGATGTGGGCAGACGAGGAATTCCGCAACACGATTACCTGGGGTATCGAAGGTGAGGACTGGATCGTCAACGAGGACGGCATGGCCTGCTTCCCGGAAGGCAAGAGCCCGGAAAACACCTATCATACTGCTGACTTCTTCTACGGCAACCGCCTTGAGATCATTCCGTGGGAAGGACAGCCGGTCGATATCCGCCAGCAGATGAAAGACTCCAACGAAAAGACCGAGGTCTCCGAATTCTTCGGTTTCTCCGTTGATTCTGAAAATGTGGCTACTCAGGTTACTGCCGTTAAGGCCGTGGTTGATGAATATAAGCCGGGTCTTTCCTCAGGAGCTCTGACCGACGATGTCGACGGCAAGGTCGCCGAGATGATTCAGAAGATGTATGACGCAGGCCTGCAGGATGTGATCGATGAGTATCAGAGACAGCTCGACGCATGGCTTGCCGAACAGAAATAATAAACGGCTGACCGTTTACGAGAGGGCGCTTTAGTGCCCTCTCATTTTTTATCCGGAAACCCATGAAGAGATGGAACGTCGAAGAGAATACGTGCCATTATCCCGTCAATCTGCTATGATTGTAGCGGACATGAAAACCCGGCCCGAAGGAATGGCCGTGGAATGAGAAAGGGTTTTATTATATGGACAAGCACTTTGACGTGATTATTATCGGCGCCGGACCCGGCGGAATCTATTCGGCCTATGAACTGATGAAACTGCGCCCGGATTTAAGCATCGCTGTTTTTGAGGCCGGCAATCCGCTGGACAAAAGACACTGCCCGATCGACGGTGACAAGGTGAAAACCTGCATTGGCTGCCCGACCTGCTCGATCATGAGCGGTTTCGGCGGGGCGGGAGCATTTTCCGACGGAAAATACAACATCACCAACGACTTCGGCGGCACGCTCTACGAGCACATCGGGCGGGCAAATGCCACGAAACTGATGGAGTATGTCGATGAGATCAATATGACTCACGGCGGTGAGGGAACACGCCTTTATTCCACTTCCGGTTCCGATTTCAAGAAACGCTGCATTCAGAACCACCTGAAGCTTCTGGACGCGTCCGTGCGCCATCTCGGAACAGATAAGAATTATGTAGTGCTGGAGAATTTATACAGGGAAATGAAGGATCACATTTCCTTCTTTTTCCGCACGCCGGTGGAGCACATTTCCCTTGTGGACGGAGGATTCCGCGTCGATTTCGAAGGCGGGAGCGCCACCTGCGCGAAGTGCGTCGTCTCCGTCGGCCGCAGCGGCAGCAAATGGATGCAGCAGGTCTCGGAGGAACTGAACATCCCGACGAAATCCGACCGCGTCGATCTCGGTGTCCGCGTGGAGCTGCCCGCGGTGGTCTTTGAGGACATCACGAAGGAGCTCTATGAGGGCAAGATCGTCTACCGCACGCAGAAATTCGAGGACAACGTCCGGACGTTCTGCATGAATCCGCGCGGCGCCGTCGTCAACGAGAATACGAACGGCATTATTACGGTTAACGGACACAGCTACGAAGATCCGGCCCTGCAGACTGAGAATACCAATTTCGCGCTCCTGGTGAGCAAACATTTCTCGGAGCCGTTTAAAAACAGCAACGAGTACGGCGAGAGTATCGCGCGTCTTTCGAATATGCTCGGAGGCGGCGTCATCGTACAGCGTTTCGGCGATCTCGAGCGCGGGCGCAGAAGCAACGAAAAGCGCATCGAAGAGGGGACGGTCAGGCCGACTCTGAAGGCGACTCCGGGAGACCTGTCTTTGGTGCTTCCGAAGCGAATCCTGGACGGGATCATCGAGATGATCCACGCGCTCGACCGCATCGCGCCCGGTACGGCCAATGACGACACGTTGCTGTACGGCGTCGAGGTCAAATTTTACAATATGGAAGTGGATGTCGACGAAAACCTGGAGACGGAGTATCCCGGCCTCTATGTGATCGGCGACGGGAGCGGCGTCACGCATTCGCTTTCGCATGCCTCCGCCAGCGGCATCTATGTGGCGCGAAGAATCGCGATGTGACGAAGGTTTCAGGAACAGGCGGCGCGCACCGGAAAGGAGAGTTCTATGGATCTTTATCGCGGGACTTTTGTCTATTCAAAGGACCGGGACACCCTGGCTGTCCATGAGAACAGTTATATCGCAGTCGAGGAAGGAATTGTCGTGGGAATCTACCCGGTGCTTCCGGAGAAATTCGCCGGCCTGCCCGTGACGGATTTCGGAGATAATATCGTCATCCCTGCCTTTTCGGATCTCCACGTCCACGCGCCGCAGTACCCGCAGCGCGGCCTTCAGATGGATAAAACGCTCTATGAGTGGCTGAACGACTACACATTTCCGCTGGAGGCGAAGTACGCGGATCCGGAATTCGCCCGCGCGGTCTATGACGCGTTCGTGGCGGACCTCATCCTGAACGGCACGCTGCATGCCGTCATTTTCGGCACGATTCACAGGGAGGCGACCGGGTACCTGATCCGGAAGCTGGAGACACTGAGCCTTAATGCCTTCGTCGGCAAGGTCAATATGGACACCGCCTCTCCTGAATACTTATGTGAAAGTACGGAAGAGTCGCTCCGCGAGACGGAACTCTTCCTTGAAGAACATCTTGGAAATCATTTCGCGAAGCCGATCCTGACTCCGCGCTTTGCCCCGACCTGCACAAAGGAGCTGATGACGGGCCTCGGAAAGCTCGGCGCGAAATACGGCGTCGGCGTGCAGACGCACCTTGTCGAATCCCTTTGGGAAGAAGCCGAGGCGAGGCGCTGCTTCCCGGATGTGAGCTGCGATACGGAGATCTATGAGAAGGCGGGCCTTTTGGACAACGGCCCGGTGATCGGCGCGCATTTCATTTTCCCCTCTGAAAATGACCTCTCCATCCTGAAGAAATACGGCGGATACGCCGTTCAGTGCCCGGATGCCACAGTCAATGTCATCGCCGGCATCATGAGAACGTCCTTCCTTCAGGACCAGGGCATCCGACTGGCTTACGGAAGCGATATCGCGGGCGGGCACCGCATCGGCATTTTCGGGCAGGCGGCAAAGTCCGTGCAGCTGTCCAAGCTGAAAGCATTTTACGAGCCGGGGGGAAATGAGGCGATTTCGTTCGCGAGAGCATTTTACATCGCTACGAAAGAGGGCGGATCCGTTTTCGGAAATGTCGGATCCCTCGAGCCCGGCTACGCGTTTGACGCGCTTGTGATCCGGCCGATGGCCGATCCGTTTATGGAGATTTCTCCGGCGGAAGCCGTCGAGCGTTTCGCCTATATCGGAGAGCCGAAGGATATCACCGCAAGGTACTTAAGAGGAAAGAAACTGTAAGGGGTTCCGCTTTGTCACCCCCTTTTTTTGACCGGATTCTTGCATCCGGTTTTTTTGTGCTGTATAATACGCCAGACTATGGCTTTCATTATTAAGGAGTGTGAAATGCCTGATTTTTATACCTGTATCATCATACTTTGCCTGATGGCATTGTTCGTTCTGTGCGTTCTGGTAGAGGGCAACGGGCGGATTGAGAAAGAAGACCGCTGGCTGTATTATCTTACCTACACGCTGATCGCCGTTTCCGCGCTGGCGGAATGGGTGGCGATTCAGCTGAACGGCAGGCCGAATGTGCCGGTCGCCCTCATCTATCTGGTAAAATGCCTGGACTATATACTGACGCCTATGGCAGGAGGCATTCTGGTCGCGCAGATGAAAATGCGCAACCGCTGGACCGCCCTCCTGGTAGGGATCCTTGCGGCCAATTCTGTCTTTCAGATCATCGCGGCATTTTTCGGTGGGATGATCACCGTCGATGAGAACCACTATTACCATCACGGACCTTTATATCTAGTCTATATTTTAGTCTATCTGGCAGTCATCGTGCTGGTAATCGTCGGCTTTACCGTTTACGGTCAGGCTTACAAAAGACAGAACAGGCGCGCGCTTTATTCGATCATAGTGTTCGTGGTCCTCGGTGTCGTTCTTCAGGAGGCAAGCGGCGGAGAAGCGCGAACGGCCTATCTGTCTCTTACAATGGCGGCGGCGATGATGTTCATTCATTACAGCGGATTTTCACAGCAGGCGGCGGATGCCTATCTGGAACAGCAGGAAAGACTGCTGATGACGGATGAACTGACCGGGGTTCTGAGCCGGCACGCGTATTCTGAGACGCTGAATACTTACGCGAAGCCGGAACAGCTGCCCGTCGGGTTCGCCGTGTTCGCGATCGATATCAACGAATTGAAGAAGGTCAACGACAGCCTCGGCCATTCGGCCGGTGACGAACTGATTCAGGGCGCTGCGTCCGCGATCGGGAACGTCTTTTCGGAGCACAGCCGGATCTACAGGACCGGCGGGGATGAGTTCGTGGTCATGACCCAGATGAACAGGGAAGAGGCAGAGGCCATGTCGGTCCTTCTCGAAACGGAGACACAAAAATGGTCCGGGGAGAAAGTCAAAAATCTGTATCTCGCGGCAGGCTTCGCGCTCGCGTCGGATTATCCGGAGATGTCCGCGGAGGCGCTGGTGAGGGAAGCCGATAAGGCGATGTATGCCGCAAAATCGCAGTGGTATATAAGAACCGGAAGAGACCGGAGGAGAAACCGCGGCAGCTGATACAGGCGGCCTTTTTGCCTGATCTTTCGCTTGACAAAGAATCTTCAGTCCTTTAAAATCCTTTTCTAGCGAATAAAACGTTAAATGCGATGACGGCACTATGTGCTCTGTTTCCATATTTCAGAGAGCCGGCGGCTGGTGTGAGCCGGTATTGGGGCAGAAGCGCAGTCTCCTGCCCGAGCAGATTTCCTGAACGCCTCCGGGCTGCGTAGGGAGATCCGGCTGGCCCCGTTACCTTGGCCGGACACTTGATGGAGTGTCGCAGAGAGGCTGTTTTTGAAGCAGCAATCCGGGTGGTACCGCGATTATGGAAGTATAGTCGTCCCGGAGGTTCAGTTCCATGAGCCTCCGGGCTTTTTTGTGTAAAAGGATGGCAAAACGAAAATCCTTTGGGGGAAGATTGAAAGGAGAACGTAATGAGAACACTGAAACTGATCGATATGACGCTTCGCGAAGCGGCCGAGATCCGCGGAAAGGAGCTCACGTTTAAGGAAAAACTCGAGATCGTGAGAGTTCTGGACCGCCTGAAGGCGGATACGATCGAGCTGCCTCCGATTTCGGGAAGCCGCGCGGATCAGCTGGCGAACAAAACCATCGCGCAGACTGTCGCGACGAGGATTTCCGCGGCCGTGGACATTTCCGCGGGCAATATCGAGGAAACCTGGGAGAGCATCCGGAGCGCGCGCAAGCCGAAGCTCCTGCTCCTCGTGCCGGTTTCCACGGTTCAGATGGAATACATTTGCCATAAAAAAGCGCCGGCGATGCTCGCGCTTATCGAAGAGTCGGTGAAACAGTGCCGTTTTTACTGTGAAAATGTGGAATTTGCCGCTATTGACGCCACCCGCGCCGAGGAAGCGTTCCTCTTTGACGCGATTAATACTGCCGTCAATGCCGGCGCCAACAAGATCACGCTCTGCGACACAGCCGGCATTATGCTTCCGGACGAGTTCGGGTCATTTGTAAAAAGAGTGATTGAGGCCGTACCCGCTCTCGGGGAGCAGATTGAACTCTATGTTCAGATCAGCGACGACATGAATATGGCGTCCGCATGCGCCGCCGCAGCTGTCCGCGCAGGCGCGGCAGGTGTCAAATGCACTGCCGTCGAGAACGGTTACCCGACGCTCGAGGAAATGATCCGCTTCATCGAAAAGCGCGGCGCCGACCTCGATCTGGAGACCGGCATGCGCATTACCGAGATCCACAGGGCTGTCGGCCAGCTTCAGAAGATGCTGACTCCGGAAGAGGAAGAGGAGTCCCGCTTCTCGAACGTCGCTCTCGGTGACATCGCCAATGTCTGCCTGGACGAACACGATGGCATCGCGGAAGTGATGAGCGTGGTCAGCCAGCTGGGATACGATCTGAGCGAAGAGGACAAGGGAAAGGTCTTTGAAGCCTTCCGGCGCGTCGCAGGAAAGAAGCAGTTCGTCGGCACCCGCGAGCTCGACGCGATCGTCGCCAGTGCCGCCATGCAGGTTCCGCAGGCCTATCATCTCAAAAACTACGTCATCAACAGCGGCAACATCATCGTGGCGACGGCCAATATCCTCCTGGAAAAAGACGGGGAGGAGATGCGCGGAGTCGGTACCGGAGACGGACCGATCGACGCGGCGTTCGCGGCTGTGGAACGGATTATCGGCCACCACTACGAACTGGATGATTTCCAGATCCAGACCGTTACGGAGGGACGTGACGCGATGGGAAGCGCGCTGGTCAAGCTCCGCGCGGGCGGCAAGGTCTATTCCGGAAACGGCATTTCCACGGATATTATCGGTGCTTCGCTGCGCGCGTACATCGCGGCAGTCAATAAGATCGTCTACGAAGAGAACTGACAGGGAATACGGGAGGGCAGAAAGTTTTGAAACTCTCATTTTCAATACGTAACTGGGACAATATCAGCTGGCAGGAATTCCTGGACGCAGCTCAGAATACACGTATGGCCGGCATTGAGATCTACGATGTCCGGGGACCGGTTTTCCGGGGCAAAACAAGCCCGACGAATCCGGAGCTTTCAGCGGTGACGCGCCGCGAACTGATCGCGAGGGGTCTTTCGATTCCGTGCGCGGGGACGGTGACGGACTTTACCGACAGTGCATTTTTCGAGGAAATGGAAAGCGTCCTTGCCGCGGCCGTCAACCTCGGAATTCCGTATATCGCGATCCATACAGACGAGACCGATGCCGATAAGTGCGCATTTGCCATAGAAAAGATCATCAAGGTCCTGGGAGAGCGGCCGGTGACGGTTCTTGTGGAGACGTCCGGAGCGTTCGCGAACACAGTGAGCCTCAGGGATCTTCTCAACCGCTTCGCCGACGACCGGCTCGCGGCGCTTTGGAACATGCATACGACGACATCCGAAGGCGGGGAGAGCGCGGAGGAGACGATCACGAACCTCGGCGCCTACGTGCAGCACGTGCATATCCATGACTTCCGGAAAGAGGGCGACGAATTCGCCCCGGAACTGATCGGAGACGGGGAAATCCCGATGCAGGAGCTCATGGACGCCCTGCGTTCCGTCAACTACGACGGATTTGTCTCGATCCGCTGGAACCCGGAGTGGATGCCGGAGATCGCGGATATGGAGATCATTTTCACGCATTTTGCAAATGCGATGAAACGCTATGAAAATACAAAACGCGGTCAGAAGCACCTCTTCTGGAGCAACCGGCACAAAGGCCGCTATGTCTGGAAAAAGGGAGACCTGATTGACAAGACATTTTCACAGGTACTGGATACGATGGCGGAGACCTTCCCCGACCAGACCGCGATCAAGTACACGACGCTGGACTATGAACGCACTTACAGCCAGTTCCGCGAGGATGTGGACGAATACGCCCGCGCGCTTGTTTCACTCGGAGTGAAGCAGGGCTCGAAGGTCACGATCTGGGCGACCAACGTGCCGCAGTGGTTCCTGACGTTCTGGGCCACCACGAAGATCGGCGCGGTTCTCGTGACGATGAACACGGCTTACAAGATCCACGAGGCGGAGTATCTGCTCAGGCAGTCGGATACGCATACGCTGGTGATGATTGAAGGCTACCGCGACTCGAACTATAAGAAGATCATCAGCGAGCTGTGTCCGGAGCTTGCGGAGAAAAAACCGGGAGAAGCGCTTCACTCGAAGCGGCTTCCGTTCCTTCGGAACGTCATTACGGTCGGATTCCGCATGCCGGGCGCGATTACATGGGAAGAGTCCCTGACCTACGCGTCCCGCACGCCGATTGAGGAAGTGCGGCGCATGGCGGCGGCAGTCGATGTCAACGATGTCTGCAACATGCAGTACACTTCCGGTACGACAGGATTCCCGAAGGGCGTAATGCTGACGCACTACAATATCGTCAATGACGGCAAGAGCATCGGCGACGGCATGGACCTGTCGACGGAAGACCGCATGATGATCCAGGTTCCGATGTTCCACTGCTTCGGCATGGTGCTGGCGATGACCGCGACGATGACACACGGCGGCACAATTCTGCCGATACCGTATTTTTCACCGAAATCCTCGCTGTCGTGCATTCACAACGAACGGATTACGGCATTCCACGGCGTTCCGACGATGTTCATCGCGATGCTGGAACACCCGGACTTCCCGAAGACGGATTTCAGCCATATGCGGACCGGCATCATGGCGGGAAGCCCCTGCCCGATCGCGGTCATGCGCGACGTCGTCGAGAAAATGCATATGCCGGAGATCGTCATTGTTTACGGCCAGACCGAGGCCGCGCCGGGCTGTACAATGTCCCGTACCACGGATTCCCTGGAGGTTCGCGTGACGACAGTCGGAAGCGCGTTCCCGGAGGTCGAGTGCAAGATCGTGGATCCGGAAACCGGCGAGGACTGCCCGGACGAAGTGATCGGTGAATTCGTGGCCCGCGGCTACAATATCATGAAGGGCTATTATAAGATGCCGAAAGCGACAGCGGCGGCGATCGACAAGGACGGCTGGCTGCACACCGGCGACCTGGCCTGCCGCACCGCGGAAGGAAATTACCGCATTACCGGCCGTCTGAAGGATATGATTATCCGCGGCGGCGAAAACATTTACCCGAAAGAAATCGAGGAATTCATCTACACGCACCCGAAGGTAAGCGACGTCCAGGTCATCGGTGTGCCGGACGAGGCGATGGGCGAAGAGATCATGGCCTGCATCATCTTAAAGGAAGGTGAGGAGATGACCGTCGAAGAGATGAAGACCTACGTGCTCGACCACATGGCCAAGCACAAGGTGCCGAAGTACATCGACTTCGTCGACAGCTTCCCGATGAACGACGCCGGGAAGATCCAGAAGTACAAGATGAGAGAGATGGCGGTGGAGAAGCTCGGCCTTCAGAAGGCCGCGAGCGTGGAAACCGCGTAAGTGCACCACAGGTGCCAGGCACCTTTGGTGCAGTTCATGTGACACTGTCCCGGCCGAACTGAATTCTATCATTTCAAACTACCCGGCAACGGGTTGTCGAGCCACCAGCCAAGTGCGACTAACTCGCTTTCGGGTCTCCCCTCGGACCGGGGAGCCCCTTCGCTCCCAAGTCTTACTAAGCTGCTTGTCTCGCCAATCCCTAAAAACGCCTCAAAAGTAGTTTGAAATAATAGAATTCAGTCTCGACCTGAAGTATAAACGCACCACAGGTGCCAGGCACCTTTGGTGCAGTGCCGGCAAATGGAGATAGAGGAATGAAGTACAGAAAAGACCGTTACGGGAACGAGCTGTCGCAGCTGGGATTCGGCTGCATGCGCTTTACGAAGAAGGGCTCCGGCATCGACTATAAGAAGGCCGAGCAGGAAGTGATGCGCGCGATCGAACTCGGTGTGAATTATCTCGATACTGCCTATATCTACTCGGGGAGCGAGGAGCTGCTCGGACGGATTCTGGAAGAGAACCATGTCCGTGACAAGGTGTATATTGCCACGAAACTCCCGCAGTATGTGCTGCGTTCGCTGAAGGCGGTGGAGAAGACGTTCCAGGAGGAACTTAAGAGGCTCCGTACGGATCATATCGACTATTATCTCATGCACATGTTTACGGACTATTCCGAGTGGGAGAGCCTTAAGAGCTACGGGATCGAGGAGTGGATCCGTTCGAAAAAGGAAGACGGGAGCATCCGGCAGATCGGCTTCTCCTATCACGGGGACAGCGAGATGTTCCTGAAGATTCTCGATGCCTATGACTGGGACTTCTGCCAGATTCAGTACAACTATATGGACGAACACAGTCAGGCCGGCCGCAAAGGCCTTCAGGCAGCGGCGGCAAAGGGCATTCCGGTCATCATCATGGAACCGCTTCGGGGCGGCAAGCTGGTCAATCTTCCGGCTGAGGCGCAGAAGGCGATTTCCGCTTCGGGAAATGGCATGTCCGCCGCGGAACTGGGCCTTCGCTGGCTGTGGAACCAGCCGGAGGTGACGGTGGTCCTTTCGGGAATGAATTCGCTTGAAATGGTGGAGGAAAATATCCGGATTGCCTCTGCGGCAGAACCCGGTTCATTTTCCGAAGAGGAAAACGCGCTCATCGAGCGCGTCCGGGGAATCATCAAATCGAAGGAAAAAGTCGGCTGCACCGGCTGCCGCTACTGCATGCCATGTCCAAAGGGCGTGGACATCCCGGGCAATTTCCACTATTACAACCTCATGTATTTCCAGGACAAAGCATCGGCACGCTTCGAATACGCGCGCAACCTCGCGCTCCAGAAGAACGCCGGCGTGGCCTCTCTGTGCGTCGGCTGCGGCAAATGCGAAAAGCACTGCCCGCAGCACCTTCCGATCCGCGCAAAATTAAAGGAAGCGGACCGCGCTCTGCGCCCGCTTCCCTATAAAATCGGCATTGCCGTCGCCCGAAAGGTCATGAAACGGTAAATAAGACAGTGGGGACAGTCCCCACTGTCTTATTCCATGTGCTTCCGGAAGAAGCCGCATTCCTCGTCGTTGCAGCGGATTGCCTCGGGATTGCGGATATTCAGGTGGAAGACATGGCCCGGAGGGTTCTCTTTGGTGCCGTAGATGTGGAGCTCGTTCTCGACGCCGGCTTCCGTCAGGTGGTGGCTGATCGTGAACGCGTCCTCGAAGAGGCCGTCGCCGTAGGCGGTCATAACGAAAGCGGGTGGGAAAGCGTCGGTGATGTGCTCCATGACGCGCAGCTCCCTGCCGTACGTCCAGGCTTCCCGCGGGAGGTAGCTCTTTACCGCCGGGTTCGCGGAATTTAAATGGGACAGCGCGCAGTTGATCGCGACCGCGCGGACATTCATTTCGGGAAATGTCAGATTTAAGAGCTCCGCGTAAGCGGGATTGCTGCAGGCAGCCACGTACTGGGTCAGCATCTGCCCGCCGGCGGAGTCGCCGACGAAGAACACGCGCCCGGGATCAATGCCGAGTTCCGGTGCGTGTTTCATGACGTAATTGACGCAGTTCATGACGTCGAGGATCTGCGCCGGATATTTGTGTTTCGGTGCGAGGCGGTAACTGAAATTGACGACCGCGAATCCGCGCCGGGCGAGGTCCATCGCGTAAAAACGGTAGCGCTCTTTATCCCCGTAGACGTACCCGCCGCCGTGGATGCTGATGATCACGGGGAGCGCTTCCCCGGGAGTGAGCGGAAGCGGTTTGTATACGTCCAGAACCTGCTCCGGGTCGGGACCGTAGTGGAGGTCCGCCGTGATGGAAATATTGTCCGGCACGGTCAGGCCCGCGTCTCTTTTGTCGTCATTTTTCCTGAACATCGTTCTGCAAAAAAGCGGAAATACCACATCGCCCATCATGATGCGGCCCACCGACAGTTTCTTCATCACCAAACCTCCTTTTATACATTTTTTTGTAAATGTCGCAAGCGGTGCAAATACCGCTTACGCCATAATTTCAAGGGCCCCCGGCAGAAGCTCATAATGGGCTTCGTCCATCTCTATGAGTTCCCCATCGAGGTTGACGGTCATTCCCGGGCAGCGGATGACAAGTTCCTTCGCGCGCCATTCGTGAACTTCGGGAAGGGATGTGTGGCGGCCCGGAATGAATTTGCCGAGAAGCTTCAGAATCGTGCGGCGGTTCATCGCGTCCGCCACGAGGACGTCGAAATAGCCGTCGTCAATCAGCGCGTGCGGCGCGGCCTTCATCCCTCCGCCGATATATCTTCCGTTTCCGACGATGAAAACCGTGACATCGGTTTTTTTGACATGTCCGTCCGCCTCTATCTCGACGGGCAGCGGCCGGAACGATTTTAACGAGGTGAGGAGGCCGAACAGATACGGAACGAGGCCCTTGCCGAACTTTTTAAAGCGGAGGGTTTCCTTCAGAACCTCCACGTCGAAGCCTCCGCCGGACTCATTCAGAAAATAGTGGTCATTGACGCGCCCGACGTCGATGCGGTGCGGCGTTCCTTCGAGCTGCTTCGCGAGAGCTCCCACGGGATCTTTGGGAAGATCGAGGACTTTGACGAAGTCATTTCCGGTTCCGCAGGGGACAAAATAGAGTCTGGCGAAACGCCCCTGAAGGCCGTTTACCACTTCGAAGATCGTGCCGTCCCCTCCGAGGCAGATGAGATCCGTGTCCCCGTTCTCGACGGCGAGGGACGCTAAACGGGAGGCGTCTCCGGGACCGGAAGTCGGGCTGACGCGATAGGAGAGGCCTTTCTCATTCAGAATCTGCGTGACCCGTTTCAGTACTTTGGCGCCGGCTCCGCTTCCCGCGGTTTCATTTGCGATAATATGCAGCATTTTGCTCACCTTTTTACATAGTTTTTCTATATTTTAATCACTCTTCTTATTCGGGGGCAAGTCCCATTCTTTTATGCTCGCGACCTTTTTTTTCTTGTGGTAGAATGAAAAATAAGACTATCTTGGGACTGCTGTGAGGGACACAGATGAATGACGATTACGTAAATGACGGAGCCGGGAAAACGCGTGAGATCCTTAAGAGGCCTCACAAGTACTATGAGGACATTCCGATCGGTGCTCTTGGACTTGACGCACACATAGAAGAGTGCCTTACGAAAGCGAAACTCCTGACGGCCGCCGATCTCTACGATACCAGCGTTGAAGACCTTCTGACGGTACGCGGCCTTCGCACGGAGGATCTCATCGAAATTCTCCGGCAGCTGGAACATCATTTCACATAAAGAATCTGAAACATGAAGGAGGATCCATAAAAATGGCGCAACAGATTTTCAGGCAGAAGAGCCTGGACCGGCTTTCTTCTCCGGAAGCATTGAATGACTATATGCACGTGACCAGCCCCTCTGTCTGGGTGATGCTGACCGCGACGGTTCTTCTCCTTGCCGGCATTATCGTCTGGAGCAACTTTGCCGTCATCGAGAGCCGTGTCACCGGAACCGCGGTTGTCAGCGAGGACAATATCTCCGTCATTCTGAAAGACAGGACCAACGCGTCCAAGATCGAGAAAGGCATGTCCGCGACGATCGGAGGTGTGAACGCGCAGATCACCTTTACGGGCAGAGGCGAAGAAGGCCAGGTCCTGATCGGCGTTGACCAGGAGATCCCTGACGGATCCTATGATTTTTCCGCTACTTACAAGACGACAAAAGTAATCGAAATGCTCTTCAGCTGACGCGGAGACGATTGTATGAGTGAAATAAAGACCAAAGAGCCTGTCACGAAAGGCGTAGCAAAAGTGCCTGTCGTCATGCAGATGGAGGCGCTGGAGTGCGGCGCCGCCTCGCTGGCAATGGTACTGGCATATTATGACAAATGGATCCCCCTCGAGCAGGTCCGTCTGGACTGCGGCGTCTCGAGAGACGGTTCCACCGCGAGAAATGTACTGATCGCGGCACGCAACTACGGCCTCAAAGCCGAAGGCTTTCGCTGCGAGCCGGAAGTTCTGAGGGACGAGGGAAAATTCCCCTGCATTGTCCACTGGGAGTTCAACCATTTCGTCGTCTGCTGCGGCTTTAAGGGAAATACGGTCTATATCAACGACCCGGCCAGAGGCATGCTGAAAATGCCGATGGAGCATTTCGACGAATCCTTCACGGGCGTCGTCCTGATGCTGGAACCGACCGAGGAGTTTGTCCCGTCCGGCAAACGGAAGAGCGTGCTCGATTTCGCCGCGAAGCGCCTCAAAGGGGCATCCGCCGCCGTCGCGTTTGTGACGATCTGCACGATTATCGCCTATCTCTTCAACCTGATCAATCCGGTTTTCACGCGTTTCTTTATGGACCGCCTTCTGACCGGAGAGAACAGGGATCTTCTCATGCCGTTTATTATCCTGATGCTTATAGTCGGCGGGGCGCAGGTCCTCGTTCTGGCCGTTCAGGCGATCTATTCCCTGAAAATCAACGGCAAAATGGCCATCATCGGAAGCAGCAGCTTCATGTGGAAGGTGCTGCATATGCCGATGCAGTTCTTTACACAGCGTATGGCGGGCGATATTCTGCTTCGGCAGAGCGCGAACGCCTCCATCGCGGAGATTCTCGTCAATACCATCGCCCCGCTTGCTCTCAACGCGGTGATGATGGTGATCTATCTGGTCCTCATGCTGAAGCACAGTGTCCTGCTGACGCTGGTAGGCCTTGTGACGATTGTGCTGAACCTTCTCCTCGCGCAGCTGATTTCGAGGCAGCGCGTCAACATCACCCGTGTGCAGATGCGCGACGCGGGCAAGCTCTCGGCCGCCACGGTTTCCGGCATCCAGATGATCGAAACCATCAAGGCCAGCGGCGCGGAGAACGGCTTCTTCCAGAGATGGTCCGGCTTCCAGGCTTCGGTGAACGCGCAGGACGTGCGCTTTGCCAAAACGAATGCCTACCTCGGCATGATTCCGGCATTTCTCTCCACAGTTGCCAACTATCTCGTTCTTATACTCGGTATTTTCCTCTGTATGAGAAATGAATTCACCCTCGGCCTCCTCATGCTGTTCCAGGGCTTCTTAAGCAGCTTCATGGCGCCTGCGATGACCCTGATCAACGCCGGGCAGACAATCCAGGAAATGCGGACCCAGATGGAGCGCGTGGACGACGTCATGGAATATCCGGAGGATGTGGTTTACACACATACGATCCCGGAGGAGGAAATCAAATACCGCAAACTCTCCGGTCAGATCGAGATGAAGAACGTTTGCTTCGGCTATTCCCGCCTCTCCGAGCCCCTGATCAAGGACTTCTCGATGAGCGTGAAACCCGGAAGCCGCGTCGCGTTTGTCGGTATGAGCGGATGCGGAAAATCCACCCTTTCCAGGCTGATCTCCGGACTGTATCAGCCGTGGAGCGGGGAGATTCTGTTCGACGGAAAACCCATTTCCGAAATTGACCGCAGCATCTTTACCGGATCCGTAGCGGTCGTGGACCAGGATATTATCCTCTTTGAGGACACGATCGCCAACAACATCAAGATGTGGGACAATTCGATCGAAGACTTTGAAATGATTCTCGCGGCCAGGGATGCCCAGATTCACAACGATATCGTCGCCCGGAACGGCGGTTATTACGGGCGCCTCACCGAAGGCGGAAAGGATCTTTCCGGAGGCCAGAGACAGAGACTGGAGATCGCCCGCGTGCTCGCCCAGGATCCGTCCATCATCATTATGGACGAGGCGACGAGCGCTCTGGACGCCAAGACGGAATATGACCTGGTCAAAGCCGTGACGGACAGAGGCATTACCTGCATCGTGATCGCCCACCGTCTCTCGACGATCCGCGACTGTGACGAAATAATCGTTCTTCACCATGGAGACGTTGTCGAGCGCGGCACACATGATGAGCTGTACGCGAAAGGCGGGTACTACACGGCGCTGATTGCCAGTGACTGATTTCGGGAAGGAGGACGATGCGCTGCCCTCAAATCGAGGAGAAGGCAGACGCATTTCAGATACATGGGCTGGTTTGAAGAACAGATTAAACTGAGAAAACAGAACGACCAGGATGTCTTCGAGGAATCCATTTTCAGGATGGCTTCGGCCGTGCTGGGCCAGAAAGGCGCCGGAAAGCTGAACGACTTCCGTCTTGAGACCAAGGAAGCCGTGGATGAGATCCTGAAGTACTACCGTTTTAAGCCGACGGAAGTCCCCGAAGTGATCAAGGACGCCGAGGAGCAGATGAACTACGCGCTGCGTCCTCACGGCATCATGAGACGCGAGGTGGACCTCAATGAAGGCTGGCAGAAGGACGCGTTCGGGCCGATGATTGTCTACTGGAAAGAGAACGGGATCCCGCAGGCGGTATTTCCGAAGCTCCTTTCAGGATATTATTACAAAGACGGAGACAGGACCGTCACCATTACATCAAAGATAGCCGAACAGTTCGAGAGGCGGGCGCTGTGTTTCTACAGGCCGCTTCCGCAGAAGAGCATCGGGATTCCGGATCTGACCGCATGGCTGTGGAGCTGCATCAGCGCAAGCGATGTCGTCATGTTTGTGGGTCTTACGCTTGCGGTGGTCATCGTCGGCATGATCATTCCGCAGATCTCAAAACTGCTCACCGGAATGGTGCTTGAGAGCGGCAATATGACCTTCCTGTGGGGAACCGCGCTCTTTATCTTCAGCGTGGCCGTCACAAGCCAGCTGTTCCAGACAGCCAGGGAACTCATGATGGACAGACTGGTGACGAAGACGGACCTCGCCGTGGAATCAGCCGTAATGATGCGCGTGATGGGGCTTCCGACCACATTTTTCCGCAAATATACTTCCGGTGAACTGCAGACCAGGTTCGAGTCCGTCTCGACCCTGTCCTCCCTGATCGTAAGCGGAGTCTTTGCCACCTGCATCACATCGGTGGCCTCCCTTCTCTACATTACGCAGATCGTGAATTTTACGCCGAGCCTTGCGCTGCCCGCGCTTTTGATCATCTTTGCGACCACGCTTCTTTCACTTTATGTCAGTATCAGGCAGGTGAAGGTCAGCAAGCGCCAGATGGAACTCGGCGCGAAGGAAAACGGTATCAGCTACGCCCTCATTTCCGGCGTGCAGAAGATCAAACTGGCGGGCGCCGAGAAGAGAGCATTTTCAAAATGGGCCACTGCCTACGCCGAAACCTCCGGCGTAAGGTACAACCCGCCGATGATCCTGAAGATCAGCAGCGCTGCCATGCAGGCCATACTGCTTGCCGGCTCGATCGCGATTTACTATATTGCCGTTAAAAATAACGTCACAACTTCCGAATACATCGCGTTTTCTCTGTCCTACGGACAGGTGACGGCCGCGTTTTCGGCGCTTTCGGGAATCGCGATTTCCGTCGCCCAGATCAAGCCGATCCTGGAAATGGCGGAACCGATCCTGAAGGAAACACCGGAAATGTCCGACGGGAAAGAGATCCTGACCAGCCTGAACGGCGGGATCGAACTCAACAACGTCTATTTCCGCTATCAGGACAATATGCCCTATGTGGTGGACGGCCTGTCCCTGAAGATCAAGGCGGGCGAATATATTGCGCTCGTCGGCAAGACCGGCTGCGGAAAGAGCACGCTGGTACGCCTCCTTCTGGGATTTGAAAAACCCGAACGCGGCGCGATCTACTATGACGGAAAGGATATTACGGGAATTGACCTGCAGTCTCTCCGCAGAAAGATCGGAACCGTCACGCAGGACGGACAGCTGTTCCAGGGAGACATCTACTCCAATATCACGGTTTCGGCACCGGAACTGACTTTGGACGAGGCGTGGGAAGCCGCGGAAATAGCGGGAATCGCGGATGATATCCGCGACATGCCGATGCAGATGCAGACCGTTATCGCGGAAGGACAGGGCGGAATCTCCGGCGGTCAGAAACAGAGGCTGATGATCGCGAGAGCAATCGCCCCGAAGCCGAAGATCCTGATTTTCGACGAAGCGACCAGCGCGCTTGACAACAAGACTCAGAAACAGGTTTCCGAGGCGCTGGACAGCCTGAAGTGCACGCGAATTGTCATCGCGCACCGGCTCTCCACGATTAAGAATTGTGACCGGATCCTTCTTCTCGAGGGAGGAAAGATCAAGGAGAGCGGAACATTTGACGAGCTGATTGCCCTTAACGGGTCATTTGCGGAACTCGTAAGCAGGCAGAGAATTTAAAATAAGGGGGTTTTATTTCAGATTTGTACTGATGACCGATACCTTCTGATGCCTCCTCTGTTCCTTTGTCATGTGAAGAGGATCGTTTTCGCCGAGGAGCAGCATCTGGCCGCCGTCCACCACTGCGTCCCTTAAGGGACCGGCGTTGAGGTCCGCGATTACGAGCGCGGCGAAGCGGTCATAGTTGTCCTCGTCAATGACCGGGAAATGATAGCGCATCCTGTACCAGTGATTCGGATCGAACCCGATCATGCCGATATACAGACGGTCAGCCGTGGCCTCGACCTCATCGGGACCCGCGACAGCGCCGGCTGAAAGGCCGAGATCATCGCAGAAGAGCATGGCATAGACGCGGAGGATCTGTGTACGAAGCGTATCGATTTTGTTGCCACGGACGGTTTCGGTATTCATGACCATATAGTAGTAGTCCTGGGCTTCTTTGCTCTCGTCAAAGTGAACGATCGAATCGTAAAACTGACGGTTGATGTATGGATGTGCCATGGATGTTTCCCCCCTAGGAAAGCCAGTCTGTTTGAAGTGGACTTATCATATCACAGAAGAATCCGGATTACAATTTACAAGTCTGTGTCATTTGTGATATGGCATAAAATATTTCAGGAAGTATGGTTTCACATGAAGGAGCACCCCCTTAAGGTGCATCGGAAGGAAAGGAGGTTCTTAAGATGCTTGAAAAGAAGATCTACCGCTCTTCAATGCTGTCCTGCGCGCTCTGTCACGAGGCGCCATGTACCGCGGCATGCGGAAAAACGGATCCGGCACGGATCCTTCGGGGAATCTGGTTTCAGAATGAAAACGCGACGGCCGCAAAGCTTCCTCCTGAGAATCCCTGTATCGGCTGCAGTGCTCCTTGCGAAGAGGCCTGTGTACGGCCCCATCAGGTGCCGATCCGAAATCTGATTGAAAGGCTCTATGAGAAAGTCCGTCCGAAGCTCGAGATCGAAGCCCCGAAGGACGAGGAACGCCTGAGAACGGATTTCTGCGGCATTCCTCTGGAAAATCCCTTCCTTCTTTCCTCCTCGGTTGTCGCCAGCACCTATGAGATGTGCGCGAGGGCTTTTGAGGCGGGCTGGGCAGGCATCGCGTTCAAGACCATCTGCGCCTTTGACATCCATGAGGCATCCCCCCGCTTTTCCGCGATTACCGGAGCGGACGGAAGCATCATCGGCTTTAAAAATATCGAACAGCTCTCGGACCACAGCGTTCAGGAAAATATGGAGATTTTCCGCCGTCTCAAGGAGCGCTATCCGACGAAATTCATTCTCGCCTCCATTATGGGGCGGAATGACGAGGAGTGGGAAGAACTCTCAAGGCTCTGCGAGGAGAACGGCGCGGACGCGGTCGAGCTCAATTTCTCATGTCCGAATATGATGGAGGGAGATCTGGGCTCCGCGATCGGCCAGAATCCGGATCAGGTGGAACGCTTTACCGCCGCCGCCAGACGCGGCACGAAGATTCCGATTCTCGCGAAGCTCACCCCGAACGTCGAATCGATGAGTCCGGCAGCGGAGGCCGCCATGCGCGGAGGCGCGGACGGGGTGGCCGCGATCAACACGATCAAAAGCATTACCGGAATCAATCTTTACACCTATATTTCAGCGCCTGCCGTTCACGGCAGATCCGCGATCGGCGGCTACAGCGGCAATGCCGTCAAGCCGATTGCGCTTCGCTTTATCGCCGAACTCGGGCAGAACCCGGCGCTTGAGAACGCCCATATCAGCGGTATGGGCGGCGTCGAGAACTTTACGGACGCGATCGAATTCATGCTGCTCGGGGCGGGCAGCATCCAGGTGACGACCGCCGTGATGCAGTACGGCTATCGCATTATCGACGACCTGAAGGACGGCCTCAATTACTATCTCGCCGCGGGCGGATTCCACAGCGTCAGGGAACTTCAGGGCCTCGGCCTTTCCTCCGTCAGCGAATCGACGGATGTGCTGGAGCGCGACACGATTCTCTTCCCGCGTTTCCGTCATGAAAAATGTATCGGCTGCGGCAGGTGTTACATTTCCTGCATGGACGGAGGACATCAGGCGATTACGATGTCCGATGAGCGGAAACCGGTTCTGAACGGCAAAAAATGCGTCGGGTGCCATCTCTGCATCCTTGTATGTCCCGAGAAGGCGGTGGTGCCCGCGCGGAAGCGCATTTCGCGGGTGAAATAATTCGTCGAATATATTCGTAAGAGTATATGCATTGTACGACGATTCGTTCCTTCTGCAGTATACGTCCGTGCCGGCAGGATACGAAAAGTGGATTCGCAGGGCATTTTAAGACGCGAAGGGCAGAGGGATTTCATATCCGAACAGATACAGGGTCGGATCGCCGGTCTTCATACGGTAAATGAGACCGAAGATGAGGATCGTCACGACAATGAGGATGAGGAAGAGGTTGCTTCTGCGCAGTTTATCCCGATCATTCATGGAATGTTCTCCTTTCCAAAGAAATGCTCCGGAAGCTTCCGAAGCGGAAATCGTCTTTTGTCAGTTCTTTCGGTCCCATGGACCAGCCGTCGGCACAGATAAATCGAATATTGTCCTTTTTACGTCCGCGGGGTCCCTCCGCGGACGGTTCCGTTTTATACCCGTAGCACAGGAAATGATGGTTTTTGTACTTCGGATGCCGCAGGACCTGGATGTAGAGGATGCGCCCGCGGGACAGTTCTTTTTTCATAAGACGCGTGAACAGCGGTCGAAGAAGGCTCACATGGATGTTTCCGGAGACATAGCGCCTGAGCATGTTTCTCAGGTAAAAGCCCGCGAGGACGTCCAGTGTTCCTCCGTAAATCTTCAGGAACGAGAAGTTGAAATAGAACAGATGCCTTGTCCCGTAGCGGGCGATCTTTTCGAAGAGCGCGCGGTCCTCACCGTCCGGTCCCCTTTTGCCGGATTCGCCGCCCGCTCTGCGCCGAAGCGTCAGCACCGCGTTGGTGATCGCTGTCGGCCCACAGTGATTGACGTATCCTTTCCCCAGATGTGAATAACAGCCCGTAGAGCGATAGACTGCGTAGGGCAGCCATTCTTCCGCGGACATTCCGCCTTGATCAGCCATTTCCAAAAAACGCTCCAAAAGAAAATTCATAAAAACCCTGATATCTATGATACCGTACGGTTTCGAAAAATGCCATGTCTATTTTGCTCTTACGAAACGGCCGGTTTGTGTTATTATGGGAAATGGATTAAAGTTAATGCCGGACGCCGCAGAGGATGAAAAGGAGGCATTTTATTATATTTTTCAGGAGGTACAGCTGTGAAAACAATTCGTTACGAAGTGAGAAACCCGCTCGGAATGCACGCCCGCCCGGCGGCATTTCTGGCTCAGACCTGTGTGAGACTGACATCCCAGATCACGATCCGCTGCGGCGAGAAGACCGCCAACGGCAGCGATGTGCTGCAGCTCCTCGGACTGCATGCCACAGACGGCTCGATTCTGGAAATCACCGCGGACGGCGGAGACGAGGACGCGGCTCTCGATGAGGTGCTGGCCATTCTCGATGAGAAAATGAAGAGCCGCCGGAACGAAGCGCCCATGAAAATCGCGTTTTTCGGGACGAAGGACTATGACCGCATGTTCTTCAGCGAACTGGCCAAGGACCGCGGCGAGGGAACATACAATTGCGACATCAAATATTTCCGCTGCCGCCTGACGCCCGAAACGGCCAACCTGGCTGCGGGATATGAAGCGGTCTGCATTTTCGTCAATGACGAGTGCCCGAGGGAGGCGGTGGAAATCCTGAAGGACTGCGGAGTCAAACTGATTCTCCTCCGCTGCGCGGGCTTCAACAACGTGGACCTGCAGGCGGCCAAGGAGTGCGGAATCAAAGTGGCCCGCGTGCCGGCTTATTCTCCTTACGCGGTGGCGGAGCACGCGATCGCGATTCTGATGGAAGCGAACCGCCGTCTGCACAAGGCGGTCAATAAGGTCCGTGACAACAACTTCGCTTTAAGCGGCCTTCTGGGCGTCGACCTTCACAACAAGGTCGCGGGAATCGTCGGAACCGGAAAGATCGGCCAGTGCATGGCCAGAATCTGCAAGGGCTTCGGCATGACCGTCATTGCCTGGGACGCATTCCCGAACAAGTCTCTGGAAGAAGAGGGGCTTTTGACCTATGTCGACAAAGACGAACTCTTTGAAAGAGCCGATCTGATCTCCCTTCACGCGCCGCTCATCCAAGGCGAGTACGGGACCTACCATCTGATCGACAAAAGAGCGATCGACCTCATGAAGGATTCGGCCATGCTCGTCAATACGGCCCGCGGCGGCCTGATTGACACGGAGGCTCTCATCGACGCGCTGAAGGAAGGCAAGTTCCACGCCGTGGCGCTCGATGTCTACGAAGGCGAAGACAAGAACGTCTATATGGACCGTTCCGACGACTACCTGCATCACGACATCACGGCGAGACTCATGATGTTCCCGAACGTGGTCCTGACATCCCACCAGGCCTTCTTCACTCGCGAGGCGCTGCAGGCCATCGCGGCCCAGACGCTGGAGAACGCCCGCAACTTCAATGAGGGGCGCTCGCTGGGAGAGGCTGAGTGCGGAGTCTGACTTAACGTGCACCACAGGTGCCTGACCCCTCTGGTGCAAAATGCACCAGAGGGGTCAGGCACCTGTGGTGCACTTCAAACGACAAGGAGAAGATCAATGCTGCTGTATATCATCCGGCACGGGGAGACTGACTGCAATAAGAGCGGTGTGATTCAGGGACGGGGAGACACTGAGCTGAATGAAGCGGGTATAAGGCTCGCGAAGATCAGCGGGCGGAACATGAACGGAATCCGGTTTGACCGGTGTATTTCGAGTCCTTTGAAAAGAGCTCAGGAGACGGCCAGGATTGTCCTTGAAGAGAGCGGAAACGGGCAGGTTCCGGTTGAGACGGACGAAAGACTGATCGAGGTGGACGCGGGAGATTATGAGTGGCGCCATCTGGATGACGGGCCCCTGTCCCGTGAAGAGGCCAATGCCTTTTTTAAGGATACGGCGAAGTTTCCGGGATTTCCGAACGGAGAGACGCTGGAGGAGGTCAAGCAAAGGACGAAAGAGTTCCTCGATGAGATGTGCCGGATTTCCGATGACCGCACGTATCTCATCGGCACTCACGGCTGCGCCGTACGCGCGCTGCTGAACAGCCTTTATGAGAATCCGGACGACTTCTGGCACGGTCATGTACCGTATAACTGCGCTGTCAATATTGTTGAAATAAAAGACGGGAAGGCAAGGCTCATAGCGGACGACAAACTCTACTATGACCCCGCGGAGGCGGTGGACCGCTTCGCGGTTTAAAAGGTTCTTCCTCAAAGAGGAAGAGCCTATAAAACGCCGCAGCCCTTTGGGACTGCGGCGAAATTATTTTGCAGATAAAGATCAGTCAAGCCCGCTGACAATGGCGATGCCGGCGCTGGCACCGATCCGGCTCGCGCCCGCTTCGATCAGGGCGAGAGCTTCTTCGGTATTGTGAATGCCGCCGGAGGCCTTGACGCCCATGTCCGGGCCGACCGTTTTTCGCATGAGGGCCACGTCTTCGCAGGTGGCGCCTCCGGTGGAGAAGCCGGTGGAGGTTTTGACGAAATCGGCGCCCGCTTCCTTCGCGGTGAGGCAGACGCGGACCTTCTCTTCATCGGTCAGAAGGCATGTTTCGATAATGACTTTTGTCAGAGCCTTCCCCTTCGCGGCGTTGACGACCGCTTCGATGTCGGATTTCACGTAATCCCAGTCTCCGGACTTGATCCGGCCGACGTTGACAACCATGTCGACTTCCTGAGCGCCGTTCCGGATGGCGTCCTCGGTCTCGGCCGCCTTTGCGGCGGAAGTGGTGGCGCCCAGAGGGAACCCGATCACGGTGCAGACGGCTGCATCCGTGCCCCGAAGGGCTTCTGCGGCCTCGGGAACATATCCGGGATTGACACAGACGGAAGCAAATCCGTATTCCTTCGCTTCTTCGCAGAGCTTCGCGATCTGCTCCTTTGTGGCATTCTGCTTCAGCAGGGTATGATCAATCATGGCGGCAACGCTTTTTTTCGTGTATTTCATATCGGATCTCCTCACTATTACTGGCGGTTACTGATGGCATTATGCTATTCTGATTGTGAAATAAGGCTTTCGATAAGTCTTTCGTGTTTATCATAGCAAAACGAAGTAAAAAAGCAACATGGATTGCTCCGGAAAGGAGTGGGTGAAACTTGAGATTCAAATTGCTGAGTGTGATCTGTGCCGCGGCGCTCATGACGTCCGCGTGCGGCGCGGCATCCTCCGGGGGCGCGATGGCAAAGGACCAGCCCGGAAACGGAAAATGGCACAACTCCGGAATTGCCGGAAGCGTGTCGGAGTCGGAGGAGATCCGGCTGCAGGATGATTTTGCCGCCGCGGTCAATAAGGACTTTATCGTGAACGCCAAAGCCGGGGACGGTACGATCACGGAAGTGACGCTGAGCGTGCTTGACAAAAAGAAAAAGCTTATGGACAGCCTTCCGGACGAGAAGGATGCCAATGAGCTGAAAAAATTTGTCGATCTGGCCATGGATTGGGAGACGAGAGACAAAGCAGGCGCGGAGCCGCTGAGAAAGTATCTGGAGGCGATTGAAGCCATTTCCTCGCTCGAAGACCTGACAGCCTATGAGTGCGACCGGGAACACAATCCTCTCGGCCTCGGCCTGATCATGCCTCAAAACAGCGGTCAGTCTTCGGTAAATCCGGAGCTTTCGATTCTGACCATCGACGGACCGTCCTATTCTCTGGGGAGCGACGGGGAGTACCTGCATTTGACTTCCGGCGGCCTGGAAAAACAGCATTATGTAAATGGCATTACGGAAGCCGTTCTCACAAAACTGGGCTATGAAAAGAGCCGCATCAACGCGATTCAAAAGGCGAATTACCGCTTTGAAAAAAAGCTTGCGGAAAAGGACGTTCTGCTGGCGAAAGTATTGGTTGAAGGTCAGCAGAGAAGCCGCGCGGATACCATCGAAGCCGCGGGGGATTATCCTCTCGAAAAGATTCTCGACGCCTGGAATGTACCGGAAGAGGGGGTCTGCTTCTACAATAAGGGCAAAATGGACGGCATCATTTCCCTCTGTTCCGAGCAGAATCTTGAGGACATCAAGTCCATGCTGATCGTCCATACCGTGCTGAAGGGCGCGCGTTATCTGGACCGGGAGACGGAGGAACTGAACAGTGAACTCCAAAAGAGCCGTCTTTCCGAAGAGCCGGAAGATACTGTTCCGGAAGAGGTGAAGGACGACGTGCTCCTTTTCATGGACTATGTCGCGGGAAGCGCCTGCGGACCGATCCTTCAGAAATACTATCTTGACGCCTATCAGAGTACGGATGCAAAAGAAGATCTGGCGGCTCTTACGAAGAGAATTATCGAGGAGTTTCATAAGGTCTTTTCCGAAGAGGACTGGCTCAGCGACAATGGGAAAGAACTCTGCATCGAGAAGCTCGACGCGATCAAGCTTCATGTCATCGAACCAGACTTCGACATGCTGAATTTCGACGGGCTCAACATTGTCCCGAAGGAGGAGGGAGGTACCTTCCTGGACGCTTATTTTCATTCGGAAAATGTTTTGAAGGAGCAGTCCATATCGCTTTGCGGCGAACCCTATGATCGGGGCAAATGGAACCCTCTCACGGATACGACAACCATTAACGCTTATTACATGCCAAGCGAAAACAGCATCTATATTCTGGCGGGGTTCGCGACGGATCCCATGTATAATCCGGGGATGTCTCTTGAAGAGAAACTGGGTGGAATGGGAACCGTGATCGGACACGAGATCACCCACGGCTTCGACCAGGGCGGCAGCCGATACGACAAAAACGGTCTTGAAAATAACTGGCTGCCGATGCAGGATCAGATGAAATTCCTCGACCGCTGCAGTAAGGTGGCGGCCTATTACTCGACGATCCGCCCGTTCCCGGGAAGCACTGCGTATAACGGTCAGAATGTGGTTACGGAAGCCACGGCCGATATGGGCGGCCTTAAGGTAACCCTTTCGATCGCTTCTGCGACCGAAGGCTTCGACTATGATGCCTACTTCCGGAAATATGCCGATCTGTGGCGCAGCGTCGCCACCGAAGAAGAGGAGCTCAGTAAATTCCGCACGGATGTTCACCCGCTCCCGTATCTGAGAGTGAATGTCGGGGTCCAGCAGTTTGAGGAATTCTATACGACCTACGGTGTGGAAGAGAGCGACGCCATGTATCTGGCCCCGGGTAGCCGGATTTCGGTATGGTGATCTTTTTGTGTCGAAAATGATACGTGCTCAATAAAGGAGTAAAATGATATGAGTGCTGAAAATGCAGTGATCCGCATGGAAAATATTTACAAAAGCTATGGCAAACACGATGTGCTGAAGGGCGTGACGCTTGCCGTTAACAAGGGCGATATTTACGGTCTTATAGGGAAGAACGGGGCCGGTAAGACGACCATTTTCAAAATCCTGCTCGGCCTGTCCGAAAAGAACGGAGGGATGCTTTCCATAGCGGGCTCCTCGAATGACAGGGAGCTGGCGGCCAACCGCCGGAAAATCGGCTTCTTCGTCGGGCACAGTTTCTTTTCGTACCTGTCGGCGAAGGAGAATCTGCGCTATTACGCGACCGTAAAGGGCATTCCCGGGAGAGAGCAGAAGAAGGAGATCGAACGGGTGCTGGAAATCGTGAATCTTCAGGGTGTGAAGAAGCCGGTGAAAACCTATTCACTGGGAATGAAGCAGCGCCTCGGCATCGCGAACGCCATCCTCGGGAATCCCGAAATCCTGATCCTCGATGAGCCGACCAACGGCCTCGACCCGCAGGGAATCGCGGATGTCCGCCATCTGGTCCGGCGCCTCAACGAGGAATTCGGCATGACCGTGATCGTCTCTTCCCATATCCTGGGCGAACTGGAGCATACGGCACACCGTTTCGGAATTGTCAACGAGGGCATTGTCGTACGTGAAATCACGGAGGATGACCTGAAGGAGAAGAACAGGGCCGTTGAGATTTCCGTGGATGATCTTGAGAAGGCCAAAGAGCTTCTTGCGGCCGGCGGTGTAAAGGTGCTTCGCGAAGTGGAAGAGAAGGCCACTTTGGAAGACTTCTACTTCAGTCTGATCGGGGGTGAGGGGGAATGAGGAAGCTGATCCGGGCGGATTTGAGGAGAGTCTGCCGGAAACCCTCAATGTGGATTCTCATGGCAATCATGATCATCGTTCAGTTTTTTGATGTCCTGACGATTACGGATGAACCGATGGAACAGGTCCTCACGTCTGCCAGAAACAGGTTCGGTCTGACCTTTATGCTCATTATTACGATCTTTATAGCCATAAGCGTTCTTTCAAATGACAGGAACAGCAATTCGTGGGCATATGATATCGGAATCGGGATCGGGCGGAGAAAACTCATTTGGGCAAAGGCGATTGTCTTCGTGATACTCATGGTCATTTTCTATGCCGTACTTGTTCCTGAGAGACTCTTCTTCTATGCGGTGACGAGCCTGCCGCTTTCAGGGAGGCAGCTGAGTTTACTGGTTGTTTATGCCGGGTTACAGGTGATCCGGGGAGTCAGCGTCCTGATCATTGATATGCTGGTGGATATTTTAACGGACAGCACGGCACTGGCCATTCTTGCAAATGTGGCGCAGGTGGTGTTCATAACCCTCGGGACGAGAATGGCCGCGCTGTTTTACAATGTGAATATCGGCGATTACACACCGGACGGACTCGTGGAGAACGCTTATAACAATATTGCCGCGGGAAGATTTCCATGGCAGCTGATCGTCGTTCTTCTCATCTATGTCGGGGCTGTTTTCGCGGTGGCAGCGGCGGTATTTCGGAATAAGGAGCTGCAGTTATGATCAGTTTGATAAAAGCGGATCTTTTAAGGATCCTGAACAAGAGAAGTTTTCAGATTGTGCTGGCCGTGACCGCGGCTCTGGTTCTGGCGCTTGTGATTCCGGACCGGCTGAAGTTCTGGAACGGGTTCGTATACGCGGTGAACCGGATCAATGCTCTTACGACCACGATTCCGGTGATTATCGGGATCGCGTCCTTTCTGGGAATTTACGCCGACGAATTCCAGTCGAAATCGCTGCAGGCCGCGATCGGCAGGGGTATGCCCCGCCGGCGGCTGATCCTTTCGAAAATCATCGTCTGCTCGATTCTTACGGCCATTGTATTTGTCGTCTTTTTCGTATTTTTCGTCCTGTTGGGACGGATCCTTGGGGCACACATGTCCCCTGAGGATGTGAAGATTCTGGCCCTCGCGACCGTGTCGGGAGCATACATCGTGATCTGCTGCACGCCCCTTGCGGCCATTCTTCTGTACGCGACGGACAATACGGCACTGTCCGTCTTTGCGGAACTGCTTCTCATTTCTGTGATTCCGCTTGCACTGGAGATGATGGGCAGTAAGCCCCTTATACACAATTTCCACCTGGATTCTCTCTATGTCACGGGCTTCGCGAACGGATTTTTCGCGGATATGATGCTCACGGGCGGCGGGTTCCTGCGTCTTCTTGCCGGAGCCGTCCTGTATCTCGGGCTGGCGTATCTTGTGTCGTGGCTCGTCTTCCGCAAGAAGGAACTGGAACTGTAAAATGCACCACAGGTGCCAAGCACCTGTGGTGCACTTCGTATAACACGATCCCGGCCTTACTGAATTCTATCATTTCAAACTACCCGGCAACGGGTTGTCGAGCCACCAGCCAAGTGCGACTAGCTCACTTTCGGGTCTCCCCTCGGACCGGGGAGCCCCTTCGCTCCCAAGTCTTACTAAGCTGCTTGTCTCGCCAATCCCTAAAAGCGCCTCAAAAGTAGTTTGAAATGATAGAATTCAGTCTCGACCTGAAGTATAAAACTGCACCACAGGTGCCAGGCACCTGTGGTGCACTTAAGGAGATAATGACATGATTTATATGATGCGGCACGGACAGACAGCAAAGAATAAGGCATTGGCGCTGCAGGGACGCAAGGACGATCCGCTGAATGACGCCGGGAGGCAGGAAGCCCGGGAGGCCTTTGAGTGGTTCAAAAGTCAGGAGATCGACCTGGACCTCGTGTATACGAGTCCGCTTATAAGGGCGGTCGAAAGCGGCCGGATCGCGGCGCCGGGAGTCGCGCAGGTGGTCGACGAGCGGCTGATTGAAATGGACTACGGCCCGTATGAAGGGACGGATCTTATGAACCTGCCGCCGGAGGTGATGACATTTTTCCAGGATTTTCAGCATAATCCGGCACCCGAAGGAATGGAGCAGTTAAGTTCGGTCGTGGCTCGAGCGGGCCGGTTTCTGGAAGAGATCCGGGAGAGCGCGGAAGGGAAGAATATCCTGATTTCCACACATGCGATTGCGATGAAAGGCCTTCTGGAGTATCTGACACCGGAGTCGGAGGGTTCTTACTGGTCGAAATATATCGGCAACTGCGCGATATACGGCGCAGATCTTATCGACGGGCAGTATACAGTGCCGGAGGAATTGCGCGTGATTCATCGCCCCGGACGGCATTGAGGTGCCGTATAATATTGACGTACCGGAGGTTCCTGACAGCTTTGCCACGTTGATGTGGCGGAGGTGTCAGGAACCTTTGACACGTTAAAGTGCTACAGAGATAACCTGTTCTGTCCTCTATTTTTTGTGTAGTATTTCAGACGGTTTTCCTATAAAATACTCAAAAGGAAATCAGATTATACGCAAAAAGGAGGGAGAATATGGCATCAAGAACAGATATTCACAAGATTCTCATCATTGGTTCGGGGCCGATCGTAATCGGACAGGCATGTGAATTTGACTATTCCGGAACACAGGCGTGTAAAGCGCTTCGGTCCCTCGGCTATGAGATCATACTGGTCAACTCCAATCCGGCGACGATCATGACAGATCCGGAAATGGCCGACATCACCTATATCGAACCTCTTAATGTCCGGCGCCTCGAGCAGATTATCGCGAAAGAACGCCCGGATGCCCTTCTCCCCAATCTCGGCGGCCAGTCCGGCCTCAATCTCTGTTCGGAACTCTATAAAGAAGGAATTCTTGACCGTTACAATGTCAAGGTCATCGGCGTGCAGGTCGACGCGATCGAGCGCGGCGAGGACCGCATCGAGTTCAAGGAAACCATGAATAAACTCGGCATTGAGATGGCGCGCAGCGAAGTGGCCTATTCGGTGGAAGAGGCGCTCGCCATTGCGGAAGAGCTGAATTATCCGGTCGTACTCCGTCCCGCCTATACGATGGGCGGTGCCGGCGGCGGCCTTGTTTATAACCGTGAGGAATTAAAGGTCGTCTGCGCCAGAGGCCTGCAGGCGTCCCTCATCCATCAGGTACTGGTGGAAGAGTCGATCCTCGGCTGGGAAGAACTGGAGCTGGAAGTTGTCCGCGATAAGGACAACAACATGATTACGGTCTGCTTTATTGAAAATGTAGACCCTGTCGGCATCCACACCGGCGACTCCTTCTGTACCGCCCCGATGCTGACCATCGATGAAGACCTGCAGAAGGAACTTCAGAATGAGGCCTACGCAATTGTTGAGCACATCGGCGTCATCGGCGGAACCAATGTCCAGTTCGCCCATGATCCGAAGACCGGCCGCGTGGTCGTCATCGAGATCAATCCGCGTACATCCCGCTCCTCCGCGCTCGCTTCCAAGGCGACGGGTTTCCCGATCGCGCTGGTATCCGCGAAGCTGGCGACAGGACTCACCCTTGCCGAACTTCCCTGCGGAAAATACGGCACGCTCGACAAATACGTCCCGGACGGCGACTACGTCGTTGTCAAATTTGCCCGCTGGGCATTTGAAAAATTCAAGGGCGTCAGCGACCAGCTCGGAACCCAGATGCGCGCGGTCGGCGAAGTCATGAGCATCGGAAAGACCTACAAGGAGGCATTTCAGAAGGCGATCCGTTCGCTTGAAAAAGACCGCTACGGCCTCGGTTTCGTGAAGAACTATCACGACCTTCCGAAGGAAGAGCTGCTGAAGCTTCTGAACGGCACCGGATGCGAACGCCATTTCATTATGTACGAGGCTCTTCGCAAGGGCGCGACGGTCGATGAGATCTTCGAGCGGACGAAGGTGAAGCACTATTTTATAGAACAGATGAAGGAACTGGTCGAGGAAGAAGAAGCCCTCATTGCGGCCGAAACCCTGACGGACGAGGCGCTCATTCAGGCGAAGAAGGACGGCTTCAGCGACAAGTATCTGTCAATACTTCTTGGTGTATCTGAGGAAGAGATCCGCAACCGCAGAAAAGCGCTCGGTGTCACGGAGACCTGGGACGCGGTGCATGTCAGCGGAACCGAAGACAGCGCATATTACTATTCAAGCTACAACGCGCCTGACAATGATCCGGTCAATACCGACAGGAAGAAGATCATGATCCTCGGAGGAGGACCGAACCGGATCGGCCAGGGAATCGAATTCGACTACTGCTGCGTCCACGCGGCGAAGTCGCTTCGCGAGCTCGGGTTTGAGACGATCATTGTCAACTGCAACCCCGAGACGGTTTCCACGGACTACGACACGTCGGATAAGCTCTATTTCGAGCCACTGACGCTGGAAGACGTGCTCGCGATCTATGAAAAAGAACAGCCGGTCGGTGTCATCGCGCAGTTCGGCGGACAGACTCCGCTCAACCTCGCGGCTGACCTGAAGGCGAACGGTGTCAATATCCTCGGCACACAGCCGGAGGTCATCGACCTTGCCGAGGACCGCGATCTCTTCCGCGGCATGATGGAAAAACTCGGAATTCCGATGCCGGAATCCGGCATGGCGACGACCGTCGAAGAAGCGATCGCGATCGCAGCGGAAATCGGCTACCCGGTGATGGTACGCCCGTCCTACGTTCTTGGCGGCCGCGGAATGGAAGTCGTCTACGATGACGATGCGATGGCGGACTACATGAGGGCAGCGGTTGGCGTGACGCCTGACCGTCCGATCCTGATCGACCGCTTCCTGAACCACGCGCTGGAGTGCGAGGCGGACGCGATCAGCGACGGAGAGCATGCCTACGTACCGGCCGTGATGGAGCATATCGAGCTGGCAGGAATCCACTCCGGAGACTCCGCGTGCATCATCCCGTCGAAGCACATTCCGGAAAAGCATCTGGCGACGATCCGCGACTACACAAGGAAAATCGCTGAAGAAATGCATGTCGTCGGCCTTATGAACATGCAGTACGCGATTGAAAATGACCGCGTCTTCGTGCTCGAGGCCAACCCGAGAGCGTCGAGAACCGTGCCGCTCGTATCGAAAGTATGCGGAATCCGCATGGTGCCGATCGCGACGGACATCATTACTTCGGAACTCACCGGCAGACCTTCGCCGGTCGGGAGCTTAAAAGAGAGGGAAATACCGTACTACGGCGTAAAGGAAGCAGTCTTCCCGTTCAATATGTTCCAGGAAGTCGATCCGCTCCTCGGACCGGAAATGCGTTCCACGGGCGAGGTGCTGGGCATTGCCGATACGGCAGGCGAGGCATTTTTCAAAGCCGAAGAAGCGGCAAATGCAACCCTTCCGCTTGAGGGGACGGTCCTCATTTCCGTCAATAGAAAAGACAAGCCGGAGGCTCCGGAAATCGCGAAGATCTTCCACGAATGCGGATTTAAGATCCTCGCGACGGGACGGACCTGCGAGCTCATCCGTGAGGCGGGCATCCCGGCGGAATACGTCAAGAAGCTCTATGAGGGCAGACCGAATATTCTGGACCTCATCGCCAATGACCGGATTCAGCTGATCGTCAATTCACCGGTCGGCAAGGACAGCATTCACGACGACAGCTATCTGCGGAAAAATGCCATCAAGGCGAAAATTCCGTACATTACGACAATCGCGGCCGCAAGGGCTGCGGCGGAGGGCATCCGCTATCTTAAGAATCACGGAAACGGCGAGATCTGTTCGCTGCAGGAACGTCACGCCCAGATTCGTTGATCGTTTTACACGTAAGAGGCTTAAAGACACATGGAGAAATACAGTCAGATAATGAGAAGAATGTCGATCGGCATAGCGGTGCTGGCTTTCATTCTGCTCCTTATCTGCGCTCTGTACAGGGTCCGGATCGGGAACACCGTTGTGGCGGTGATTACGAATCCGGGCCTTCCCGCGAACACCTCTTTTGAGGACCTTCCGGACGAGCTGATTATGGAAATGGAGACCGAAGGGGTCGTCAGCGCGGATCAGGCGCGGATTCACGAGGACTACATTGAACTCCGTTTCCGGGCTGTCGCTCCCGGGAGTACAGGATGTTCCATCCGGATGGAGGGGGATGAGGACAGCGCCTACTGTTATCTGCGGGTAGACCGCTGGATGAACATTTTCTGCAACCACTCGTATTTTACGGGGCTGGAAATGTATATTCTGGCAGCGGGCATTTTCTATCTGGGAGTGGCGATTCTGTGTATCGTGACATTTGTCAGAATGAAAGACAGCGTGCTCTACTCCTATGTCTCCATTTTCCTGACAGGTCTTGCCATTTTCTTCGGAGTGGGCGGAGTCAGCGTTCTATTTGAATTCGTCCGCTATCTGATCGACCCCTATTATTACGGGATTCCGGTCCTGCTCGATTCTCTGTGGGCCATTCCGAACAACTGCATGCTCTATATGACGCTGCCGATGCTTCTGTTCGCGGTCGCGATGATCATCAGCAATATTGAGCTGCTCCGGCACGAACGGCCGAGGCTGTCCAATGTGCTGGGTCTTCTGATTCCGCTCCTTATGATCGGCGGGGAGGTGTTCTGCGTACTCTTCGCGACGCGGGATTTTTCCGGATCCTTCAATGACTACCGAAGGCGCCTTCTGCTTGACAACGTCTTCATTACGATTTACGTCTATTTCGAATATATGCTCGCGGCTTCCGTGATCTGCGGGATCCGCGCCGCGAAGCACCGCGTTTCCCCGGACAGGGATTTTATCGTGATTCTCGGCTGCCGCTTCCGCAAGGACGGGACGCTGACGCCGCTCCTTAAGGGCCGCTGCGACCGGGCGATCGAGTTCCGGAACGAACAGCTCGAAAAGACCGGCAAGGACGCGATCCTCATTCCTTCGGGCGGACAGGGTTCGGATGAGCCGATGCCGGAGGCCCACGCGATGAGGAATTACCTGATCGAGGCCGGGGTCCCGGACGACCGCATTATCTGCGAAGACAAGTCGGTCAATACCTTCCAGAATATGCAATTTTCAAAAAGAATTATTAGGGAGAGAAAGCCGGACGCGAAGACGGCATTTTCCACGACCAACTACCACATCTTCCGAAGCGGGGTCTGGGCAGGCCTCGCGGGCCTTGAAGCCGAGGGAATCGGCAGCAGCACCAAGTGGTGGTTCTGGCCGAACGCGTTCATGCGGGAATGCGTCGGACTCTTCGTAAACCGGATCCGCCAGGAACTGGTGCTCCTTGCGGCCGTCGTACTGATGGACGCGTGGATGCTGTATCTGATCGTGAGATAAGACAGTGGGGACAGTCCCCGGTGTCTTATGAAAAAAGACGCCGAATTTTCGGCGTCTTTTTCGATAAGACACAAGGGACTGTCCCCACTGTCTTATCACGTCAGCACGATTCGAATGCGCGTGCCCAGCCCTTTCCGGGAGAGGACTTCGAAGTGGCCGTTGTGCTTGTCGACGATCCACTTCGCGATCGAGAGTCCGAGGCCGGTGCCCGCGCTTTCCCGCGCCTCGTCCGCGCGGTAGAAACGTTCGAAGATGTGAGGAAGTTCGCTCTCTTCGATGCCGCTTCCCGTATCCTGGACCTGCAGGTAGGGGAGATTTTTTTCGTCCAGGCCGTAGGAGAGGAGGATTTCTTCGCCTGTGGGCGTGTATTTGGCCGCGTTGTCGATCAGGATGCGGACCGCCTGTTTCATGAGGCCGGGGTCGATGGTGACTTCGGCGCACTGGCCGCCGGTGACGAGCCGGTAGAGGTGCTGCTCGTCGATCATAAGCGACTCCTCGTAGATTTCCCGCATGAAGAGGTCCGTCTGGACCGGTTCTTTCTTCAGAACCATCTTTCCGCTGTCGCCCCTTGCGAGGAAGAGCAGCTGTTCCACGAGATAATTCATATGCTCGGCCTCGTTTTTAATGGCCGAAATGCTCTCCTCGAGAATCTTTTCGTCCGTCTTGCCCCAGCGGTCCAGCATGTTGGCGTAGCCCTGGATGACGGCAATCGGCGTACGGAGCTCGTGGGAGGCATCATTGACGAAGCGGGACTGCTGCCGGAGCGTATCGCGCATGCGAAGCAGCAGGTTGTTCATGGCCGCCTCCACGCCGCTTAAGTCGGAATCCCCGAAGGACAGCGGCACCGCGCCGTCGGACTGCCCAGGCTGAATGTGCTCCAGCGCGTCTTCGATGACCTGATATTTGTCCTCGGTAAAACTGATCCGGCTCAGCTCGTCCGCCTTCAGCGCGATTTCGTTGATCGGCCCGAGAATCTTCCGGATGGCGCGGTCTTCCCTGAAATACGAAAACAGGATGTCCAGCAGCTGGAAAAGCAGCATGACCGAAACGATGGAAAGGATCACCAGAAACGGGACCAGGCAGGAAACGTTGAGGAGCACTTTCCCGTTTGGTGCCGTTACGCGGTAAATGAGGTCAAACTCGTGCCCGGCGGTAGGCTGATAGGAGTAAATGACGCGCTCATTTTGCAAAATGATATTTTTCATCGCGCTGTACTCCTTCTCAGCGCACCAGAGTACGGGGAGAAGGATGAGGAAGAGGAGGTCGGTGCCGATGAAGCGGGCTATTTTCCGCCGGATCCCGTACCAGTGGAGCCTTCTCGTGATGGAAGTCATTCTCCGCTGCGGATCAAGGGGCGCGAAACGCCCCTTTTGTTTCCCTCCATTAGGGATGGATTCAGTTTTCGTCTTCGCCTGAGTGGATGACATAACCGACTCCTCTGACTGTCTGGATCATTTTGACTCCGAATACATCGTCGATCTTCGAGCGGAGGTAGCGGATGTAGACGTCGACGACATTGGTCTCGCCCATGTAGTCGTAGCCGCATACCTTGTTGAGAAGCGTATCTCTTGAAAGGACGATGTCCATATTTTCCAAAAGGGTCTTCAGCATAATGAATTCCCTGTTCGTAAGCGTGATTTCATGTCCGTCATAGCGGACCTGGTGGCGGCGTTCGTCGAGGGTCAGACTCTGCCACCGAAGGACACCCTCTTTGTCTTCCGCCGACGCCGCGGAGGACCCGCGGCCCGTCCGCACCGAATGGAGCTTCAGGGCAACCCGGATCCTCGCCAGCAGTTCTTCTATCGCAAAGGGCTTCGTGATGTAATCCACGGCTCCCGCATCCAGCCCTGATACTTTATCCATGACGGCATCTCTGGCGGTAAGAAGGATGACGGGGACGTCTTTTTCCTTGAGAAGCCTCCGAAGGACTTCGAGTCCGTTAAGTCCCGGGAGCATGATGTCGAGGAGAATGAGGTCGTAGTCATTTTTAAGGGCCTTTTCAAGGGCGTCGCGCCCGTTCCCTGATTTGTCTACTTTGTACCCTTCATGCATAAGCTCCAGCTCCACAAAGCGGGCGAGCTTTTCTTCATCTTCTACCAGTAAAATGCTTTGTTCCATCATTGTTCCTTTCGTGAGCCGTGTAGGGGACGCTCCTTAGTTGGATGTGTTGCTGTCGCCGCCGGTGAATTCATTTTTCACGTCATTCGCGAAATCGCCGGCTCTGTTAAGAACTCTGTTGGCCGTTTCGGCACTGCCGGCTCCTTCAAAAGAATACCGCACACCGAAGAACAGCGCAATGATCATGACCGGGAAAAGGGCCTCCCAGAAGATGAAGAGAAGGAGTGCCGCGACCGCTGTAGGCATCGTGAAAAATGTTTCTTCCTTTCTCTTGACGATGAACGTGGTCTCCTTGATGAAGCGGATCATGGTCCGGAAGAATTTCTTCACGCTGCGGCCGAAGCTCGGCGCCGACTGTTCCTGCTCCTCAACCTTGTCCCGGACGTCGATGTAATTCTTCTGCTCTTCGTACTGGGTGGAAAATGACGCCTGTTCCGGCCTCTTCACCTTGCCCTGGCGCTCGAGGAGCACCATCGCGTCAAGAAGATCTCCGTTCGCCTCATCAAGGGCCGCTTTGGCCTCCTCATAAGATACGTTGGCCTTTTCTACGAGACGTTCGACTTTTTCCAGCATTTCCATTGTAATACCTCCATATTTGTGTTGAAAATGACTTTTCCTTTTTTTGTGTAACCCACCTTGACGGGATGTTAATCGTTTTCGCTTTGCTTTTGCATCTCCGTTTGATGTAATCAAAGAATATCATCCGAAGATAAATGGGTAATGTGGTTAAAATTAAAGGAAGATTAAAAAAAGCATAAGGTTTTCATTTTTCTTAACATGCTTCATAATATGTAGCAGCAGTTCGGATAGTGAATGATCAGGGAAATGAATCATTTTCAGAAAATGAAACACCATAAGGAGGAAGAACATGAAGGCGCTTTTTATCGGCGGAACGGGAACGATCAGCATGGGCATCGTAAGGAAGCTGGCGGAGGATCCTCTGTGGGAAGTCTGGGTCCTCAACAGAGGGAACCGCGCGGCGAGCCTGCCGGAGGGGATCAGGCAGATTACGGCGGACATTTCGGACGAAGAGGACGTGAAGCGGAAGATCGAGGGGATGCATTTTGATACGGTCTGCGATTTCATCTGCTTTACGAAGGACCAGGCGGAGCGCGATTTCAGGATCTTTAACGGCAGGTGCGGGCAGTTCATTTTCATCAGCTCGGCGTCGGCCTACAATAAACCTGCGGCCAGCTATATCATCACGGAGGGGACGACTCTGGCGAATCCGCACTGGGAATATTCGCGAAATAAGATCGCCTGCGAAGAGTTCTTCTTCGCCAAATACCGCGAGGAAGGGTTCCCGCTCACGGTCGTGAGGCCGAGCCATACTTATGATGAAAGGAAGATTCCGGTCGGAATTCACGGCCATAAGGGCTTTTATCAGGTGATCCGGCGGATGCAGCAGGGGAAACCGGTCATCATCCACGGCGACGGATCCTCGCTTTGGGCGCTGACTTTCAACAGTGATTTCGCGGTCGGATTTATCGGCCTTATGGCGAACCGGCATGCGATCGGCGAGGCGTTCCAGATCACCGGCGACGAGATTCTGACGTGGAACCAGATCTATCAGACGATTGCCGATGCCCTCGGGGTGGAGCTGCATCCGTATTATGTGGCGTCTCATTTCCTTGATATGGTCGGACGGGTATGGGACTATGACTTCGGCGGCGGGCTCCTCGGCGACAAGGCCGTTTCGGTCGTATTTGACAATTCGAAGCTGAAGGCGCAGGTGCCGGAGATGACGACGCGGGTGCCTTTCCATCGGGGCGTGCGGATTGTGCTGGAGTATCTGAAGGATCATCCGGAGGAGTGTGTGGAGGATCCGGAGTTTGATCGCTTCTGCGACTGTGTTATTGAGGCGCAGGAGAAGGCGCTGGCTGGTCTGACGAGCTCAAAATAATCAGATGAAGTATAAACATTTCAGAAAATGGAGCAATCCGTTCATATGGGCCGCGCTCCTTTGGATGACAGTGATCTTCCTGTTTTCCGCGCGGCCGGGGCCCGAGTCCTCCATGGACAGTGCATGGGTCGGGATGCTGATCCTTCGGCTTGTGCGCCCGGGCTTTTCCGCCCTGCCGAAGGCGGAGCAGCTCCGGATGGCGGACAGCATTTCCTTCATCGTGCGCAAATGCGCCCACGCGACGGAATACGCGATCCTTTCGGGACTGATCTGGAACGCTCTGAAGGGCAGCTTTCCTATTTCTATAAAGCGCCGCGCGTTTTTGGCATGGGGCTTTACTGTTCTGTACGCAATCTCGGACGAAATCCACCAGATGTTCGTCCCCGGCCGGAGCTGCGAGCTCCGCGACGTCTTAATCGACGCCGCGGGAGCCCTTGCCGGCCTTCTCATCTGCATATTCCTTCATTCCCGCAAATCCGAATCTTCATAAATGCACCACGGGGGCCTGGCACCTGTGGTGCATTCTTGTCAGCAGGTAGTATTGCATGATAAAATAATAATGTATCTGCATTTTTATGTGCATTTTTATGAAAATGAGATGCGCAGTCTGGCGGTATGTTCTTTATGCTGTTTACGGAGAAGTGCCTTATGAAGACTTGGAAGAATGCTTTAATCCTCTTTTTATCCACCCTTGTTCTTACAATTCTTATGCCTCTTGGTGCGTTTGCCGAGGAAATCGATCCGCTTGCCAATGCGACGGACCTTGTGATGGGTGTCCCGGCGGAAGCGGTGTTCACGCAGGTGAACCAGCAGATCGCCTTTCGCTTTCAGCCGTCGAGCAGCGGGGAGTATTACTTCTATGCGCTCGACTGCGAGAAGGACGGCCTGGCTGCGGGAGGTACAGTCCTCACGGCGGACGCTTCCGAAGTTAAAGACGGCTCAGGAAGAGGAACGGAAAAAGGCGAAAAGAGCTTCCTGATCGGGCCGGTACAGCTTCAGGCCGGGCAGTCGTATTACCTTCTGGCCGAAGTTGTCAACCGCGGCGGCAAGACCGGAAGCTATAAAGTGGGCGTCGGGCAGAAGATCACGATTACTCTGGACGCTCAGGAAGGAACGATCGGAGACAGCCACCAGGTCGACCTCGAGGCCATCTCGGGGTACGGCGTGACCGACAGGGACGAAATCCTCGTTCCGGACCTCGAAGGCGGCAAGGGCTTTGTCTCATGGAAAGATTCGTCGGGAAACACTTATGACACGGAGCAGGAGTTCCGCCCGGCGGACAGCGCGACGCTGACGGCGAATTACGCGGCGAAAGTGCAGGTGCATTTTACGACGACGTTCGGCCGCTATCCGGGGGCCGCAAGCGACGGAAAGCTGGATCTTTCGGTCGGCAGCGGGCGGACCATTTTCCTGAAGAACTATCAGCCGAATCTGCCGGACAACTCCAAGCGTCTTATTTCCTTTAAAAATACGAAAACCGGAACGGCATACGGCCTCACCGACAAGCTCACGATTTCTCAGGAGACTTTTATTGAGGCACAGTTTGAAAATAATCCGTCTGTGACGTTCAAAGCGAACGGCGGCACTTTTGAAAATGATGACGACAGCATCGCATACGTGGAACCGGGCGGCAATGTTTCCCTTGCAATAGCGGTCAACCCGCCGTCGGCAGACCAGATGCTGACAGGCTGGAAGGGCAGCAACGGGAAGACCTATGATCCGGAGGGTGTTGTTGAAAATGTCACATCCAACCTGACCATGACCGCAGTCTGGCAGCCGTTCTATACGGTGACACTGGACGCCAACGGCGCGCAGCACGGCTCCCCAAGCTCCGCATTCTTTGACACACTGGACGGGAAACCGAAGACGGTCACGTTCAAGGTGGTTCAGGGAACGAGATTTGACTTTGACGAAAACTATATCGCGCCGTCCTGGACAAATGAAAACTACCGCTTCGCGGATCAGTACTATCTTGATTCTTCGGGAAATGAACCGGTTGACATGGACAACTATGTCCCGACGGGCAACGTCATCCTCTATGCCGGTTGGATCCAGCAGGTGAAGGTGGCGATGAACTCCGGATCCGGGAAGTTCGCGGACGGGAAGACCCTGGTCGAGGACTATGTCGACATTGGCACGACGTTCGGCGACGTAAGACAGGTGCTGTCGCCGAGCAATCCGACGCCCAATGACAGTACGAAGTCATTTGCGGGATGGAAGACCAACACGGGCGCGATGGCAACGGATGATCTTCTGATTGAGTCCAATATGACATTTACGGCCCAGTACTCTTCACCGTGCACGATCACATTTGATCCGGTGAACGGTTCGGACAGCGGCTACTTCGAAGACGAAGCCGACGCGGACGGAAAGATGCGCGTTACGGTGCCGGCCGGTTCGGTCGGAATCAACGAGCCGGAAAAACCGGAGATCGAAAACCAGCTTCGGATCTTCTCGCACTGGACGGACAATAAGAGTACTAATGCGGAAGTCGACCTCTCCTCGGTGACCTTGAGCGGCAATAAGACATTCTACGCGGTCTATACCGATGCCTATACAATTGAACTGAATACGAACGGCGGCATTTGGGACAATGATTCCGAAATCGGCGACGATCCGGAGTACCTGAAATTCCCGCTCGGGCAGGGCTTCGTGCTCTATGACTCCGGCGACCCGGTGAAGAACGGCCAGGTCTTCCTCGGCTGGTCCACGGTGAAAAATGACGCGAACACCATCGTTCCGGACAAGATGGATGCCGAAGACGCCTATCCGTTCGTGAACCAGAAGAAGGTGACGACGCTCTGGGCCTGCTACACACCGGCAACGCCGTCGATTCCGATCACGCTCGACGCGGGCGGCGGATATTTCGACATGGACGAGACTGGCGTGACAGTCGTATCAAGGAACAGTGCCGGTTTCCCGACGAAGATCCGCAAGAACGCGGCCGGCGTCGAATCACTCGCAAGGGTCCACGGAGACGGCATTCTCGGCGTAACGATGGATGACAGCGACGGATTCGAATGGCGCCTTGCGGGCTGGAAGAACGGCAGCGGGACGGTCGACCCGGGCAATTATATCCCGAAAACGGCCGAGACCATCACGGCAGACTGGGTGAAACAGTATACGGTGGTATTTGACGCGTATACGAAGGGCGTGACGATCGGCCGCGCGAAAGACAAGGTTTGGGAAATGAGGGCCGACGTCGGCAAAGCCATTTCCAATCACGATACGGTGGATCCGGACGATGATTACAGGGTCAGAGACCTGATGGACGGCAGCGCCCTCAATATACCGGAAGGAAAGAAACTGATCGGCTGGTATACGACGACGCAGTCCGGCGGAACGCAGGTTGACGGCAGCTATGTCGCGGGTTCCGGCGTGAAGAAGCTGACGATCTATCCGAGATTCGAGGAAGTCGTGATCCGCAGTGACAGCACGCTTCAGGTCAGCAATACGGATGAGGACGGGAAAGAACTCGCCGGAATGAGCTTCGGACTCTACGCGGACCAGGGATGCACGGTGAAGCTGGCCGACTATGAGGGCCCCGCGTTCTCAATCGGTACGGCGGACGCGGCGCTTCAGTCCTATCTGCCTCAGACCCATAACGGCACGAAGACGCTCTACCTGAAACAGAGCGGAAAACCGGCCGGATACGCGGCGGACACAACGGCCCATCCGGTCGTGCTGAAGACCGTCATTACGAATGCCGGCAAGAATATCAGCTATACGGTTACTACGGTCAACAACAAAGCCTCTTTGACCGTCAAAAACACGAAGAAGACGGACACCGCGAGAGTGGACGACGCCGTTGCCGTCAATGTAAAAGACGGAAATGACGCTCCTCTTCAAGGCGCGGGCTTTGTGCTCAGCACCGATAAAAAGGGCAACACGGTCGTCGAACACTATACGGGAGATCATTTTGAGATCAGTACGGCGGACGCGGCGCTGGCGAACTATCTGCCTAAGACGTCCGGCGCGTCGAAGACGCTTTATTTCCTTGAGAAGAGTGCCCCGGAGGGCTACGAGGCTGAGGACGCCGTCTATTCGGTGAGGATTGTGACAACGGTCAAGACGGCGCTCGACGAGGAGAAGGACGTCTTCATGACGACGACTTCTTACACGATGACAGCCGACGGCCAGAAGGAAATCGAAATCGTCAACGAAAAGGGCATCCATAAGGTGCACAAGGCAGTTTCGGTAAGCGTTGAGGACGAGGAAGGAAATCTGCTGGAAGACGTGGAATACGGCCTCTTCGCGGATGCCGAGGGCACGACGAAGATTGCAGGATTCAGCGGAGCCGAGATCAACATTTCGACTACTCTTACAGGCCTTAAGAACATTCTGCCGGCTCCGGGCGGAGACGCGACGCTCTACCTGATTGAGACGAAGAAACCTGAGGGTTACGAGGCGGATCAGACGGTGTTCGAGGTGGATCTCTGGACAGAGTCTTCGGAGACGGCGACCGCGACGGTGATCACTTACAATATTGCAGTGGAAAATGCGGAATCTCTGACGATCCCGTACAAGAAGGTGGAAGTGCCCACCGTCACGCCTACTGGCGAACCCACTGTGACACCTTCGGGCGAGCCTTCCGTGACGCCTTCGGGTGAGCCTTCGGGCACCCCGGAAGAGGGCGGCGAGACTCCGGACAGCGGAGACCCGATCGACGTGAAACCGGACGATTCCGGAAATGGTTCGGGCAGCGGAACCACCCCGACCCCGGCACCGACCGTGAATCCGAGTGTGACTCCGACGGCAAAACCGACGCCTGTGGAAACACTGCCCACGAAGGGCGCTGACGGCACTCCGGTCGGAGCAGGCGCTTCGGCGAAAGCCGCGGCAGGAGCGATCGCAGCTTCCAATTCGGACGAAGGACCGAAGGGAACGAAGTACGCGCCGCTTTGTCTGAGGCTGAAGAAAGCGACGAAGAACGCGATCACGATCCGCTGGAACAAGGTCAGCGGCGCGACCCAGTACATTATCTTCGGCAATGCCTGCGGCAAAGGAAAGAAATTCAAGGAAATCGGCCGGACCGGCGCGTTCAGCTTCAAAGTGACGAAACTGGCTGACGGCAAGAAGCTTGCCAAGAAGAAGTATTACAAGTTCCTGGTCATGGCCGTGAAGGGAAGCGGCAACGGCCAGCAGGTGGTATCGACGTCCAAGACGGTCCACATCACGACGCTCGGCGGGACTTACAACAATTACAAGTCCGTGAAGCTCAACAAAACCAAGGTTACGCTGAAGAAGGGCAAGAAGTTCCAGATCAAGGCCAAAGCCGTCAAGCGCGGAAAGAAGGCAAAGGCGCACCGCAAGATGAGCTACGAGTCCTCGAATCCGGCGGTCGCGACCGTGTCCAAAAAGGGCAAGGTCAAGGCGAAGAAGAAGGGCACCGCGACGATCTACTGCTACGCGGCGGACGGAACGTATAAAAAGCTGAAGGTGAAGGTCAAATGATGTGATATAATATCAGATCATGTGCCAAAGGTGCCAGGGACCACTGGCACCTTTGGTATGTTAAGGAGACTTGCAAAATGAAATTTCAGAAAGAACATTTGCTGCTTTATGCGGTGACGGACCGGGCCTGGACGGGAAATGGCGTCACACTGGCCGATCAGGTCGAAAGCGCCCTGCGGGGCGGTGCGACGATGGTCCAGCTGCGTGAGAAAAACATTTCCCGGGAAGAATTTGAAAATGAAGCCCGTGAGATTCTGCCCATCTGCCATGCGTACGGCGTCCCGTTCATCATCAATGACGACGTGGAACTGGCCGCGAAAGTTGGTGCGGACGGCGTTCATGTGGGCCAGAAGGATATGGATCCGCGCCATGTACGGGAAATCCTCGGAAATGACGCGATTGTCGGCGTGACCGCCAAAACCGTGGAGCAGGCGCTGGCGGCAGAGGCAGCGGGCGCGGATTACCTCGGCAGCGGGGCCGTCTTCGGAAGTACGACCAAGACGGACGCGGTTCCGCTCGATCTCGACCATTTTGAGAAGATCTGCAGAAGCGTGTCGATTCCGGTGACGGCCATCGGAGGGATTAACCGGGACAATATCAGACAGCTGGCCGGCCGAGGGATGAGCGGCTTCGCGGTTGTCGGGGGCATTTTCGGCGCGCTGGACGTGGAAGCGGCGGCAAGAGAGCTGCGAGGAATTGCGGAGGAGCTGATTGCCCGGGATGTCAGGCTGAGTCCGGAGGCCGCGGCATTTTGCGAAAAAATTAGGGAACGGCGGCCTGTTGTGCAGTGCATCGCGAACATTGTCACCGCGGGTGACTGCGCCAACGCGCTGCTGGCGATCGGCGCCTCGCCGACGATGGCGCACCACCCCGACGAGATGGAGGATTTCGCGAAAATCAGCGACGCGCTGGTCCTCAGCATGGGCGCGACCGAGTCGCTTGAGGCGATGTTCCGGGCCGGCCGTGCAGAAGGGGCTGCGGGCAGCCGGACCAAGCGTCCGATTGTAATTGATCCGGTGGGATGCGCGGCTTCGGGTTTCCGCAGAAAGAAGTGCTGGGAGCTGATTCGCGCACTTCAGCCCGTCTGCATCCGCGGAAACGCGTCCGAGATCAAGGCGCTCGTGCTGGACGCCGACACCGGGCGCGGGGTCGACGATCCGGAGGAACTCCGCGACACACCTGCAGCGGAGGAAGATTACGTGCGCCGCCTTTCCGAAATGACCGGTGCGATCGTCATCGCCTCCGGCGCGACGGACTACATCGCAAAGGCCGGCTGCGTAAAGGAAGTGACCGGCGGCACAGCGCTCTTTCGCCACATCACCGGCTCCGGCTGCATGATGAGCTCGCTCCTCGGCGCCTTCATGAGCATTTCTCCGTCCATCGAGAGCGCGGCCGCCTGCTGCGAACTCATGGCCGCCGCCGGCGAAGCCGCCGAGCGCTGGGCCCGGCGCGACTGCGCTGCCCTGCCGGGCACCGGCACCGGATCCTTCCACACCCGCTTCTTCGACGCACTTTCGCTTCTATAGTGCACCAGAGGGGTCTGGCACCTCTGGTGCAGCTATAACTTAAGGACGAGACTGATCGTCCGGGGTTGTGTCAATCTAACTGCACCACAGGTGCCAGACCCCTCTGGTGCAATTTCAACTTGCGTAAAGCCCGGGACGGGCGTACAATGGAGCTCAACGGGGAGCTGGCGGAAACCGGCTGAGAGGAAACTGTTTCGTTTCGACCCAAAACCTGATGTGGATAATGCCAACGTAGGGAATAAGGAACTAAGTGCGGGATATCCACGTTCGGGTATCCCTTTTTATGTGTTGTAAAGGCGGCAGACCGGGGGCACCACCTTCTGTCGCCGGGAGACGGACCGGCAAAAAACGGCCCGTACTTCCGATAAAATTAATGCGATCTGGTCCTTGACGGATGGAAAGGAGGCATCATGAGGACAGCATTAACAATCGCCGGGAGCGATTCCGGCGGAGGCGCCGGCATTCAGGCAGATATCAAGACGATGACGGCTCACGGCGTCTTTGCCATGAGCGCTGTCACGGCGCTGACTGCGCAGAATACGACCGGCGTGACCGGGATCATGGAAGTGACTCCCGAATTTTTGGCAGAGCAGCTGGACGCGATCTTCACGGATATTTTCCCGGATGCAGTAAAGACGGGGATGGTCTCATCGGCCGCCCTCATCGAAGTAATCGCGGCCAAGCTCAAAGAGTACGGCGCCCGTAACATCGTCGTCGACCCGGTGATGGTCGCCACGAGCGGCGCGAAGCTCATCAGCGAGGACGCGATCGGCACCCTGAAAACAGCATTATTCCCTCTGGCAACTGTGATTACGCCAAATATTCCGGAACTGGAAGTCCTCTCGGGCATGTCCGTTTCGTCCGGTGAAGATATGGAAAATGCGGCCCGAATCGTCCACGACCTCTTCGGCTGCAGCGTCCTTGCCAAAGGCGGCCACCGCGTCAACGACGCAAATGACCTCCTCTTCGACGGCCAGAATGCCGTCTGGATTCCCGGCAGGCGCATCGATAATCCGAACACGCACGGAACCGGCTGTACGCTGTCCAGCGCGATCGCTTCGAACCTCGCGAAAGGCTGCGACCTGAAGACGGCGGTGACCCTCGCGAAGGCCTACCTGTCCGGCGCGCTCGCGGCGATGCTGGACCTCGGGAAGGGCAGCGGACCGATGAACCATGCGTTCGCGATTGCCGGTGACTACAGCGGGCTCGTAAACGGAGCAGATCCGGCGGAGGTTCATTATGAAAAATAAAACCTCTGTACGCGCCAACGCCCTCATCTGGTTCGGCGCGGGTGTGTCCATCGCGGAAATTCTCACGGGTACCTATTTCAGCACGCTCGGCTTCGGACGCGGCATGGCCGCGATTCTCCTCGGCCATCTGATCGGCGGCGCGCTCATGTTCGCGGCCGGCATGATCGGCGCGCGCGAGGAAAAAAGCGCGATGGAAACCGTCAAAATGAGCTTCGGACAAAAGGGCAGCATCCTGTTTTCGTCTCTCAATGTCCTGCAGCTGGTCGGCTGGACCGCGATTATGATCTACGACGGGGCGCTGGCGGCGAACGGCATTTTCAGCGCCGGCACTTGGGTCTGGGCCCTCATTATCGGCGGCCTCATCCTCGTCTGGATCCTGATCGGCCTCACGAACCTCGGCAAGGTCAACACGGTCGCGATGGCGGGCCTTCTGGTGCTTTCGATCATCCTCTTCGGGGTCATTTTCTTTGGAAATGGCCGCGCTGATGCAGTCATCGACGATTCCTTGAGCTTCGGCGCGGCGGTGGAGCTGGCCGTGGCCATGCCGCTCTCCTGGCTGCCGCTCATCAGTGACTATACGCGTGAAGCGGAGAAGCCGTTTGAGGCGACGCTCGCGAGTGTGGTTGTGTACTCGCTGGTCAGCATTTTCATGTATATGATCGGCATGGGTGCGTCCATTTTCACGGGAAGCGATGACATCGCATCGATTATGGTGAAAGCCGGACTCGGCGTGGCGGGCCTTCTGATCATCGTATTTTCAACGGTGACGACGACCTTCCTCGACGCCTATTCGGCGGGGGTCTCGGCGGTTTCCATTTCCGCGAAGATCGATGAAAAACGGGCCGCGGCCATCGTCGCCGTGATCGGCACTGTCGCGGCAATCATTTACCCGATGGACAACATCACGAATTTCCTCTATCTGATCGGGTCGGTGTTCGCGCCGATGATCGCGGTACAGATCGCGGACTACTTCATTTTGAAGAAGGAACCCGTACGGGAAGCTGTGAGCGTCCGCAATCTGCTCATCTGGCTTGCGGGCTTCGTGCTCTACCGCTTCCTGATGGGCGTCGACACACCCGTCGGAAATACATTGCCGGATATGGCGATTACGATCCTCCTCTGCCTGATCGTAAACGCGGCTGCCGGAGGGAGCAGACAAAAGAAAGGCAGATTATGAATTCAAAAACAGGAAAAATGGTACTTACGGCAATCTTCGCGGCAGTGGCCGTCGTCGGATCGACATTCTCGGTCCCGGTATTCGGCTCCAAATGCGCCCCGATCCAGCACCTCGTCAATGTCCTTTGCGCCGTGCTGCTCGGACCGTGGTGGGGCCTTGCGGCTGCATTTATCGCAAGCCTCGTGCGGAATCTTACGGGACTCGGCACACCGCTCGCGTTCCCGGGAAGCATGTGCGGAGCGCTCCTTGCGGGGCTTCTGTACAATCGCTTTAAAGCGCTCCCGGCTGCATGCATCGGAGAAGTATTCGGCACAGCCGTTATCGGCGGCCTTCTGGCTTATCCGATCGCGGCATTTGTGATGGGAAATACCGGCGCGGCGCTGTTTACGTTTGTCGTACCATTTCTGATCAGTACCGCAGGCGGGACGCTCATCGCGGCCATTGTGCTCGCGGCACTGAACGGCACAGGCGTGCTGAAACAGGTCAAGGCACAGCTGAACGCCTGAGCTTCAGCTGGCTTTGTGCCGCATTCATGCTATAATTGTCGTGAACGAGATGTTCAACCGACAAAAAAATGAATGGAAATAAAACAATGGAGACACTATACCTGAAGGGAACGGACCGGGACCTGGACAGGGCCGCGGCGATTATTAAAGGCGGCGGGCTCGTGGCATTTCCCACGGAAACCGTTTACGGGCTCGGCGCGGACGCTTTGAACGCAAATGCCGTCGCCAAAATTTACGAGGCAAAAGGCCGCCCGGCCGACAACCCGACGATTGTGACGATCGCGGACGTGTCGGATCTTGAAACGCTGACACCGGAAGTGACGGAGGATATGAAAAAGCTGGCGGAAGCCTTCTGGCCGGGACCGATGACCATGGTGGTGCCGGCCGCCCCGATCATTCCCGCGATTACGATTGCGGGCCTCAAAACGGCGGGAATCCGCATGCCGGACAACGCGCTGACGCGCGAACTGATCCGCCGTTCGAAACCGCTTGCGGGACCGAGCGCGAACCGCTCGAAGAGACCTTCGCCGACAACCGCGCAGCACGTGCTCGAGGACATGGACGGACGGATTGACGCCGTGCTTGACGGAGGGACGTGCCGGGTCGGAATCGAATCCACGATCATCGACTTAAGCGGCGACGTGCCGATGATCCTCCGCCCGGGAATGATTATCCGCAGTCAGTTTGAGGAAGTGCTGGGCAAGAAGGTCCTGCTCGATCCGACGCTGAACCGGGATCCTTCCGAAGCGGCAAATGACACTTCGGACTTTCATCCGAAGGCGCCGGGAATGAAGTACAAACACTACGCGCCCAAGGCCCCGATGCTCCTTTTCGAAGGACCTTATGAAAAGGTTCTCGCCGAAATCGACGTTGTGCGGAAAGCCCATGAAGAAAAGGGCGAAAGGGTCTATGTGATTTCCTTCGAACCGGACGAAGCGGAGCGGGCCGCCCATGACATTTACGGCCTTCTTCGGGAGGCGGACGCCTCCGGCGCGGACCTGATTCTCGCGACGGCCCTGCCGCAGGAGGGAGCGGGATTTTCGGTCATGAACCGCATGCTGAAGTCGGCGTCCTTCCATGTGATCCGGGTTTGAAAGCCAACAGGAAGAAAGGCTTTACTGGCAGGGCAGCTTCGAGTACAATGTAGTTAAATCGACATGGCAGAAATCGAGAAGATCTGTGCGCAGGTCTTCGCGGTTTTTGTTATGTTTTGTTATAGAAATGATTACAATGCCAAAAGAATATTTTGAGATCATTGTATAAACAATTTAGACATCTGCACAAGTGATTTCAGCACTGTCTGAGCGAAGCGAGTTTGCGATTTTTTCGAACGCTTTTAGCAATTTCTGAGGAGGTTAGAAGTTCTTCGCGCGGAAGCCGTCTGAATTGTTTATACAATGATTTTAGAAATATTCTTTTGACGCAGTAATCATAAAAAGATGAAAAAGAGGGATCGAGATGGCAAGAAGAACTTTCCGCGGCGGTGTGCACCCGGCGGATAAAAAAGCGCTCTCGCGCGATGCCGCGTTCAGACGCTACGAGCCCGGCGGGCTTCTGGTATTTCCGCTCGGGCAGCATATCGGGCGTCCCGCGACGGCGGTCGTGAAAAAGGGCGACCGGGTGCTGGCGGGGCAGATCATCGGTGAAGCCAGCGGTTTCATTTCCGCAAATATCATCAGCTCCTGCTCCGGCACCGTGAAGGCAGTTGAAAAACACAGGACCGTGATGGGAGTCATGGCGGAGTCTGTCATCATTTCCAATGACGGACAGTACGAAAAAATGCCCGGAATCGGGGAAAAGGTGGACTACACCACACTGGACGGCAAGGAGATCGTGCAGAAGGTCAAGGACGCGGGAATCGTGGGCCTCGGCGGCGCGGGTTTCCCGACCAACGTCAAGCTGTCCCCGAAGAATCCGGACGGGATCCGCTATGTCATCGCGAACGGCGCCGAATGCGAGCCGTATATTACCTGCGATGACCAGCTGATGCGGACACACGCGGACGAGATCGTGACCGGTATGAAGGTGATGATGCGCCTTTTCCCGAACGCGAAGGGAGTCGTGGTGATCGAGGACAACAAGCCCGAAGCGATCGCCGCGATGCAGAAGGCGTGTGAGACGGAGAGCGACATCTCGGTCAAGGTGGTTCCGATCAAGTACCCGCAGGGCGGTGAAAGAGAGATCATTTCGGTCGTGGCGGGCATTGATATCAAGGCGTCCCAGCTGCCGGCTGACGCGGGCTGCATTGTGGACAACGTCGCGACGATTTACGCCATTTACCAGGCGGTCTGCGAATCGACGCCGCTGATGGAGAAGGCGGTGACCATTTCCGGAGAAGCGGTGGCGGAGCCTTCGAACCTGATCGTGCCGATCGGCACCCTGGTCAGCGAGCTGTTCGATGCCGCGGGCGGCGCGAAAGAGGGCACGGTTCCGGTCAAGGTTTTGAGCGGCGGTCCGATGATGGGCGTCGCGCTCGCGACTACGGAAGTGCCTCTGCAGAAGAACAACAACGCGTTTACATTCCTTGAGGAAGACGAGGTGGCGGCCGCCGAAAAGCAGCAGACCGCCTGCATCCGCTGCGCGCGCTGCGTCCATGTATGTCCGCTGGGGCTCAACCCGCAGATGATGGCCGTGGCCGCGGAACGCAAGGACTATGAACGCTATGAGAAGGTCCTCTACGGACTGGAATGCATTTCCTGCGGAACCTGTACATTTACATGTCCCGCGAAACGTCCGCTGATGCAGCTCTTCAAGGAAGCGCGCAACGACATCATGGCCGCGAAGGCCGTGAAACGCGCGGAAGAGGCGGCAGCGGCAGCGGCTCTTGAGAAAGAGGCGGCCCAGAAGCGTCAGGAAGAGATCGACGCGGCGGTTGCGGCGGCTCTGCGCGTAAGAGAGCCAGGCAAGAACCTGGCAAGGGCCTCCGAGGCGGAACAGCGCCTGGCAGCCCAGAGCGAGGCCGTCAACAACGTGGATGAGAAGGTGGAAGCGAGCGTCAAGACCGCCATCAAAGAGGCTGAGGCGGATCTGGCCAGCAACGCGAAAACCACTTTGGGAAATAAAGTCACCGACGCGGTGAGGGCGGACGTCGCCGATACGTCGAGCGAAGAAAAGTCCGTCAAAGCGATCGGAAAGGAGGATGCGAAATGAACCAGATCTATCATGTATCCTCCAGCCCGCATGTAAGGAGCAGGCTGCAGACGGGGCCGGTGATGTACAACGTCATCATTTCCCTTCTTCCCGCGACATTGGTGGGCATCTGGCGCTTCGGCGTCCGCGCGGGAATCATCGTATTTCTGTCGATTCTTGCGGCGGTGGCGTCGGAAGCCATTTGCTGCAAAATCATGAAGAAGGAACTGACGATTAAGGACGGCAGCGCGGTTGTGACGGGACTTCTGCTTGCGCTCTGTCTGTCTCCGCTGGTTCCGTTCTATATTCCGGTACTCGGCGCCGTGTTCGCGATCGTGGTCGTCAAATGCATGTTCGGCGGCCTCGGCAAGAACTTCATCAACCCCGCCCTTGCGGCCAGATGCTTCCTGCTGATCTCGTTCAGCGGAACAATGACGGCCTACGGTGTGGACGGCGTCAGCTCCGCGACTCCGCTTGAGGTCCTGAAAGGCGGCGGCGCGGTCAATGTCACACAGATGTTCCTCGGAACCTCCACCGGCGTCATCGGATGCTCGGCTCTGGCACTTCTGATCGGCGGCCTGTATCTGTGGATCAGCGGCGGCATTACCTGGGAGATTCCGGCTTCGATGATCGGGGCGTTCGGCATTTTCATGATCCTCTTCGGAGGGCAGGGCCTTGACGGCAAATTCCTCCTCGCACACCTTTGCGGCGGCGGTATCCTGATGGGCGCGTTCTTCATGGCGACAGATCCGGTGACGAGCCCGGTCTCGTCGACGGGACAGCTTCTGTACGGCGCGATCGCGGGTGTTTTGAGCGGCCTTTTCCGTGTGAACGGAAGCGCGGCGGACTCGGTGAGTTACGCGATCATCATTACCAACCTCGTGACGCCGATGATCGATCAGTTCATCGTGCCGAAGCCGTTTGCGTACAGAAAGAAAGAGGGAGAGAGCTTCTTCAGTCTCGCGGCGATTGCTCCCGCTTTAGTCCTGACCCTGATCACCCTGATCGCGGGCGTGGCGCTTTCGGGCGTGTTCGGCCTTACGAAAGATACGATCGAAGAGCAGGAGAGAGCGGCCCAGGCGGCGGCCTACAAGGAAGTCGTGACCGGCGCCGAGGAGATCGTGGACTGGGAAGAAGGCAAGGCGGCTGTGGAAGCGCTGGAAGGCGCGGTCTACGGCAGCGACTTCGGCCGTGTCTATATCAATGATGCTTACAAGGGCGTGGATGCTTCCGGAAATACCGTGGGATACGTCATTTCCGTGACCACGGCCGACGGCTTTGACGGAAAGATTACGCTGGCGGTCGGCATTGCCGCGGACGGGACCGTGAATGGCATTTCATTTACCGAATTAAATGAAACCGCCGGCATGGGTATGCGCGCCGACGAGCCTGAGTGGAAGGGCCAGTTCGCGGGCAAAAATGTAGAGCGGTTCGAGCTCATGAAGGGCGGCGGATCGACGGAGGACAGCCAAATCGACTCGATTTCGGGTGCTTCGATTACCTCCGGAGCGGTTGTCAATGCCGTCAACGCGGCACTGGATTTCTACGCGGCGAACGGCGGAGCGGCTGCGGCCGACGCGGCAGCGTGATGGAAGGGAGGAGAGAAAGATGAATGCTTGTAAGGAACGTCTCTATAACGGCATTGTCAAAGAGAATCCGACCTTTGTGCTGATGCTCGGCATGTGCCCGACTCTGGCGGTTTCGACGGCCGCGATCAACGGCCTCGGAATGGGATTTTCGACGCTCGCGGTGCTCGTTTTGTCAAACCTGATTATTTCCCTTCTCAGGAAGGTGATTCCGGACGAAGTGCGTCTGCCGGCCTATATCGTCATCGTGGCTTCGCTCGTGACGGTGACCGAGCTTCTGATCAAGGCCTACCTGCCTTCGATCTACAGCGCGCTCGGCCTGTATATTCCGCTGATCGTGGTGAACTGCATCATCCTCGGCCGCGCGGAAGCTTATGCCAATAAGGCGCATCCGCTGCCGGCGGTATTTGACGGAATCGGCATGGGCCTCGGCTTTACGATTGCCCTGACCGCGCTCGGCATGATCCGCGAGCTGGTCGGCGCGGGCACGCTGTTCGGGATTCAGATCCTGCCGAAGTCGGTTGAGCCGATCGGCATTTTCGTGAAGGCTCCGGGCGCGTTCCTCGTGCTCGGCTTCATGATCGCGGTACTGAATTTCTTCAATGTGAAGAACCGTTCTTCGGAAATGGTGACCGGCTGCGACGGCTGCTGCGCGGCCTGCGCGAAAGGTCCCGCGTGCGGAAAGGAGGCCGAAAAATGAAAGAACTGATCCTGATTATCGTGACGGCGGCCCTCATTAACAACGTGGTCCTCAACCAGTTCCTCGGTATCTGCTCGTTCCTTGGCGTATCGAGCAAGATGAAGGCGTCCGCGTCGCTCGGCGTGGCGGTGATCTTTGTTATCACGCTCGCGTCCGCGGTGGCTTCGCTTCTCTACGACTTTGTACTGAAGCCGTTTAATCTCGACTATCTGAAGACGATCGTCTTCATTCTGGTCATCGCGGCGCTCGTGCAGATCGTGGAAATGTTTATCAAAAAGACCTCTCCGGGACTTTATCAGGCGCTCGGCATTTACCTGCCGCTGATCACCACAAACTGCGCGGTGCTCGGCGTGGCGCTGACAAATGTCCAGAATGAGTACACTTTTATCGAGAGCGTTCTCGCGGGCTTCGGCACCGGCGTCGGCTATACGATCGCGATCGTGCTTCTTGCCGGCATCCGCGGACGTCTCGACGAAGAGGCGATTCCGAAGCCGTTCCGCGGCGCGCCGATCGTCTTTTTGTGCGCGGCACTGATGTCAATTGCGTTCATGGGCTTCTCGGGCCTTAGCTGAAAGGAGGAAGTATGGCGGGAATACTTATAGCAACAGCTGTCATCGCCGTCTGCGGAATTCTGGTCGGCGTGGGGCTGGTCTTCTTCGGAAGAAAATTCCACGTGGACGTGGACGAGAGAGTTTCGGCGGTCCGTGAACTTCTTCCGGGCAACAACTGCGGCGCCTGCGGCTACGCGGGCTGCGACGCCATGGCGGCGGCCATCGCCTCCGGCGAGGCCCCGGTGAACGGATGTCCGGTCGGCGGCGCGTCCTGCGCCGAGAAGATCGGTGAAGTCATGGGCGTAAGCGCCGATGCCGCGGAGCGAAAAGTGGCGTATGTCCGCTGCAACGGCAGCTGTGAACACACGGCCATCAAGGCCAATTACACCGGCATTTCGGACTGCAGATCGGCAGTGGCAAGCGGCATTTCGATGTGGAGCTGCGACTTCGGCTGCATGGGCTACGGCTCCTGCGTGAAGGTCTGCCCGGCGCACGCGATCACGGTCGTGGACGGCGTCGCGGTCGTCGACCCCGACAAATGCGTCGCCTGCGGCCTCTGCGTCAAGACCTGCCCGAAGGCCCTGATCGAGCTGATTCCTTACGATCAGAAGACCTTTGTCCGCTGCAGAAACACCAACCGCGGCCCGCAGGTGAAGAACATCTGCGCCGTCGGCTGCATCGGCTGCCGCCTGTGCACAAAGCAGTGCGAAACCGGCGCGATCACGGTAACGGATAACCTGGCGCACATCGACACCGCGCTCTGCACAAACTGCGGCAAATGCGCGGAGAAATGTCCGACAAAAGCGATAAATGTGAGAAAATAAGACAGTGGGGACAGTCCCCAGTGTCTTATAAGACACCGGGGACTGTCCCTGGTGTCTTATGCGGAGGACGACTATGATACATCGGGAAACAATTTTAAAATGCATCTGCGCGGGAGCGCTGACAGTCGCGGCTGTTGTCGGACTTGGCGGCATCGCGACGGGAAAACCGGTCTGGTATCATCTTGAGAACAGAGGGGCTTTGGGTCCCCTCACGCGCGAAGACATCGAGTATCTGGACGTGGAGGCTCCGGAAGCCGCCTCGCCGGACGGCGTCATTTCGCAGCAGGAATGGGCGGCCGTGTACCCGGAAATCGCTGTGACAATGGGCGAAATGGATCAGAACACCTATCAGGTCGACTACCTGGAAGAGTCGCCCTATCTGGTCAACATCTACGAGGGCTACGGCTTTGCGAAGGATTACAAGAGCGCGATCGGCCATGCCTACACCCTGCGCGACGTGGCGGCCACCGAGCGCCCGCATCCGATGGCGAACTGCCTGACTTGCAAGACGCCGAATTTCACGAAGCTCGTCAATGACATCGGCGAGGACGCCTACATGATGGACTTCGAAGAAGTCGCGTCTCAGATGCAGGAGACGGTCAGCTGCTACAACTGCCACGGCAACAATGCCGGCAACGGCGGCGAGCTCGTGGTCACGCACAAGTACCTCTCGGACGCGCTGGGAGACAACATTTCCAAAGTCGATCCGGCGGTGCTGTCCTGCGGACAGTGCCATATGGAGTACTATTTTGATCCGGAAAATAAAGCGGCCAGGTTTGTTCCCTCAAGCGTTGAGGAAATGTCGCCCGAAGCCATGCTCGAAAAATACAACGCCATGGACTTCTCCGACTGGACCCAGGAATCCACCGGTACGAAACTGCTGAAAGCACAGCATCCGGAAATGGAAACCTTCCTTCAGGGCAAACACGCCGGCCTCCTCAACTGCGCCGACTGCCACATGGAACTGATTCAGACGGAAGAGGGCAAGGTCTATCACAGCCACAACTTCGTAAGTCCGCTGGACAGCCCGGCAATCCTCGAAACCTGCGCCCAGTGCCACGAAGGCGTGGACATGGTTTCCATGGTCAAGGGCATCCAGGACCGCACGACGGCCCGCGAAACCGAAGTCGGCAATAAGCTCTCCGCATTCAAGGACGCTCTGGCCGACGCCGTCGCGAGTGGAAGTTATACGGAGGAACAGCTCGACGAAGTGCGGCAGATCCATCGCGAAGCGCAGTGGTACTTCGACTATTGCTATGTGGAAAATGCCGAAGGAGCCCACAACTCCGAACTCGCGAACCGCTGTCTCGACACAGCCGACACGATGATCGACGAAGGAATGGCGCTTCTTGCGTGAGAACAGCGCAGGCCAAAGGTATTTCGGATTGAAGAAAGCTTTCAAATTTTTACAATCGATGCAGTTTGCGATCACATTGCTGGGGATTCTTGCAGTTTACTGCATGGTCGCCAGCTTTGTGACACAGGGGAAATCTCTGGCGTGGTACGCCGAAACCTATTCGGAGCGGACGGCGGGGCTGATCCTTGCGCTCGGGCTGGATGACGCATTTCACTCACCGTTCTTCGTGGCGGTGAGCGCTTTTCTCTGCCTGAATCTCATGCTCTGTAATCTTGTGCGGGTGCCTTCGCTGGTGAAGAGGTTCAGAACAGCGGAAGACACCCGGATAAAATTCGGCATGTGGGGCGCGTGGCTCTGCCACCTGGGTGTGCTGCTCCTCATCCTCGGATTCGGGCTCGGTCAGGCCACAAAGAAGGAATATACGGTTTACGGCGTTGCCGGAACGACCCGCGACGTCGGAAATACGGGCTGCGCCCTTACGATCGACAGTTTTGACGTTTCGCTCAGGGAGGATGATACCGTAGAGCAGTACACGGCCGAACTGACCATGCGGAACCTCGCGACCGGCCAGTCGGCGAGCGGCACCGCGAGCGTGAACAATCCGGCCAGCCTCCTCGGCTTCAAATGCTACCAGAACTCCACCGGCTGGGCCGCGGACGTCCATGTCCAAAAGAACGGCGAACCGCTTCAGGACGAGGTGATCTACGCGGGGGAAGCCATCAGCGTCAAGGACAAGCCCGCGCTTGAGATCTGGCTCAGCGCGTTTTACCCGGACTACGTGTTGGACCCGGTGAAGGGGCCGGTTTCCGCCTCTTCGTCGCTCAACAACCCGGCTTATCTCTACATGGTCTATTTTGAGGACCAGATGATCGGCATGAACGCGCTGATGGCGGATGAGAAGCTGACGATCGATGAATATACGGTGACATTTGACAATCCGCGGAACTATTCGCTGATCCAGGTGAAGGAGGATCATTTTCAAATGCTTGCCCTTATGGGCGGGCTGGTACTGATGCTGGGCCTTGTGCTGGCATTTTACGTGAAACCTCACCCGGAGGCGGAATGATATTGTTTCGGGAAATGCGGATTTAAGCGGTCCGTTTTACAAAGAAAGGATGGAAAATGAGCAGTCAGAGTTTTTCGGGCATTGAAAATGTACTGTTCACCTGTGCGATGCTGTGTTACTTCCTTGCGATGGTTCTCTACTTCATCTTCATCGCTGCGAAAAAGGAGAAGTTTGCGCGGATCGCTTTTTTTGTGCAGGCCGGCGGATTTGCGGTCCATACGGTCGCGCTCGTGGTCCGCGGGATCGGCGCGGGGCGGCTGCCGATGACGAACCAGTACGAATTTGCCACGAGCTTCGCGTGGGGCCTCAGCCTCGTGAGCCTTATATTTGTCTGGAAATACAAATTCCAGGTGCTGGGCGCGTTTTCGACGCCGGTGATCTTTCTTATCATCGGCTACGCGGCCATGCAGAGCCGTGACGTGCTCGAACTGATGCCGGCGCTTCGCAGCAACTGGCTCGGCTTTCACGTGTCGACCGCGATCATCGCGTACGGCGCGTTTGGTGTGAGTTTCGCGCTCGGAATCATTTATCTCCTCCGCGACCGTCTGGGGAGTTTTCTGGACGCGCACATCCCGAGCTCCGCGCGCCTCGATCAGATCGCTTACCGGAGCGTCTCTCTGGGCCTTCTGTTCCTGACCTTCACGATCGTCACAGGCGCGATCTGGGCGGAGCGGGCCTGGGGCAGCTACTGGTCCTGGGATCCGAAAGAGACCTGGTCGCTGATCACCTGGATTATCTACATGCTCTACCTGCACATGCGCATGCGCCGCGGCCTCAAGGGCCGCGCGGCCGCGATCTTCGCCATCATCGGCTTCATCTGCGTCCTGTTCACTTACATCGGAGTCAACACGTTCCTTCCGGGAATTCACAGCTACGCTTAATTTTTTTGCACCACGGGTGCCAGGCACCTCTGGTGCAAAAGAGGAAGAATTGTATGATTGGGAAGAATACGAAAGAGAACTGCATCGAACTGATCGGCAAACTGAGGAGGGAGCAGATCCTCACGAAAGAAGAGTATCTGTACCTGATTCAGAACCGGGACGAGTGCGCCGGGGAGCTGAAAGAACAGGCCGGCGAAGTGCGCGACGAAGTATACGGAAAGCGTATTTTCATCCGCGGGCTGATTGAGTTTACGAACTATTGCCGGAATGACTGCATTTATTGCGGGATCCGCAGAGGAAACCACCGGGCTGAGCGGTTCAGGCTGAGCGCGGAAGAGATCATTTCCTGCGCGGATGCGGGATATGAGCTCGGCTTCCGGACGTTTGTGCTGCAGGGCGGAGAGGATCCATTTTTTACAGATGAAAAAATGTGCGCGATCATACGCGCCCTGAAGGAGCGGCACCCGGACTGCGCCGTGACACTGAGCCTCGGCGAACGGAGCGACGAAAGCTACCGCTCGATGCGCGAGGCGGGCGCGGACCGCTACCTGCTGCGGCATGAGACCGCGTCGAAGGAGCTGTACGGGAAGCTGCATCCGGCGGAGCAAAGCTTAGACAACCGCATTCGCTGCCTCCATGTGCTGCGGGAAATGGGGTACCAGATCGGCGCCGGTTTTATGGTGTCGCCCCCGTTCCAGACGGAGGAAATGCTCGCTGAGGAAATGCATTTTCTGAAAGAGCTGAACCCGGATATGTGCGGAATCGGGCCATTTATCCCGCATAAAGACACGCCGTTCGCGGGTGAGGCGGCGGGCACGGTGGAGCTGACGCTTTTCATGCTCGGACTGATCCGCCTGACGCTGCCCCGCGTGCTGCTGCCGGCGACGACCGCATTGGGCACCATTCACCCGAGAGGACGCGAGATGGGGGTCGAATTCGGGGCAAATGTAGTCATGCCCAATCTCTCCCCGGCCGCTGTACGCGGCAAATACCTCCTCTACGACAACAAAATCTGCACGGGCGACGAGGCCGCGCAGTGCATCGAATGCATGAAAACGCGCATGCGCACCACCGGCTGCGAGATCGTCGTCGACCGCGGGGACTCGCTTGTGCGGTGACCGCACGGGATCATCAGATTACGGAGGATTCGGAAAATGAGTCTTAACGAAACCGCCTCTGCGGAACGCATCCATATCGGTTTTTTCGGAAAACGAAACGCGGGCAAAAGCAGCCTTGTCAATGCGGTGACCAACCAGGAAATGTCCGTCGTAAGCCCGGTGAAAGGCACCACGACGGATACCGTGCGAAAGGCAATGGAACTGCTGCCGCTCGGCCCGGTTGTCATTATCGACACCCCGGGAATCGACGACGAAGGCCTGCTTGGTGAAAAGCGCGTCGCGGCGGCGAACCGCGTCCTGCACAGCTGCGACATCGCAGTGCTGTGCGTAGAGTGCGGGGCCGGTGCTTTAGACGACTACGAACAGCAGCTGACCGCGCTGTTCGAAAAGCGCGGCATCCCGTACGTGACGGCGCTGACGAAGTGCGACACTGCACCACAGGGGTCAGGCACCTGTGGTGCAGTTGCACCAAAGGTGCCTGACCCCGCTGGTGCAGTTGCACCAAAGGTGCCTGACCCCAGTGGTGCAGTCGTTGTCACATCGGCTGCGACAGGAGCGGGAATTGAGGAATTAAAGGAGGCGCTCGGGGCCTGCCTCAAGGACCGGCCGGAGCGGACAATTCTCGCGGATATTGTAAAACCGGGCGAGGCCGTGGTGCTTGTGGTGCCGATCGATGCGAGCGCGCCGAAAGGACGGCTGATTCTGCCGCAGCAGCTGGTCCTGCGGGAACTGCTGGATATCGGCGCGATGGCGCTGGTGACGAAGGAAACGGAGCTGGAACAAACGCTTGCGCTTATGAAAGAGCCGCCCGCGCTTGTGGTGACGGACTCTCAGGTGTTTCATTTTGTAAAAAATGTTGTACCGGACGAGGTGCCTCTGACGTCCTTTTCGATCCTGATGGCCCGTTATAAGGGCTTTCTTGAGCCGGCCGTGGAGGGCGCGCTCCTCATTGATCAGCTGCCGGACGGGGCTAAAATTCTGATCGCGGAGGGCTGCACGCACCATCGTCAGTGTGAGGATATCGGCACCGTAAAGCTCCCGAAACTGCTGAAGAAATTCACGGGCAAGGAATTCCGTCTGGAGTGGTCGAGCGGCCGCAGCTATCCGGAGGATCTTGATACATTTGACCTCGTGCTCCACTGCGGCGGCTGCATGCTGAATGAAAGAGAGATGCAGTATCGGATGCGGGCGGCGCTGGACGCGGGTGTGCCATTTACCAATTACGGAATCGCGATCGCTCACATGAACGGGATCCTCAGGCGGTCAGTCGCTATGCTTCCGCTGTAAATTTTTGTGGTACAGAGAAAACATCCAAGGTAATGTACGACGAGGCACCAGACCCCTGTGGTGCACCGGGAGGAACTATGAAAGCATATAATGATCCCAGGCAGATCCAACTGAGGCGCTGCGAATACAACCTGGCAAACAGCGGTGTCGCGCTGATTGCCTTTGGCGTGTGGGAACTGTTAAGGGCTGTTTTTTATATGATCCTGCAGGACGTGGACGTGACGGTGTTCATTGGTCCGCAGGAGGTGAATCGTCTGGTCGCGGAGTTGGGAGACACGGCCTTCTTTCTGATGAAAGCGGTCTTTTTATTTGTTATTGTTTTCTTTCTTCTTATAAACCTCCTGCTGCGCTGGGTGATCGGACGAGCGGCGGTAAAGGACGCGCAGGGGAAAAAGAAAAGCCCGGTCTATATTGCAGCTGCCGCGCTTTTGGGCGTGGGATTGTTCATTCCGTATATCCGCATTCTGATCGGAGCCGCGAACGAGGTGACCGAAAGCACTGCCCTGATGAACAAAATTTCTTCATCGGTGTTTATTGATCTGACTTCGGGATTCATTCTTCTGCTTCTGGTGATCTATGCGATCCGCACAAGAAGGCTCAGAAAACAGCTGAAAGAAGCAACGGACGTCCTGCTCGGCGATGATGAGATTTTCGGGCAGTCCGAGATGATTTGAAGCGACAGGTCCGTTCCGTTAAATGACACATACACGCAAATGAGGTGCACCCAAGCATGCAGGAAGATTTTCACTATTACGCTACATATGGCGCGGCCTGCCTGGCAGGCTACTCCCACGAGGAGAGCCTGGCCATCTGCTACAGCGACCAGTTCACGGACGTCTGTTCGGAAACCCTGCTGAAAAAGATCGGCGCCCCTGCCGAAGCGGCAACCACGCAGCTCCAGCTGGAGCTCATGGATGCCAGAACCGATCTTATAGGACTGCAGAAAATAACACGGATCTGGTCATCCTTTCATTTTCTGCCGAGGGATCTGTACGCGAAATGCAAAGGCGGCAGGAGATACCGCAGCAAATACCGCCTCATCTGCGGCCCGAACAGCGCGCTGCTCAAGGATACCGTGGAACTTGCGAAAGGGAAAGGCCCCGAGGCGGCGGGCATCGCGATGCACATCCTTTCGGATACCTGGGCGCACCGGTATTTTGCGGGAACGCCGTCGTATGTCATTAACAACACGGATGACCATTTCTTTGAACTGTACGAAGGGGACGGGGAGTGGAACCGGAGAGCGGTCATTTTCCATAGAAATGTCTCGGCCGGCGACAATCCCAAAGCCTCAACCTACATCCGCACGATCCGCCAGGTCTCCGAAAATTCGATCATGAATCTCGGACACGGACGCGCCGGGCACCTGCCGGATTACGCCTACGCCCGCTACGTCTATATGCCCTCGTGGGCCGGATACCGGGAAGTGGTGAAAGACAATCCGAAGGAATACTATTATGCGTTCTGCCAGATGGTTTACGCGCTCCGCTATCTGCGCGGCGATGTTCCCGAATTCAAGCTCGGGACCTACGATTTCGACCTCGTGGAGCCTTATAAAGACGAGATCAAGGGGATTCTGACGAAGGTGCAGACGGACGCGAGCGCGGACTGGAAGGCTTTCGGCGAGAAGCTTTCCGGCAGGGAAATCCCGGAATTTGACATGTCTCTTTATGAAAATGAGTACACACTCGCTGCCGGCGCGTCCCGCCCGGAAACGGCTCCCGGCAAATATTTCGCCGCGGCAAATGCCCAGAAGAGCATGGTTACGGACAGGATCTTCTCGTCCGGGAACTGGCTGGCGGGGATCAGCAGGCGCGTGGGTGAGGAGATCACCCGGAGCCTGACCGGGAAAGAAAGGGGTGCTTCATGACAAAAATCAAGCGAATCACCAGCTTTCTCGGCGGACTGATCATGGTTTTGGCGGCTTTGCTTTTTTCGACGGACACAGAGAGTGCCATGAAGGTGATTTCCTTTCTTCTCTCTCTTTCACTATTGCTGTACGGGATCCGGATGATGATCTATTTCCTTACCATGGCACGCCATATGACCGGCGGTCTGTCGATTCTTTTCCGGGCCATAATCGTGTTTGACCTGGGGCTTTTTGCACTCAATTTGACATCGCTTCCTCAAGTCTACGTGATGCTCTACCTTGCCGCGATGCACGGATTCAGTGGAATTGTCGACATTATGAGAGCCAGGGAGTCCAAACAGCTGGACGCGCCTTCATGGAAGCTGAGCCTTCTCCATGGGATACTGGACGTGACAATGGCCGTGCTGTGCGTGATCTTCATTGACTCGATCCGGCTTGCGTCGTATATCTACGCCGCGGGTCTGTTTAACTCGGGCGTCATCCGGATCATTCAGTCGTTCCGGAAGACTGAAAGCGTGTATGTACAGTAATCTGTGAAATGGCCCGCCGGGCAATCTTATGTTCAAAAAGAAGGAGATGAAGCAATGTCCCCAAAGACGCCGAAAAAGAAGAACCGCCGGATCCTCGTTCAGACCGGTGCTGTCATTCTCTTCCTGCTGTTCGTGACCGGACTGATCATGAGCGTTATGCTGTTCATGAACTCGCTGACGTCCTTTGCGATCGCGGTTGAAGACAACCAGCGTTCTTTCGTGACCTTTGTCATCGACGAAATGGATGACTTCGAGGGCCTTGACTGGCTGGTGGACTACTGGGCCGCCCACCCCGGAGAGATTTCTGAGGAACATGTCGCCGCGTCAAATGCCGAAATGGCTGAGATCCTGAAAAAACTCGGGCATTCGGACTGCCATTTTGTGACAAATGGAGAGGCGGAAAATCTCACGGAACGGGAGCAGAAAGTATTTGCCGAATTCTCCTATATGGAACTGGCGGATACCTACAGGCAGCTGACGGAAGAGCTGCCCGTCGACCAGCTTCTGAGCTTCGTTCCGGATGAGGATAATCCCGGCAGCGGCACGGTTCTCTTCGACGGAAGCAGGCTGAAGGGCGGTTTCGGAGCCGGTCCGTTTAAAGTAAAAGGGGAACTCGTGGAGACTGAAGAAGGCGCCGTAAGCATCTATATTACGATTGACGGCGAGGCGGCAGACGATGGACAGAACGAGAATACCGGAAATGGCACTTCGAACGCGCCGAAGGAAGAAATGATCCTGGGCAGGTGGCTGAGCACTTCCGGGACCAACAAGGCGGCTGTCGGCGCGGGGATCAATGCCAGACTGGTTTCGCGGATGTTCCGGAACTCCGGCAGATTCATTATTTACAATACCATTTCCATGATTCTCTTTACAGCGCTTGTGCTGCTGTTCCTCTACCTGATCGTGTCCAGGCCGCTGACGAAGGTCAAAAAGGCCATGATCGATTACAGGGAGGAGAAGGATACGGCGAAGATTACCGAGCAGCTCAGCCGGATTCATTCGCGAAATGAAATCGGCGTTCTGGCTGACGAATTCGGCACTCTGACACAGGAAATGGAACGCTACACCGAAGAAATGGAACAGGTCGCCGCCGAGCGGGAGCACGCCGCAACCGAGTTAAATGTGGCGACGAGCATCCAGTCGGATATGCTTCCGTCCGAATTCCCGCCGTTCCCGGACCGCCACGAATTTGACATTTACGCGACCATGGAGCCGGCGCAGGGTGTCGCGGGCGACTTCTACGATTTTTATTTCCTGGACGAAGACCACCTGGTTCTGACGATCGCCGACGTGTCCGGCAAGAGCATCCCGGCGGCACTCTTTATGGCCATCGCCAAGACGACTCTGAAAAACCGCGCCATCACGGGCGGCGGCACTCCGGCCGAGATCCTGGAGGACACCAACAACCAGCTCTGCGAGGGCAACAAGAGCAACTTCTTCGTCACGGTCTGGTTCGCGATCCTGACGGTTTCCACCGGCGAGCTCTTCGTGGCAAATGCCGGCCACGAATACCCGGCCATCCGCTACGGCGACCAGCCGTTTGAGCTCATCAAGACCAAACACGGCCCGGCGGTCGGCGCCGTGGAAGGCATGATCTTCCGCAACGAGCGCTACAAACTCGCCCCGGGCGACGCCCTCTTCCTCTACACCGACGGCGTCCCGGAAGCATCGGCCTTGGACCAGAGCATGTTCACCGAAGAACGCCTCCAGGCTGTCCTCCGCACCACGTCCAAAGACGACAGCGCCGAACAGATCCTCCGCACGGTCCGCAAGGCCATCGGCGAATTCGTCGGCGACGCGCCGCAGTTCGATGACCTCACGATGCTGAGCTTCATCTACCGCGGATAAGACAGTAGGGACTGTCCCCGGTGTCTGGCAAGACACTGGGGACAGTCCCTTCCTATCATGTCAAGCCCTAAATCCATGTTTTATACGGGTTTGACAAACTCCTATACCTCTTAAAACAGAGCCAGATGGGTATGGA
>ONPU01000006.1 GCA_900319795.1 uncultured Eubacteriales bacterium | reverse complement strand
ATGACGCAGGAAGATATAGCTGATATAGTTGGCGTTTCCCGGCAGTCTGTAGCAAAGTGGGAAACCGGAGAAACTGTTCCCGATTTGGATAAGTGCAAAATACTTGCGGATATATTTAAAGTGTCGCTTGATGATCTGGCACATTATGAATCGGCGGATAGCATGGGTTTGCCGCTTCCACCAAAAGGAAAACATCTCTTCGGAATGGTAACCGTAGGTGATAAAGGGCAGATTGTGATTCCTGCTAAAGCAAGAAAGATATTTAAGATTTCACCTGGAGATCAGTTGGTGGTACTTGGCGATGAAAGACAGGGACTTGCTATCATGAAATCAGAAAACATCTTAGCCTTTGCCGATGCAGTCAGGAAAGGAACAGTCCGTGAATTGTAAAACAAGATGCAACCCTTCCAACATAGAACTGGATCTGAAAACAAAACTGATCGAGAGCAGATCGTGAATAAGACCTCTGGAAAACGGTATATCTCCAAAAAAGCAGGGAGGAGGTTCGCTTTTGACAGAAAAGATATTTGAAACGGCCTGCGGTGTGATTCATTATTGGATAAATGATATCGTCCCGTCCCGGAAGACACTCATCTTTCTTCCCGGACTTACAGCGGACCATCATCTGTTTGACAGGCAGATCGAAGCCTTTGAGGAGGAATATAATCTGCTTACGTGGGATGCACCGGGGCATGCGGCCTCACGGCCCTTCCGGCTGGATTTTTCACTGATGGATAAAGCAGTGTGGCTGCATGCGATTCTGGAAAAAGAGGGGATCACACACCCGGTCCTGATCGGCCAGTCCATGGGAGGCTATGTATCCCAGTGCTTTATACAGAAATACCCCGGTGAGGCAGCAGGCTTCATTTCGATTGATTCAGCTCCCTTGAAGCGAAATTACGTGACAAGGGCAGAGATCTGGCTTTTGAAGCGGACGGAGCCGATGTATCGGGCTTTTCCGTGGAATACCCTGAAAAGGATCGGAGCAAACGGGTGTGCAGTGAGTGGATACGGCAGAAAGCTGATGCGCAGTTTCCTGGATTCTTATACAAAAGATGAATACTGTAAACTATCCGGGCATGGAATGAAGCTGCTTGCAGAGGCGATGGAGGCGGACCTGCCATATGAGATCGATTGCCCCGTGATTCTGATCTGCGGAGAGAAGGACCGGGCGGGATCGGCAAAAAGCTATAACTGCAGATGGGCGAAAAGAGAACGCATTCCGATCCGCTGGATCCAGGAAGCAGGACATAACTCCAATACCGATAAACCGGAAGAAGTAAATCAGATGATCAGGGACTTTGTCAGGTCCATTGAGGAGGAACGTCATGAGTAAGGCACTTTTTATCCGGGCCATTTCCAGGTTTGCTGCCGGACTGCTGCTGGTTTCGGGCTTACTGTTTATACCTGCGGGGACATGGAACTATCCCCAAGGCTGGCTTCTGATCGGGATCCTGTTTGTTCCGATGTTCATTGCCGGACTTGTCATGATGAAAAAGAATCCGGAGCTCTTGAAGAAACGCCTGAGCGTCAAAGAAGAGGAAAGCGAGCAGCGCCGGGTCATCTTATTGAGTGGGCTCATGTTTCTGGCAGCTTTCATTTCGGCAGGACTCAGTTACAGATATAAATGGCTGATGCTTCCCACTGCGGTAAGTATTCTGGCTGCGATCGTATTTCTGGCTGCATATGCACTTTATGCTGAGGTTCTGCGGGAGAATACCTATCTTTCCAGAACGGTGGAGGTTCAGGAAAACCAGAAGGTGATCGATACCGGTCTCTATGGAGTTGTCCGGCATCCGATGTATATGGTAACGGTCCTGCTATTCCTGTCCATGCCGCTTGTTCTGGGATCGGTGCTGTCGTTTGTTATTATGCTTGCATATATTCCGATCATTCTGGTGCGGATCCGGAACGAGGAAGAGGTGCTCACCAAAGGACTGCCGGGATATGCGGAGTATAAGAGTACAGTGAAATACAGACTGATTCCGTTTATCTGGTAATGCTGTCTTGAACAAAAATCCCCTGGCGTAACGGCCTTTTGACTTACGACAGAGAAATTCTGAAGGTGAACGGGGAAAGCATTTCCCGGATCAACAGAGAACTCATTCAGGCTTTTGAAAACCTATACAACTGACAGTAAAAGAGAGGATCCCGGTCATTGAGAGAATAGTGACCGGGATCTTATTGTATGTTCGCCTGGCTCGTCGCCCTATGGTATAATACCTGTACTGATCAAAAGGAAAGGAGGTGCCCATGGAAATGTCAGAGCAGACTGAAACGCCCCACGGCTTTACCGTCGTCCTTGAGTCACAGCCTTCAAGCCGCGAGAACGTCTATCAGGAGACGGCTCTGCCTTTTTCCGGCAACAGCCGGCCGCCTAAGGAACAGATGCCGGAAAAACTGCGCGAAATGCGGCACCTCTATCAATATGGCAGGGAATCCGTTGAATCCAGAGCCGGAAACTTCTACCGGCAGGCTGTATTCATGCAGGATTATGAGGATGACTATCCTTGGTCAGGGAGCGGCTTTATACGGTATTTTCCTACCTACCACGATTTAACCACAAAACAGCTCCGCGGATACTTTTCCTGGCGTACCAAAGTGCGCAAGGGGATCTTCGAGCCGATTGCCGCTTCTTGTGCTTATCTCTATCTTTATGAGCTTCTGAACGGTGTGGGTACGGACTCGCCTAAGGACGCGCTGAAAAAAATGAGAGACTTCGAAGCCGGATATATCGATTCCGGAATCGGCGATCAGCGGATGCGGAAAAATATCCGCCGCTGGATGCTGGAATATGCTGTGGTAAATAACTTGCCGGCCTCTTATGTCCGGGAATACGCCGACCCGGAAATGATTGCCCGGGACGAATCTCTGGCCGTACTCAAAAGGCCTGAAGCGTTTTCAGATGAGGAAGTCTTTTCGGCCCTCTGTGTGTTCGGAGGAAAGAAGACTGCGGATTCACCGGTTTTGACGCTCGACCCCGCGCGCGGGCAGCATCTGTTCAGTGAGGCGTGGCGCTGTGCTTCCGACTTCAGCTGGCGGGGGCTTCAATTGTTCACCCTGATCTTCGGCGAGAAGAAGACGCGCCGCTGGTATCCGTTTTCCAACGCGGTGTATTATGAACAGAAACAGCCGGAAGTAAGAGAGTATGCTCTCAATGAGTGTCGCAGTTTCCAGTGTAAAAACGGACTGTGGACGGTCTGTGCCTATGAAGTTCTCACTTTTGATAAGGCGAGAATGCAGGGTTTTCTGCGCGAAACGGACGCAAGGCTGCGCCGCTATCTGAAAACGGGACGCTATCTCAAGGAAAAACCGGAGAATGACTGGGTGCTTCCTTACATCGACGCGATGATCGAGGCGGACCGGAAGGCCATAAAAGAAGCGTCGAGGCCAAAGATCACCATTGATCTGTCCGGTCTGGAGCAAATCCGCAAGGATGCGCTCGTCACACAGGACAGTCTGCTGACCGAGGAAGAACTGGACAAGCCCATGGAAGCTGTCCTGAGTTCTGAGGAAGCTGTCCCGATGTACGAAGAAGCTGCCGGGACGCCTGAAGGAGAGAACGCAGCCGATCTCCCGCTGGATGAAGTACAGATCCGAATCCTTCGTTCGCTTCTCAAAGGTGAGGATGTGACGGCAGTTCTCAAGGACAATCGCCTGATGCCGTCCATGGCGGCGGATTTTATCAACGAAGCCCTGTTTGACGAGATCGGCGACACGGTTGTGACATGCGAGGATGACCGGCTGATTCTGATCGAGGATTATATTGAGGATTTAGCCCAGCTACTTGGAGGAACGACTTATGGCTGAACAGAAAAAGGTGCCGAAGCGCATTGCGCAGACGGTGCTGAATTCTTTAAAGGGCGGAGTGGTGCCCCGCATCGGTCTGCCCTATATAACAGTGGGACGCAAAAATGAGATCGAAGCCCTGCTGCACGATGTGGACATCATCTCGGAGGGAGGAGCGTCCTTCCGGTTTATCGTGGGCCGCTATGGCAGCGGCAAGAGCTTTCTGCTCCAGACGATCCGCAATTACGTGATGGACCGGGGCTTTATAGTAGCGGACGCGGACCTTTCGCCCGAAAGACGACTGCAGGGGACGAAGGGACAGGGACTTGCGACATACCGGGAGCTGATCTCGAATCTGTCGACAAAAACAAAGCCGGAGGGCGGAGCGCTGACGCTGATCCTGGATCGCTGGATCAGCGCGGTACAGACCGAGGCCGTTGAGGAAACAGGGCTTTCTCCCGACGATCCTGCGCTTCAAGCCGCCACAGATAAAAAGATTTACGCAGTGACGGCTTCGGTCAGTGAGCTGGTGCACGGCTTTGAATTCGCGAAGCTCCTGTCTTCCTATTACCGCTCCTATGTGGACGGAGACGATGAAACGAAGGCGAAGGTCGTCCGCTGGTTCCGTGGGGAATACAGCACAAAAACCGAGGCTAAGGAAGCACTCGGCGTCAACATGATCATTACCGATGACGACTGGTACGACTATCTGAAGCTCTTCGCCACATTTTTCCGTCTGGCGGGCTATACGGGCATGTTCATTATGATCGACGAGCTGGTGAACATTTACAAGATTCCCAATTCGATTACCCGGCAGTACAACTACGAGAAAATCCTGACCATGTATAACGACACCCTGCAGGGAAAGGCGAAATATCTCGGTATCCTCATGGGCTCAACGCCTCAGGCGTTGGAGGATAAGCGGAGGGGGATTTACAGCTATGAAGCTCTGCGCTCCCGCCTTCAGGAAGGGCGTTTTTCCAGGCCGGGCGCCAGAGATTTACTGGCACCGGTAATCCGGCTGGAGCCGCTGACCGCAGAGGAGATGCTGGTACTGTGCGAAAAACTGTCTGAGATGCACGCGGGCCTGTACGGATATTCCCGCAGTATTTCTACAGAAGATCTTGTGAGTTTCATCAAGATTGAATACGGACGCATCGGCGCGGATCAGAATATCACACCCCGCGAGGTGATCCGGGACTTTATCGAGCTTTTGGATCTGCTGTATCAGAATCCTGATATGCGCATTGATGAGCTGCTTGCCTCCGACGAATTCAGTTATGCCAAATCAGAAGCCGTTTCGGATGAGACGGATGCAGGCTTTGTGGAGTTTACGATATGAATGTATTTGAGCGCTACGCGCCGTTTATTCAGGAATACATTTTTCACTCGGGTTGGCAGAGCCTCAGAGCTGTTCAGAATGCTGCGGGGGATGCCATTTTTAACACGGAAGAAAATGTTCTGCTGACTGCGTCTACCGCCTCCGGCAAGACCGAAGCAGCGTTCTTCCCGATTCTGACGCTGCTGGACGAGGAGCCGTCCCGGACAGTGGGCGTTCTCTATATCGCGCCTCTTAAGGCGCTTATCAATGACCAGTTCGGACGTCTGGAAGAGCTCTGTGAGGAAGAGGGCATTGCCGTAACCCGATGGCACGGAGACGCCAGCCAGTCGCGGAAGCGGAAGCTTTTGAAAAAGCCTTCCGGCATTCTGCAGATCACTCCGGAGTCTCTGGAGTCACTGCTGATCAATAAGCATATGGAAATACCGTCCCTGTTCGGTGATCTCCGTTTTATCGTCATCGACGAGATTCACTCTCTTTTACGGGCGGATCGTGGGCTGCAGACATTTTGCCTGATTGAAAGGCTTTGTAAGACAGCCGGATGCAATCCCCGCCGAATCGGCCTTTCCGCCACCATCGGAAATCCGGAGCTGGCGGGACAGTTTCTGGCAGCGGGAAGCGGCAGGAGCACGGTCATTCCGAAATTTGACGGTGGGAAAGAGGTCTGGCGGCTTTCCATGGAGCATTTTTATAATTCCGATCCGCAGGCGGATGAGGGAAAAGAGCTGCCTGCTGACACGCCTGTCGCAGAGGCTCCCACCGATATCGCCCCAAAGAAAGCCGATCCGGGAGTCGGATATATCTTTGAGCATACAAAGGGCAGAAAGTGTCTGGTGTTCACCAACTCCCGCGAGGAATGCGAGGCAGTTTGCCAGCAGCTCCGGCAGTATTGCGAAGTCAACCATGAGCCTGACCGTTTTCTGATCCATCACGGCAATCTCTCCGCCTCTTACAGGGAGAGCGCGGAAGAGGAAATGAAGGACGACGATTCGCTGATGAGTGTCTGTGCTACGGCCACACTGGAGCTGGGGATCGATGTGGGACGGCTGGAGCGGGCCTTTCAGATCGACGCACCGTTTACCGTTTCCGGTTTTCTTCAGCGCATGGGCCGGACCGGACGGCGGGGCGACCCTTCGGAAATGTGGTTCGTGATGCGGGAGGACCATCAGGAGGCACGCGCCATGCTTCCCGACAGTATCCCGTGGTACCTGATTCAGGGAATCGCCCTCATACAGCTCTATATTGAGGAGCGGTTTGTGGAGCCTCCGCGCCTCGACCGGATGCCCTACAGTCTTCTCTATCATCAGACCATGAGTACGCTGGCTTCCCACGGCGAGATGACGCCGGGAGAACTGGCTTCCCGCGTTCTGACACTGAGCTGTTTTCAACGGATCTCTAAGGAGGATTACAGGGTGCTGCTCCGGCACCTGCTTGAGATTGATCATATCAACCGCACGGAAAACGGCGGGCTGATCGTAGGCCTGACCGGAGAACGGGTGGTAAACAACTATAAGTTTTACGCGGTTTTTCAGGAAAACGTGGAATATACCGTTCGTTCCGGTTCCGAGCAGCTGGGGACTATTGTCAAGCCGCCTCCGGTTGGGGATAAAATTGCTATCGCGGGACGCGTATGGGTGGTAGAGGATGTGGATCACAAGCGGCGGGAGCTGTTCTGCACCCTGGTCAAGGGCAATATCCCTGCCTATTTCGGTGATGTGGCAGGGGATATCCACACACGCATTCTGGAACGAATGTACCGGGTGCTGGACGAAGATAAGCAGTATCCTTATCTTATGACGCACGCGGTCTGCCGCCTTCAGGACGCGCGGGAGACCTTCCGGAAGTCGCTGATGTCCAAAAGACCACTCGTCCATCTGGGCGGCAGGATGTGGGCGCTGTTTCCCTGGGTGGGGACCTATGCTTTTCTCGCCATGGAGCGGTTCCTGAAGCTGCGCTGCGGAAAGCAGCTGGGCCTTAAGGGCCTTCAGTCTTCCCGGCCATATTATATTCAGTTCACCATGCAGGCGAGCGAGGATGAATTTTATGAAATCGTCTGCGCCGAAGCGGAAAAGGAATTTGACGCGATGGAACTGGTTTACGAAAAGGAAGTGCCTGTGTTTGAAAAGTATGATGAGTTTGTACCTGAGGCTCTGGTGCGCAAAGGCTTTGCCTATGGTGTGCTCGACGTTGAGGGCATGAAACGGCGGGTAATGAGATGGAAATGACAGCGCCTGTTGACGCTGTCATTTTTTAAGCAGAGCTTTAATATTGACCAGATAAGATCAAGCTGTCTTATTCTGTAAATAAAGCGGTAGAGTAGTACCTGTCGCCGCTGTCGGGCAGAAGAGCCACGATTACTTTGCCCTTGTTCTCAGGACGCTTTGCAAGCGTGATGGCGCCGTGCAGAGCGGCTCCCGAGGAAATGCCCACGGAGATGCCTTCTTTTTTCGCCAGCAGCTTTGCCGCTTCAAACGCGTCCTCATTGGAAGCCTTGAAGACTTCGTCGTAAACCTTTGTATTCAGGACATCCGGAACAAATCCGGCTCCGATCCCCTGAATTTTGTGGGAACCGGCTTTTCCTTCGGACAGAACCGGTGAATCTGCCGGCTCCAGAGCGACGACGCGGACATTCGGATTCTGTTCTTTCAGATATTCTCCGGTCCCTGTCACGGTTCCGCCGGTGCCTACGCCGGCAATAAAGATATCAACCTTCCCGTCCGTGTCATTCCAGATCTCCGGACCTGTTGTGGCCTTGTGAATGGCCGGATTGGCGGGATTGACAAACTGTCCCGGAATAAAGCTGTCCGGAATCTCTTTCGCGAGTTCCTCCGCTTTCGCGATCGCGCCTTTCATGCCTTTGGAACCTTCCGTGAGGACCAGCTCCGCGCCATAGGCCTTCAGGATGTTTCTTCGTTCCACACTCATCGTCTCGGGCATTGTCAGAATGATCCGGTAGCCCTTCGCCGCCGCGATGGAGGCGAGGCCGATTCCCGTATTTCCGGAAGTCGGTTCGATAATCACGGAGCCTTCCTTCAGGAGGCCTTTTTCTTCCGCGTCTTCGATCATGGCCTTCGCGATGCGGTCTTTTACGCTTCCTGCCGGATTGAAATATTCCAGCTTGACGAGAACCGTCGCTTCAAGTCCGAGGTCCTTTTCGATATTCGTCACTTCCACGAGTGGTGTATTGCCGATGAGTCCCAGAGTTCCCTTATAGATATTCGACATAGTTGAAACACCTTCCTTTCCTTATGAGTCATATTAGGATTATTTTGAAAATGAGTCAATGCTATTCCTTCTCGGGAAGCCTTATTTCAGGGCTGCGAAGCCATTTTCCAGATCCCCGATAATATCGTCGATATGCTCGGTACCGATCGATAGACGGATCGTATTCGGCCTGATTCCCTGATCCAGCAGTTCCTCTTCGGACAGCTGGGAATGCGTCGTCGACGCGGGATGAATCGCGAGACTCTTGACATCCGCGACGTTGGCCAGAAGTGAGAAGATCTTCAGCGCGTCGATGAATTTCCAGGCTTCTTCCTGACCGCCTTTTATGTCGAAGGTGAAGATCGAAGCTCCGCCGTTCGGGAAATAGCGCTCGTACAGATCGTGATCGGGATGATCCTGAAGGGACGGGTGATTGACCTTTTCCACCAGAGGATGCGAAGCCAGATATTCGACGACCTTCTTCGTATTCTCCGCGTGCCGCTCCAGCCTGAGAGAGAGAGTCTCTACTCCCTGGAGGAGCAGGAACGCGTTGAATGGAGAAATACATGCCCCCGTATCCCGAAGGAGGATGGCTCTGATGAATGTGACGAAAGCGGCCGGTCCTACCGCGTCATAAAATGATACGCCGTGGTAGCTCGGGTTCGGCGCAGCGATGTTCGGATATTTGCCGGAGACTTTCCAGTCAAATTTTCCGGATTCCACGATAATGCCGCCGAGCGTCGTACCGTGGCCGCCGATGAATTTCGTGGCGGAGTGTACGACGATGTCCGCTCCGTGCTCGAAGGGACGGATGAGATAAGGTGTTCCGAACGTGTTGTCCACAACGACGGGAAGGCCGTGTCTGTGCGCAATTTCGGAAATGGCATCGATGTCCGGAATGTCACTGTTCGGGTTGCCGAGTGTTTCGAGATAAACCGCTTTTGTATTGTCGCGGATTGCGTCTTCCAGCTCCTTAAGGTTATGGGCGTCAACAAATGTCGTCTCTATACCGTATTGAGGGAGGGTATGGGAAAGGAGGTTGAAGCTTCCGCCGTAGATGGTCTTCTGCGCGACGATGTGGCCGCCGTTTGCCGCCAGGGCTTCGATTGTATAGGTGATGGCAGCGGCTCCTGAGGCAAGTGCGAGAGCAGCGCTTCCGCCTTCGAGCGCGGCCAGTCGTTTTTCCAGCACATCCTGTGTGGAGTTGGTCAGTCTGCCGTAGATATTTCCCGCGTCCGCAAGTCCGAAACGGTCCGCCGCGTGTTTGCTGTTATGGAATACATAGGATGTAGTCTGATAAATCGGAACCGCGCGGGAATCCGTAGCCGGGTCTGCCTGTTCCTGTCCTACGTGAAGCTGAAGGGTTTCAAATTTATAATTACTCATAGTATTTCTCCTTATTCTTTGTGCCGGTGTTTCAGTTCCAATCCCCGATTCTTACGACAATAAAAAACCGGAAGCTTTTTGCAGGCTCCCGGGCGGATATTCATTCATGATGATCTGTCAGATTCACGAAAATGCTGTCAGAGTGAACAGACGACGAAAACCGACATACCGACCATTTGATCTGCCCGGGAGTTCAGCATTCGACACCACATGAAGAAATTATTGCGGTTATTCGTGTAATCCAACATTTTTATGTATCTCCTTTTCAAAAACTGAAACAACCTTATCACTACAAACCTACTATGTCAATAGGCGAATATCATTTTTTATTTTTTGCTAAAGGGAGATTTCTGAAATCTGAAGTGGCACAAGAAACCGCTTCGTGGTAGTATTATCTTTGGAAAGCTTTTCTTTCGAAGCAAAAAAGGTTCCAAAAACGGAGGCAATATGAGCGGCAGGATTATTACAATAAGCAGAGAGTTTGGAAGCGGCGGAAGAACGATCGGGAAAATGCTTGCGGAACGACTGGACATCCCGTGCTATGACCGCGTCATTATGGATCAGATCGCGGAAAAGAGCGGATTTTCCATTGAATATATCAAGGAACACGGAGAGTACGCGGCTGCCCCGACGGCACTTGGCAACGCGTTTGCCCGCTATGGAATCAGCGGCCTGTCTCTTCAGGACAGAATCTGGCAGATCCAGTGTGAGCTGATCCGGAACGCGGCTGAGGAAGGCCCCTGCGTGATCGTGGGACGCTGCGCGGACTATATTCTCCGGGATCGTGACGATCTGCTGAAAGTCTTTATTCACGCTTCCATGGAATTCAGACAGAACAGGATTGTCAATGTATACGGCGAGACGGAAGAGGCTCCGGAAAAGAGACTGAGGGACAAGGACAGACGCAGAAAAGAGTATTATCGGTTCTACACGGATACGGAGTGGGGTCTTGTACAGAATTATGATATCTCACTGGACAGCGGACGTTTCGGCATCGATAAATGCGTGGGATTTCTGGAAGGACTGTACAATCATCTGTAAAGCTGCATGACAGGATGAGTTTGTGCATTGATCTTTTCAACTTATGAGGGGTTGAATATGATTCGATATCTGATATACGGCATGATCTACTTCGGCGCTGCCCTGATGATTGTCAATATCTACGGGTTTATTCAGTTCGCCCGTTTTGTCCGGGGCAAGACCGGTTGGAGTGACATAGTGCTTTATGTCCCGATCGTGCTTCTTGTCCTGTTCTTTATAGGATATTCGGCAATTGCCCTGTTCGGACACCCGGATCTGATCGTCGCGGGGATTCTGTTCGGGGGCAGTATCTTTGTATGCATCATCTGGCGGCTGCTTGACAGCATTACCAGAAAAGTGATTGAAAATGAACGCCTGAAGTCGGAACTTCGGGCTACGGAAGAGAGCAATAAGGCAAAAACAACCTTTCTTTCGAGCATCAGCCATGAAATGCGGACGCCCATGAACGTCATTCTGGGGCTGGACACTCTGGCTCTTCGAAACCAGAATCTGCAGGAGGAAACGAGACGCCAGCTCGAGAAGATCGGCCTCAGCGCCCAGCACCTGATGGGGCTCATCAATAATATTCTGGACCTGAACAGGATCGAGACCGGGCACCTGATTATCAAGACGATGGAGTTTTCGCTGAAAGAAGCGATGCTCCAGGTGGACGCGATCATCAGTACGCTTTGCGATGAAAAAGGACTTGAATATACAAGCGTAATTCCCGAAGAGGCGGCGGCCCGGTATATCGGGGATGAGACGGAACTTACGGAAGTATTGATCAGCGTGCTCGACAACGCCGTCAAATATACGGAAACGCCGGGGAACGTGCGTTTTGAACTGGAAATTACTCCGACGGAAACGACCCGACATATGTGCCGTTTTACGGTTACGGATACGGGAATCGGGATCGATCCCGAGTTTCTCCCGAGAATTTTCGACGCGTTCGAGCAGGAGGATTCGAGTTCCACGAATCAGTTCGGCGGAAGCGGGCTCAGCCTCGCGGTGGCGAAAAAGTCTGTCGATCTTCTGGGCGGCACGATTACCGTTGAGAGCGAGAAGGGAAAGGGCTCGGTGTTTGTCATTACCGTCCCGCTTGTATATGCCGGGAAAGAAGAGAAAAAAGAGCAGAAGGAAGAGGGCGGTGTCGATTCACTTGAAGGCCGCCGGATCCTGATTGTGGAAGATATTCCGGAAAATGCCGAAATCGTGGAAGACCTTCTTGAACTCGAGGGGGTCGAAACCGAACATGCCGAAAACGGCCTGATTGCTGTGGAAATGATGGAACGCTCCGAACCCGGTTATTATGACGCGATCCTGATGGATCTGAGAATGCCCGTGATGGACGGTCTTGAGGCAGCCGGGAAGATCAGAGCGCTTCAAAGACCCGATGCCGGAACCATTCCGATTATTGCTCTGACTGCCAATGCTTTTGAAAGTGATGTGAAGGCGTCATTAAACGCCGGAATGAATACGCACCTGGCAAAGCCTGCTGAAGCAGACCTCCTTTTTGACACATTGAAGAAGCTGATTAAGTAAGGAGAAAAGAAGCCGTAATGATTAAATCGAAACAGATCCAGCGTCCGCAGCTGGTACTGGTTGTGGATGACCATGAAATAAACAGGGATGTTCTGGGAGTGATTCTTGAGGATGACTATGAAGTGATCTATGCCGAAAACGGCCGGGAATGCCTGGAACAGATGAGAAAGCACGCAGGCACACTGTCGATCGTGCTTCTGGACCTGTTTATGCCTCAAATGACCGACTTTGAGGTTCTGGAGTATGTCAAACAAGACGAAGAACTGAAGGGAATTCCGATCATCGTCCTGACGGCGGAGAAGAGTGCCGAGCTGCAGGCTCTTGAAATGGGAGCGGCGGATTTTATAACAAAACCTTTTGATATGTCGGAAATCATTCTGGCACGCGTAGGGAGGATGATCGAGCTCAGTGAAGGCAGAGAACTGATCTCCGCGGCGGAATATGACCGTCTGACATCCTTATACAGCCGGAACTTCTTTTTTGAGTATGTCAACCGCCTGTTCCGCTATCATCCCGAGATGAAGATGGACGCGCTGGTCGTCAATATAGAGCAGTTTCATACGATCAATGCCCTGAACGGCAGGGAATTCGGCGATTTAGTGCTGGGCCGTATCGGCGAGGCCATAAGGGAGTTTCTCGGCGGGACGGAAGGCATTGCCAGCCGCATAGAAGCCGATCGGTTTGAGATCTATTGCGTCAGTCAGCCCGATTACCGGGCGGTGCTGGATTTCCTTCAGGAAAAAGCGGGTACTATTTCCCGGAAAGTCAATATTCAGCTGCGAATGGGCGTAAAGCCCTGGCAGGAGGGGATGGAACCGGTTCTGATGTTTGACCATGCCCGGACGGCATGCAATATGGTCCGCGGCAATTATCAGAATCCGATTATGGTTTACAACGATCAGCTGCGTGAGAAAGAGCTGATGGACGGGCGTCTGCTCAATGACCTGTTCACAGCTTCCTCCGAAAATCAGTTTGTTGTCTACTATCAGCCAAAGTATAATATTCAATGCGATCCGCCGAAACTTGTAAGCGCGGAGGCGCTGATCCGCTGGAAGCACCCCGAAATGGGGATGATCAGCCCGGGAACATTCGTGCCTCTTTTTGAAGGAAAAGGGCTGATCGGGGTCGTGGACGATTTTGTATGGAAAGAGGCGGCCGGTCAGGTCGCGAAGTGGCGTGAGCATTACGGATACACAATTCCGGTTTCCGTGAACCTGTCCAGATCGGATCTTTTTGACCCCACTTTAGTGGAGCGGCTCGACGATCTGGTTCGTAACAACGGTCTCAATTACAAGGATATCAAGCTTGAGATTACGGAATCTTCTTTTGCGGAAAATGCCAGAAGGATGCTGGAAGTGATTTCAAGCCTGCAGGAAAGAGGATTCGAAATCGAGATGGATGATTTCGGCTCCGGCTATTCATCTTTGAACATGCTTTCCGAGATGCCTGTCGATGTCCTGAAGATGGACATGCGTTTCGTTCGGGATATCGTAGCCAATGAGACGGACCGCCGCCTCATTACCCTGATTATAGACATAGCCAAATATCTCGGTCTGCCCGTTGTGGCGGAGGGTGTGGAAAATGAAGCCCAGCTCGGCATTTTAAGAGACAGGGGCTGCGAGATTGTGCAGGGGTATTATTTCTCACGGCCGCTTCCTCCGGAGGAGTTTGAAAAACTGATTGAGCAGGAACTGGCGCTGGAAAGGAGCTGAACGATGACACTTCAGGAATTATATGCGAATATCGGCGGAGACTATGACCAGGCGCTCCGTGTCATGAGAGTGGAGAAGCTTGTCGACAAGCATATTCGAAAGCTGTCCAAAAACGGGGTGGTGGAGTCTCTTCTTAAGGCAGGAGAAACGATGGATCCGGCCGCTCTTTTTGAGACCTCCCACGCAGTGAAAGGCGTATGCGCCAACCTGGGTCTTGTGTCGCTGTCCGAAGCGGCATCTGAGATCTCCGAAGAGTACCGCCCCGGAAATGTAAGACAGTTCTCTGACGCGGAAGTGAAAGAAAAACTGCAGGCGCTTGAAGAACAGTATCGGCGAACATTAGAGGGAATCAGCCAGTACGAGGAAGGGTGATCGCCATGGACGCTGAAAACATGAAAAAGGGAGTGCCCTCGCCTCCTTCCTATCTGACAGCCGTCGGTGCCTGGGCGCTGGCATTCGGATGCAGTGTGGGATGGGGCTCTTTTGTAATGCCCGGCACGACCTTTCTTCCGATCGCGGGACCGGCAGGAACAGCCATCGGTCTGGGTGTCGGCGCGCTGGTCATGCTGATCATCGGAATGAATTTTCATTACCTGATGAACCGTTACCCGGAAGCGGGCGGAACTTACACCTATACGAAGAACAGCTTCGGGTATGACCACGGCTTCTTAAGCGCGTGGTTTCTGGTGCTGACCTACATCGCGATTATCTGGGCAAATGCGACCGCGCTTCCGCTCATCGCCAGAACACTCCTCGGAAGGACCTTTCAGGTAGGGTTTGACTATGAGGTTGCCGGATTCCATGTCTACTTCGGAGAGATCCTTCTCGCGATCGCGTCGCTTTTGATCGCTGCCGCTGTATGCTTAAGGAGAAAGGCGGCCGAGTGGACTCAGATTGTGATGGCGGTGCTGCTTTTCGCGGGGATTGTCATCTGTTTTACCGCTGCGACCGGACGGCCGGGCAATACGCTGTCCGCCGGTCCGTCTTATATGCCCGGACATTATCCTCTCGATGAGTGCTTTACGATTTTTGCGCTGGCGCCCTGGGCCTATGTGGGATTTGAATCCATTACGCATTCCGCGGCGGAGGCGAAATTTTCCCTGAAACACAGCTTTGCGATCATGGCTGCCGCTCTGGTCGCGGCAGGACTCGCTTATATGGGCCTCTCATTGCTGGCCGTGACAGCCCTGCCTTCCGGCTGCTCCTCCTGGATCGATTATGTCGGAAATCTCGGAACCTATGAGGGAATCGCTTCCCAGCCGACTTTTTTCGCGGCATTTACAGCGCTTGGGCAGACAGGCTCGGTGATCCTCGGAATTGCGGCTCTATGCGCCATTTTCACCGGACTGATCGGAAACTATATTGCCCTCAGCCGCCTGCTGTCCGCCCTTTCCGGGGATGGACTTCTCCCCGGATGGATCGGGAAAACGGATAAGAACCATGTGCCGCAGAATGCCATTTTGAGCATCTGCGCGGTGTCGCTTATACTTCCGTTTTTCGGCAGAACCGCGATCAGCTGGATCGTAGACGTCACGACGGTGGGCGCGACGATCGCCTATGCATTTGCCTCCGCCTCAGCATGGAAAGAGGCACGCATGGAGAATAACAGAATCGCGAAGGGCTTTGGTATGGCCGGACTTGTCATTTCCCTCCTTTTCGCGCTGGAATTCCTGGTCCCGAATATGGTTGCCGTGAAAACGCTTTCCACGGAATCCTATCTGATCCTTGCCGTATGGGGCATTCTCGGATTTATCGTCTTCAGGACGCTTCTCAAAAGGGATACCGGCAAGCGTCTGGGACGCTCGACGGTGGCCTGGATCGTACTGCTTGGCCTCATCATCTTTACATCTACGGTCTGGATGATGCAGAGTGTGGACAATGCCCTTTCCAAAACGGCTGCCCCCATTCAGGAATACTATGAGGGAGGGACGGAAGAGGCGGACGCCGCCTCCGGAGGAAATTCTTCGGAAGACAGTCAGAGATTCATCATCAATACTCTGGGAACGGTCAACAGTTCTCTGGATATGAGCATTGCCATTCAGATGGTCCTCATTGTGACGTCGCTGCTCATCCTCTTTGATATCTATTCGCGGATACAGAAGAGGGAACGGCAGACGGAAGTGGAAAAAATGCTGGCGGAGGAAGCCAGCAAGGCCAAGACGAGTTTCCTGTCCAATATGAGCCATGAGATCCGGACGCCGATGAACGCGATCATCGGACTTGACAGCATCGCGCTCAGGAATCCGAATCTTCAGCCGAAGACCAGGGAACAGCTTGAGAAAATCGGAGCGAGCGCAAGACACCTTCTGGCTCTGATCAACGATATTCTGGATATGAGCCGCATCGAATCGGGCAGAATGGTCTTGAAGAGCGAAGAGTTCTATATCCGGGATTTTCTGGACCAGATCAATATCATGATCAACGGCCAGTGCGTGGATAAGGGCCTCAACTATGAGTGCAATATCGTCGGACAGCTTCACGATTACTATATCGGCGATGATATGAAGCTGAAGCAGGTGCTCATCAATATCCTGGGAAATGCCGTAAAGTTCACGGATGCTCCCGGAGATGTCATTTTCACGGTAGAACAGATTGCCGAGGAAGAGGACGCATGTACGCTCCGCTTTATCATGAAGGATACCGGAGCCGGCATGGACGAAGAATATCTGCCGAAGATCTTCGAAGCGTTTTCACAGGAGGACGCGACGGCCACCAACCGTTACGGCGGCAGCGGCCTCGGAATGGCGATCACGAAGAATTTCGTGGAAATGATGGGCGGCGACATCCATGTGGAAAGTAAAAAGGGGGTTGGGTCCCAATTTACCGTGACTGTGAAACTGAAAGCTTCCGACAGAACCTTCGACATGGACGAAGACCTTCAGCTGCCCAAAGGAATGCGCGGGCTTGTCGTGGACGATGACAAGGTTTCCTGCGAACATGCCCAGATGATCCTTGGCGCAGTGGGAGTGAGCGCGGATATCACGTTAAATCCGGAGGAAGGCCTTAAGATGCTTCGCGAGGCATATGACCGGAAGGAGCCCTACACGTTTGTCCTCACAGACTATAAGATGCCTTCCATGAACGGACTGGAGCTGACACGCGAGCTGAGAAAGTTCGACGGCGGTGAAACCGAGGTGATCATGCTCACGGGCTACAATTGGGACATCATCGAGGACGAAGCCTATGAAAACGGCATAGACAGTATTCTGGCCAAGCCTCTGTTCCCGGAAAGCCTTCTGAAGGAGATTTACGCGATCTCGAAGAGAAGAGCAGGCAAGGAGGATGAGCTGTCATCTGACAGCGGAACTTCGGATTCCGCCTCTGACGGGATCCTTCAGGGACGCAGGGTTCTTATGGCGGAGGATGTGGAGCAGAACGCGGAAATCCTCGAAGATCTTCTGGATCTCGAGGACATTGAGTCCGAACATGCCGTAAACGGCGAAGTGGCCGTCCGGATGTTCTCCGAAAAACCGGAAGGCTACTATGACGCGATTCTGATGGATGTGAGAATGCCGGTTATGGACGGCCTCACTGCCACAAAGACGATTCGTGCGCTTGACCGCCCGGACGCGAAGACAATCCCGATCATCGCGATGACCGCGAATGTATTCGACGAGGATGTGGAACGCTCGCGTGAGGCCGGTATGAACGCGCATCTGTCAAAGCCGGTTGAGCCGGACAAGCTCTATGAGACAATGAAGCGGCTGATCGCCGCGGAGTGACGGAGAGAAGTATATAGCAATAAAAAAGAGTGCCGAGCGGCACTCTTTTTTATTGCTTGCTGAAACTTTATCCGATGACTTCGGTCATTCGCGCTGTTTGTACAGAATGCATAAATTCAATGCGTCATTTTTGTCAATTAATATGGCTGGAAGTGACTGGACGTGATTAAAAATGACTGGTATAATCAAGTAAACAATCAAAAGCGGTCACAATCAATCATTTGAAGGGCTTAAAAGGAGCAGGAACATGCTGGCCGAACAGAGAAGAGAAGAAATCCTGAAAATCGTTAAGGACAGGAAGACCATATCTGTTCCGGAACTCTGTACGCTTCTCAACAGTTCGGAGTCGACGATCCGGAGAGATCTGGTCCTTCTGGACCGTCAGAACAGACTTGTCAGGCTTCACGGAGGCGCGGCTCTCCCCGAAAAACACTATGTGATGATGGATGAGCTCTTTGCTGATAAATATGAGCTGATGAGTGAAGAGAAACAGATGATCGGGAAGCTTGCCGCCGGACTGATCAGGCCGAACGCATTTGTCTATATTGACGCCGGGACAACAACGGAGCGGCTGGTTGACTGTATCAGCGAGAAGAACGCGGTGTACGTGACCAACTCCATCGGCCATGCCAGAAAGCTCCTCCAAAAGGGCCTCAGGGTGATTCTGCCGGGCGGGGAGCTGAAAGAGAAGACGGAGGCGATGGTAGGAGCGGACACGGTCGACGCAATCAGGAAGTTTCATTTTACGATCGGCTTCTGGGGCGTGAACGGACTGAACCGCGAAATCGGATATACCACTCCGGAGATGAACGAAGCGGTGGTCAAGAAGATTTCGATGGAACAGACGGCGGAACGATATGTGCTCGCGGACCGGAGTAAATTTTCTCTTGTTTCACCGGTTACATTCGGCGATTTTGAAGATGCCGTGATCATCACGGACAGCCTTCCGGATCCGTCCTACGCGGACTGCGAAAATATAAGGATAGCCGGGGACTGAAACAATAGTTGTCCATGCTGATTCCAGAATGAAAAAGGAGGAATATCAGATATGATCTACACTGTCACTTTTAACCCAGCGGTCGATTATATTGTCCGCGTCAAAGACTTTAAAGCCGGTCAGATCAACAGAACGTATTATGAAAATATTCTGCCCGGCGGCAAGGGAATCAACGTCTCGATTGTCCTGAAAAATATGGGTCACACAAGCACGGCACTGGGGTTTACGGCCGGGTTTACGGGCAGGGAAATCCGGGACCGCTTAACGGAAATCGGAGTGGAGTCGGATTTCGTGGAAGTGAAGAACGGCATGTCCCGCATCAACCTGAAGATGAAGTCCAACGAAGAGACCGAAATCAACGGCCAGGGACCGGATATCCGTCCGGAGGACATTGAGGAACTCTTTGTGAAACTCGATGCGCTTAAAGAAGGTGATCTGCTGGTGATCTCCGGCAGCGTTCCGAATACGCTTCCGGGAGACATGTATGAGCGGATCATGAGCCGCCTCGAAGGCAGAGGAATCGACATCGTCGTAGACGCGGAAAGAGACCTTCTTGTCAATGTTCTGAAATTCCATCCGTTCCTGATTAAGCCCAACAATCACGAACTCGGGGATATTTACGGAGTGACATTGAAAAAGCGGGAAGAAGTCATTCCCTATGCCAAAAAGCTTCAGGAGGAAGGCGCACGCAACGTCCTCATCTCCATGGCAGGAGAGGGAGCGGTATTCATTTCCGAAAAGGGAGATGTGCTGCTGAGCGAGGCACCGAAGGGCACAGTCGTGAACTCCGTCGGCGCGGGAGACTCCATGGTCGCCGGATTCCTGAGCGGATACATGGAAAGTGACGGGGACTATGAAACTGCTTTTAAGACCGGTCTTTGCACGGGATCGGCGAGCGCGTTCTCCCCGGATCTGGCGACGCGTCCCGAGGTTGAGGAACTTATGAAAAATTTTAATGTTGATCACAGGTAATCGTGCCTGTCGTCATAGAGGTTCAAAAAGGAGGAAGAGTAGGATGAAAATTAGTGATCTGCTGAAAGTTGAGGGCATCAAGCTCAACGGCCAGGCAGCGAGCAAGATGGATGCGATTGACCAGCTTGTCGCCCTTCAGGATGCTTCCGGCAACATTTCCGACGTGGCAAAGTATAAGGAAGCCATTCTCGCGAGAGAAGAGGAAAGCACAACGGCTATGGGAGAGGGAATCGCGATTCCCCACGCCAAGACGGATGTTGTAAAGCGTCCGGGCCTTGCCGCCATGACCGTTCCGGGCGGTGTCGATTATGACGCTCCGGACGGAGAACCGTCGGATCTTCTGTTCATGATCGCGGCGCCGAATACCAAGGACAACGTGCATCTGGAAGTGCTGTCCCGTCTGGCGACGCTTCTGATGGACGAAGATTTCACAGCCAATCTGAGAAAAGCTCAGACGCCTGAGGAGTTCCTGCAGGTAATCGACAAGGCAGAAACTGCCAGAATCGCTGAAGAAGGCGAAAAGGCCATTGCGGCTCAGGCTGCGACGGACGCCGGCAACTATCCGGACCTTCTGGCCATTACAGCCTGCCCGACAGGTATTGCTCATACTTATATGGCAGCGGAAGCGCTTGAGAAGAAAGCGGCTGAGATGGGTCTGAAGCTGAAAGCGGAAACCCAGGGCTCCGTAGGTGCGAAAAATGTTCTGACAGCCGATGAAATCGCTCATGCGAAGGGCATCATCATCGCGGCGGACAAGAACATCGACCGTGCCCGTTTCGGAGGCAAGATGGTGTATGAGACTTCCGTCTCCAACGGCATCAACAAGCCGGAAGAACTGATCAACAAGATCCTGAACGGCGAAGCCCCGATTCAGCAGGGGACTGCCGTGAGCGCAGGACCGAGGGAACCGCAGAGCGTCGGCCAGACGATCTACAAAAACCTGATGAACGGTGTTTCCCATATGCTCCCGTTCGTTGTCGGCGGCGGTATCCTGATTGCCATTTCCTTCCTGATCGACGGTTTCCTGGCTCCGAATGCCGGCGGATCCTTCGGTTCGGCGACACCGCTGGCTCATTTCTTTAACGCGGTAGGCGGTGAAGCGTTCGGCTTCATGCTCCCGATTCTCGCCGGATACATCGCGATGTCCATCGCGGACCGTCCGGGTCTTGCAGTCGGTTTTGTCGGCGGCGCTCTTGCCAAAGCGGGTTATTCCTGGGGCTGGCTCGGCGGTGCTGAAGCGATCGGCGGCGGTTTCCTCGGCGCGCTGTTCGCAGGCTTTGTAGCAGGTTATTTTGTAAAATGGCTTGAAAACGTCTGTGACAAGCTTCCGGATTCTCTGGAAGGCATCAAGCCGGTGCTGCTGTACCCGCTGCTCGGCATTCTCGGAATCGGTATCGTGATGTTTACCGTCAACCCGATTTTCGCCGGAATCAATACGGCCATGACAAACTTCCTCAATGGCCTCGGCACAACCAACCTGGTTCTTCTCGGAGCAATCGTCGGCGGCATGATGTCCATCGACATGGGCGGCCCGTTCAACAAGGCGGCATACGTATTCGGTACGGCGATGCTGGCTGAGGGTACGGAATCCGGACAGATCATCATGGCATCCGTTATGGTCGGCGGTATGGTTCCTCCTCTTGTAATCGCGCTTTCAACTCTGCTCTTCAAGAATCGCTGGACAGAGAACGACAGAAAAGCAGGCGTGGTGAACTGGATCATGGGTCTTTCCTTCATTTCCGAAGGTGCCATTCCCTATGCGGCAGCAGATCCCGGACGTGTACTTCCGTCCTGCATCATCGGATCCGCCATCTCCGGCGCGATATCCGCGGCGTTCCACTGCACTTCACCGGCTCCTCACGGCGGCTTCTGGGTCATTCCGATCATCGGAAATCCGGTCATGTACTTTGTGGCGCTCGCTGTCGGTTCGATCGCCGGCTGCCTGATCCTCAGCTTCCTGAAGAAGCCCCTTTCGAAGGAAGAAAGCGGACTTTGATATCTGAAACAGTATCAAAATACATTCACATGATAGACACTGTCGTGGTATAATGTGAACAATAAGGCAGACAGAGAAAATCTGGAAGCCGTGATTCAAAACACCATATCATAAAAGAAGGAGATGATTCCGATGAAAGAATTCAGCTACACGATCAAAGACGCGCAGGGCATCCACGCAAGACCGGCCGGCGAACTCGTAAAACTGGCGAAGAGCTTTGAAAGTACAGTTACGATTTCCAAGGGTGAAAAGTCCGGCAACGCTTCCAAGATTTTCGCGGTGATGGGCCTTGGCGCAAAGCAGGGTGAAACAGTTACTTTCAAGATTGAAGGCGCTGACGAAGATAAGGCAGCTGCTGATCTTGAAGCTTTCATGAATGCAAATCTTTGATTCAAGAGATTAAGCGCATAGATGGAACATGCATTTCCGCCCGGTTTCCCCGGGCGGTTTTTTATTGATTTCCCCGGGGTCTCCATTTAAAATATAGTGCTGTGGAAAATGCTGTGTCTAAAGTGTTTTTAACATTGACCTTCAAAGATTCGTATGTAAGAACATCTTTTGACGAGGTTAAGTTTACGTCGAGGAAAAAGATGTTCTTACATACGAATGATTGAGGAAAAGCTGTTTCGCCTGGATTTTACGATTTTGACACATTTTGTCTGTATGATAGCTGTATTTTCGGAAAGGGGCATTGCGATTTGATTGAAGTATCCGGACTGACAAAATACTACGGTGATCATGCGGCTTTGGAAGACCTGGAGTTTATTCTGAAGGAAGGAACGGTGACCGGCTTTCTGGGGCCGAACGGCGCCGGCAAGAGCACGGCGCTCAATATGATTACGGGATATCTGTCTCCGACTTCGGGAAGCATCCGGATCGGAGGCCATGATCTGAATGAAGAGCCGGAGGAAGCCAAAAGACTGATCGGCTATCTGCCGGAAGTGCCCCCTGTCTATCCCGAGCTGACGGTCAGGGAAAATCTGGAATTCGCGGCCGGACTTCGGAAGATTTCCGGAAAGGAAATGAAGGAAGAGATCCTGCGTGTGTCAAAAGAGCTCGGCCTTTCGGAAGTGGAAGAGCGGCTGGGACGCAATCTTTCGAAGGGGTTCAGGCAGCGGGTCGGATTCGCGATGGCGCTCATCGGAGACCCGAAGATTCTCGTTCTGGACGAGCCGACGGCAGGCCTCGATCCCAAGCAGGTGATTGAGATCCGCGACCTGATCCGGAAGCTGAAGAAGGATCATACGATCCTTCTGAGTTCCCATATTTTAAGTGAAATTGCCGAAGTCTGTGATGAGATCCTGATCCTTTCGGAGGGGATGAAGGCGGCATGGGGAAGCCTGGAAGAGCTGCGTGAAAAGACCGGCAGGGAGTCTTTGGAGGAGATTTTCCTCAAGCTGACCGCCGAGGAGGAACATTCAGAGGAAGCCGGGGAGGAGGAACCATGACTGCGGTATTCAAAAAAGAACTGCGGGCCTCGTACGGCAATCTGACCGCGGCGATTGCGTCCGCCGCCATGCTTCTCATTTTCGGCCTGATGTTCCGCTACTACAATCTGTATAATGGCGCGCTGACCTATCACTATACGGTCAGTTCTTCCGTGCTGCTTTTCTATATCGCCGTACCCGTACTGACAATGCGCAGCTTCGCGGACGAGCGGAAGCAGAAGACGGACCAGCTGCTTCTGACTTCTTCGCAGAAACCGGCGGCAATCGTGCTTGGCAAATATCTCGCGCTGGTCTTCCAGCTTCTTTTGCCGGTTTTCGTCGCGGCGCTCTATCCGCTCATCATGCTTCGTTTTCAGACGGAGCAGGTCCGGGAAACCCTGGTCTGGGATTACGCGGTTCTTCTCATGTTTTTCCTCATGGGGTGCGCGTATCTTACGATCGGCATGTTTATTTCCAGCTGTACGGAAAATATCATCATTGCCGCGATCGGGACGCTGGTCTTTATTTTCGCCAGCCAGATGCTCGGAAGCATTTATACGATTCTCAGTATGAGCCGCATGTCTTCGCTGCTCTTTCTGGTGGTTCTCGCGCTTCTTGCGGGGGCGGTGCTTTATCTGATGACAAAGCATTTCCCGATCAGCGCGGGATTCGGGGCGGTGCTCGCGCTCGGAATCTGCGCGGCGTTTTATTTCCGGCCGGACTGGTTTGACGGCAGAACGGAGTCGGTACTTCGCGTACTGGACTTCGGTTCTCATTTTCAAAATGCTGCCGGAGGCGTGTTTACGCTTTCGGATCTTCTGTATTTCATTTCCTGGATTGTTATTGGAAATGTACTCACTGTGCAGTCCATCCAGCGCAGAAGATGGGACAGCATGGCAGAGGGAAGGCTGCAGAACGGAAGCTATGCGGCGGCTGTTACGGCGGCAGCGGCGGCGGCCGTCATTCTCGTCAATATGATCGCGGGTGCGCTTCCGAAGGGAATGACGAGCGCGGATCTTTCCGGCCAGAAGCTCTATTCCGTCGGATCCGTGACGAAAGAGCTGCTGGATTCGCTTGAAACGGATGTGACGCTCTACCTGATCTCCGAAAGCGGGCAGGAGGACGAACCCGTTGAGAAGCTTGTCGAATCCTATGAAGCGTATTCGCCGAGGATTCATTACGAGCGGATTGACGCGGTGGCGCAGCCAACATTCGCGAAGCAGTTTACGGATGAACCGCTTTCCCTCAATTCGGTGATCGCCGTCGCGGGCGACCGGTCCGAGGTGGCGGATTACGCGGCCTTTTATGTCTATGAAAGCCCCTACGCGGAAAGTCCGTCCGCATTCGATGCCGAAGGGCAGATTACCAGCGCGATCGCGCGCGTCACGGATCCGGATGAGGCGAAGCTCTGCTATACGACAGGGCACGATGAGGTGGCGCTGAGCGACGGGATGCTCGCGGCACTGAAGAAATCCAATATTGAAACAGCTGAAGTGAATCTTCTGTCCGAAGAGATTCCGGAGGACTGCACGATGCTGATGATTTTCGCGCCGGCAGCGGATTTGAGTGACGCGGAGGCGAAGAAAGTGCGCTGGTATCTGGACAACGGCGGGCATGCCATGATCGTCACCATGCCGGACCAGGTGACGGGGACCCAAACCCCCGTGCTGAATGAGGTTCTGGAGGCTTATGGTCTGACACGTTCCGGAAAACTCGTGATGGAGGGAAATGAAAACGCCTTTGTGCAGGCGCCCTATCTGATTATTCCTGAGGCGGCCAATACGGAGGTGACGCACGACCTCTCGAACCGCAATATTGTTTACGCTCTTCCGGAAGCCATTTACACCGAGCATACGGACGATGCCGTCTATACGATTGAGTCCCTGCTTCTCAGTTCGGCTTCCTCTTATCTGAAAGAGGGAATCGATACGAGCGTGGCGAAGGAAGAGGGAGACGAAGAGGGCAGCTTTGTCCTCGGAGCATGCGTGGAACAGTCGCTTACGGAAGGCAGTTTGGGGACGCCGGATGTTCCTCTGCCGGACGGGGAAGGAAGCGAGGAGAAAGACGCGGATGAGGGCAGCGACGAGCCCCTCAAGGTGATGCGGCTCTTGTATTTTACGTCACCCTGTCTTTTCAGCTCGGACGCGCTGTCGACGCTGATTCAGCAGTATACCGCGCTCCCCGACGGGAATACCGTGCTGTTTGCCAACGCGCTTTCCTATCTGTGCGACCGGAAACAGACCGTTTCGGTTGAGGCGAAGAGCCTCGCGATTCCGCAGACCGTAGTAAAAAGCGGAATTCAGATGGTGCTCGGAAATGCGCTGATGTTCCTTTTGCCGGGACTGATCCTGGTCGCCGGGATTGTCGTCTGGAGGCGGAGGATGAAACGATGAAAAAAAAGAAGCGGATGAAAATGCTGCTTGTCTGGTGCCTGATATTAGCAGTGCTTGCGGCGGTATTATTTTTCGTACGAAAGAAGACATCTGTCTGGGAAAAGGAGTCCTCGGCTCCGGATCTTCTGAACGACCTTACGGTGACGGATATAGAGAGCTTTGAGATCGTTAAAAGCGAGGGGGATACGCTCAGCTTTTCCCTCGATGATGGAAAATGGCAGCTCGATGCATCAGACGGGGAACACCTCTCATCTGATCAGATCGATCAGACAAAAGCAGGGGCCGCGGCAGCGTCCCTTACCGGCGTGAGGCTGGTGCAGACGCTGGAACATCCCGGGGCGCTTTCGGAATACGGGCTTGAAGAACCCTCGTATACGGTGACCGTCAGGAAGAAGAGCGGGGAGTCGATCCGGATGGCTGTCGGAAATACCAATGATATGACGGGGGACGTCTATTTATATCTCGATGACGATCCGTCACGGATTTATGCGGTGTCTTCGTCTGTTCTCGCTTCCCTTCAGTATGGGAAGGCAGACTACGCTGCACCAGAGGGGTCAGGCACCGGTGGTGCATAAAGCTGCACCAGAGGGGTCAGGCACCGGTGGTGCATGAGGAGGAAAACATGTTCAGAATCGGAACCGGATATGATGTACACAGACTGGTTGAAGGAAGAAAACTGATTGTCGGAGGAGTGGACATTCCGTATGAGAAGGGCCTTCTGGGGCATTCGGACGCGGACGTGCTCCTTCACGCGATCATGGACGCCATGCTCGGTGCGGCGGCGCTCGGTGATATCGGGCTTCATTTTCCGGACAGTGATCCGGCTTATAAAGGCGCGGACTCGAGGAAACTGCTTGCCGAATGCGGGGAGAAGATCCTTCGGGAAGGGTACCGCATTTCCAATATTGATGCTACAATTATTGCCCAGGCACCGAAGATGCGGCCGCATATTGAAACGATGCGGGAGAATATCGCGAAGGATCTGGGACTTCATGCGGGGCAGGTCAACGTGAAAGCCACTACGGAGGAACACCTCGGCTTTACGGGACGGGGAGAGGGAATCTCGGCCCAGGCCGTGTGCCTGCTCGAATGTGTACAGGATGAACGGAATTAAGTGAGGCTTGAAAATGGAACAGTATACCGTAACAGGCATGAGCTGCGCAGCGTGCCAGGCGCGGGTGGAAAAAGCGGTGTCAAATGTGCCGGGAGTCACTTCGTGCAGCGTCAGCCTGCTGACCAATTCGATGGGAGTGGAAGGGACGGCCTCCGAAGCGGATGTGATCAAGGCCGTGACGGACGCCGGATACGGCGCGTCGAAAAAAGGAAAAGCGAGTAAGAAGGAAAGCATTTTGACGAAACTGGCGGAGGAGGAAGAGGCTCTCAAAGACCATGAGACGCCCGTTCTTAGGAAGCGGTTGATTACGTCAATCGGCTTTCTTATTGTGCTGATGTATTTTTCGATGGGGCATATGATGTTCGGGTTCCCGCTGCCGGCATTTTTCGAAGGAAACCCCCTCGCATGCGGGCTTGTGCAGATGATTCTCGCCGCGATTGTCATGCTGATCAACGGGAAGTTCTTCACAAGCGGCTTCAGGAGTCTGTTCCACAGGGCTCCGAATATGGATACGCTGATCGCGCTGGGATCGATGGCGTCCTTCGTGTATTCCACGGTCATGCTCTTCGCCATGACAAGAGCAGTCTCGGACGGCAATTCCGCGCTGGCGGAAAGCTATATGCATGAGTTCTATTTCGAATCCGCCGCGATGATCCTGACGCTGATCACTGTCGGGAAAATGCTCGAGGCCTATTCGAAAGGGAAGACGACGGATGCCCTGAAAAGCCTGATGAAAATGGCACCCAAAACCGCGACCCTCATCCGGGACGGACAGGAAGTGACCGTGTCCGTAGACGAGGTTGACGCGGGGGATGTCTTTGTGGTCCGGCCCGGGGAAAATATCCCCGTGGACGGCATCGTCCTCGAGGGCGGAGGAGCGGTCAACGAATCCGCGCTCACGGGAGAGAGCATTCCCGTGGACAAACAGCCGGGGGACGAAGTCTCTTCGGCAACGACCAACCTCTCCGGATTCCTCAAATGCGAAGCGACGCGTGTTGGCGAAGATACGACTCTTTCGAAGATCATTCAGATGGTCAGCGACGCTGCCGCCACCAAGGCTCCCGTAGCGAAGCTGGCGGACCGGATCTCGGGCGTGTTCGTGCCCGTGGTCATCTGTATCGCTCTGGCGACGATCGCGATCTGGCTGCTTCTCGGAAAGGAAGCCGGGTATGCTCTGGCCCGCGGCATCTGCGTGCTGGTTGTCAGCTGCCCCTGCGCTCTCGGTCTCGCGACGCCCGTGGCGATCATGGTCGGGAACGGCGTCGGAGCCCGGAACGGCATTCTGTTCAAAACCGCGGCCGCCCTGCAGGAAGCGGGCAATGTGCAGATTGTCGCGCTTGACAAGACCGGTACCATTACAAAGGGTGAGCCGGAGGTGACGGACATTCTTCCCTTTGAGGGAACGGACCGGGAAGAACTGCTTGTGAAAGCCTATTCCCTGGAGACGAAGAGCGAACATCCGCTGGCGCGCGCGGTCGTGCAGTTCGCGGAAGGAGAGGGCCTTGCGGCTGATGAAGTGGACAATTTCCGTGCATTTCCGGGAAATGGCCTCTCAGGCACCCTGAAAAACAACACCGTGCTCTATGGCGGAAATGAAGCGATGATCCTTGAAAAATGCGCAATTCCGTCTAAGGCGCGCGAAGCGGCCCGCCTCCTTGCGGAAGAGGGCAGGACGCCGCTCTATTTTGCGGAAGATCAGAAGTTCCTCGGGATCATTGCCGTCGCGGATACGATGAAGGAGGACAGCGCGGAAGCCATTTCCCGTATGAGGGATATGGGCATTCACGTTGTGATGCTGACCGGAGACAACGAACGGACCGCCCGCGCGATCGGGAAACTGGCGGGTGTCAATGAGGTGGCCGCCGGCGTCCTCCCGGACGGCAAGGAGGAGCTGATCCGGAAACTGGCCTCTTTCGGCAAGACCGCGATGGTCGGAGACGGCATCAACGACGCTCCGGCGCTGACCCGTGCCGATATCGGAATCGCGATCGGGGCCGGAACGGATGTGGCGATTGACGCGGCCGACGTGGTTCTTATGAAGAGCACGCTTTCGGATGTGGCCGGCGCGATTTCACTCAGCCGGGCGACTTACAGAAATATCCTGGAGAATCTCTTCTGGGCCCTGATCTACAATACGCTGCTGATCCCGGCCGCCGCGGGTGCCTATGTGAAGCTCTTCGGGATTACGATGAATCCGATGCTCGGAGCCCTGGCCATGAGCCTTTCGAGTTTCTGCGTCGTCAGCAACGCGCTCAGACTGAATCTCGTCAGGATCTACGACAGACGGGCAGACAAAAAAAGGAAAAACACGCTTCCTCTTGACGAGGAGGGCAGGCTCATCGCGGCTGAAGAGAAAAGCGAAAATGAAGGAAATGACAATGCCGCAGAAAGCGGGAAAGGAGACAAGATGACGAAGACAATGAGAATTGAGGGAATGATGTGCGAACACTGCGAAGCGAGGGTGAAGAAGGTCCTCGAAAAGCTTCCGCAGGTGGATGAGGCGAAGGTCAGCCATACGGAAGGCACCGCGGTTCTTACGATGAACGCCGACGTGGACGACAGCGTTCTTAAGGAAACCGTTGAGGAGCAGGATTACAAAGTTCTCGGAATTGAGGCTTGATCCTTGCACAAAAGGCAATGATCTCTTAAAATGTACCAAAAGAATCCAAAAGGAAGTACGCACTTATGAAAATATTCAACTCCCTGACCATGTCCAAACAGGAATTCAAACCGCTTGAGGAAGGCAAGGTCAGTATGTATGTCTGCGGGCCGACCGTCTATAACCTGATTCACATCGGAAACGCGCGCCCGATGATCGTTTTCGATACCTTCCGGCGCTATCTGGAACATAAGGGATACGAAGTCAATTATGTCTCCAATTTCACGGACGTGGACGACAAGATTATCAAGGCCGCCAATGAGGAAGGCGTTTCATCCGAGGAAATCGCGAACCGCTATATCGAGGAATGCAAGAAGGATATGGCCGCGATGAATGTGAAACCCGCGACGACGCATCCGCAGGCCACGAAGGAAATCGACGGCATGATCAGCATGATCGGGAAACTGATCGAGGACGGGCATGCCTATGAAAAGAACGGAACCGTCTATTTTTCGACAAGAAGCTTCCGGGACTACGGAGAGCTTTCCCATAAGAACCTGGATGATCTGAGATCGGGTTTCCGCTCGCTGAAAGTCAGCGGGGAAGAGGAGAAGGAGGATCCGCTCGATTTCGTTCTCTGGAAACCGAAGAAAGAAGGCGAACCGGCATGGATTTCCCCTTGGAGCGACGGCCGTCCGGGCTGGCATATCGAGTGCTCGGTCATGGCGAAGCGGTATCTCGGGGATACCATTGACATCCATGCGGGAGGCGAGGACCTCATTTTCCCGCATCATGAAAATGAAATCGCCCAGTCGACCTGCGCGAACGGAGCTCCTTTCGCGCACTACTGGATGCACAACGCATTTTTAAATATCGACAATAAGAAAATGTCGAAATCGCTGGGGAACTTCTTCACGGTGCGTGACATTTCCAAAAAATACGATCTGCAGGTGCTGCGCCTCTTCATGCTGAGCGCGCATTACAGAAGTCCGCTCAATTTCAGCGCGGATCTGATGGAAGCGGCGAAGGCGTCGCTTGAGCGCATCAGGACGGCGGCGGAACGGCTGAAGGATCTGGCCTTACGGGACGGCGGAGATCTGAAGGCTTGTGCGGAAGGGGCTTTGAAAGACGGAGAGTTGGCAACAGTGGCTGAGGCGGAAGCGTTTATCGGCCGTTTTGATGAGAAAATGGACGATGACAACAATACCGCCGACGCCCTTTCGGTTGTATTCGATCTGGTCCGGTTTGCCAACGTGAACGTGACGGAGGAATCCTCCGCGGCACTGGCGGCGAAGGTGCTCGCCGTGCTTCAGGAGCTCTGCGACGTGCTGGGACTTATCATTCTTACGGAGAAGGAAGATCTCGATTCCGAAATCGAGGAACTGATCGCGAAACGCCAGGAAGCCAGAAAGGCCCGCGACTTCGCGACGGCCGACAGGATCCGTGACGATCTGAAAGCGCGCGGAATTGAGCTTCTGGATACGAAGGACGGTGTGAAGTGGAAAAAAATCTGAACGGAGAGGGATTTCCGGGACAGCTGTTTTCCGTAAAGATGACAAAAGAAGAGGCGGGTGCATACTCGCCTCTTGTTCTTGCGTTTATCGGAGACGCGGTTTTTGAACTGTTTGTCCGGACGGCCCTCGTAAAAGAGGGTAACGCGACGCCGAACAAACTGAACCGGAGGAAAAACCTCTGTGTGAAAGCCTCCGCGCAGGCGGGGTGGATGGACCGGATCGAGCCGCTTTTGACGGAAGAGGAAGCGCGGATCTTCCACCGCGGCAGAAACGCGAAACCGGCGACGACGGCGAAAAACGCCTCCATCCGGGACTATCACAGGGCCACGGGCTTTGAAGCCCTTGTGGGGTGGCTGTATCTGAGCGGACAGGAGGAACGGCTTTGGGAACTGATCGAAGGGACCGTGAAATGAGCGGACGGGAAGAAGGGATCATGATGGAAGAAAAGGACAAAGTTCCTTCCGACGGAAGGCTTGAAGGCAGAAACGCGGTTCTTGAGGCCTATCGGGCCGGAAGGACCATTGATAAGCTCTTTGTGCAGGAACATGCGGAGGACGGGCCTGTCCGAAGCATTTTAAGAGAGGCGAAGAAGGCGGGCAGCATCGTGAGCTTTGTCACGAAAGAGCGTCTTGATGAGATGAGCCGCACGGGACATCATCAGGGCGTTATCGCCTACGCGGCTTCATTTGAATACGCCTCCGTAAAGGACATCCTGAAAAAGGCGGAAGAGAAAGGGGAACCTCCGTTCATCATCCTTCTGGATGAGATCGAGGACCCCCACAATCTGGGCGCGATCATCCGGACCGCCTGCCTTGCGGGCGCCCATGGTGTGATTGTGACGAAACGCAGGTCGGCAGGCCTTACAGCCACGGTCGTCAGAGCTTCGGCCGGAGCGATCCACTACGTTCCGGTAGCGAAGGTGACGAACCTGGTCCAGACCATGGAGGAGCTGAAAAAGCAGGGGATCTGGTTTGTCTGCGCCGATATGGACGGCACGAGCATGTACGAGACGGACCTCAAGGGCCCGATCGGCCTTGTAATCGGAAATGAAGGCAGCGGAGTCAGCCGGCTTGTGAAAAAGAGCTGCGACCTGGTCACCTCGATTCCGATGAAGGGACAGATCGACTCGCTGAACGCGTCGGTCGCCGCCGGCGTCCTGATGTATGAAATCGTAAGGCAGAGACGATGAAAAAGGCGGAAACGGATGAAGAACTGTTGATAAGGAGCAAGGCCGGGGACAGCGAAGCGGTCAATCTGCTGATTGCCCGCTATAAGCCGCTTGTGCTGCGTCTGTCCCGGGCACGCTATCTTGCGGGAGGAGACCGGGAAGACCTGATTCAGGAGGGGATGATCGGTCTTTTTCAGGCTGTGCGCGACTTTGACCCGGAAAACGGGAGCTCATTCCTGAATTTCGCCGCTCTGTGTGTGAACCGGCAGATGCTCCATGCGATTGAGGCAGCGGGACGGGAGAAAAACAGGCTTCTCAACGATTCGGTGACGCTTGAGGACGCGGAATGGGAACAGCTGCCGCAAAGAGAGGCGGTCAGTCCGGAAGAAATCGTCATCGGACGGGAGTTCAACGACGAGCGGGTCGGGGAGCTTCTGGAAAAACTGAGCCCGATGGAGCAGCAGGTGCTGAAGCTCTATCTGGACGGACTGGATTATAAGGAAATCGCCGAGGCCCTTCAGAAGAGCCCGAAGTCGATCGACAACGCTCTACAGAGGATCCGGAGGAAAGTCCGGTAGGAACAAAAAGTGCACCACAGGTGCCAGGCACCTGTGGTGCACCCTGTGGTGTACCCTATGGTGCACTTTGGCGTTGCATTGGGTGGTTGCGGGCTTTATAATGAGACGAAACTAAACGCCGGCTTTAAAAAGATGAGGCCGGCGGTTAAGAAGAAAAGCGGAGGTAGAAGATGAAGTCATTTACATATACGGTTCAGGATCCGGTGGGTATTCACGCAAGACCGGCAGGGAATCTGGTCAAGGAGCTGAAGGGCTTTGAGAGCGCGATTACGATCAGCGGAAACGGGAAGAGCGCGGATGCCAAGAAGCTGATGCAGGTGCTGCAGCTCGGAATCAAGCAGGGACAGGAAGTGGTCCTTACGTTTGAAGGCGCGGACGAGGAAACCGCGGCAGCGGCGGCGGAAGCTTATATGAAAGAACATCTTTGATGAAGAGTCCCCGGAATCGTAATAATAAATAGAGCATGAATGGTGAAAAGGTCTTACCGGGGGAGCCGGCAAGACCTTTTCAGGGGAGTATAAATAATTAATAAGGGGTTGTAAAAAAATTTTTTGAAGGGTAAATTCTTTTACGAAGAGAATTATATCGGATCGGGAATTAAAAAGCAACAAATTTTTAATAATTTCTTAAAAATTTGCGTCAAATTGAACAAATTACGGTCACAACGGGGTGATTTATGGAACTGATTGCGCCTTGCCATTTCGGACTGGAGGCAGTCTTAAAACGGGAAATAGAGGACGAAGGCTGGGAAATCCTTCAGGTGGACGACGGCCGGGTCATGTTTCGGGGGGACGAATATACGGCCGCCATGGCAAATATCCGCCTTCGGACAGCGGAACGGGTCCTCATTCGCGTCGGCGAATTCGAAGCGAAGACCTATGACGCGCTGTTCGAAGGAACGAAAGCGCTTCCTCTGGAAGATTATCTTCCCGAAGACGCCCGCTTCTGGGTCACGAAAGCGTCTTCCGTAAAGAGCAAACTGTTTTCGCCCTCGGATATTCAGTCCGTCATGAAAAAAGCCATGGTGGAGCGAATGAAGATCCGCTATAACAGGAAGCACTTTCCCGAAGACGGGGCGCCCTATCCGTTCAGAGTTTCGCTGAAGAAGGATATGGTGACGGTGGGGCTCGATATGTCCGGGCCCTCCCTGCATAAAAGAGGCTACCGCGTGTCCCCCGTGATCGCGCCGATCTCCGAAACTCTGGCGGCCGCCATCATTCTTCTTTCGCCCTGGAAGCCCGGACGCTTCCTTGTCGATCCCTTCTGCGGATCGGGAACGATTCCGATCGAGGCGGCCATGATGGCGAAACATATCGCCCCGGGTCTCAACAGGCATTTTACGGCGGAAGAATGGCCTCAGATTATCGATCCGAAGGTCTGGAGGGAAGTCCGGGAAGAGGCGAAAAGCGAGATCATTTCCGATCATGACATAGGGTCCAGGCTGATTCAGGGATATGACATTGACCGGAATGCCGTGAAATATGCCCGGGACAACGCGAAGGCCGCAGGGGTCGAGGGGATGATTCATTTTCAGGAACGGGCGGTAAAAGACCTGAGTCATCCCGGCCGGTACGGCTTTATCATCACGAACCCGCCCTATGGAGAGCGGATCAGCGACCGAGCCGAACTTCCCGCTTTGTACGCGCAGATCGGAGAGGCGTACCGCGGTCTTAAGGACTGGTCGATGTTTCTCATTACCGCATATGAGGACGCGGAGAAATATATCGGCAGGCGGGCCACGAAGAACCGCAAGATCTACAACGGGATGCTGAAAACGTATCTTTATCAGTATATGGGCCCGAAACCGGGACAGTGAAAAATGGCACTTTTATGCCGGAGGAATCTATGACAAGAATCATATTTGCGACCGGAAACGCGCATAAAATGGAGGAAATCCGGGAAATACTCCGGGATCTTCCCTGCGAGCTCCTTTCAATGAAGGAGGCGGGGATCGAATGCGATATCGTGGAAGACGGGCAGACATTTGCGGAAAACGCGATGATCAAGGCAAAGGCGGTCTGCGAAGCGTCCGGCTGCGTGACGCTGGCGGATGACTCCGGACTATGCGTGGACTATCTGGACGGAGCGCCGGGCATCTATTCCGCGAGGTGGATGGGAGAGGAGACCTCCTATCATGTGAAGAACAATGAGCTGATCCGCCTCCTTGAGGGAGTGCCGGACGAGAAACGGAGCGCCCGCTTTGTCTGTGCCATCGCGTGCGCATTTCCCGACGGAAGGGCCTTTACGGCCGAAGCGCCTTACGAAGGGCGGATCGGCTATGAGGAAAAGGGAGAAAACGGATTCGGCTATGATCCGGTTTTCTATGTGCCGGAAAAGGGACGTTACTCGGCGGAGCTTTCTCCCGAAGAGAAAAATGAGATCAGCCACCGCGGCAAAGCGCTTCGGAACATGTATGACATCCTGAAAAGGGAATTACCGGAATAAGCAGCGAATATGAAAATACTTTTGGTCAGCGATACGCACGGAATGAATGAAAACCTGAGAAAAGCCATCGAGCGGGAGAAGCCTTTCGATTATCTGATTCACTGCGGGGATACCGACGATGAATGGAGAGAAATCGAGAGCATGGCGGGGACGCTTTGTACATTTGTGCGCGGAAATAATGACTATGACCGGGCTTTGAAGGATACGGCGCGCCTTTTTTTCGAAGGGATCACGATCTATGTGACGCACGGGCACCGCTTAAGAGTTCATTACGGTCATGAAGGACTCATCCGGGAAGCGAAGAAGTACGGATGCGCCATAGCGGCCTACGGACATACGCACAGACCGGTTGTCGACGACTCGGATCCGGATCTTCTCATCTTGAATCCCGGGAGCCTGACCTACCCGAGACAGCCCGGCAGGCAGCCGAGTTACATCGTGCTCACTCTTGAAAAAGGGCAGAAGCCGGACGCTGAAATCCGGTTCATCAAAAGAAAAGAAGGAATCCGTGGATTTTTTTATTGACAAGCACGGAAGAAGCCCATATAATAGCATTTGCGTGTTGGATCACGAGAGTTGACGGGGTGTGGCTCAGCTTGGCTAGAGCGCCTGCTTTGGGAGCAGGAAGCCGCAGGTTCGAATCCTGTCACCCCGATTGGTCTTTCACCGTATTAGCCAGAATGCAGGTGTAGTTCAACGGCAGAACACCAGCCTTCCAAGCTGGATACGTGGGTTCGATTCCCATCACCTGCTTTTTTCAGTTCTGAAGATGATCCGACTCGTGCGAGCTCTGAAGGACGTTCATAATATGTACCTGTAGCTCAGCTGGATAGAGCAACGGCCTTCTAAGCCGTGGGTCAGGGGTTCGAATCCCTTCAGGTACGTTATGGTGGGTGTGGCGCAGTTGGTTAGCGCGCCAGATTGTGGCTCTGGAGGCCGTGGGTTCGAGTCCCATCACCCACCCTGCAGCATGTGGTGCTGAAGAAACGATGGGCTATCGCCAAGCGGTAAGGCACAGCACTTTGACTGCTGCATACGTTGGTTCGAATCCAACTAGCCCAGTTGCAGGCAGTTTTTGCCGCGAACTCAATATATGGAGCATTAGCTCAGGTGGTAGAGCACTTGACTTTTAATCAAGTTGTCCGGGGTTCGAATCCCCGATGCTTCATTGGATACAGTTTTTCCGGCTTGCATTTTTGCAAGCCGGATAAATGTTTCTTTAAAAACCGGTATTCTCCGGACTATATTCTCTCCTTGCGGTTATGGCGGAATTGGCAGACGCGGCAGATTTAGGTTCTGTTGTTTTTAACGTGCAGGTTCAAATCCTGTTAACCGCACTTTATCAGGTCTATGTAATCTTTTATATTTTCTGAAGGAAGTGAGTATGACAAGAGAACAGTATCAGACGATTCATGTAACGGATCTGAAGGCCCTTGCCCGCGCAAGGGGGATCAAAGGGGCAGCCGCCCTTAAAAAGAATGATCTTATCGACAGGATGCTGGAAATGGATGCCGCCGAAGAAAAGGCAGCTGCGGACGCAAAAGCGCAGGCCGCCAATGAAACGGAGGCAAAATCCGTAAAGAAAGAGAAGAGAAGGGGAAGGCCCCCGAAAACTGCGTCAAAGGCCGCTTCTGAAAAAGCGGAAAAAGAGACAAAAAAAGCGAAAGAAGTAAAAGAGACGCAGGAACCGACCGAGAAGAATAAAACCGCGAAAAGCCGTAAAAAACCGGGACGCAGGAAAAAGGCGGAAGCCGTGAGCCAGGAAGCGGATGCGGCAGCTGCAGAGAACGCTGCTGAAAACGTCGAAGAGGTAGCCGCTGAGAAGGTGCCTCAGACGGATCTTCCGGAGAAAGAAAGCGTGAACGCGGAAGCGGAAGAGCGTTCTGAAGAGGCGGGAGGATCCGCGAAAGGCGCAGAGCAGGAGACGGAAACTGCTGAAGGAAGCGCGGCCGCAGCCCCCGAAGGCGGCGCACAGGCCGCGGAGGAGAAACCGAAGCTGCAGGACCGCGGAAGACCTGTGACCGGCATTCTGGAGGTCATGGCGGACGGTTTCGGCTTCTTAAGAAGCGACAACATGCTTCCGGGCGAGGACGACGTCTATGTGTCTCCTTCCCAGATCAGACGCTTCGGTCTCAAAACCGGAGACATGCTGAGCGGCAATAAACGGGAAAAGGCCCAGAACGAAAAATACGGCGCCCTTCTTTTCGTGTCCGAGATCAACGGCCATCCGGCGGACGAGGTACGCAAAAGGCCCGTCTTTGAAAAGATGACGCCCATCTTCCCGAACGAGCGCATCCGGCTGGAACGCCCGGACGGTTCCAGGGCGACCAGAATCGTGGATCTGATCTCCCCGATCGGCAAAGGCCAGAGAGGCATGATCGTCTCACCGCCGAAAGCCGGTAAGACGACGCTTTTGAAGGATATCGCGAAGTCGATCCTGACAGCGGATCCGGACGCGAACCTGATCATCCTCCTCATCGACGAACGTCCCGAAGAAGTGACGGACATGAAGGAATCCGTATTCGGCAAAAACGTCCAGGTCGTCTATTCCACCTTCGACGAACAGCCGGAACATCACAGAAGAGTCGCGGAAATGGTGATCGAACGCGCGAAGCGTCTGGTGGAGCACCATGAGGACGTCATCATTCTGCTCGATTCGATTACAAGACTGACCAGAGCTTACAACACGATCGTGCCGCAGACCGGAAGAACGCTTTCCGGCGGTCTCGATCCGGCCGCTCTCTACATGCCGAAGCGCTTTTTCGGAGCGGCGAGAAATATGCGTGAGGGAGGGTCCCTGACGATCCTTGCGACCGCGCTGGTGGACACCGGCAGCAAGATGGACGACGTTGTCTACGAAGAATTCAAAGGAACGGGCAATATGGAACTGATCCTGGACAGAAAGCTTCAGGAAAGACGTATCTTCCCGGCGATCGACATCGTGAAATCCGGAACAAGACGCGAAGATCTTCTTCTTTCCCCGCGTGAGCTGAAAGCGGTGGACGTGATGAGAAGGCGGATTAACGGAGCCAAAGCGGAAGACGCGATCGAACAGGTGCTCCATGCGTTTACGTACTATCCGACCAATGAACAGGTGGTCAATGTCATTTTACAGAAGTGGACGAACGGCTGAAAATGCATCTTGCAATGCACCGGGCCGTGTGATAGAATAATTTTCGCTGTTTTAGCCGGAACAATAGTCGGAAACTATTGAGTTTAGAAAATACGAGGTGATAATCATGAAGGAAGGAATCCATCCGTCATACAATCAGGCGGTCGTGACCTGCAACTGCGGCAACACATTTACAGTCGGCTCTACAAAGAAAGAGATCCACGTGGAAGTTTGTTCCAAGTGCCATCCGTTCTATACAGGCCAGCAGAAAGCCGCTCAGGCTCGCGGACGTATCGAAGCTTTCAACAAGAAGTATGGCGTCCAGACAACAAAAGCGTAAGGATATTTACGGAACTATGCTCCGCATCAGGCACTCGGTTATTATGCGATGCCCAGTGCGGAGCTTTTCTTTATCCAAATGGAGATAAACGAAGTGCAGAAATATTCCGGAATCGGCGGGCAGGCAATCATAGAGGGAATCATGATGCGTGCCGGCAATAATTATTCCATCGCGGTACGAAAGCCGGATGGAGAAATCGCGGTGGAAATCAAAGAGTTCAAGAGCATCTGCCCGTGGAAGAAAGCGCATCAGATTCCGCTTTTACGCGGGGCGATCGCATTTGTGGACTCCCTTGTCACCGGAGTGACTTCTCTTACCAGGTCGGCGGATCTGGCTGTGGAGGACGAAGAAGAGGAGAGGGGCAAGGAAAAAACCGAAAAAGATGAGAAGAAAGAGGAACTCCTCTGGAAGATCATGCTCGGCGCGACGGTCGCGTTCGCGATTGCCTTCTCGGTGGTCCTTTTTATGCTTCTGCCTTACTTCCTTTCGGGCTTCTTAAGGAAATTCGGCTTAAGCGAAGTACTGGTGCATCTGTGTGAAGCGGTTCTCCGTCTTCTGATATTCTTGATCTATATGCTCCTTATTTCCCGCATGAAAGATATTCAGCGGGTCTTCGGCTATCACGGGGCAGAGCACAAGTGCATCAACTGCATTGAACACAATCTGGAACTCAACGTGGAAAATGTGATGAAAAGCTCCCGCCAGCATAAGCGCTGCGGCACGAGCTTTCTCCTCATTGTCGTGGTAATTTCGATTATCGCGTTTCTGATTCTCGGGCTTTTCGGGATTCAGTCACGTCTTTGGAGACTTTTGTGGAGACTGATCCTCATTCCGGTCATCGCGGGCATTTCCTTTGAACTTCTCCGCTATGCGGGATGCCATGAAGGACCCGTGATCAATGTTCTCGTAAAGCCGGGCCTTGCCCTGCAGAAGCTGGTAACGCGGGAACCGGATGAAAAAATGTGTGAAGTGGCAATTGCCGCGGTCAACGCGGTATTTGACTGGAAGAAATGGCAGGAGCAGAACCGTTGAAGACGGGGACATACCGGGAAGAAGAGCTTAAAGGGCGGAAAACGCTCGAAGAGGCAGGGGTGGAAGACGCGCAGTACGACGCGCATATCCTGATGCTTTCGGTGTGCGGCTGTGACAGGGCGCACTGGCCTTTGCTCATGGACGATCCGGCGACTGACGAGCGGAAAGACCGTTTTCATGAATTGATCGGGCGAAGGGCGAAAAGGGAGCCTCTGCAGCAGATCCTTCATTCGGCCCCGTTTTTCGGCCGGGAGTTTTATGTGGAACGTGGAGTTCTGGTCCCGCGCTTTGATACGGAAACGCTGATTGAGGCCGTTCTTCCGCATCTCCAAAGCGGCATGCGGATTCTGGACCTTTGTACCGGAAGCGGCTGCATTGTGCTGACACTTCTTCTTGAGGGACCGGAAGGACTTTCGGGCATGGGAACGGACATCTCCGAAGAAGCCCTTTCCGTGGCCGGCAAAAATCGGGATTCTTTTAAAAATGAACTCTCTTTAAAAGGCTCAGACTGTGTCCTTCTTCAGTCGGATCTCTATGACCGTCTGCAAAATGAGACACGAAAAGCGGGAGCGGGATTTGACGTGATCGTGTCGAATCCGCCCTATATCCCTTCCGCCGATATTGAAACGCTGATGACGGAGGTCAGGGATTACGAACCCAGGATCGCCCTCGACGGGGGTCCGGACGGGATGGCATTTTACCGAAGAATCATAGACGGCTCTACGGCTTTTTTGAAGGACGGAGGGCTTATGGCGCTTGAATGCGGTTATGACCAGACGGACGCGCTTTCGGAGCTGATGGAGAAGGCCGGATTCCGGGAGGTCAGAAGTTTTTATGACAACGGCGGAAACCCGCGCCTCGTGACGGGCTTCCTTGCGGAGCGCGCGGCGGAGTGAAGATGAGATGATGACGGAAAAACTGAACGCGGTGAAGAACCGCTGTGAGGAAATCATACGGGAACTCAGCGATCCCGCGACTCTTTCCGATTCCGCCAGAATGGCGTATCTTCTGAAGGAACAGGCGGAAATACAGCCGATCGCGGATGCCTACGAACGTTTCCTCGGCCTTCAGAAGGAACAAAAAGAAACGGAAGAGATGCTCTCGGAGGAAACAGACGAGGAGATGAGAGCCCTTCTTAAGGAAGAACTCTCCGAATGTGCCCGGAAACTGGCCAAATCCGAAGAGGAACTGAAGATCCTTCTGCTGCCGAAGGATCCTGATGATGATAAAAACGTAATTGTGGAGATCCGCGCGGGTGCCGGCGGCGAAGAAGCGGCGCTTTTCGCGGCGGATCTGTACCGCATGTATGTGCACTATGCCGATCTGAAGGGATGGAAATGTGAGATGATCTCCTTAAGCGAAAGCGGCATAGGCGGTTTTAAGGAGTGTACGTTCCAGATCAGCGGACGCGGAGTGTTCGCGAGACTGAAGTTCGAGAGCGGAACCCACAGGGTTCAGAGAGTTCCTGAGACGGAGAGCGGAGGCCGCATCCATACGTCAACGGCAACGGTGGCGATTATGCCGGAGGCCGAAGAGGTGGATGTGGAGATCGATATGAATGACTGCCGCTTCGACGTATTCAGGGCTTCCGGAAACGGGGGACAGTGCGTCAATACGACGGATTCGGCGGTCCGTCTGACGCATATTCCGACGGGAATCGTCATTTCCTGCCAGGATGAGAAGTCCCAGATCAAAAATAAGGCGAAAGCGCTGAAAGTGTTAAGAACAAGGCTTTACGATCTGGAGCGCAGAAAACAGCATGAAGCAAGGGCGGATCTTCGGCGAAGCCAGGTGGGCACGGGTGATCGTTCCGAAAAGATCAGGACTTACAACTTTCCTCAGATGAGAGTGACCGACCACAGGATCCACCTGACGACGCACCGGCTTCCCCAGATTCTGAACGGGGACCTGGACGAGATTGTGGACGCACTGACTCAGTATGAACGCGCGGAGCTGCTTTCGGGCAGCGGCAATAAGGAGGAATGAAATGAAAACGTCTCTGGTGATTATGGCAGCCGGACTCGGAAGCCGCTATGGCGGGGGCATCAAACAGATGGATCCGCTGGGCCCGAACGGCGAAATCATGATGGATTATTCGATCTTTGACGCCCTGGAAGCGGGTTTCAACAAGATCGTCTTTATTATCAGACGCGACCTGGACGAGGACTTCCGCGCTCTGATCGGCTCCAAAATCGAGAAAGTGGCGGAAGTGGCCTATGCCTATCAGGAACTGGAGAATCTTCCCGAAGGATTTAGCGTTCCGGAGGGCAGAAAAAAGCCCTGGGGAACCGGCCAGGCGATTCTTGCCGCGAAGGAACTGATTCATGAGCCGTTTGCCGTGATCAACGCGGATGACTACTACGGAAAAGAGGGCTTCCGGGTTCTCCACGAGCTTCTTGTTGAAAACAATAAGGAGAGCGGAGAGGGCAAAATTCCGGTCGCGATGACCGCTTTTGTGCTGAAGAACACGCTTTCCGCAAACGGCGGCGTGACCCGCGGAATCGTTTCTACGGATGAAAACGGAAAGCTCATCGGCATCAAAGAGACGAAGAACCTCGTCCGTACGGAACAGGGCGCCGGCATAGAAACGCCGGAAGGAATCGTGGAAATCGATCCCGAAAGCCCGGTTTCCATGAACATGTGGGGCCTTACACCGGCATTTCTGGATGTCCTCACAGACGGATTCCGCGAATTCCTGGCATCTGAAGAAGGGGATCCCCTGACAAAGGAATACCTTCTTCCGACGATTATCGATGGGCTGGTCCGGGAAAACAGGGCGGAGGTGAAGGTGCTTCACTCCGGTGATGTCTGGTTCGGCGTCACCTATGCCGAGGACAAGGCCTATGTACAGAATGAGATCCGGAAGCTGATCGATGAGGGAATCTACCGGACGCCGCTGTTTTAAGAAACGGATCTTTCAAAGGAGAGGTATTGGCTGTTGAAGCGCAGGATATATGCCGTTTGGGCCGCACTGATCGTGGCGCTCATTGTATGCGGATGCGGAGAATCGGAAGAGAAGAATATTTACGCCAGAGGCTGTGAGGAAATGAGGGCCGGCGACTTTGACGCGGCGGCCGCGACATTTTCGGAAGTCATTGCCGCGGAAAAATATCTTCCCGAGGCATACCGGGGCAAGGGGCTCTGCGAACTGTTTCTGGGGGATTACGCGGATGCCGCGGTTTCTCTTCAGAAGAGCATCTACTACACAACAAATGAAGACGAACAGTTCCAGCGGGACGTCAAGATCTATCTGGCTTACTGCCGCGAGCGGCAGGGAAAGCCCGACGAAGCCATGGAAATCTACAACGAGCTGGTCATGAAGCAGCCGGATTCGGAGGTTCTCTTCCTTCGCGGAAGGCTCTATCTGAGAAATGAAAATGACCGGGAGGCCCGGAACGATTTTGACCAGGCGGTTTCGCTCGATCCGAATTATCAGCTCTATATCAATATCTACGAGCTCTATGAGGACGTGGAAAAGAGCGGCGACGGAGCGCGCTACCTGGAAGAGGCTCTTACGGAGGCCAACGCGAACGAGAACGACTATTACAATCAGGGCCTCGTGGAGTATTATCTGAAAGACTATAACGCCGCGAAGGAAAAACTGGTGCAGGCTGTAAGAGTCAATGAAAATGACGGCCGCGCGGTCTTCCTTCTGGGCAAGATCTATCTTTCGTCAGGCGATCTCGCCGACGCGAGAGCGGTCTACAGAAACTATATTTCCAATGATAAGACCGCGGCCAGGGCCTATAACGGACTCGCGCTGTGCGACCTGGAAGAGAAGAACTACGAGAGCGCTCTTCAGAATGTTCAGAGCGGACTCGAGAAAGCGGAAGAAGAAGACAAGCAGGGGCTGCTCTTCAATGAGATCGTCTGCTATGAGAATCTGCACGACTGGAACACGGCGCGGGCAAAGGCCGCGGAGTTCATCACGAAGTATCCTGCCGACGAAGCCGGCCTGGCGGAGTACGAGTTCCTTTCGTCCAGATAAAAAAGACCGGTCATGGTACCGGTTCATGTCTGATGGAGAAAGCGGTCTTCCTTTTCGCTGATGCCGCAGATGTAGTCCATCGAGACGTCGTAGAATTCCGCAAGGCGGATCAGCAGGTCGATCGGAATATGGGTCCGTCCCTTTTCATAGTCGGAATAGCTCCTCTGACGGATCAGGACTTCGTCACAGAGCTCTTCCTGTGTCATTTTGCGTCGGGTGCGCAGACTTTTCATGCGTTCGTAGTATTCCATTATGAATCCCCCTTATTATTTTTTGAAAATAATCTGTCCCAGATGGATCAGTATAGCGGATAAAACACTAAGGAATGCAATGAATGGATTGCAAAATGATTATTCATAAAATATGCGCATTTATGCATAAACATACACAGTATCATAAAAGATACAAGGATTATCAATTTAGGCTTGCATAATAAATGCATATGCTGTATAGTACATGGGTACTTGGAGAAAGTAAGTAATTCAAAGGAGGCACTATCATGGCAAACGAAAAAGTAGTTCTCGCATATTCGGGAGGTCTTGACACGACAGCGATCATTCCCTGGCTGAAGGAGCATTTCGGTTACGAAGTCATCTGCTGCTGCATTGACTGCGGACAGGGAAACGAACTGGACGGTCTGGAAGAAAGAGCGCGTCTGTCCGGCGCGTCGAAGCTCTATATTGAGGATATCAATGATGACTTTGCCGAGAACTATATTATGCCATGCGTAAAGGCGGGGGCAGTGTATGAGAACAAGTATCTGCTCGGTACCTCCATGGCCAGGCCGGCGATCGCGAAAAAGCTGGTTGAAATTGCCCGGAAGGAAGGCGCTTCGGCGATCTGCCACGGCGCGACCGGAAAGGGAAATGACCAGATCCGTTTTGAGCTGGGCATCAAGGCGCTGGCTCCGGACCTGAAGATCATCGCTCCCTGGAGAATGACGGATATCTGGGAATTCCAGTCCCGTGAAGATGAAATTGCCTACTGCAAGAGCAAAGGCATTGATCTGCCGTTTGACCATTCCCAGAGCTACAGCCGTGACCGGAACCTCTGGCACATCAGCCACGAAGGCCTGGAACTGGAAGATCCTGCCAACGCGCCGGACTATGACCATATGCTCGTACTCGGCGTAACGCCGCAGAAGGCTCCGGACAGGGAAACGGAAGTGACCATGACCTTTGAGAAGGGCGTTCCGACTTCCGTCAACGGAAAGAAGATGAAAGTGGCCGATATCATCCGTGAGCTCAACAAGCTCGGCGGAGAGAACGGAATCGGCATTGTGGATATCGTTGAAAACCGTGTTGTCGGCATGAAGAGCCGCGGCGTCTATGAGACACCGGGCGGCACGATCCTCATGGAAGCCCATGCCCAGCTCGAAGAGCTCGTTCTGGACCGCGCGACACTGGAAGAGAAGAAGATTCTCGGCGAGAAGCTTGCGCAGGTCGTCTATGAAGGAAAATGGTTCACGCCTCTTTGCGACGCCATTAAGGCCTTTGTCGACGTCACACAGGAATATGTCACCGGCGAAGTGAAGTTCAAGCTCTATAAAGGCAATATTATCAAAGCCGGCGAGACTTCGCCGTACAGCATTTACTCCGAGAGCTTGGCCTCATTTACAACGGGTGATCTCTATGATCATCACGACGCCGACGGCTTCATTACACTCTTCGGTCTGCCGCTGAAGGTGCGTGCCATGAAGATGGCTCAGGGCGGCTATAAGAACCCCTATGAGGACTGATCGGACATTTTCCGTAAAAGGAGAAGAAGATGAGCATGAAAATGATCGAAGGCGGCGTGACCGCGGCAAAGGGATTCCGGGCAGCGGGCTGCGCTGCCGGAATCAAGAAAAACGGCGCGGCGGATATGGCGATGATTGCCTGTGAAGTACCATGCGCCGCCGCCGGGACATTTACAAGCAATATTGTGAAGGCGGCACCCGTCGTCTGGGACCGGGACATCGTTTATTCCGGAAGGAATGTACGCGCGGTGGTAGTCAACGCGGGAGTCGCAAACGCGGCAACCGGCGCGGAAGGCATGCGGCTGTGCGAACAGACCGCTGAGGCGGCAGCTGCTTCTTTAGCAAAAGCGGATCCCGCATACAATGGCATTCAGAAGGAAGACGTGCTGATCGGCTCTACGGGCGTGATCGGCGTGCAGATTCCGATCGACAAGATCTGCGCGGGCGTATCCGTGCTTACCGGAAAGCTTTCGGATTCCCTTGAGGCCGGGCGTGACTGCGCGACGGCCATTATGACCACCGACACCGTCAGAAAAGAGGCGGCGGTGACATTTTCCCTGAAAGACGGAACCGAGGCGGTTCTCGGCGGGTGCACCAAGGGATCGGGCATGATTCATCCGAATATGTGCACGATGCTCGCGTATCTGACGACGGATCTGAAGATTTCAGCCGGACTTCTGCAGAAAGCGCTTTCTTCCGTGGTCCCGGAGACCTTCAACATGGTCTCGGTAGACGGAGACACGTCCACGAATGATACCTGCCTCCTCCTTTCGAGCGGCCTTGCCGGAAACAGTGAAATCGTCGAAGAGGATGAGGACTTCGGAACCTTCTGCGACGCCCTGTTGCTCGTCTGCACCCATCTGGCAAAAGCGATGGCGAAGGACGGAGAGGGCGCGACCTGTCTTTTCGAATGTTGTGTCGAAGGAGCCGCTTCCGAAGCGGACGCGAAGAAGCTCGCCCGCTCGGTTGTTTCCTCCGCTTTGGTCAAGGCGGCGATCGCGGGCCATGACGCGAACTGGGGACGTATTCTCTGCGCGCTCGGATATGCTGGCGCTCAGTTTGATCCGGAGAAAGTGGATCTCGTATTCGAGAGCGCGGCCGGCAGGATCGCCATTGCGAAGGACGGGGTGGCGGAGCCGTTTTCCGAGGAGAAGGCTACAGAGATTTTGAGCTCCGATGAGATTATCGCGACGGTTGATCTCCATTTCGGGGACGCGGCGGCGACGGCGTGGGGGTGCGATCTGACGCATGAGTACGTCAATATCAATGCGGACTACCGGTCGTGATGGCGCTGAGGACTGAAGCTGAGGACTGAAGCTGAGGACTGAAGCTGAGACTTGACGCTGAGATAATAGTATAAATAATTCAGACGGCTTCCGCGCCGTGGAAGAAATCCTTTCAGGATTTCTCTGAACTCGCTCAAAGCCGCGAGGGGCTCCCCCGATCAGAGATCGGGGGCAGAGAAGAACTTCTAACCTCCTCAGAAATTGCTAAAACCGTTCGAAAAAATCGCAAACTCGCTGCGCTCAGACAGTGTGATTTTTTCGAACAACACAATTTCTGACGAGCTAAGAAGTACTAATCACTTGTGCAGATGTCTGAATTATTTATACTATTATCTTCAGCTGGAAACTCAGAAGAACGTAATAAGCATCATAATCGAGAATCAGAATTATCCATGGCAGGTCTGGTCTTCCGAAAGAGCGTTACAAGTATCATGATCGAGAAACGCCAGAAACACCATAAATACCAATCGAGGAATTGAGATATGGAAAATATGGACATGTGGATCCATAAAGCAGACGTCCTCATCGAGGCCCTGCCCTACATCCGCGAATTCACCGGCAAAAAAATCGTCGTCAAATACGGCGGTTCCGCCATGAAGGACTCCGCCCTGAAAAAGAGCGTGATCCAGGACGTGGCGCTGCTCAAGCTGGTCGGCATGAAACCGATCATCGTACACGGGGGCGGCAAGGAAATCAGCAAGTGGGTCAAGCTTTCGGGCGGAACGCCTGAGTTTATCAACGGCCTTCGCGTGACCGACGAAAAGACCATGGAGATCGCCGAAATGGTTCTGAACCGTGTCAATAAGGGCCTGGTTCAGTATATGGAGGAAAACGGCGTGAAGGCCTGCGGAATCTCCGGCAAGGACGGCGCCACGATGCTGGTCAGGAAGAAAATGCTGGATTCCGGGAAGGACCTGGGTTATGTCGGAGAGGTGACCAAAGTGGACGTCGGCCTCATCGACACGCTGATCGATCAGGATTTCGTTCCCGTGATCTGCCCGATCGGCATGGGAGAGGAGGACTATCACTCCTACAACATCAACGCCGATGACGCCGCCTGCGCGATTGCTGCCGGCGAAGGCGCGGAGAAGCTGGTCTTCCTAAGCGATATTGAGGGCGTATACCGCAACCCGCTGGATCCTTCTACGCTGATTTCGGAACTCAGTGTTTCGGAAGCCAGACGCTTTATCGCAGAAGGAAACGCGGGAGGAGGCATGCTCCCGAAACTGCAGAACTGCATCGCCGCGATCGAGAACGGAACGAGCAGGGTGCATATTCTGGACGGAAGAATCATGCACTGCATGCTGCTTGAGATCTTTACCGACAAGGGAATCGGTACCGCGATTGTCGGGGATCACGTGAAGCGCTATTATCATGGATAATGACTGTCCGAAGTTGATTTATGGAAATAAGCCGCGATCGGTTTTACGCGGCGGAAAGGCGGCCCGGCCGTGAATCAGAAAGAAATATCGAATTTAAGTGAAGAATATGTCCTGCATACCTATAACCGGTTCCCGATCGCTCTTTCGGAGGGAGACGGGGTATTTGTCAAGGATGCGGACGGCAATACATACCTGGACTTTATGTCCGGAATCGGCGTACTGGCGCTGGGGTATCATTTCCCCGGATATGACGAGGCGCTGATCGCTCAGATCCGGAAGCTGACGCATACGTCAAACCTGTACTATCACGAACCGCTGGCAGAGGCGGCGAAGAAGCTGGCCCTAAGTTCGGGACTGAAAAAAGTCTTTTTCACGAACAGCGGGACGGAGGCGATTGAAGGAGCGGTCAAGGCAGCCAGAAAGTACGCGAGAGGAAAGAAAGGGCCGGAAGCCGTGGAAATAATTTCCATGCGCGAGTCCTTCCACGGAAGAACGGTAGGCGCTCTTTCCGTAACAGGAAATAAGCACTATCAGGAAGACTTCATGCCTCTGATGGGCGGGGTCGTATTTGCCGAATATAACAACATCGACAGTGTGAAAGCTCTTTTGTCGAAGCGCACAGCCGCGATTCTGCTTGAGACCGTACAGGGCGAGGGCGGGATCTTCCCGGCAGATGAGGCGTTTCTGAAAGAGATCCGTCAGATCTGCGACGAACGGGATATCGTGCTCATTCTGGACGAGATTCAGTGCGGCATGGGACGCTGCGGAACGATGTGGGCCTATGAACAGTACGGCGTGAAGCCGGATATCCTGACGGCGGCCAAGGCGCTCGGGTGCGGCGTTCCGGTCGGAGCGTTCGTTCTTGGCGACAAGCTTGCTGACGCTTCTTTGGTAGCCGGCGATCACGGCAGCACCTACGGCGGAAATCCGCTTGCGACGGCAGCGGTCAGCGCTGTTTTCGATCTTTTCGAAAAGCACGGAATCGCAGCCGGCGCGCAGAGAGCCGGAGCTCTGCTTGAGAAAGAACTGGATGCGCTTACGGAAAAGTACAGCTTCATCAAGGCCCAGAGAGGGCTCGGCCTCATGCGGGGTCTCGAGCTGGATCCGGAGGTATCCGCGGCATCCATCGCCAAAAGAGCATTGGAAAAAGGCCTCCTGATCATTACGGCCGGCCACAACGTCATCAGGCTTCTGCCTCCGCTTGTGATCACGGACGAGGAGATCCGTACGGCCTCAATGATCCTCAATGATTGTTTCGGAGAAGTTGGCAATTGATCTTGAGTTTCTGAAGCTGATTCGTTAAAATAAAAGCGGCACAGCCATTTGCGGCAGGGATAGTCTGCCCTGATTACGAGCAATGGAGGTGCCGGTTATGAATCATTTGAAAAATCATTCCATGGCATACACTGCCATGGTTTTGCTGTTCCTTTTATGTCTGGTTTTTACCGGGTGCGGCGCGTCGGTATATGAGAAAATCGCTTCCTTCAGCGATGAAAATGCTGACGACACGGAAGATGCCGGGCCGGCAGATCCCGTAAATGACGACGCGGAGGAGGACACGGCGGCAACGATCTGTGTCTATGTCTGCGGAGCGGTCGAAAAAAGCGGAGTCTACGAGCTTCATGAAGGCGCAAGAGCCTATGAAGCGATCGAGATGGCCGGAGGGATGACGGAAGAAGCGGATCCTTACGCGCTCAACCAGGCGGAGGTTCTGAAGGACGGACAGCAGCTGACCGTATACGCGGTCGGGGACAGCACCGGATCCGCGGCGATCGCGGACGGGAATAAGGGAAAAATCAATATCAATACCGCTACGGCGGACGAACTGATGACGCTGCCCGGGATCGGGGAATCACGCGCGAAGGATATTATCACATTCAGGGAACAGAACGGTCCGTTTGAAGCGGTTGAGGATCTGATGAAAATCAGCGGGATCAAGAACGCGCTGTTCGGAAAGATCGAAAATCAGATTACAGTTTAGATCGTGGGCCCTCACATGAAAAGGGCAGGGAGTTGAAGATGGCAAGGAAGATTCTGGTAGTAGACGATGAAAAACTCATTGTAAAGGGAATCCGTTTTTCACTGGAGCAGGACGGCTATGAGGTCACCTGTGCTTATGACGGGGAAGAGGCGCTCGAGCTTGCCAAGGAGACGGAATATGACCTGATTCTTCTGGACCTGATGCTTCCGAAGATTACCGGACTTGAGGTCTGCCAGCAGATCCGGGATTTTTCCAATGTTCCGATCATCATGCTGACGGCCAAAGGCGAGGATATGGACAAGATCATGGGACTCGAATACGGGGCTGATGACTATATCACAAAGCCGTTTAATATTCTGGAAGTAAAGGCCAGAATTAAGGCGATCATCCGCAGATCGGGACACGGGGACAGGGAAAAGGAACGCCCGAAGACGATGGAAGCCGGAGGCCTCAAGCTGGATTCCGAAAGCAGGCGTGTCTTTATCGACGGCCGTGAGATCAACCTGACGGCGAAGGAATTTGACGTGCTCGAACTGCTCGCGTTCAATCCGAATAAGGTATACAGCCGCGAGAACCTGCTCAATATTGTCTGGGGCTATGAGTATCCGGGAGATGTTCGGACCGTGGACGTTCATATCCGCCGGCTTCGTGAGAAAATTGAGGAAAATCCCAGCGAACCCAAGTACGTTCACACCAAGTGGGGTGTGGGATATTATTTCAGTGCATAATGCTCCTAAAAAAATCCATTTAAGCGGGTATTTTCGGAAATAAGCAAATTGACATCAGATCTTCGTTCATTTAACATGGAAGTGTCAGATGAAACGGGATCTGATTTCATTTATTTTGTGGAAAAAATCCCGTTTTGGAAGAACTATCAATCTGCTTGTTTTTTACAAAGGAGGAGAAAATGAGAAAGAAATTGAGTGTTCTGCTTTCTGCGGTACTTTGCGTCGGACTTCTCGCAGGATGCGGCGGCGCCGCTAAAGAACCTGCCGCTGAGGCTGCCGAGGCGACTGTTGAAGCTGCCGAAGATGCCGGCGAAGGAGCTGCTGAAGAGACAGCTGAAGCCGCTGAAGAGACAGCAGAGGCTGTTGAAGAAACAGCTGAAGCCACTGAAGAAACAGCTGAAGCAGCTACGGAAGAAGCTGCCGAAGCAGCTGAAGAACCTGCAGAGGAAGCAGCGGATGCCGCTTCCGGAGAAAAACTTAACATCAAGGCCGGTTTCATCACGCTTCACGATGAAAACTCCACCTATGACCTGAACTTCATCAATGCCGCAAAGGCAGCCTGCGAACAGCTCGGCATCGAGTATATTCTTCGTACGAACGTTCCGGAAGGACAGGAATGCTACGACACAGCCGCTGACCTTGTTGACGCGGGATGCGGAATCATCTTCGCGGACTCCTTCGGCCATGAAGACTTCATGATCCAGGCCGCCAAGGAATTCCCGGATGTTCAGTTCTGCCACTCCACAGGTACAAAGGCTCATACCGAAAATCTGCCGAACTATCACAACGCGTTCGCATCGATCTATGAAGGCCGTTATCTGGCAGGTGTTGTTGCCGGTATGAAGCTGAACGAGATGATCGAAAAGGGCGAAATCACGGAAGATCAGGCTCAGATCGGTTATGTCGGCGCTTACACTTACGCGGAAGTTATTTCCGGTTATACATCCTTCTTCCTCGGCGCACGTTCCATCTGCCCGAGCGCGACCATGAAAGTTACATTCACAGGTTCCTGGTATGATGAAACAGCTGAAAAGGAAGGCGCTACAAATCTGATCAATGCCGGCTGCGTCCTCATGAGCCAGCACGCGGACTCCATGGGTGCTCCGACAGCCTGCGAAACAGCCAATGTTCCGGACGTATCCTACAACGGCTCCACCATTTCCGCATGCCCGAACACCTATCTGGTATCCTCCAGAATCGACTGGACACCGTACTATGTCTACGCAATCACAGCAGCTGCTAACGGCGAAGCGATTGACACAGACTGGACAGGCACCATCGCTACGGAATCCGTCGTCCTGACAGAGACCAACGAGAACGCCATTGCCGAAGGCACAAACGAGAAGCTTGAAGAAGTGAAGGCCGGCCTTGAAGACGGCTCCATCCATGTCTTCGATACTTCCGCTTTCACGGTTGACGGCAAGACTCTGGACAGCTATCAGGCTGACGTCGATACCGACGAGAACTACACACCGGATACGGAAGTCATCTCTGACGGTTACTTCCATGAATCCGAATACAGAAGCGCTCCGTATTTCGATCTTCGTATCGACGGCATCGAGCTTCTGGATGAGAAATATTGATGGCAGTATGACGCAGTCATTCAAAAGCCCGGGAACACTCCCGGGCTTTTACCATGGTCGCCGAATGAGCATAAGAGCATAAATGCTCGCTCGGCTCGTTGTTTCGTGGTATAATAAATTAGTTACGGCTCATCTATCTTTTGACGAGGGAGGAGAAAACGGCGTGCCTGAAAGAGTACCGGCTGTGCAGATGCGCGGCATTACAAAGATATTCGGCAGCGTTCGCGCGAATTACCGGGTGAATCTCGATATCTATAAGGGCGAGATTCTGGCAATCCTGGGGGAAAACGGAAGCGGTAAGACCACGTTGATGAATATGCTCTCGGGAATTTATTTTCCCGATGAAGGAAAGATCTTTATCGATGGCAAAGAGGTGACAATCAGTTCTCCGCGTGAAGCTTTCGACTACGGGATCGGAATGATCCACCAGCACTTTAAACTGGTGGATGTCATGACGGCCACCGAAAATATTGTGCTCGGCCTTCATGAAGAAGGAAAACTGGACCTTGTGAAGGCTGCCGGGAAGATCCGGGATATCTGCAAGGCCTACGGCTTTGAAGTGGATCCGGACAAGAAGATCTATGAGATGTCTGTCTCTGAGAAACAGACTGTAGAGATCGTGAAGGTGCTCTACAGAGGAGCCGATATCCTCATTCTGGACGAGCCTACCGCTGTTCTGACTCCGCAGGAGACAGATAAGCTCTTTGCCGTGCTTCGGACCATGAGAGAGGACGGCAAAGCCATCGTCATCATCACCCATAAGATGCACGAAGTCGAGGACCTTTCCGACCGTGTCGCGATTCTTCGCCGCGGAGAATACGTCGGGGATCTGATGACAAAGGATACCAACGCGCAGGAAATGACGGATATGATGGTCGGACGCGCGGTTTCTCTGAATATCGACCGCCCGGATCCGGTGGATCCGAAGCCGCGTATCGAGGTTTCCGGACTTACGGTCCGCGATCAGGACGGCATCCTGAAACTGGACAATGTCGGATTTACGGCTTCGTCCGGTGAGATTCTCGGAATCGCAGGTATTTCCGGAAGCGGCCAGAAGGAACTGCTAGAAGCCATTGCCGGTCTGCAGCCGACAGAGTCGGGCTCCGTAATGTTCATTGACGATGACGGAAATAAAAAGGAACTTCTGGGCAAGGATCCGTTAGAGATCGCGGCCCTCGGAGTGACGCTTTCCTTCGTTCCGGAAGACCGCCTCGGCATGGGACTTGTCGGAAATATGGATCTGTCCGGCAATATGATGCTGAGATCCTACAGAAGAGGAAAATCCGCGTTTACCGACAGACTGTTCCCGAAAAACCTCGCGAAGCAGGTTGTCGAGGAGCTGGAGGTTCTGACACCGGGCATCGAGACCCCGGTCAGAAGGCTTTCGGGAGGAAATGTTCAGAAGGTACTTGTCGGACGCGAGATCGCCTCAGCGCCTTCGGTTCTTCTTACGGCGTACGCCGTACGCGGCCTCGATATCAATTCCTCCTATACGATCTATGATCTTCTGAATCAGCAGAAGAAACGCGGAGTCGCCGTGGTCTATGTCGGGGAGGATCTGGACGTGCTCCTCGAACTCTGCGACAAAATTGTGGTCCTCTGCGGAGGAAAAGTGAGCGGCATATTGGACGGAAGAACCGCGGACAAGAACGAAGTAGGTCTTCTGATGACCAGAGTCGGAGGAGGTGAAAAGGAATGAACCGTAAACACAGAGAACCTCTGATTCATCTTTCAAAGAGAAAAGAGCTCGCGTGGCAGAAGGAATGGGGCATCCGCCTTCTGGCGATTGTGATCGCTTTGATCGTCTGCGCGGTTGTGACGGTGATCGTGACCGGAATCGATCCGATCGGTTTCTACAAGACCATGGTGGCAGGCGCTTTCGGAACTGCCAGAAGACGCTGGACTCTCGGTAAGGAGACAGCCGTTCTTCTGTGCATTTCACTTGCTCTGACACCGGCTTTCCGTATGCGGTTCTGGAACCTGGGAGGTGAGGGACAGATCCTCATCGGCGCCCTGGCTACGACCGCGTGCATGATTCTTCTGGGAAATAAGCTCCCTGCCCCGCTCCTCATTCTGATCATGGTCCTTGCGGCACTTGCAGCCGGTGCGGTCTGGGCGATGCTTCCCGCGCTCTGCAAAGCGAAATGGAACACAAATGAAACGCTCTTCACCCTGATGATGAACTACGTGGCGACGCAGCTGTGCGCCTATTTCATCATCGTCTGGGAAGTACCGAAGGGCTCGGGCAAGATCGGCATCATCAACCAGTCCACCGAGGCAGGATGGCTTCCCATCATCGGAAACCGCTACCTTCTGACGATTCTGGTCGTCGCGATCCTGACAATCGCGATGTACATCTACCTGACCTACAGCAAGCAGGGATTTGAAATCTCTGTCGTCGGTGAGAGCGAAGCGACAGCCCGCTATGTGGGTATCAAAGTTTCGAAGGTCATCATCAGAACGCTTCTGATTTCGGGAGCCATCTGCGGACTGACCGGCTTCCTTCTCGTTTCGGGAACGGATCACACCCTTACGACCACGCTGGCCGGAGGCAAAGGCTTTACGGCGGTCATGGTAGCATGGCTCGCGAAGTTCAACCCTCTCGGAATGGTTCTGTCCTCCCTGCTCCTTGTGTTCCTTTCGCAGGGGTCGGCTGAAATCACATCGATTTACGGTCTGAACCAGTCCTTCGGTGATATTCTGACCGGAATCATCCTGTTCTTTATCATCGGAAGCGAGTTCTTTATCAACTACAGGCTGCATTTCAGGAAAGCCGCGAAATAAAAGGAGGGCGCATTTATGTTGGATTTATCATTATTTATTCCCCGTGCGGTCATGCAGGGAATGCCTCTCCTTTACGGCAGTACCGGAGAGACCATTTCCCAGAAAGCGGGAAATCTGAATCTGGGTATTCCGGGCGTCATGTATGTCGGCGCGATCAGCGGTGTCATCGGGGCATTCCTCTATGAAAGAAGCGTGGGAGGCGCGGTCGGGATGAATCCGGCGCTGACCATCCTCATTCCGATGGCGTCCTGCCTGTTTGGAGCGCTCGTGATGGGCCTTCTGTATTGTTTCCTGACAGTAACGCTGAGGGCGAATCAGAACGTGACGGGTCTTGCGATGACCACTTTCGGCATCGGCTTCGGAAACTTCTTTGGCGGCTCCCTGATCAAACTGACCGGAGCGGACGTTCCGTCGATTACGCTGTCCGCGACGAGCAATACGTTCCGTACGCAGCTGCCGTTCGCGAATACGACCGGCGTGATCGGAAAAGTTCTGTTCTCTTACGGATTTCTGGCTTATCTGGGAATCATCATTTCCCTCATCGCGGCGCATGTGCTGTCCAGAACCCGTACGGGACTTCATCTAAGAGCGGTGGGAGAGAATCCGGGTACAGCTGACGCGGCCGGTATCAATACGACGAAGTACAAGTATTTATCAACCTGCATCGGATGTATGATCGCGGGAATCGGCGGACTCTACTATGTCATGGACTACATGAACGGCGTCTGGTCCAACGACGCTTTCGGAGACCGCGGCTGGCTGGCGATCGCGCTTGTTATTTTCACGATCTGGAAGCCGGATATCGGCATCCTGGCCTCGATTCTGTTCGGCGGCCTGTATATTCTGTACCTCTTCGTACCGACCGGAACCAATCTGGCCGTGAAGGAACTCTACAAGATGCTTCCCTATGTGGTAACGATCGTGGTTCTGATCATTACGAGCATGCGGAACAAGAGAGAAAACCAGCCGCCGGCGAGCCTCGGGCTTTCGTATTTCCGCGAGGAGCGGTAAATGGATTTGAAGATTGAAAGGAGATAACCGATATGAGCAACCCGATTGTTACGATTGAAATGGAAGACGGCGGCATCATCAAAGCCGAGCTCTATCCGGACATTGCGCCGAATACCGTGAACAATTTCATTTCCCTGATCAAAAAAGGCTATTATGACGGTGTGATTTTCCACCGTGTCATCCCCGGTTTCATGATCCAGGGCGGTGACCCGGAAGGCACCGGCAGAGGAGGACCGGGCTATTCCATCAAGGGCGAATTTACGATGAACGGATTCCCGAATGACTTAAGACATACGGAAGGCGTGCTTTCGATGGCACGGACGATGATTCCGAATTCGGCGGGAAGCCAGTTCTTTATCATGCACAGGAATTCTCCGCATCTTGACGGACAGTATGCGGCTTTCGGCAAGGTCACGGAGGGAATGGACGTCGTGAACCGGATTGCCGAGACACCTACCGACATGGCCGACCGTCCGCGTACGGATCAGCGTATGAAGAAGGTGACGGTGGAGACGTTCGGGAAGGATTATCCGGAGCCCGAGAAAGTCTGAACGGCGAGCTGTACGATATCACGGAAAGGAAGCTTGTAATAACGGATGCTGAAATCCAGACTGAGATTCTTCAGGAGCCTTCGGTTCTGGCTGATGCTGATGCTGGTACTTATCGGAATCATACCGACGCTTATAGCGGTGACGCTTGTTCTGAACAGCTATAAGACAAGAGCGATTGCCCTTCGTACCAGCAGCGTGCGGAACCAGTGCGATATGCTGAGCACAGCGATTCTCACCGACGGCTACCTGGAGAATCCGAATCAACCCGAACTGGACAGTGAACTGTCTCTGGTGTCCAGTTTCTATAGCGGCCGTCTCCTCGTTGTGGACTCCAACTTTAAGGTGATTAAGGATACCTTTGACCTCGATACCGGAAAGACCTCGGTATCGAAGGATGTGGTGGACTGCTTCACGAGCGGGGAAGGATCCTATATTTACGACGATGACAATTCCTATATTGAGGTGATAACTCCGATCATTTCCAAGGGCAATATGAGGGTGAGCGGAGTTCTTGTCGCGTCCGTATCCACGAATGAAATTACACAGAACACACGTTACCTCGAGAACCGGGGCATCCTGGTCGGCGTGATCGGGTCTTTGCTGATCCTGATCGCCGGGTTCTTTATATCCGGTTTCCTGGTCCGGCCGTTCACGGCTGTTACCAACGCCATTGAGGATGTAACGGACGGTATTGAAGACGAAGCGATCTCGGTTCCGGTATACACGGAGACGGAGATGATTACGGACGCGTTTAACAGGATGCTGAAGCGCGTGCGCGCGCTCGACCGTTCCCGTTCGGAATTCGTCTCCAACGTGTCCCATGAGCTGAAAACACCGCTGACATCCATGAAGGTTCTGGCGGATTCCCTGAACGGCATGGACAACGTGCCGAATGAACTCTATAAGGAGTTTATGCAGGATATCACGAAGGAGATCGACCGTGAGAACAATATCATCACGGACCTTCTGACGATGGTCCGGCTCGACAAGTCCGCGGTGACCATGTCCTTTGAAATGGCGGATATCGGAAGTCTTCTGGAGGATATCATCAGAAGAGTGCGGCCGATCGCGGATAAGAAGAGCATCGAGATTATCTTCGACAGCTACAAGCCGGTTCAGGCGGAAGTGGACGTGACGAAGCTGACGCTTGCCTTTACGAATCTGATCGAAAACGGCGTCAAATACAACCATGAAAATGGCTGGGTACGCGTGACGCTGAAGTTCGATCACAAATTCTTCTATGTGACGGTAGCCGATTCCGGAATGGGGATACCGGAGGAACAGCTTGAACGGGTTTTCGAGCGCTTCTACAGAGGCGACCAGTCCCATTCCACGACGATCGAGGGGACCGGGCTCGGCCTCGCGATCACAAAGGATATTGTGGCGCTGCACAGGGGAACCGTGAAAGTGGAAAGTACTGTCGGAGAGGGATCCGTATTTACGGTCCGGATCCCGCTGATCAACGACGAAGCGGGCAAGGTCTGAATGACGGATGCCATTTACGGAGAACACGGTATGAGAGAACTTATTTTCAAATCCGGAAAAAGAATACCGGCATTGCTGGCCGCGGCAGTGCTTGTATTTGCCTGCGTTTTTTCGGGATGCGGGCAGAAGCGTTCCGTCACACTTTCGGAAGAAGGACCGTTTGTGTTCTATCTTAATCAGGACGGGGACGGGCTCGATAAGGAGAACTACCGGAACAGCGAGGATATGAGCGTCGACGCGTTCCTCGAAGCGCTCAAATCCATGCCGGCGAAGGTGACGTTAAAGCCGCTGATCGACGATGAGCTTCAGATCAAAGGCTATACACTGAACGCGGGACTGCTGATCCTTGATTTTTCGTCGGCCTATAAGACACTGGATGTGACAAGGGAAGTTCTGACGCGTGCCGGAGTCGTGAGGACGATGGTTCAGGCGGAAGGAGTATCGAAGGTCGCCTTTACGGTTGATGGGGAAGAAGCCGTCACTCCGGGAAATGTCACCCTGGGAGCCATGGACGCGAACTCTTTCGTCGAGGACGCGGGAAGGCAGATCAATTCGATCCAGAACCAGAAGATCCGCCTCTATTATGCAGATGAAAGCGGAACAAAGCTGAATGTGGAAGGCAGAACGATCTACTATTCCTCCAGCAAGCCCCTTGAATGGGCGATCGTGGAGCGCGTGATCGCAGGGCCGAAGGTCAGCGGGAACTATCCGACGCTGCCGAACAATACGCAGATCATCTCGGTATCCAGTTCCAACGGGATCTGCTTTGTCAACCTGAACCGGGCTTTTACGGACATGGCTCTGGCTGTCGACCCGAGAATACCGGTCTATTCGCTTGTCGACGCGCTGGTTGACAACTGTGACAGCATCGATTCGGTTCAGATTTCGATCGACGGAGAGAGCAATATCTCCTTCAGGGATTCGGTAAATCTGAGCAAGCCGCTTACGGCGGATCATTCGCTGGTACAGGAAGAATAAAGAATAGAAAAATAAGTCGGGAAGAAGAGTATGACAATCAGGGATTTATCAATTGGACAATCTGCGAGAATTGAGAATGTCGGCGGAGAAGGAGCTCTCCGCCAGCATTTTCTGGATATGGGGGTTATCCCGGGAGCTGTGGTCACACTGGTGAAGACGGCACCGTTGGGAGACCCGATCGAACTGCGAATCCATGGCTATGAGCTGACGCTGCGCCTTTCGGAAGCGGAAAAAATCGACGTGACATGGCTTCCGGAGGGAGAAGAAGCAGAATCTGCTGATGCGAAGCCGGGAAAACAGGATCAATCAAGGGAGATCGAGCACCCGGGCCTTGGCGAAGAGGGGAAATATCATCCGAAGGGAAGCGGCAACCCGCTGCCGGATGATACAGTGCTTACGTTTGCGCTTGTCGGCAATCAGAACAGCGGCAAAACAACGCTGTTCAATCAGCTGACCGGTGCCAATCAGCACGTCGGCAACTTTCCGGGTGTCACGGTAGACCGGAAAGACGGTCAGATCCGCGGAAAGGATCATACCATGATCACGGACCTGCCGGGCATCTATTCGATGTCTCCTTATTCGAGTGAAGAGCTCGTGAGCCGGAATTTCGTATTGAACGAAAAACCGCACGCGATTATCAACATTGTGGACGCGACGAATATCGAGCGGAACCTGTACCTGACGATGCAGCTTCTGGAGATGAATATCCCCATGGTGGTCGCTCTCAATATGATGGACGAGCTCCGCGGAAACGGCGGAAGCGTGGATATCAACAGGATGGAGAGCATGCTCGGAGTGCCGGTCGTTCCGATTTCCGCAGCGAAAAATGAAGGTATCGACGAGCTGGTCCGGCACGCCATTCATGTCGCGCACTATCAGGAAAGACCGTCCCGGCAGGATTTCTGTGACTCCAACGATCACGGCGGTGCGGTCCACCGCTGTCTGCATGCTGTAGTGCACCTGATCGAAGACCATGCTGTAAGGGCCGGCCTGCCCGTTCGTTTTTCGGCCTCCAAGATTATTGAAGGGGATGAACTGATCCTCAACCAGCTCCTTTTGGACGGAAATGAACAGGAAATGCTGGAGCATATTGTCCTGCAGATGGAAAAAGAGCGCGGTCTCGACCGGAGCGCCGCGATCGCGGATATGCGCTTTTCCTTTATCCGAAAGGTCTGTGCCGCGTGCATCGTCAAACCGCATGAGAGTAAAGAGCATCTGCGAAGCAGCAGGATTGACCGTGTTCTGACAGGAAAATATACCGCCATCCCCGTTTTTATCGCGGTCATGGGCCTTGTATTTTTCCTGACATTCAATGTTATCGGAGCATTTCTGCAGGGCCTCCTCGAAAGCGCGATCGGCTTCCTGGGAGGAGCCGTCGATTCGGCCCTGACAAGCGCGGGCGTCAACGCGGTGCTTCACGGCCTCATTATCGAGGGCATTTTCGAAGGAGTGGGCAGTGTCCTCAGCTTTCTTCCGATCATTGTCACCATGTTCTTCTTCCTGTCCATACTGGAGGACAGCGGGTATATCGCGAGGGTCGCATTTTTCATGGACAAGATCCTTCGAAAGATCGGTCTTTCGGGGCGCAGCATCGTGCCGCTTCTGATCGGCTTCGGATGTACGGTTCCCGCGGTCATGTCCACGCGCACTCTGCCCAGTGACAGGGACAGGCGCATGACGATTCTCCTGACTCCGTTTATGAGCTGTACCGCAAAACTGCCGATCTATTCGTTCTTTGTGGCGGCCTTCTTCCCGCAGCGCGGCTGGATGGTGATGACGGGACTCTATCTGCTCGGCATCGTCCTCGGGATCGTGGCGGCACTCATTTACAAAAAGTTCCTGTTTGCGGGTGAGGCAGTTCCGTTCGTGATGGAGCTTCCGAATTATCGTCTTCCGAGCCCGAAAAACGTGCTGCAGCTCTTATGGGAGAAGGCGAAGGATTTCCTTCAGAGGGCATTTTCCGTCATTCTGATTGCCACAATCGTGGTGTGGTTCTTAAAGAGAATGGATTTCCATTTTGAGCTCGTCGCTGACCAGAAGGACAGCATGCTCGCGGCGGTCTCGGGAATCCTGGTGCCGCTGATGCGGCCGCTCGGCCTCGGGGACTGGAGGATCTGCTCGTCGCTCATCAGCGGATTCCTCGCGAAGGAGAGCATGGTTTCGGTGATGGAAGTGCTCTTTAAAGGCGATGGGGGACTGGGATCCGTGATGACGACGCTCTCCGCGGCCGGCCTCCTCGTGTTTTCGCTTCTCTACACGCCCTGTGTGGCGGCGATAGCTGCAATCCGCCGGGAGATGGGGGACAAGTGGGCTGTCGGAGTTGTGTTCTGGCAGTGCCTCGTGGCCTGGCTCGCGGCGCTGGCTGTGCGGCTGATCGGCTCGCTTGCCGGCATGATGTGATATGTGTGCACCACAGGTGCCTGGCACCTGTGGTGCAGGCACCTGTGGTGCATTTTGGATGTAAAGTAAGACTTGCGAGCGGTTTCGAGATGAGCGATAATAACGACATACCTTCCGTCCGGGGCGTTGAGTGCTCCGGACTTTCATGATGGTTTCCGCATATTCTTGCTGTCTCTGATTCTTCGGAATGAGGGAGGAAATGGAGTGTGCTGTGCGGAAAAGACCATTATGTGTCGTCGCCATTTTTTTCATTGTATGGATATGGATTTCGGGATTGGCCGGCTTCCGTCTTCAGACGGAGGCACCGGGCATTGGAAGAACGCGCGAAATTTTACGGGAGCTTCCTTACGGCACCGTGGTGGGAACGGTGGAGAGCCGGGAAGTCAAAGAGGAGCGGGTGACTCTGATTGTAAAAGACGCGTATCTGGTGAAACCGGAAAGAAAGCTGGCTGCAGGGAAGATCCGGATCCGGTGTGATGAGGAGGTGAGATGCGGAAGCGTCATTGAAGCCCGGGGCGACCTGGATCTTCCGGAAAAGCCGGAGAACCCCGGACAGTATGATTTTTCGGAGTATGACCGGCTTCTGGGAATTACCGCGACGATGAATGATCCCGCAATCCGGACACTCGGAGTAAGGGACGGGAGCGTGGAAGAGATGCTCTGCCGTCTGCGCATGAGAATCTATGAACGGATCAGGCGGCTTTATCCGGAAGAGACGGCCGCTGTCCTTGGCGCGGTCCTCATCGGGAACCGGTCCGGCCTCACCGATGAAGAACGGACGCTCTGGCGAGATGCCGGGGTTCTGCACATGCTCGCGATCTCGGGCCTGCATCTGACACTGCTCGGGATGTGGCTGTTTCGCGTGATGTTTACGCTTTTCACTTACCTGAAAACACATAGGCCGGAGGTGCCGGGCGGCATTCTGACGATCGGCCTTATGTTGTTCTATACGATCCTTACGGGAATGAGCGTCTCGGCCTTGAGGGCATTTCTTATGCTCGCTCTTCTGATCGGAGCGAAGATCTTCCGGCGGACATATGATACGCCGACAGCCTGCGCCGCGGCAGCCGTTGTCATTCTCTGCGGCAATCCGGGGTATCTGATGTACAGCGGGTTTCAGCTTTCCTTTTCGGCAGTGTTGTTGTTTTTCATTTTCAAAAACAGGGGACAGCTGATGCGGGCTTATCTGCTGTGGCTCTGGATGATCCCTCTGGTTCTCAGTATTTTTTACGAGATTCCGCTGTACTCGGTGCCGGTCAATGTTCTGGCCCTGCCTTTTCTGCCTTTCGTTCTGGGGCTGGGATTTGCGGGGATAATCTTCGGAACGCACGTGCCGGTGTTCGCCATGTTGGCAGCGGCGCTCATTTCCTTTTTTCGGAAAATGCTGTCCTGTGCCGGCAGCCTTCCCTGCGCATCCCTCATCTGCGGCTCACCTCCTTTCCCAAAGATCCTTCTCTATCTGGTTCTTCTCGCTCTCTGGACTTGGCTGAGCGCGAAATGGCGTCTTTACAAACGCCGCTTTCTCATCCTCCCTCTTCCTGTCATGCTGGTTGTTCTCCTGTTTGTTCTCAAAATTCCTTCCGGCCTCGAAATCGACGCCCTGTCCGTGGGGCAGGGCGATTCCCTTTTGCTTACCCTGCCAAAGGGACAGGAAATTTTGATCGACGGCGGTTCTTCGTCCGTAAGAAATGTTGGCCAATACCGCATCATTCCATTTCTCAAATACAGCGGGGTCCGAAGACTCGACTATGTCTTTGCCACTCATTTGGACGAGGACCATGTGAGCGGAATCAGGGAACTTCTTCGGATGGTCCGGGATCATCAGATTTCAATGAGAGTCGGCTGCGTCGCAGTGCCTTATTTGAATGCGGAAGCACAGGGCGGAGGAAAGGAGGGCGACGATTCCATAGCGGCCTACAGAGAATTGTGTGAGCTGGCGAAGGCGGCCGGCGCCAGGGTATTGAAGGTTCAAAAAGGAGATGAAATCGGGATCGGGAACGTGACTCTGCGGATCCGGAACCCGGACACGGAAGCAGAGGAGAAGCCTTTGGATCCGAATGCCCAATGTATCGTCGTCGATCTCCATTACAGGGAATTCGATGCTCTGTTCTGCGGAGATGTCTGCGGAGCGGGGGAGGAGCAGCTGATCCGGGAAGTTCGGAAAGAACGGAAAAAGGATCCTTATGAATATCTGAAAGTGGCTCATCACGGATCCCGGTTTTCGACCCCGGAAGAGTTCCTGAAACTTATAAGGCCCAAAGTGGGTATTATTTCCTGCGGGAAGGACAACAGTTACGGCCATCCGCATGAAGAGCTGCTCGAACGCTTAAGGAAGAGCGGAACGGTCATTGCCCGGACGGATCAAAGCGGAATGCTGAGATTTCGGACGGACGGAAAGAAGTGGACTCTTGACTGCACCAAAGGTGCCTGACCCCTGTGGTGCAAAAAAAGTGGTTGACATGAAAGCCCCGGAGGTATTAGAATACCATCTGTGTGTTCCGCCCATGCCGTAGTTTCGTGTCTCTTTTGGCTAAAGGAGGAACGTCGGCTATAGTCATATTGAGAACAGATTATTACGGAGGAAAGAGATTTGGCTAATATCAAATCCGCGAAGAAGAGAATTCTTACAAACGCGAAAAGGGCGGCAAGAAATAAGGCGGCTAAGTCAGCGGTCAAGACAGAAGTAAAGAAGGTCTATGCAGCGATTGAAAACGGCACAAAGGAAGAGGCGAAAGCAGCCCTTTCTAAACTTCAGGCCGTTATGGGCAGAGCTGCGGCAAAGGGTATCTACAAGAAGAATACCAATGCAAGAAAGATCTCCCGTATGTCCAAAGCCGTCGATAAGATGGATTAAAAAAACATGATGAAGCGGTCGCTTAACGGCGGCCGCTTTTTTGGTCTTCAGAATCCCGCATGCAGAATGATCAGCTCCACAGCCATGCGGTCCGTGATTTTCCCGTTTTTGATATCCTCATCGCTTTGTATGCAGAGCTTTACGGCCCGCTCCAGCTGCTCATTGGTATAGGAGCGCAGAAGGTCCATGCTTTTCCGGACCGCGAAAGGCGGCATGCCGGCCGCTTTGGCAATCGCGTCGCGGGACTCTCCCTGGGACGACATTTCTTTGATGAGCAGAAGATTGTTGAATTCCCGCGTAATCAGCGAAAGGATGCGCATCGGCGGCTCCTTGCCCGCAAGGAGATCCGCGTAGAGAGACAGGGCTTCCTTCGTCTTCGACGCCGCGATGTCGGTAATCATTTCGAAAATGCGGTTTTCGATGCGGTCGGACACGATCGCCTCGATGTCTTCCCGCGTGACTTCTTCGGCGTCGCCGCATCCGCGGATATAGTGAATCAGCTTGTCGGTTTCGCGGCGGATGTGATTCATGTCATTTCCCGTACGATTCAGAAAATATTCCATGGTGGAAGGACGGATCCTGAGGCCCTCTCTGGCGAGCATTTTGAGGACAAATGCGGTCAGAGTCTTCTCATCCGCCTCCTTGAACTCCACGGCCAGACCGTATTTCTGGACAGCCTTGTACATGCGGCTGCGCTTGTCGATATTTTCCTCATTGAAAATGATGACCGTCGTCTCCGGAATCTTCGCCAGATAATCCGGCAAAAGCTCGGCCGGCTTCCGAAATGCGTCCCCGCGCGAAAGCTTCAGTTTGAAAAGGCCCGTGTCATCCAGACGGATCACCCGCATGTCCGCGAAAAAGGGCAGAGTCTCCGCCTGATCGATGATATCCTGCTCGGTGATGGAATCGGCCTTCATGATGTTGAGGTTCATATCCCCTTCATCCGGAAGGATCGCTTTGGTAAGGAGGTCGCGGTAGCGGATCCTCAAGTAGCTCTCCGGTCCGTAGAGCAGGTAAACCCGGTGAAATTGTTTTTGCTCGATGTCTTTCTTCAGATTTTTCATAATGCAAGTGTATCACAGATCCTGTTGGATTTTTTCACAATTTTTGATATCCTGTTTGGGATGCCGAAACAGGGATGGCTTTGTTTCCGGCAGGAAAATGAATCGGAAGGCTTTTAAGAACGATCAAATATGTATCAGACAAAAAATAACAGAAATTGTTTCGCGAAGGGATTGAGGGACGGAATCCCGATCGGACTCGGCTACTTGGCGGTTTCCTTTGCCCTCGGAATCACGGCGCGAAAGGCCGGCCTGACCGCGTTTCAGGCAACGCTGGCCTCTTTGCTCAACAACGCTTCGGCGGGGGAATATGCCGGCTTTACCGTGATTGCGTCCCAGGCACCGTATCTGGAAATGGCCATCATCACGCTCGTGGTCAACGCCCGCTATCTCCTCATGTCGGCGGCGCTTTCACAGCGCTTTTCTCCCGAGACGCCATTTTATCACAGGCTCTTCGTGGCACATTTTATTACGGACGAGATCTTCGGGGCTTCGATCATGCAGGAGGGAGTGCTCAATCCATTTTATAATTACGGACTCGCGGCCAGTTCCCTTTCGCTGTGGGCGCTCGGAACCTGTCTCGGTGTTCTTGTGGGAAATGTACTCCCTGCCCGCCTCGTCATGGCGCTCGGAGTTCTTCTCTACGGAATGTTTATCGCGATCATCATTCCTCCCGCGAAGAAATCGAAAGTTGTTCTGGGGCTTGTGATTGCCTCATTTGTCTTTAGTTACGCGTCCTCCGTACTGCCTGTGATTTCGGCGCTTTCGGAGGGAAACCGGATTATTCTTCTGACGGTCGTGCTTTCGCTCATAGCGGCGTTCTTCTTCCCGATTGAGGATCAGGAAGAGCATTCCTAAAAAAGAAAGGTTCATGTGATGCGGCATAATACCTATATCTATATTTTCATCATGTTCGCGGTTTCCTACGCGCTCCGCGCGCTGCCGCTGACGCTGATCCGCAGGCAGATCCGGAACAGGACGATCCGCTCGTTTCTTTACTACGTTCCGTATGTGACGCTGGCGGTTATGACATTTCCCGCAATTATGGAAGCCGGCGGAACTCCGGCGGCGGGCCTTGCCGCGCTGGCGGTCGGAATTGTTCTGGCCTGGTTTGGTGCGGGGCTTTTCCCGGTCGCGATCGCGTGCAGCCTGGTTGTCTTTCTGATGAGTTTCCTCTGAAAATGAGTGAAGGAGGAAGCATGAAGAACACCGGCATTTATATCCACATCCCATTTTGCGTCCGGAAATGCGCCTACTGCGATTTCTTTTCATTTTCGGCGGATGAGGAGCTGAAAAGGCACTATGCCGACGCGGTGATCAAAGAGCTGGAGGCGTGGGCGGATCATTTTCAGGAAGATGAAATCGATACGGTCTATATCGGCGGGGGCACGCCCACGGTCATGGATCCGGCAGATCTGGTCCGGATTCTCAGTGCGGTCAGAAACCTGTTCCGGCTAAAGGACGATGCGGAAATCACGATGGAAATGAACCCGGGAACGGTGACCCGGGAAACGGCTTTTTTACTCCGGCCGCTGGTGAACCGGGTGAGCCTCGGCATCCAGTCTTTTCATGACCGGGAGCTGAAAGCCCTTGGCAGAATCCACAGCGCGGCTGAGGCCGTGGAAGCGGTTGGCATACTCCGCAAGGCGGGTTTTGAAAATCTGAGTTTTGACCTGATGTACGGGATTCCCGGACAGACGATTCCGGGATGGAAAGAGACGCTTGAAAAGGCGGTCGCTTTGAGTCCCCGGCATATCAGCGCCTACAGTCTCATCATAGAAGAGGGTACGCCATTTGAAAAAATGTACCGGGACGGAAAGCTGACATTCCTCCCCTCCGAGGACGAGGAGCGGGAGATGACGAATCTGGCGGAGGAATATCTTTCGATCCACGGCTTTTCCCAGTATGAAATATCCAACTACGCGCTTCCCGGATACGAGTCGCGGCACAATACCCGCTACTGGAAGAGGAGCGGATATCTCGGCATCGGTGCCGGAGCCTCTTCCCTGATCGGTCACACGAGGTGGCGGAACACGAGGGACATCGGCCTCTATCTTACGAACAGTTCTTCGCCTGAGCTATTGAAGCGGGAAGAAGAGCGGCTGGACCTGAAAGCGGAGATGGAGGAATTCATGTTCCTCGGGCTTCGGATGAAAGAAGGGGTAACGGAACAGGACTTCCGCGAGATGTTCGGCCGGAACTTAACGGATGTTTACGGGGAACAGATCCGGAAACAGCTGGCCGGAGGATTCCTCAGAACAGACGGATGCGGGAGGTTCGCTTTCACAGGAAGAGGGATGGAAGTCAGCAACGTTCTCCTTGCGGAATATCTGTAAACTGCACCACAGGTGCCAGACCCCTGTGGTGCAATCTGCACCAGAGGGGTCTGGCACCTGTGGTGCACCCAAGGAAGGAGGAGATTATGAGCAATTCCGAAAAGAAGATGAAGACCGTGGAAGAATCCAGGACAGAGATGACGAAACTGCTTCGCTACGCGGACATCAACGGACAGAACCGCCTGTTCGGCGGGCAGCTCCTCGCGTGGATCGACGAGGTGGCCGGCGTCGCCGCCATGCGGCACTGCGGGGGACAGATCACGACCTGCGCGATCGACAATCTGCGGTTTAAAGAGGGCGCGGTCCTGAACGACATTATCGTTCTCATTGCCCGCGTGACCTATGTCGGCAACACTTCGATGGAAGTGAGAGTCGATACCTATAAGGAAGAGCGCGAAACCGGGCTTCGCTATCTGATCAACCACGCGTATCTCGTGATGGTCAGCGTGGATGACGAAGGACATCCGAAGCCGATTCCCTATGGCCTTGAGCTTACAAATGACACGGAGCGCATGGAATGGGAAGGCGCCCTTCGGAGGCGTGAGGGAAGAACATACAGGCAGCAGCAGGGATTCTGAATCCTTTATGCTTTTAAGTCGCGGCGGTTGAATCATTGTGTTATACTTAAACAAGCGTTGACCGGTTCACCGCTTTCTTTAGTGACGTTTGATTTTGAAAATATAGAAAGAGAAAAGACGAAACGGGAATGGATCAAAGTAAAATTCGCAATTTCTGCATTATCGCGCATATCGACCACGGGAAAAGTACGCTCGCGGACCGGATCATCGAAAAGACCGGCCTCCTTACGGAGCGCGAGATGCAGGAGCAGGTACTCGACAATATGGATCTCGAGAGGGAGCGCGGCATCACGATCAAGGCGCAGACCGTTCGTACGATCTACAAAGCGGACGACGGGGAAGAGTATGTCTTCAACCTGATCGACACACCGGGACATGTCGACTTCAACTACGAAGTGTCCCGTTCCCTGGCAGCCTGCGACGGAGCGGTGCTGGTCGTGGACGCGACACAGGGCGTGGAAGCGCAGACTCTCGGAAATGTATACCTGGCTCTGGACCATGACCTGGAAATCCTGCCGGTCATCAATAAGATCGATCTTCCGAGCGCGGAGCCCGACAAGGCCGCGGAGGAGATTGAGGACGTGATCGGCCTCGAAGCCATGGACTGCCCGCGCATTTCCGCGAAAACCGGCGAAAATGTACACGAAGTGCTCGAACAGATCGTGAAGCGTCTTCCGCCGCCCGAAGGGGATTCGGACAAGCCGCTGAAGGCTCTGATCTTCGATTCGCTCTATGACAGCTACAGAGGCGTGATTGTCTTCATCCGCCTCTTCGACGGAAAGCTGACCCGCGGAACGAAAATCCGCATGATGGCGACCGGTGGGGAATTTGAGGTGACCGAAGTGGGTATTTTCGGTGCCGGCAAATTTATTCCCACCGAAGAACTGTCCGCCGGCATGGTCGGGTATCTGGAAGCCAGCATTAAGGATATGAAGCTGAGCCGCGTCGGTGATACGGTCACCTACGCGGAGAACCCGTGCGCGGAAGCGCTTCCGGGATACAAGGAACCTCTTCCGATGGTCTACTGCGGGATTTACCCGGCCGAGACGCCGCGTTATCCCGACCTCCGCGACGCGCTCGAAAAGCTTCAGCTCAATGACGCGGCACTGCAGTACGAACCCGAGACCTCCCAGGCCCTCGGCTTCGGTTTCCGCTGCGGCTTCCTCGGCCTTCTCCACCTCGACGTCGTGACACAGCGTCTGGAGCGTGAGTACGACCTGGATCTGATTACGACAGCGCCGAGCGTTATTTACAAAATCCATAAGACGAACGGAGAAGTGATCGACCTGACCAATCCGACCAATATGCCGGACGCGTCTGAAATCGACTATATGGAAGAGCCGATGGTGAAAGCGGAGATCATGGTGACCTCCGAGTATGTCGGCTCCATCATGACGCTCTGCCAGGAGCGGCGGGGCATCTACGAAGAGACGGAATATATCGAAACAACGAGAGCCGTCCTTCGCTATAAGCTGCCTCTCAACGAGATCATTTACGACTTCTTCGACGCGCTGAAGGGCCGTTCGAGAGGGTACGCGAGCTTTGACTATGAGTTCTGCGGCTACGAGCGGAGCGAGCTTGTCCGCATGGACATCCTGGTCAACCACGAGACGGTGGACGCCTTGAGCTTCATCGTCTACGCGCCGAACGCCTACGCGCGCGGTTCCCAGATGTGCGAGCGTCTGAAGAAGGAGATTCCGAGACAGCTCTTCGACATTCCGATTCAGGCGGCGATCGGTTCCAAGATCATTGCCCGGGAGACGGTCCGCCAGCTGCGGAAGGATGTTCTTGCGAAATGTTACGGCGGTGACATTTCCAGAAAGAGAAAGCTTTTGGAGAAACAGAAGGAAGGAAAGAAGAAAATGCGTCAGATCGGCAGCGTGGAAGTGCCGAAGGATGCCTTCCTCAACGTGCTGAAACTGAACGAAGAATGACGGACAGATGAAAAGAGCGGTCATTACGGGCGCGACCGGCGTAGTCGGAACGGCGCTGATAAACGAACTGAGAAAACAGGATACAGAAGTCCTCGTGCTGCTTCGCGAGGGTTCGCCGCACAACGCGCGGATCCCCGATGAGCCGGGGATCATGAAGTGTATCTGTTCGCTTGAGAAAATGGCGTCCTTCTCCCCTCCGGACGAACGCCGATATGACGTCTTCTATCATCTGGGCTGGAGCGGGACGAAAGGACCGGACCGGTTCGATCCCCGGATCCATACGCAAAATGTATTCTATACCCTCGACGCCGTTGACCTCGCGGAACGTTTGGGATGCAAATGCTTCATCGGGGCGGGTTCCCAGGCGGAATACGGCCGCCATGACGAGCGGCTGACCCCTGATACGCCCACGCACCCGGAAAATGCCTACGGTGCCGGAAAGCTGGCAGCGGGCCATATGAGCCGGCTGGCCGCCTCAAAGAAGGGCATGGTTCATATCTGGACAAGGATTCTGTCTCTCTACGGACCGAATGACGGAGAGAGAACCCTCATTACCGATCTTGTATCCGCGCTTTTGGAGGGGAGACACATTTCCACGACAAAAGGAGAGCAGATCTGGGACTATCTTTCGGCGGCGGACGCCGCGAGGGCGCTCAGAATGCTGGGAGAGACCGGCTCGGACGACAGTCTTTGCCAAAAGGCGGACGGGAAAACCTTCCTGATCGCTTCGGGAAAAGAGCGGACGCTCCGATCCTATATTGAGGAACTGCGGGACCTCATCGCGCCGGGGGCGGAAATCGGATTTGGGGAAAAGCCTTACGCGGAAAAGCAGGTCATGCATCTGACGGCGGATATCTCCGAAACGACGAAGGCCTGCGGCTGGGTGCCGGAGATCTCCTTCGCGGACGGTATCCGCGACATGGCTTCCCGGACGGAAACGAAATAAGCATAAAATAAAGATTTTGGAGTGCATATGATCTACACGGACATAGGAATTGATTTGGGAACATCGAACATCGTGATCTGGTACAAAGGCCGCGGTGTGATCATCCATGAACCGACGCTGGCGGCCTATGACAAGGAACACGACCGTCTGGTGGCCTTCGGGGAGGAAGCGAGACAGCTGATCCTAAGGAACACCAGCGGGATCGTCGCGATCAAGCCGTTTAAAGCCGGGACCATCTCGGACTATTCGGTTACGGAACGTCTGATGCGCCATTATATTCAGGTGGCGATGGGAAGGCATATGTTCCGCAAGCCCTATATCTCCCTCTGCGTGCCGAGCGGCATCACGGAAGTGGAGCGCAGGGCGGTTGTGGAAGCGGCCTATCAGGCGGGCGCGCGCGACGTCGTGATCGTGGAGGAAGTCGTCGCGGCGGCGATCGGCGCAGGAATCGACGTGACCAAGCCCGTGGGCAACCTCGTCGTGGATATCGGCGGGGGTACGACGGATATCGCCGTCATTTCCCTCGGAGCACCTGTGATTAAAGATTCGATCCGTGTCGCCGGTTCGGACTTCAACGAGGCGATCACGCGCGCGATTCGAAGAGACCATTCGCTCTTCATCGACCTTGAGCAGGTGGAGCAGGTCAAGATCAAAATCGGCACGGCCGTCAAGCTTCCGAAGAACGATACCTTCCAGATTACGGGAAGAAATGTCATGACCGGCCTTCCGAAGACGGTGACCATAACCTCGGAGGAGATGTGTGAAGCCCTGCATGACTCTGTTACAAAAATCGCGGACGCGGTGCACGGCGTTCTGGAGAGAATCACACCGGAACTTGCCGCGGACATCACCCAGAGGGGCATTGTCCTTACGGGCGGCGGCGCGCTTCTTACAGGGATGACCACACTTCTTGAAGAGAAGACGGGCATCAACACGATGGTCGCCGAGAATCCGTCCGATGCCGTAGCTTTAGGCACCGGCTATTACACGGAACTGATGGACCGTCTCGGCCGGATTGACTATTGATTTGACGAAAATGCCGCGGAAAGCGGATGGAAGGCTGATTTGAAGGAGGATCGCTACGGAAAGCATTATCGGGATTGTCGATCATATTATTTTTCGAAATGAGGACAACGGCTACACCGTCTTCGAACTGACGGCGGACGGGAAGGAGATCACCTGCGTGGGCTATTTTGCCGAAATGGCGGCCGGGTCCTATATCGAAGCCTTCGGGCGGTTCACGGAGCACGCTTCCTACGGGAAGCAGTTCAAAGTGGACCGCTTTGAACATCATGTCCCGGAGACGAAGGAGACCATTGAAACCTATCTCGGTAGCGGGGCGATCAAAGGAATCGGAAAGGCCCTGGCGTCGAGGATCGTCAAGTACTTCGGAGAGGATGCCTTGAGGATTCTGGAAGAGGAGCCCGAACGGCTTGCCGAGGTCAAGGGAATTTCCGCGAGAAGAGCGAGGGAGATCGGCACATATGCCGCGTCCCAAAGGGAGATGCGGCGCGCGATGATGTTCCTCGAGGGATACGGCATTTCCCTGAAACTTGCTGTCCGGATCTATAAAGCTTACGGCGAGGATCTCTATAAAATCCTGAAGGAAAATCCCTATCAGCTTGCCGAAGATATCGACGGGGTGGGATTTCTCACCGCGGACCGGATCGCGGCCCGGGCGGGGATCGCCGCCGATTCGGAAATGCGCCTCAAATGCGGCATTCTCTATGTCCTTTCCGCCTCACAGGGAGAGGGAAATGTCTACCTTCCGCTCGAAATGCTGGTTTCAAGGTCTTCAGCCATGCTCCAGGCGGATCCCGAAGCGGTGAGGCCCGCGCTTTCGGCCCTGATCTCCGAACACAAGCTCATTTCGAGGGAGTCGGATGACGGAACCATCATCTATTCCGGACGCCTTTACTATCTTGAACTGAACAGCGCGCGCATGCTCCTGGACCTGTCGGTTCCGACCGGAACGGATCGGGAGGAAGTGATGGAAGAGCTTCGGAAAATGGAGCAGGAGCACCGCCTCGTGCTCGACGAAATCCAGAGAAAAGCCGTCATTTCCGCGGTCTGCAATACCGTGCTGGTACTGACCGGCGGCCCGGGAACGGGCAAGACGACGACGATCAACGAAATGATCCGCTTCTTCATGCGAAAGGGCATGGAAGTGCTTCTCGCGGCGCCGACGGGAAGGGCCGCGAAACGCATGACGGAAGCGACCGGATATGAGGCGTTGACGATTCACCGCCTTCTGGAGGTCTCGAGCTCGCCGGAAGCGGAGAGCGAGGCCCGCTTTGAACGAAATGCCGAAAACCCGCTCGAAGCGGATGTGATCATTATCGATGAGATGTCGATGGTGGACATCGGCCTTCTCAACGCGCTGCTTTGCGCCGTCGCGCGGGGAACGAGACTTATCCTCGTCGGGGACGTCGACCAGCTGCCTTCGGTGGGACCGGGGGCTGTTTTAAGGGATATCATTGCATCCGACGCGTTTCCGACGATTCGCTTAAGCCGGATCTTCCGGCAGGCCGAAAGCTCCGACATCGTCCTCAATGCCCATAAAATCAACAGAGGAGAGCAGATCACCCTGGGAACGAACAGCCGGGAATTTCTCTTCCTGGAACGGGATGATCCCGAACGCATCATCCGGAATATGATCGAGCTGATCCGGGACCGTCTGCCCTCTTATGTCGAGGCGAAGCCTCTGGACATCCAGGTGCTCTCTCCGATGCGAAAGGGCGTCCTCGGCGTGGAACGGCTGAACAGCGTTCTTCAGGAACAGCTGAATCCGCCTTCGCCGAAAAAGGCCGAAAAGCAGTACGGAGACCGCATTTTCAGAGTCGGAGACAAGGTCATGCAGACCCGCAACAATTACCAGATCGCCTGGGAAGTGCCGGGAAGGTTCGGAATTCCCGTGGAGACGGGAAGCGGCATTTTCAACGGGGATATGGGAATTGTGAAGAGAATCGATGAGTTCGGCCATGTCATCGAGATCGAATTCGACGAAGGCCGGGTTGTCGATTATCCCTTCGGGGACCTGGAGGATCTGGAGCACGCCTACGCCGTAACCATTCACAAATCGCAGGGAAGCGAATATCCCGCGGTCCTCATCCCGATTCTTTCGGGCCCGTCCATGCTGATGACCCGGAACCTGCTCTATACGGCCGTGACGCGCGCGAAACGCTGCGTCATGATCCTCGGCAGTTCGTCGGCGGTCCGCGGCATGATCGAAAATGTCAGCGAACGAAAGCGCTTCACTTCCCTTGACCAAAGGATCCGCGAATTATGCCCCTGAGTTCTTTCGGAACAAAATTTCTCGATGTTCTGTATCCTCCGCGGTGTTTTGTCTGCGGAGGTGTGATGCTGCCCGGAGAGATCTGCTGTCCGGAATGCGCTTCGAAAATACCGTATATCCGGACAAAACGATGTCAAAGATGCGGAAAACCCGTAGAGGACGACCAGGAGCTGTGCGGGGACTGCCTTACGAAAAGCCATGTGTGCACGGAGGGGTTCGGGGCGCTGATCTATGAAGACGTGATGCAGCGCGCGATCGCGGCATTTAAATACGAAGACCGGAGGGAATACGGAAAGGCTCTTGGGACGCTGACGTACCGGGAGGCCCGGGAAAAGCTCATGGAATGGGAGGCGGACGTGCTCGTTCCGGTACCCCTTCATCCGAGCCGCTTCCTGAAACGCGGATTCAATCAGGCGGAGCTGATCGCGGAGCAGATTTCGCTTCTTTCGGGAATTCCGATGCGTACGGACCTCCTTCAAAGGGTTGAAAAAACCGGGGCATTGAAGCTTCTGACCGCGAAGGGGCGCTCGGAAGAGACGGCCCACGCGTTTTCGATGAAGGGGGAACTCGGGGCTATCAGGCGTATCATTTTAGTTGATGATATCTATACGACCGGCTCAACCGTGGATGCCGCGGCCGTACCCCTTTTTGAGGCAGGAGCAAGGGAGGTATTCTTCCTTGCGGTTTGCATTGGAGCGGGCTTCATGATAGAATGGTAGGAAGTCTGCGACCGGGATATTTGAGGGACAAAGAGTATCCCGGAAGTGATTAAAAGGAGAGAAGATGCCGGATCTTCAAAGACTTGGGGAAATGATCCGGATGGCGGCCTATGAAGAGAAGAAGGGGACCGGCCATCGGGATATCCTCCGCTATTACAGGTCGGACTATGTGGCGCTTCAGATGATCAGAACGGCAATTTACACGACAATTGCGTACGGACTGATCCTGGGGCTTCTTGTCGCGTCCAACGCGGAGGAACTTCTGGCCCGTGTCGGCAGGATGGACCTGCCCTTTGTCATCACGGTGCTGGTCGCTGTATACCTGGCGATGCTCGGAATCTGGCTGTTCATGACATTCGGTCTTTCGATGCACAGATATAACAAAGAAGCTGAGAATCTCGGGGCCTACAAGAGGCATCTCGGGAATCTGAAGGAAATGCTGCAATGAGTCTCTTTTCGGAGCTGGGCGGAAAGCTCAAGAGAATATACGGTGGGTGGTCGCTCTACGCGGATATGGCCGCCCGCTTTGCGCTGACTTTTTTCTGCCTGTTCTGGATCCGCCTCATCACAGGGGGAACGGGCTTCCTCATCAGTATTCCGCTGATGATTCTGGCTTCCGCGGCGACGGCCGTACTGAGCCTCAACTTCATGTTCTGGCCCGCGGCGATCATGCTGACGGCGGCAGCCTATACGAAGGGGCCGGATCTGGCAGGCGCCTCGGCGGCGATTCTTCTGGTGCTGTTTCTTCTTTTCCTCAGGTTTGTGCCGGACGAGCTCAAGTACGCGTTCTTAATGCCTCTTGCGATGTATTTCGGTTTTACGCCGCTTCTGCCTCTTTACTGCGGGCTGAAGAAGAAGCCTTCGGTGCTGTTCGCGCTCCTGCCCGGAACGGTCATTTTCCACGTCCTGGCCGGTATCGCGGAAGCGGGCGGACAGCTCCCGGCGCTTGACGGAATGAATTTTACGGAACGGCTGAAGCTGTTCCTGAACAGCATTTTTACAATGGATCTTGCCGTGATGCTGATTGCGGTGGCCAGCTGTATGTTCCTGACCTATATGATCCGAAGACTGGCGATTGACTACGCGTTTTATTTCGCCCTGCTGTTTGGCGGCGGTATTTATCTGCTCTGCCTCTTTTTCGGAAATATCGGCGCGGGAACGGAATTCAGCCTTTTCCCGGCTGTCATCAGTACGGCGGCATCGGCGTTTATGCTCTTTATCTTTCTTCTTCTGTTCCTGCCGCTCAACTTTAAGAAGAGCGAGCAGCTGCGCTTCGAGGATGACGATTACTACTATTATGTAAAGGCTGTGCCGAAATATTCCTCCTACGCGGATGACGAAGAGGAAGAGGAAGACGAGTATGAGGAAGAAGATGACGATTACTATTATGACGATGAGGATGACTGAAGTTACGAATTCGCTGTAAAGGAGGAAACACTGTGGCGAAGCTTCCGGATCTTCTGGGAAACTGGCTCAACGGTGTGTATATGCCGAAGATACAGATCATCGACCTGCTGGAAATCCTGATTCTGGCGTTTCTGATCTATATCTGCATCGTTTGGATCCAGAGAACCCGTGCCTATACATTGCTGAAGGGATTTCTCTTCGTGATCGCCTTTGTCGCGATCGCGAGTGTCCTTCGAATGTCCGTAATCCTGTGGATTACACAGAATATCGCCTCTATCGCTTTGATTGCCCTGGTCATCATTTTCCAGCCGGAGCTTCGAAAGGCGCTGGAGTCGCTCGGAAACCGGAATTTCGTCAGTTCGTTCTTCCGTCTGGACAGTTCGGACAAGAACCAGTTATTTGCCGATCAGACCATCACCGAGATCGTGCGCGCGGTCAACGAGATGAGTGAGGTCCGTACGGGCGCGCTGATCGTGATCGAGCAGAACATTTTCCTGAATGAATATATTGATACCGGCATTATCCTGAACGCCGAAGTGAGTTCACAGCTCCTGATCAATATTTTCGAACACAATACGCCGCTTCATGACGGCGCGGTGATTATGCGCGGGGACAAGATTCTGGCCGCGACCTGCTATCTGCCGCTTTCGGACAACGTCAGAATCAATAAGAAATACGGGACCCGCCACCGCGCGGGACTCGGAATCAGCGAGGTCAGCGACTCCTTTACGATCATTGTCTCCGAAGAGACCGGACGTGTTTCGTATGCCTATATGGGAGAGCTGACGACCGGCGTGACGGCCAGTGAGCTGAGGGAACAGCTCCATCAGATTCAGAAGAGAGGATCGCGTACGGAGAAAAATGATACCGGACGCCTGAGATTCCGGAGAGGAGGCAGAGATGAATAAAAGCCTGTTCAGAAATCCGGGGCTCAAAATCCTGTCCCTTGTTCTCGGATTTGTCGCGTGGATCGCGATCATCAACATCAGCAATCCGGTCATTCCGACCAGATTGAACAATATTCCGGTCAATGTCTCGAACGCGTCCTATATCGAGAGCATGAACCTCTCCTACAGGATCCGGGAGGGCTTTGAAAATGTCAGCGTGACAGTGAGGGGCAACCGCTCGGTCGTGGACCGGCTGACGACGGCCTCCGTCAACGCCAATGTGGACCTGACCCAGATCGCGGACCTCAACTCCAATCCGGTCATGGCGCCGGTGACGGTCACGGTTCCGGGCATTTCGCAGGAAAATATTACGGTTACGCCCCGCAATATCCAGATCGTTCTGGAGGAAATGGCGAGCACGGACTTCGTTCTGAATCCTGTTACCAACGGTTCCACTCCAAGCAGGGGTCATGAAGTCGGAAGCATGAGCTGCTATCCGGACCGGATTACGCTCAGGGGACCTGAGTCCCTGCTTGAAAAGATCGACAACGTCCAGGCGGAAGTCAATGTCTCCAATCTGGATGAAGACTCGGCCCTGATTCCGAAACTGCACGTGTTCGATAAAAACGGAGACGAACTGAGTGAAAAGAGCATGAGCTATCTGACATTCAGTGTCAGTGAGTCGGAAATCCGCGTGGAAGTGGAGCTCTATAAGGTGATCACGGATGTGCCGATCGAGGCGGAGACTTACGGGAAGCCGAGGGAAGGTTACCGGGTAGGCGAGATTACGGTTACGCCGTCGACCATTTCCCTGGCGGGAACGGATTCCGCCATCGACAAGGTGAAAAGCGAGGGAAGCAGAATCCTGATCGACGAGGCCTCTCACGCGGTGGATATCAGCGGAGCCAACGAAGATGTCGATATCTCCGTCAATCTTCCGGACTATCTGCCGGCGGGAATGCGGGTTACCGAGGGCGTGAATGAAACCGTGGTTGTGAGTGTCAAGATTCTGGAACAGAATACGACCTCCATTGAAATACCGGTCCGCGACATAGAGAAGCAGAACCTGCCGACATCCTTAAGCGCCGTGTTCGCCGATTCTTCAATCGACGTCAGGGTCCAGGGCAATGACGAGGTCCTTACGCAGCTCAGCGCCGATCAGATAACCGCGGCGGTGGATTTCAACAACGTAAAGACAGGAGCGCAGACTCTGCCGGTGGATATCACACTGCCGGAAGGCTGTACGCTCGTAAGTGATGTAGCGATCGATGTAACAGTCACAAGGACAGGCGGTTCGGAAAATGCCGGATCCGAAGAGTCCTGAGTCATTTAAGGAAGGAAGTAAGCTTAGAAATGGTTAGCGGACATGCGGTAATAAAAGACGCTTCGGGACTTCATCTGAAGCCGGCGGCACGCTTCTGTGAAGAGGCGATGAAATTCAATTCCACGATCACATTTACATTCGGCAATACGACGGCGAACGCGAAAAGCGTCCTCTCGATTCTCGGCGGCTGCGTTAAGTGCGGAGACGAGATCGAAATCGTCTGCAACGGCGACGATGAAGAGGAAGCTCTGGCCCATATGCTGAACGTGATCAGAGAGGGTCTGTCCGATGAATAAGAATCATATCCGGCTGAGAGTCTTTTCGGCGGCAATGACGCTGGTCCTTGCACTTGGTCCGGCGATCGGCGTATACGCGGAAGAGGCGGCCGCGACGGAAGCACCTGCCGAGGCAGCGGCGGAAGCGGAAGCGCCCGCTGAGGCGACGCCTGCTGAAGCGGAGCCGACGATCCCGCTTGAGGAGCTGATCCCGACAAATGCCACCGAAGGATGGCCAAAGGCCGAAAATCCGATGGCGGACTATGCCTGCCTCATGGACGCGGATACGGGCGCGATTCTCCTCAACAAGGGAATGGACGTTCAGTCTCCGCCCGCTTCATTGACGAAGATCATGACCTGCCTTCTGGCGATCGAAAACGGAGACCTTGACGCGCAGGTGACGATGACAAAGACCGGGGTCGAATATGCCATCAGCGGCAGCTCGAATCTCTATACCCAGGTCGGCGAGGTCTTCACGCTGAAGGACATGCTCTACGGCGTCATGTTAAAGAGCGCCAATGACTTTGCCACGCAGGTCGGAGAGTATATCGGAGGCGGCTCGCTCGATACATTTATCAATATGATGAATGAGCGCGCGGCTGAGCTGGGCTGTACGAATACGCATTTTGTAAATGCCTGCGGCATGCCGGCCGAAGGCCATGTGTCCAGCGCGCTGGATATGGCGCTTATTTCCAGGGAAGCTCTGAAAAATGAGACCTTCCGCGAGATCGTCAGCACGGCGGTCTACACGATCCCGGCCACCAATATGACCGAGGAGCGGATCTTCCAGAACCACCATCCGTTCATTACGGATCCCGAATGGATCTACGAGGGGACGATCGGCGGCAAAACCGGGTACACGGATCTGGCAAAAAGCTGCCTTGCCACGTATGTCCAGAAGGACGGGATGACCCTCATTTCCGTGGTCCTTCACGATGAGGACAGCCAGGCCATGAGAGCGGATTCGAAGAAGATCCTGGATTACGGTTTTGACAACTTTACGCACGGCAGGGTCGACCTGGGAGACGCCGAGCTTGTTTCCGGAGGAGTGATTTCACTGCCGAAAGGGGCCGCGTCAGAAGACTGCACGGAAGAGATGACAGAGGGAACGGACGCGGACGGAAATGCTGCTCTTATCTACTCCTACAGCTGGCATGGATATCCCGTGGGTGAAGCGGTGATGGCCAAAGAGACCTTTGACGCCGTGGAAGAGGAGAAGGCGGCGGCTGAAGCCGAAAAAGCCGGAGAGACGGAAACGACGGAAGAGGCGGAAACGACAGAAGAAAGCGGAGAAAACGAAGAAGCTGCAGAAGCGGACGACAAGAAAGCGGACGCTGCGGTGGAAGAGGATCGGGAGGCCGCGGCTGACGCGGATTCGGTCACGCTTCCGTTTGGCATCACCATGCAGAGAACCGCATTTTTCGCGATCGCGATGCTGACGATGCTCATTCTGATCGGGCTCATCCTTGTGATCCTTTCGGCGCTATTCAAGAAAAAGTAGAGATCCTATTTTTCAGATCATCATTAAGAGGGTTCAATGAAAACAGTAATTCTGGCAGGCGGATACGGAACGCGCATCAGCGAAGAGAGCAGGCTTCGCCCGAAACCGATGGTTGAGATCGGCGGGAAACCGATTCTGTGGCATATCATGAAGCAGTACTCCCATTACGGGTTCAATGATTTCATCATTTGCTGCGGGTATATGCAGCATGTGATCAAGGAGTACTTCGCGAATTATTTCCTGTACAATTCGGATGTGACGTTCGACTTTACCGGCGGGCGGAACGAGATGACCGTTCACCGCGAGCATACGGAAATGTGGAAGGTCTCGCTCATCGACACCGGCCGGGATACGATGACCGGCGGGAGAATCAGGCGGATCGCCCGCTACCTGGACGACGGGGAGCCGTTTTTCCTGACTTACGGGGACGGCGTTTCGGATGTCAATATTCCGGAACTGTACGAATATCACAAAAAAAGCGGCGGCATTCTCACGATGAGCTGCGTGCACCCGTCGAGCCGTTTCGGAAATCTCGACATGGAAGACAGCGGTCATGTGAAGAGTTTCCGTGAAAAGCGGGTCGAGGACTCGGGCTGGATCAACGCGGGCTTTATGGTCGCCGAGCCGGAGGTGCTTCGGTACATCGAGCGGGACGACCAGCCGTTCGAACGTGAGCCGATCGAACGCATCGCGGCGGACGGCGGGCTCAACGCGTTCCGGCATGAGGGCTTCTGGCAGTGTATGGATACGCTGCGGGAGAAAGAGCTGCTGGAGAGACTGTGGAAGAGCGGAGAGGCTCCGTGGAAGGTCTGGAGCGACTGATAAAGTTAACATCTATAGTAGAGTAAGACGAGGCACCAGGACTCCGTCACCGGCTTTGCCGGTGCCACCTCATGCCCACAGGTGCCAGACCCCTCTGGTGCAAAATGCACCACAGGTGCCAGACCCCCCTGGTACATGGTATATAGGAGAAGAAAGTAATATATATATGATACTGGATTGGTATAGAGGAAAACGCGTATTTGTGACGGGGCACACCGGCTTCAAGGGAAGCTGGCTGGTCCGGATGCTCATGGAGGCCGGAACCGAAGTGTACGGCTACGCGCTGAAGGCGCCGACGGAGCCGTCTCTGTATGAGCTGACAAAGACGGGAAACAGCATACGAGAGCGCATTGCGGATATTCGGGACTATGAGACCCTCCTTGGCGCGATGCGGGAGTTCCGGCCGGAGATCGTGCTGCATCTGGCGGCGCAGCCTATCGTAAGGGAGTCCTACCGCATTCCGCGCGAGACGTTCGAGGTCAATGTGATGGGAACCGTGAACGTGCTGGAAGCCGCGAGGCATACGGATTCGGTGCGGTCCATTGTCAACGTGACCACGGACAAGGTCTACCTCAACATGGAAGAGCAGAGAGGATACGCCGAGGACGACCCGCTGGACGGATACGATCCGTATTCCAACAGCAAGTCCTGCTCGGATCTTGTGACGCACAGTTACCGTTCGTCCTTCTTCAACGAAGCCGGCGTGGCAGTCTCTACCGCGCGGGCGGGCAACGTGATCGGCGGCGGTGATTTCGCGAAGGACCGGATCATCCCGGACTGTGTGCGCGCCGCGATGGCGGGAGAGGACGTGGTCCTTCGGAACCCGTCTTCCGTAAGGCCGTTCCAGCATGTGCTGGAGCCCCTCGCCGCTTACCTGACCATTGCGGCCCGGCAGGAGGACGATCCTTCCGTTTCGGGCGCTTACAATGTGGGTCCGAACGCGTCCGACACGGTGACGACTTCGGAGCTGGTCGGCATTTTCGCGGAGTATTGGGGAAATGGGTTCTCATTTTCCGTCAAAAATGACGGCGGGCCCCATGAAGCGGGACTGCTCATGCTGGACAGCACGAAAATAGCGAAGGTCCTCGGCTTTACACCGCGCTGGGGCATCCGCGAGGCGGTGAAAAAGACGGTCGAGTGGTCGAAAGTCTACGCCGATGGCGGTGACATCTGCGCATGTATGTCGGAACAGATCGCGGATTATTTCCGAATATAACCGCCTGTCTGCCAGTGACCTGGACGGGCGTCTGGCGTCAAGACTCAAGTACACTTGTCCTGGTCTTGACGCCAGGCGAACGGTCAGGTACCGTCCTGCCGGCGGTTGTGGTCCATTCCATGAGAGCCTCTTCTACGGAAGTCTCACGCCGACGGTATCTTTCGATGATTGCTGTTTCAAAGGTGACACCCTTTAGTTTCGGCATCTTCAGATTCACATCTCCGGCAATGGTTGAGAATGATCGATCATAATGGCCGGCACGATAGCCTTTTCGCTCTTCATCACGGGCATACCGTTCGGCGTTAACAAGTCGATCTGCTTCGGCATCAAGCATGGCATTGAGATTTTCTCTACACTGTTCTTTACAAGATCTTTTAATTCGTTGTGGATAAGTTCCTGATCAAGCTTTATTATTCAGTTTTAAATTTGCGCAACTTATTATACGTTATCCTGCAACAAAGAATTATTGGGCGATTGGCACCACGCGAAAGGCATGCACTGCACCCAGGATCAGACCTGTAAAAGGGTCGAAGCGGAACGGGATGCTTTTGAGAATCGAAAAGAAACCACGGAATCATTACCGAGTGGATTGCCGGGATGAGGAAATGGCAGACACAATGATTCCAGATGGCAGACTGGATTATCAAATACAGTCAAGGCTGGGTGAAAGACTCGGATGGCGAAGCTGTGTCTTTGAGGTTATCAAGATCAAAATAATGGGAAACAGAACACTCCGTAAACGGAGATTAGACAGGATATGGAAAAACGTGTTATAAGCTTTAGTCCACCTGATATTAGTGAAAAGGAAATTATTGAAGTCGCAGAAGCACTTCGTTCCGGCTGGATCACTACAGGTCCGCGCACGAAAATGTTGGAGCGCCGTCTTGCCGCGTATATTGAGACTGGCAGAACGGACATTGACTGCTCAACTGAGGAAGCTATAGAGCGGTACAACCATAAAGCCGTGTGTTTGAGCTCTGCGACAGCCGCAGAAGAGTTGAATCTTCGCGTCCTCGGCGTCGGTCCCGGAGACGAGGTGATTGTTCCGGCTTATACATATACCTCGTCCGCCTCGGCTGTCATTCATTGCGGAGCTACGGTGAAATTCGTGGACATCCAGAGGGATGGAGATACTTGCACACATATGCCGGAAATGGACTACGAGGCTTTGGAGCGAGCTATCGGCCCCAAGACGAAAGCGATCATCCCTGTTGACCTCGGCGGGCTCGTCTGTGATTATGAGCGAATCTTTGAAATTGCGGAGAGAAAACGAGAACTCTTTCATCCGTTGGATGACCACTGTAATCTACTCTCCGATCTCTCATCGCGCATCCAGCAAACCATAGGGCGTGTGGCTGTTGTGAGTGACGCCGCCCACGCTCTTGGCGCAAGCAGAGATTTCTGCGGTCAGCGGAAAAATGTTGGAGCTATAGCTGATTTTACATCTTTTAGCTTCCACGCAGTAAAGAATTTTACAACAGCGGAGGGAGGGGCGTCAACCTGGCTGCCATTAGAGGGAATTGAGAACGCTGAGATCTACAAGATGTTCCAGCTCCTGTCTCTCCACGGCCAGAATAAAGATGCCCTGACGAAAGAAAAAAACGGCACATGGGAGTATGACATCATCGGCCCATGGTACAAGTGCAACATGACCGACATTATGGCTGCCATTGGCCTCCGGCAGCTTGACAGGTATACAGGGTTTCTTGCTCGAAGAGCGCAGATCATGGCTGTGTATGATAAGGCTTGTGATGAGCTGGGAATCAGACATCTCGTTCATCATACGGACTATATGGACAGCTCGAATCATCTCTATCTTATCCGTGTGCCGGGGATAGACGTTGAACGGCGGAATGAAATAATCGAAAAGATGGCGAAGCGAGGTGTGGCTACCAATGTCCATTTTAAACCTCTGCCGATGATGACGGCTTATGGGAAGGATTGCTCAGCTTACCCGAATGCATATGATTATTATCACAACCTGATTACCCTTCCCTTCCATACGCTGCTGTCAGATGAGGATGTTGCGTATGTGTGTGAGATGTTGAGGGAAGTTGTGAGCGAGGTTTGTGGTTGACAGTTTTCTGGAGTATGAGAATATGGATAGTTTGGAAGAACCAGAGATGAACACAAAAAGATGGCAGAATTCACTCATTCTTATCATTCTTGCGGCTTCCATTGCCCTGATACTGTGGCTCACACTGTTTTCCAGACTTGGTTCTTATTCTCGGCACTTCTTATCGCCCTTATGGTCGTATAGGGCAATTATGGGGGGCAGTGGAACAAACGTTTTTTGAACTTGACGCGTCCACAAGGGTTCGGACATTGATCGGAATATATCCTGGCTCAAAGGAAAGATATTATGTTCGCCCCGCTATTTACAGAGAGGACAATTGAATTGTGTTGAAAAAATGGGACGATCTCCCGGTATTCATGAGGACTTCAGAAGTACGGCCTTATTGGGAGATACTTTACAAAAAACGCGGTCAGCTAGTGCTGAAACGGGTGTTTGATCTTTTCCTTTCGCTTATTCTGCTGATACTCCTTGCTATCCCGATGGCACTTATCGCACTAATGATTAAACGTGAGGATTCCGGCCCGGCCTTATATCGGCAAGAGCGTGTGACAACTTACGGTAGGCATTTTAGAATTCACAAGTTTCGTACAATGGTTTTGAATGCAGACAAGATTGGAACAGCGGTCACGGTTGGAAATGACCGCCGGATTACCAGAATTGGCACTAAACTCCGATGTTTCAGATTAGACGAACTGCCCCAATTGTTTGACGTGATATGCGGCAATATGAGTTTTGTGGGCACTCGGCCCGAAGCTGTGAAGTATGTAGAGCAGTACCGACCTGAATTCAACGCCACGCTGCTGATGCCGGCAGGTATAACGAGCGAGGCAAGCATCAGATACAAAGATGAAGAAACGCTGTTAAGCGCTGCGGACGACGTTGACAGAGTGTATCTTGAAGAAGTACTGCCGGCGAAGATGGTTTGGAATTTAGAGTCCATTCGCCGGTTCCGCTTTCTGAGAGAAATTTTGACGATGTTCCGCACAGTATTGGCTGTGTTGGGAAAGGATTACAGAAAATTCCAGGTGATGGAGAAGCATCATGAGACAACTTAAGGTTTGGCTGGTAAATGAAGGAGAGAATCTTCCGGGGGATGACAATAACCCAAGGCTTCAAAGGATGGGACTCCTCGCTTTTGAGCTTGAAAAACTCGGACCGGAAGTGACCTGGTGGCAGTCCACTTTTAATCATTACCAGAAAAAGTTCAGGTATCGCGCAGATAAGGATATCAAAGTCACAGACCATCTGGAAATGAAGCTGATCCATTCCTGCGGGTATCAAAAGAATGTCTGCGTCAGAAGAATGATCCATGAATGGAAGACCGCAAAGGGCTTCTACATAAGGGCAAAGAACGAGGAATTGCCCGACGTGATTGTATCTGCGATGCCGACGGTCGCGCAGGCGCATTTCACGGTGAAATTTGGCAGAGAACACAATATTCCGGTCATTGTTGATTTGAGAGACCTCAACCCTGACGTATTTGTTTCTCCCTTTCATGGATTGATGCGAACAGCCGTTTCCGTTGGAATCATACCCTTGCGGATCATGCTGGGTCATGCCCTCAAGCACGCGGATGGTCTTGTCGGTACGACGGAACCGTATCTTCAATGGGGGCTCAACTACGCTGGGAGAAGCCGGGGAAAAAACGACAGAGTTTTCTTCGTATCTTATCCCGATCAAGGAGCTGCGACAGCATTAAGTGAAAACTCCAGGTGGAAAGAATATGAAAACTATCCTGGGATCATCTGCTGTTTCTTTGGCCAATTTGGGCAGCTCGTTGATTTTGACACGCTGATGGAAGCTGCCGCGCTATGCCAGGAGAGAGGGACAGACGTTCTTTTCATGCTTTGTGGCAAAGGTGAATTGCTTGAACACTACCAGAAGCTTGTAAAAGAGAAAGAACTGAAGAATGTTATCCTTCCCGGATGGGTGAATCAGACGGATATTGCCGATATCGGGTATCTTTCTGATATAGGGCTTATGGCCTATAAGAAGAATGAGAACTTTGATATGCAGATGCCAAACAAATTCAGCGAATCCTTATCCCTGGGATTGGCGGTTATGCTTCAGCCGACAGGCATCATGCTGGATGTCATCACAAAGAACGAATGCGGGCTTCACTATGAAAACGCGGAGGAGCTTTATCAGGCGCTAAAAAGGCTGTCAGACAATCGAGAACTGCTGGATCGGATGAAGAAGAATTCAAGAGATTTGTTTGAACGAGCCTTTGATGTAAGCAATGTCTACAAAGAGTTTGGGGAATATATCCTGGAGATGGCCGAGGAGAGGAAACGATGAAGTTCAAATATGTTGTAGTGGGCGCCGGACTTGCCGGAATCACGGTCGCGGAGCGGATCGCAACCCAGCTTCATGAAAAGGTGCTTGTGATCGAAAAACGCGGTCACATCGGCGGAAACGTATATGATGAATATGATGCTGCCGGTATCCTGGTTCAGATGTATGGACCACATACATTCCACACGAACGACAAGGAAGTGTTTGACTATATCTGCCAATACTGTGACTGGCATGATTACCAGCACAGGGTGCTTTCCTATGTGAACGGAAACTTTGTCCCCATGCCCATCTCACTGGAAACTATCAATCAGCTCTATAACATGAATTTGTCTGAGGATGAGATGGAAGGATTCATCGAAAGCCGCAGAGTAAAGCTCGACGAAATCAAGACAAGTGAAGATGTCGTATTGAGCCAAGGCGGGCGTGATATATACGAGAAGTTTTTCAAGTACTTCACGATCAAACAGTGGGGCGTGGACCCCTCGCAGCTTGATAAGAGCGTGATCAGCAGGATTCCGTTCCGAAAAAACCGTGACACCAGATATTTTACGGATCAGTACCAGGGGAATCCGAAGGGCGGCTTTACCAAGATGTGTCAAAGGATGCTCGATCATCCTGAAATCAAAGTGCTGCTGAACACGGACTATAAAGAGGTACTCAAGGATATCCAGTATGAGAAACTGATATACACTGGTCCTCTCGACTATTATTTTGATGATCGGCTCGGGAAGCTCAAGTGGCGCAGCATCCGGTTTCTCTTTGAAACGCATGACTGTGAATCTTACCAGCCTGCTCCCAGCACACGCTGGCCAATGGACTATGCGTACACAAGAATTACGGAATTCAAGAAGATGACCGGTCAGAAAAGCGACAAGACGACCATCCTGAAAGAAATCCCCTGCGAAGGGGACGAGCCCTTTTACACGTTCCCGACGGCGGAGTGGAAAGCTCTGGCCCAGCAATACAGAGATATGGCTGCGCAGGAGAAAAATGTGATTTTCCTGGGAAGACTGGCTGAATACAAGTACTACGATATGGATGATGTCGTAAGAAGAGCGCTGGATGTTTTTGAGGAAGAGATCAGGTGAGAAAATGAATATCCTTTGCCTTACCAATGAGTATCCAAACAAGAATTACCCCAAAAAAGATTCCCCGTGGATCGTCCCATATTTTGCAAGAGAATGGGTAAAGCAAGGGAACAGAGTCATTGTTGTTGTGAATTCGACAAAATTTCCCCTGATTTGCTATTGGGGAGTCAATTTCATCAAGCCGTTCCTGATGAAAAAGTACAATATCATAGAATCAAATCTGTCCAGTCGAACATGGGCGAAGCCTTTCGATTTGATCGATGAAGGCGTACTTGTTTATAACAGGCCGATGCTGAAATATATCCCGAGTGGAAACTTTACTGAAACGCGGTGTAAGCATCAGGTAGAAATCATTGCAGATATTCTATCTGCAAATGGCTTTGTTCCAGATGTCATTACAGGACACTGGCTAAATCCGCAGCTGCGTCTCATTTCTATGTTGACTGAGCATTATCACTGTAAATCCGCTTTTGTGTTTCATAGCGAAGTTACCAGTAACTACATAAACAAATACAATGTCAGACAATACATAAAGAACATTCATCGGATAGGTTGCAGATCGAAAACCAATTCTGAAATACTCAAAGCGAACCTGGGTTTGCCCTATGATCCTTTTGTATGCCCTTCCGGTATTCCCGATCAGTACATTGAGGATCGGCAGGTTTCAGGCAAGACAATCAGAGATCATGAGCTGCAAGTCATATGTGCAGGCAGATTGGTGAATTATAAGCGAATTGACGCCGTGATCACAGCCTGCGCTGAATTTGAAAAAGAAGATATTCGTCAATTAACCATTGTGGGCGAAGGACTACTCAGGGAAGACTTGGAAAAAAGCGCAAAGGAACACAGCTTTTCCGAAAGAATCGTATTCACAGGGAGAGTTGAAAGAGATGCTTTGATTCACATGATGTATCAAAGCGATGTCTTTGCTTTAATCAGCGAGAAGGAAGTCTTCGGGCTGGTCTATTTGGAAGCCATGCTTCAAGGATGTATCGTGATTGCGGCAAAGGGCGGAGGCGTTGACGGCATCATCATCGACGGAGTCAATGGTTTCCTTTGCGAACAAGGAAACTCCAAAGAGCTGGCGAGCATTATTTCAAAAATACTACGGATGACAGATGCTGAGAAGAAACAGATTTCAGAAAAGGCAGCAGCAACCGCAACTCAGTATTCAGACAGTCAGGTTGCGAAAATGTACTTGTCAAATATTCTGGAGTAATTGCCATGAGGGATCGGATCATTCTCTTTAGCCATAATATACACGCTTTTATGTTCAATGAGATTCAATTTGCGTCCCAGGAATACGAGAAGGTCGTTCTAATTGCCCCGCAAGACCGTGAATTGCAGGCAGTCTGTGATCAATACGCAAATGTGATATATGAACCGTTTATACCCTTCCGGGGACCGAAGGAACTGGCGGAATCCTTCGTTCAGTTAGATTGCAGGATTATGAAGGACGTATATCGTGCGGCAGTAAATAGGGTTGTGACTGTTGATTATCTCAAGAACATGATGTACTTCATGCGGTGCAAATCTGTTCTGAACAGATTATGCAGGAAGTATATAGACGACCAGGGAAATAGATGGGTGATCGTGTCCTTTTGGTTATTTGCAACGGCCTATGCTGTCAGTTTGCTAAAAGATACTTACAAAGAAGCGACCCTCGTTTCTCTGGCCCACGCTTTTGAAATAGATGATTCCCGAAATCAACAGATCGACTACTCATGCAAGGAGTTCTGCCATGAGCGGCTGGATTATATTTCATTCATCAGCAAAAATCGAATGAACGAGTATTTGAAAAATCACGCTGACAAGTGGAAATGGAGAGTAGATAACTGTCATGTAGATTATCTTGGAACGGTAAAGGAAAATCAGACTGTTTCATCTCCATCAGATGGCAATCCATATCATATTGTTACATGCAGCAGATGTATAGAATTAAAAAGGCTTGATTTGTTGATAAGGGCGCTTTCCCTGATTAATGAAACAAACATACATTGGACCCATATCGGCGATGGCGTTCTATTCAATGATTTGCGTGAAATGTCGAAATACCTGCCATCGAATATTACCGTGTCCTGGCTGGGTTCATTGCCCAATTCAGAGGTACACGCATTCTACGCAAACCATGCGATTGATCTTGCAATGAATCTGAGTACGACAGAAGGGATTCCTGTATCATTGGTTGAAGCATTGTCCTATGGAATACCAATCATTGCGACTGATGTAGGGGGAAACTCTGAGGTTTGTGATAGTCATGTGGGTTTTCTTCTTTCGCTTGATCCATCACCGGAAGAAGTAAAAAATGCCATAGAGCTTTTCCTGAGTTTTGAGAAAGGAAAAAGGAATGAGATCAGAAATAACGCTTTAATAAAGTACGAGAAGTCTTTTAGTTCAAATATCAATAGACCGGTTTTTTATCAGAAGATTTCGATGATTGAATATAAGTGATTTGAGAATTTTCCTACTCCGCTTTGCGAACATCTAAAGGATGCGCTTATGGTAATTCGAATTAACCCTCGGCGAATAACCACTGTGCTGATAACTGCGTATTTAATGAATGTTTTTTACTTTAATATGTATGAAACAGTACAGAAGCTGCTCTTGTGGTCTTTGGTTGGCGTATATCTTGTGCTGAATGCAAGAATCGTCTCGGAGATCCTCAACAGAATGGTTCTTCGTTATTACAAAAAGAAAATAGTCCTCTTGCTGTTTTTGACGTGGGGAATCATGATTCTTCTAACCCCTCTTCTTCATGGAACAAGGGATTTTTCATATTTTGGAGAATATATCACAATCGTCACAGCAGTACTATATTGCCTTGCAATCTGTGTTCGTATTTACAAGACAGAGGGTGAAAACGACCTGTCTGAAAAGTTTATGCGCATATTTGTTTATGCGATGGTACTATATGTTTTCTCTTCGATTATTGCCATAGTTTTTCCGCCATACAGAGAATTCATCATAAAGACCGTAAGTATGTCAGATTATGCGCGTAGTGTAATACAAGTAGAAAAATACAGAACCAGAATCGGCTTTGCCGGACTGTCCGTATACAATTCCGGAATAAAGTGTGCGCTCGCAAATCTGTTCGTTTTGTTCTTTGCGTTTAAGAGCTTACGAGAAAAAACCAGAATCAGGTTGGGAATATGGGTTCTATATCTATTGACGATCTTCGGAGAATTCTTGTACTCCAGGACGAGCCTTCTGCTCTCGATTATTTTCCTCGTTCTATTTGTGATTATGGTTTTAACGAAGCTGGGCCGTATCACAACATTTCTCAAGTTTGTTCTGTTGGGTGTTTTTGCTGCTCTTATTGCGATACAGCTTATAGGCCAATTTGAAGGAGATAACGCAAGTCTGGCATGGCAGCTGGAAGTGTTCACCAACATGTTAAACGGCAGGGGATTCAACGCAACATCGCTGAACATTATGAGGCGAATGACGTTTGTTCCAAGCATCCCAACTTTGCTGTTTGGAGACGGCTTGTATATGAGCGAAAACGGTAGATACTATATGTCTACTGACCTTGGTTACATGCGTGCGATTCTTTATTATGGATTGATCGGGTTCTTGTTTGTTGTTTTTCTCATTGTGGCTACGTTAAAAACAATTCCGAAAATCAGAAAAGAATCAGAATACGGTATGCTTGCAATTATGGGTTTTATAGCTTTCATTGTATTTGAAATTAAAGGTGAATGTATGGGGGTTTTCTATCCCGTCGTATTCACGTTGATGTGCGCTACTTCGTATAGTAGTGAAGATGCGCGTTATATTTAGTGCGACCGTTGCGAACATATATGGAGGAGAAAAATGAGTGGTGCGTTGGTTACTGTAGTATGTATAGCGTACAATCATGAAAAATATATAAGAAATGCTCTTGATGGGTTTTTGTCACAGAAGACTGATTTTCAATACAAAATAGTCATTCACGACGACGCATCGACTGATAATACGCAGGCGATTATTCGTGAGTATGCCGAGAAGTATCCCGAATTATTTGTCCCCATTTTACAGGAAGAGAATCAGTATCAAGCGGGTATCGGAATTATGCGCAACTATATTCAACCGTTATTAGAGGGAGAGTATTTTGCCTTATGTGAGGGGGATGATTATTGGTGCGCTCCTGATAAGCTTCAAGAACAGGTTGATTTCATGAAAAATCACGAGGATTATGTTGCCTGTGTTCACAATACTCTGAGATATAATTGCAGAGATAACAAATCAACACTGATGTATAAAAAGGGGAGATCAAGAGACATAACCCTGGAAGATGTGATTTGGAGAGGCGGCAGTGCCTTTCATACCTCTTCTCTTCTGGCAAAAAAAGAGCTTTTCTAATTCCTAATGAGATAATAAACAGATGGTTTGGTGATTATTCAAGAGCTATTTATCTGACATTATCCGGGAAGGTGCGCTTTCTAAATAAAACAATGAGTGTGTACAGACATTTTTCAAGAGGTGATAAGGGCAAAGGAGGCAGATATTTTGTTCAAACAAAAAAAGTATCGCGATATAGTCTCAAATAAAAAATATTTGAGATTATTCCATAAACAATACGGGTTATTAAGAACGTGCCTGCTTTTTGCGAAAGCGGTGAGTTGCTATGAATAATCGGCAGAAATCGTTTTTTCAATTTTCTTTTGCTTTATCTGGAACGAATCGGGGCGCAGAGCATTAAGCTCTATTATATTTACGGCATTCCGTACATTAACAGAAATAAAAAGGAGTAAAAATAATGATGCTTCAGAAAACAGATGATTTGAAAACGCAGATTGCAATGGGAAAGGAAATTGTTTCACGGCACCCTGAGCTTTATAAAGGGAAGTCGTCTCAGGACTACTTGAAAATCATAAACAGATTAAAAGGGGATGGGCTATTACGACAAGGATGCTTTCCGCGAGATGGGCATCAACCTCCAGTTCCTGCGGCGCAACGAGGACATCCGCTACAAACAATTTGGTGGCGAGTTCGTTCCCGACTTGAGCATCATCGACCTGATGATGTTCTGCTCACGCGACGAGCTTCACGACATTCTGAATCGTTATCATTTCTTATGATCAAATGGCAGAATCGCTGAAACAGAAAACGTTTTTGTAATCATTCAATATCAAATAGGTGAAAATATATGAGACTATACGCAAGTGAAGACGAGGCCTATCAGATTCGCACAGGTCGTGAGATTGTAGAGGCTTATCCCGAAATCTACAATCCGTGGATCATCCAAGACATTAAGAAGAAGTTGGAGGTACGTGCCAAAACCAGACCCGACATAGCGGGCGGCAGGAGCATAGAGGACATCTTTGCCATTGCTACTTACGACTACTGGCAATATGGTATCGATACACCCGAAGAGTTCTCCCACGAGCAGTTAGGAGCTACCGACGAAAAGAAGCGCCAGTACATCACCTTCCGAGGACGCTTCGACTACATATACCATCTGAACAAGAAGGAGGACATGCACCTGCTGAGCAACAAGTGGCATGCCTACCAGCTGCTGAAGGATGCCTACCGGCGCGAGGTGCTGCTGCTCGAAAGCGAGCAGGACTTCCCTGCTTTCGAGGCCTTCTGCCAGCGTCACCCCACGTTCGTCGTCAAGCCCGTCGGTCTCGGCCTATCGTTGGGAGTCCGCAAAGTGGAGGTTGGAAATGCAAATCTCCACACGCTCTTCAACCAGCTGTTTGCAGAAATAAAGGAGGTCAACAGCCATTGGAACTGTGGCACCGAAAAGGGCGTGCTGTTGGAGGAACTGATTGAACAAGGCGAGGAAATGGCTATGCTTCATCCTGCCAGTGTCAACAGTGTGCGGATGCTCACCATCAATCTGGGAGATGGCGACATCCGTCTATGGTATCCTTACGTCCGCATCGGTGTGGGTGGAAATTTTATCAGTGCAGCAGCAACCGGTAGCATTGTTGCAGGCATCAATGCGGGTACAGGCGTGGTGGAAACTACTGGTTTTGATAAGTTAGGTAAGACTACTGATGTGCATCCAGACACCCATTTCACGATTAAGGGTATCAAGATTCCCCGATGGGGTAAACTCTGCCAGAAAGCCATCGAGATGTCCGAGCGTCTGCCCACCCTGCGCTACATCGGCTGGGATTTTGTCTATGACAAGGACGGAGAGTGGATTGTGATGGAGGGCAATGAAAATGCCGGAATCAGCAGTTCCCAGCTGATTCATCACAGAGGAATGCGTGAGGAGTTTGAACAACTCATCGGCTACCATCCTACCAAAGAGTATTGGTGGCAAGGCAAATACCCTTCAAGATTCGAAAACATTAAATAGGGGGCATCATGTCTGAAATGAATATTCTTGGAGTCGGAGACATCATTGTAGCAAAGCGACTGCCCTCAAAAGGCTACTGCGGCTATGACGAGATAAAGCACTTGTTAGATTGCCATGATGCCTGTTTCGGCAATCTTGAAACGACAGTCCATGACAATGAGGGCTATCCGTCGGCATTCCCCGGCGGTGCGTATTCGATGGCCAATCCCGCCGTCCTTGACGACTTAAAGCAGCAGGGCTTTAATGTGCTGAGCATAGCCAACAACCATGCTCTTGATTATTGTCAAAAAGGACTGGAAGCCACCATCCGCCACCTGAAGGATGCGGGAATGACCTACGTAGGGGCAGGCAGAAATCTGGCCGAGGCGGCTTTGCCTAAATATGTGGAATGTCGGGAAGGAAGGGTTGCCTTTATTGGTGTAACCAGTTCATACCATGATACGGACGCAGCCGGTCCTCAAGGCGGCATTGTGCCTGGGCGACCGGGCATTAACCCGCTCAGAAGAATTGAATATTATGAGGTGACGGAAGAAAACTTTCATACCTTGAGCAAAGTTGCTGAAGAGACAGGCATGAACGATGGCTACAAATGGGCGATTGCCTACGGCTATAGAAAAGCCAGTGAGGTTTCACCAGCGTCTGAGCAAAGCGAAGAGCTCTTCCTACGGGAAATAAAGTTTGTAAAAGGCGGGTGCAACCGCAGGGTTAATCACCCGCATCCAGCCGACATGGAGAGAGTAAAAAACGCCATTCAGGAAGCAACTCTCCAGGCGGACTGTGTGGTGGTCAGTTTCCATTCCCATCAGATGAGCGAAAGTGCCGACAAACCGGCACCGTTTATCGTCGAGTTTTGTCACGCCTGTATTGATGCCGGCGCAAACGTTATATTCGGCCACGGTTCCCATGAGCTAAG
>ONPU01000023.1 GCA_900319795.1 uncultured Eubacteriales bacterium | reverse complement strand
ACAGAAAAAAAGAGAGACCACAGTTGTCTGCTGTGATCTCTCCTTTGCTTTTCATAGAGACCTTGTAACCAATATCATCATAACTTAATGACATTGGGCTCAGGCCCCGGCGTTTTTATGAGGATAAGACAGTAGGGACAGTCCCCGGTGTCTGGCCAGACACCGGGGACTGTCCCTACTGTCTTGTCCTCTGGCTATAATTAGTCTAGAATAAATATGGAGCCTTAAATGAATCAACAATAACAGAGAGGCAGCGCTATGAAGATCACATTGAAGGAATTGACAAAACGCTTTCCGGGACGGACCCGGAACGATGCCGGCGTAACGGCGGTGGACCGGTTTGATTTTGTGATACCGAGCGGCAAGCTTGTCGGTCTGCTCGGGCCGAGCGGCTGCGGAAAGAGCACGACGCTACTCATGATCAGCGGTCTTGAGAAGCCGACCTCGGGCAGGATCTTCTTTGACGAGGAGGACGTGACCGATATTCCGCCGGAAGAGCGCGGGGTCGGGCTGGTCTTTCAGAACTATGCGCTCTATCCGCACATGACCGTGGAGCAGAATATCATGTTCCCGCTTGGCAATCTGAAGGGCGACAAGCGCATGAGCAAGGAAGAGATGAAGCGGAGAGCGCTCGAGGCTGGGAAACTGGTGCAGATCGATGCCCTGATGAACCGGCGTCCGAAGGAGCTGTCCGGCGGGCAGCAGCAGAGAGTCGCGATCGCGCGCGCACTGGTCAAAATGCCGCGCGTACTCCTGATGGACGAACCTCTTTCCAACCTGGACGCGCGCCTGCGCCTGCAGACCCGTGTGGAGATCCGCCGCATCCAGCGCGAGACCGGACTGACAACCATTTTTGTTACGCACGACCAGGAGGAGGCGATGTCCATCTCCGATTTCATCGTGGTCATGAAGGACGGCGTGATGCAGCAGATCGGCAGTCCGCAGTCGGTCTATGATGATCCGCATAACTTATTTGTCGCGAAGTTCCTGGGGACACCGCCCATCAATGTGTTCGCCGGCCGCATCAAGGACGGCCAGGTGTATATTGGGGAAAATGCAGTATTTCCGGTAGCCGAACTCGACGACGAAAAGCCCGACTTCGAGCCTGAGGATGCGCAGGAAATGGGTTCTGCCGGCGACTGTGATGTCTGGGTGGGCATCCGCCCGGAGGGCTTCCTTCCGGACCCGGAAGGTCCGCTGGTCCTCGGCCTTAAAGGGATTGAGGTCATGGGGCGCGACATTACGGTCGTTTCCACGCATCCCGATTTCCAGGGGGATACAGTTCGCAGCATCATCGATGCACAGAGCGGCGTGGATGCGACGAAAGCTGAGGTCAGAATGCGCGTAAGACCAAGCAAGCTGTTTGTATTTGATAAGAATACGGAGGAACGGCTGTATGGAAGAAAATAACAGAAAAGCATGGCTGTATCTGCTTCCGGCCGGAATCTTACTGGCCGTGTTCATGATCTATCCGCTGATCGATGTAATGATCTATTCTATAGAGGAAGGGTACAACTCCGCTTCCCAGACATCTTACGGCTATGGCATTTACAACTTCCGGTATATTCTTCGTGATACGTACTTTTTGCAGGCGGTTCGGAACACGTTCCTGATGGTGGTGATTACGGTGCCCATTTCCACGGGGCTTTCGCTTCTGATTGCATTTGCATTGAGCTCCATCAAGGCGCTGAAGAACCTGTTTCAGACGATTTATTTCCTTCCATATGTGACAAATACACTGGCAGTCGGCCTGGTCTTCATGATCCTGTTCAAGAAGACGGCCTACACCGAGGGCATGGTGAACCTGCTGCTGCATTTCTTCCACGGTCCGTCGATCGACTTTATCGAGGGCCCGTACTGGGCGAAAATGTTCGTGCTGTGCTTCTACGTCATTTGGATCGTCATGCCATTTAAGATTCTCATTCTCACCTCGGCGCTGGCATCTGTGGACCAGAACTATTACAATGCGGCCAAGGTGGACGGGACCAGTCCGTGGCGCATTTTTACCAGAATTACGCTTCCCATGATTTCCCCGACAGTGTTTTACCTGATCATCACCGGCTTTATCGGCGCGTTCAAAGAGTATTCGGACGCGGTCGCGCTGTTCGGGACCGACCTGAATGAAGCGGGGATGAACACCATCGTCGGGTACATTTACGATATGCTGTACGGGAACTCCGGCGGATACCCGTCCTATGCATCAGCGGCAGCGATCCTGCTCTTTGTGGTGATCCTGACGATCACGGTCATCAATCTCCTGGTCAGCCGCAGCCACGTCTATTATTGAGGAGGGAGAGCGGATGAATAAGAGTAGAATGAAAAAGAGTCTCACATATGTGTTCCTCATCCTGTGGGCGGTGATCGTGCTGTTTCCGTTCTATTGGATGGTCCTGACATCCCTGAAGAGCTACAGCGCATATAATTCGGAGTACATCCCGCAGTTCTACACGCTCACTCCGACGCTGCAGAATTATGTGGACGCGTTTACGCAGGTGCCGCTGGCGCGCTATTTCCTGAATACACTGATTTTCACGGTTATCACCACTGCGGTGATGGTGGTGGTCGCGGTGCTTGCGGCATTTGCTTTCGCGCGGCTGAAGTTCCGCGGGAAGAACATTGTATTCACGCTGTTCCTTTCGCTGATGATGCTGCCAAATGAACTGGTGATCATTACGAACTTTGTCACTATTACGAATGCCGGGATGCGGAATTCATTTCCCGGATTGATTCTGCCGTCCATCATGTCTGTATTTTACGTGTACCTTTTAAAGGAGAATTTTGAAATGGTACCCGACAGCCTGTACCTGGCTGCCAAAGTGGACGGAACCAGCGACCTGAAATATCTTCTCAAAGTACTCGTGCCGATCTGCCGGCCTACGGTCATCACCATCATTATTCTGAAGGTGATCGAGTGCTGGAACAGCTATGTGTGGCCGCGTCTCATCACGGATGAACAGGCTTATTATCTGGTATCCAACGGCATTCAGGAGATCCGCCAGAACGGCTTCGGGCGTGAAAATGTGCCCGCCATGATGGCCGCGGTTGTGGTGATTTCCGCTCCGCTCATCGTCCTGTTCCTCATTTTCAGGAACAAGATCATGGCCGGCGTTCTGAGAGGAGGGACAAAGGGATGAGACGAAAAATGCGTTTGCTTGGCGCGGTTCTCCTCATTAGCGCCTGTACTTTGCTTCTTGGCGGGTGCCACGGGAAGGTCGGACGGGTCGGATTTGCTGTGCCGGAGAGCTTTGACGAGGCGAAGAAGATTGAGATTACATTTTGGGCCAAGAATGATACGAACAAGACGCAGGTGAACATTTACAATAATGCCATAAAAGGTTTTGAGGAACTGTATCCGAATATCAAGGTTGGCATCAAGCTGTATACCAATTACGGGGATATTTATAATGATGTCATCACGAACATTTCCACAGGAACCACCCCGAATGTCTGCATCACCTATCCGGACCATATCGCGACATACAAGACGGGCGCGAATGTTGTTACGCCGCTGGACGAGCTGGTGGCAGACGAAAAATACGGTCTGGGCGGCAGCGAGCTGAAGTTCGATTCGCCTGCGAAGGATGAGGTGATCGAGAAGTTTCTGGAGGAGGGGCGGATCGATGGCGTGCTGTATGCGCTTCCGTTCATGCGTTCCACGGAGGCCTGCTACATCAACAAATCTTATGTGGAAAAACTGGGCTATGAGGTTCCGGATGTCCTGACCTGGGATTTCGTGTGGGAAGTGTCCGAGAAGGCCATGGAGAAGGATGCCGACGGGAACTTCAAGGTCAACGGACAGAAGGTCATGATCCCGTTCCTGTACAAGTCTACCGACAATATGCTGATCCAGATGCTGGACCAGTACGGAGGGGAATACTCCACCGATGACGGGCAGATTCTGATGTTCAATGACACCACGAAGCAGCTCCTTCAGACCATCGGGGAGCATGCGGCGACGAAGTCATTTTCCACATTCAAAATCTCCAGTTATCCGGCGAACTTCCTGAATGCGGGCCAGTGCCTGTTCGCGGTTGACTCCACGGCGGGCTCTACCTGGATGGGGTCGGACGCGCCGCTGGTGGACATCAGCCCGGACAAGCTGGTTCAGTTTGAGGTAGCGGTTCGGCCGGTGCCGCAGGCGGATCCGGAGCATATCCGGATGATTTCCCAGGGACCGTCTGTCTGCGTGTTCAACAAGGACGATCCGCAGGAGGTTCTGGCCAGCTGGATGTTTGCCCAGTATCTTATGACAAATGATGTGCAAAATGCCTACTCCCAGACAGAAGGGTATGTGCCGGTCACATCAAAGGCCCGGGAGAGCAGTGATTATCAATCGTACCTTGCCGCGGCCGGACAGGACAATAATGAACACTATCAGGTGAAGATTGATGCTTCCCAGCTGATTCTTGACCATACGGAGGATACATTTGTCACGCCGGTGTTCAACGGGTCCGCCTCCCTGCGCGATGCGGCCGGTCATCTCGTCGAGGACGTCAGCAAGGGCGCGCGCCGGAAGAAGACCATTGATGACGCCTACCTGGATCAGCTGTTTGCGGACACGCAGCAGCTTTACCGCCTGGATCAGCTTGAAACCGGGGAAGGCGGAAAGCGGGAACTCGGTCCGCTTCCGCGTACGGCTTCCGTTTTGCTTGGGTCGCTCGGTATTGCATGGGTGCTGATCGGGCTGTATTTGCTGGGCGGCTGGCTGCGCAAGCGGGGTTAGATGCGCAGGCGCGGTTAGATGCGTAGGCGTGGTTAGCTGCGCAGACGTGGGAAGTAAGGGAGACGCAAAGAGGATATTGTCGAAAAATGGCATTTGAATTATAGTTATTTTATGGGTATTATGACCTGCTCATCATACATTTTACAAAGAAAAGGAGGAAGACTATGAAAAAAGCTATTGCATTAATTCTGGCGATGGTACTTACTGCGGCTGTTCCTGTATGGGCTGCCGAGGCTGATGCGGCTGGTGAGGCTGGAGCGGCTGATGTGGCCGTCGAGGCTGATGCGGCCGACGCGACCAAGACAGAGGCGGAGCCGGAAGTGAAGGGCGAAGGCGTTATGACTTATGCCGAATACCTGGAAGCCGAGGTGGATGACCTGGTAACGATCGAGGCTTATGTGCAGGCAAAGCAGGCATTTTATGAGAACAATGAGGAAGTAGGAACCTCTACGGCAACGATCTATGCGCAGGATCACGACGGCGGTTATTTCCTGTACAACTATCCGTGCAGCGCTGAAGATTATGAGAAGCTTGTCCCCGGAACCAAGATTAAAGCGACCGGATACAAGGCTGAGTGGGCCGGCGAATACGAAATCGTCGCGGATGATGACAAGTCCACTTTCGAAATCGAGGAAGGCACATACATCGCGGAGCCGGTCGACGTGACGGATCGCCTGGGAAAAGACGAGGAACTGGCTGAGAAGATCAACCAGAAAGTCTCATTCACCGGCATGACTGTTGAGAAGGCAAGTAAAGATACCGACGCGGCTTATATGTACAACTGGGACGGCTCCGGCCAGGAAGGCGATGACCTGTACTTCAGCGTCTCCAAGGATGGAGCAACCTACTCTTTCGTAGTCGAGTCCTATCTGTGCGACAAGGACAGCGACGTTTACAAGGCAGTCAAGGAACTGAAGGTCGGCGACACGGTCGATCTGGAAGGCTTCCTGTATTGGTATGAGGGACCGAATCCGCATATTACTTCTGTTAAGGTGAAATAAGGGAAGTAAGGTTTAAAAAAACGCCGGGGGCGCCGGGGGCGCAGACCCCGGCGTTTTTTTTGCGGCAAACCAGACAGTAGCTTCCTGTATACTTTAAGCAGTAAAGGGAATCGACCTTGACCAAGAAAAATACCTCAAGTAAAGTTGGATTATTACTGACCCGCCA